>CAYYAY010000109.1:0-15573 GCA_964470155.1 uncultured Lamprocystis sp. | reverse complement strand
CCCTACAGGTCACGGTGTTACCGTAGGGTCCGCTGTGCGGACCGTCCGCGGCTGATCGTGTCCCCCTTCAGAATGCCCAATATCGCGCCTGAACCTCGCGATAGATCTGCAGCGCCTCGGTATTCGCCGGCCGCTGTTCACCGCGATTGAACTTGAGCGGTGTGCGCAACGCGCGCCCGGTCAACCCGGCGACGACTGCCGCGGTGGTTTCGGCGATAGCCTCGAGATGGTAACCGCCTTCCAGCACATAGACGATCCGACCGCCGCACAGGTCTTGCGCGACCGCATGGAGCCTGAGACACGCGTCGCTCAGGCATTGGGAGGTGAGATTGATGCCGGCCAAAGGATCCATGTAGTGCGCATCCAGCCCCATGCTGACGAGCAGGGCCTCGGGCTGATACTGGTGCAGGATCGGCACGATGAGCTCGGACAGGATGCGGTCGTAGGTGGCCGCGCCTTCGCCGCCGAGCAGCGGCAGGTTGACGGTGAAGCCTTCGCCCGCACCGCTGCCGCAGTCGTCCAGCGCCCCGGTGCCCGGATAGATGCCCCATTGATGCGTGGAGATATAGAGTACCTCCGGGCGCCGGGCGAAGATGGCCGCGGTGCCGTTGCCGTGATGGACATCGATATCGATGATGGCGACGCGCGCCAGACCGGCCGTCTTCAGCAGGTGCTCGGCGGCCACCGCGACGTTATTGAAATAACAAAAACCGCCGTAGTAATCCCGACCGGCATGGTGCCCCGGAGGGCGCGGCAGGACCAGTGTCGGCGCACCCGTCGCAACCGCCAGCGCCGCGCCCTGGATGGTGCCGCCGGCCGCGAGCAAGGCGGTCTCGTAGGTCTTGGGGCGATGATAACAATTCGGGTCCAGGGCGCCCTCATAGTCACCCTCGATCTCGGCCAGGAGGCTGGCCGCATGGACCGCGAGGATGTCCTCCAGCACGGCCGGCACCGGCTCCCGGACACCGTCGGCCAGACCTTCCAGCGCGAGCCGCTCCATGATGGACTGTACTCGCTGCGGACATTCGGGGTGCCCCGGGGTCTGCAACTGGTAACGATATCCGTCGCCGTAGAAGATCGGGAGAGCAACACTCGGTGATCGCGCGTTCATGGTTTCACTCGTTGTTGGTTTTTCGTTTATCGTTTTTCGTAACCCGATGCTTGATAAGCATTAACCAAAAACGAAAAACCGAAAATTCAAAACCGTTCCGTCTATCTCCGCTGGCGGACCGCCTCGTACAGACAGACACCGGCGGCCACCGAGACGTTCAGACTCTCGACGATCCCGGCCATCGGCAGGCGCACCAGCAGATCGCAGCGCTCGCGGGTAAGGCGCCGCAGGCCCGACCCCTCGCTGCCCATCACCAGACCGATCGGGCCTTTCAGGTCGGCGGCATACAAATCCGCAGCCGTCTCGCCGGCGGTTCCGATAAGCCAGATCCCGCGGGCCTTGAGCTGGTCCATGGTGCGGGCGAGGTTGGTGACCTGAATGTAGGGCACGGTTTCCGCGGCCCCGCTCGCCACCTTGCATACCACCGGCGTCAGGCCCACGGCGTTGTCCTTGGGGGCGATCACCAGATGCACCCCGGCCGCGTCGGCGGTGCGCAGGCAGGCGCCCAGGTTGTGAGGATCCTGAACCTCATCGAGCAGCAGCAGCAGCGGCGGGCCGGCGATTTGATCCAGCAGGGTGTCGAGATCCTGGATGGGCCGCGACGCCGGGATCCGCACCCAGGCGAGTGCACCCTGATGGTTGGCCCCGGCAGCCGCCTGATCGAGCGCGGCCCGGTCCTGCTGCCGCACCGGGATACCGGCCTGGCCGGCCAGCTCCGCCAATTCGGCCAGCCGGCGGTCGCGCCGACTGCGCTCCAGCCAGAGTTCCCCCACCCCTTCGCGGCCGAACTTGAGCGCGCTGCGGACACTATGGATTCCGGCGACCGGTGCGAGATCGTTCATACATTATACGGAACGGTTTTGAGTTTTCGGTTTTTCGTTGTTAGTTAAGGACTATCAAACATTGGGTTACGAAAAACGAAAAACCAACAACGACGGGTATAAAAAGACTCATCAGGGAACACCTTTGGCGTCTGGCGTCTGGCGTCGTTGTCGTCGTTGTCGTCGTTGTCGTTGTCGTAATCGAGGTGATCGGTGAACGTCGCACGGCGACCCTGTGGGGGACATTCCTGTTTCGGGGTGGCTGATGTTCCTTCCGTCGCCACTCGCCGGACAAAGGCCGCGCATCGTGATTTATTCACAGACGGGTACAGCGGCCCCCGGCACTCCCGACACCGTTCGGTTACGGCCCTGACCCTTGGCGCGATACAGGGCCGCATCGGCGAGGCGCAGCAGCGCGTCCGGGAGCGTGCCGGCCACCGGCACCCGCGCGGCCACCCCGATGCTGACGGTGACCCGGCCGAACGGCGAGTCGGCATGGGGCAGCGCCAGCGCCTCCAGCGCCGTGCGAATCGACTCGCCGAGGCGCAGCATACCCGTCGCGTCGGTCGCCGGGGCAATGACCGCGAACTCCTCGCCGCCGTAGCGGGCGGCCAGATCGCTGATCCGGTGCGCCTGGGCACCGAGGACCCCGGCGAGTGCGCGCAGGCACTCATCGCCGGCCTGATGACCATAGCGGTCGTTGTAGTTCTTGAACCAGTCGACATCCAGCATCGCGAGCCCCAAGGACTCACCCGAGCGGGCGCCGCGCTGCCACTCGGCGTGCAGCGTATCATCGAAGCGGCGGCGATTGGCGAGTCCGGTCAGGCTGTCGGTGGTGCTCAGCACCGCGAGTTGGTGATTGGCGGCCTCGGCCGCCGCTCTGGCGCGATCAAGATCCTCCCGCGCCTGGCGGTTTGCGGTGATATCCTGGGCACTGGTGCGAAAACCGAGCGAACGACCATCGGGGTCGAGAATGGGCCGCCAGGAAACCGAAACCCAGACGATGGAGCCGTCTTTGCGCAGCCCCCGGAACTCCAGACTGTCACCACTGCTGCCCTGAAGCGCCTCCTGGAACTTGCTCAACACCCTCGGCCGGTCGTCCTCGACCGTCAGCATGGCCAGAAAATCATCCGCGGCCAGGTACTCTTCCGGTGTGAAGCCCGTGATCTCCACCGAAAACGGATTCATCCATAGCAGCGTTCCTTCCGGGCTGAACCAGGCTTCCCAACTGGCTGCGTAGTTGGCGATGGCCTTGAATTTATCCTCACTCGCGCGCAGCGCCTGTTCCGCGCGTTTGCGTTCGTCCAGGGCGCGTGCCAACTTGAGATTACTGTAGCTCAGCGTCGCAATGAGTGTCGAGAACCGGGTATAGAAGCTCATCACCCGCGCGATGGTGTCCCGACTCCAGCGCGGCACCCGGTCCAGCGCCGCCAGGTAGTCTGCTTCATTGAATCCGAACTGCTTGGCCTGGCGGCGGAAGCCGTCATAATCAGGGACCTCATCATCATAAAAGAACTGCCCGAGAAAGAGATGTCCCAAGCGCTTGCCGCCGACGATGATGGGCGTGGCAATATCCCATAAATGATTCTTGCAATTGTAGGCCTTGAAGGTCCCCGGCGCCCCGCCCAGCGACAACTGGGTATCGCTCTCGATGCAATTGCGCCGCGTTTCCGGATGCACCCGATGAAACCTGACGCAGATATCCTGCCAACCGGTGGCGACCAGCACCGTGCCGCCGCTGTCGATCACGGCGACGCCAATCCCGGTCAGCGCGAAAAAATCGTCCATGATGGCCTGAATCGCCGCGGTATCGATGATGTCGGCCAGCGCCAGAGCGCCGATATCGCCCTCGGGCAAGAGAATCGCGGACAGGGTGTCCCTGACTTTCGACTCGCTCTCGCGCAGCGCCTCTTCCACCCGCCGCCGCTCGGCGATTTCCGCCGCGGAGCGCCGAATCGCCTCCGAAAGCAGTGCATTGGCCTGCGACAACTCACGCGTTCGCTCCGCGACCTTGTGTTCGAGTGACTGGTAGAGTCGGGCGTTTTCCAGTGAAATCGCCAACTGTCCGCACAGCAGCGACAGCGCCTCGATGCGCGCGGCGGTGAACGCGGCACGAAACAGTCGGTTCTCCAGCACCAGCAAGGCAGTGATCCGCCCATGGACCACCACCGGCAGGGCCAGCAGGGAACACCGGGCTAAACCGGCGAAATGCGGATCGCCCGCAAAGCGGCTGTCGCTCACCGCATCGTCGGATACCACGGGCGCCAGCGTCTTCAGCCCCAGCCGCAGCACCGACCCGGCAATGATCCGTTGCGCTTCAGCCGCCTGCCGTGTCAGGTTCGTCAGCCGCTCGTGACCCCGCAATCCGCCCTCCAGCAGCCAATCGTCGTCCGCGCTGCGCACCAGCAACTGGACATCGGTTGCGCCGGTCAATTGGCTCACGAGATCCAGCACCCGCGCGCGCAACCGGGGTTGCGAGGTCTCCGCGGCCAGGGTCTGGGAGGCACGCAGCAGTGCCTCATAGTCCAGGGTATCAACCGGACGCGCACCGCGGCTGCTCGCACCCTGGGCACCGGCGTCGATGAACGGCAGCGCCGCCCGCATGGCGTGCGCCTTCCCTTCGGCACCCCAGTGTCGATAGAGGTCGTGGGCACGCATCAAGAGCGCGCGGCCGGCATGTTCGAGTCCCTGCCGCAGGGCGCACTGCCCGGCGCATTCGGTGATCAGCGCATGATGCCAGGGGCGCTGATGTGCCTGGGCGCCGCGCATGGCACGCTCGAACACCTGGAGCGCGGCCCAGGGTTGGTCCAGCGCGTCCAGCCGCTGCGCCTCCACCAGATCGCGGAGATGCGCGAAGTTCATCGGCGCGTCGGCGGCGCGGGCGGCCAACCAGCGTTGGTTGTCGGCCAGCCGCTCCAGCAGCGCCGGCCGCGCCGCCGGCGCCGTCACCCGCAGTTGCGCGATGAGGGCGAGTGAATGCAGCAGATTGGCCAAGGCGGTCGGATAGAATCCGCTGATGTGCCGCGACAGAACAACCGCGGACTCGGCATGAGCTGCCAACCCCGCCGCATCGTTGAACAGGCAGGCACCCAGTGCCCGGTAGGTGTGGAAATACGCCAGGGCCATGGCGTTGCCCTGGATGGCGGCGAGATGCACCGCATCGTCGAACTCGGCATCCGCGAAACGTCCGCAGCCCACTGTCTTGCCCTCCAGGGCGCGCACCAGCTGTCGGTACGGCAAGAACGCCTGCTCTGAATGCGCGCTGCCGGTCTTGCGCGTAAAGCCGATGGCCGCGGCGATCTCGTCGTTCATCCGCGGCAGTTGCTCGCAGGTATCGAGCACCGCCGCCAGTGAGGTGAAGAAGGTGAAATTGGCGAACTCCAGATCGCCGGCCCGCAAGAGTCCGGCGAACGCCGCCTGGGCATGCGTCAGATCATCGCCGAGCGGCTGGAACCAATGACAGGCGAAGAGCCCGAAACTGTGCTGGGCGCGGGCCACTTCAGGGCCGCCCTGATCACGCGTGAGCGCGGTTTCCAAGGCCGCGCGGGCGGCGCGGTAACCCGTGGCGTAGACCATCGTGATACAACACATCGGGTAGCTCAGGAACCGGCAATAGCCGGCCTCGATCCACAAGCGGCTGCACCGCGCCATCATCCAGAAACCGAGCAGCGAGCCGGAAAACAGCGCGGCCGGGATCAGCCGGTTGAGCAACTGGGCGATGTCCAACAGCCGCTCATCGTGCATGTCGTGTTGCGTGGGCAAGCGCTCCAGCGCACCCGCCGCCACCTGGCGGTAAAACAACGCGAGCTCCTGATCGAGGCGGTCTCCGGTATGCTCCAGCGGCAATTCGCTACCGAGCTGCGCCAGCAGGCCGTCTCCCAGGCTCACGGCTTCGCTGTAACGGGTTCGGTTGGACAGACTGGCAATCTGGATGCAAATCGGTGCGATCAATTGCCGCGGCGATACGGCCTGGGTCGCCAATAAGGCGTAAACCGCATCGGCCTCGCTGTTGCGCGACTGGCTATACAGCACCAGGTGCAGTTCGGTATGAAGAATAAACGCATTCGCATGATCGCGCTGCCAGGCGTCCGCCGCCAATTGCCCGATCGCCAAACGTAAGAAGCGTTCCGCGGTGACAAAGGCACCGGATTGACGGGCCTGTAACGCGGCTTCGAGAAACAGTGCGCGGGCGAGCGCCCGCTCGGCGGTCTCGGCGATCAGCGGCGCGCCGATCGCATAATGTTCGGCAGCGCGTACCGGATGGACCGGATCGGCCACGGAGCCGGCAAAGCGCCGGGCGATCACCAGATGCAGCCGCGCCCGCCAGGCATCGTCGCGAAGTGCATACACGGCTTGCTGCATCCGGTCATGGCAGAACGTCAGGGTGACACCCTGGTCCGCCTGATGCCAAGCCAACGCCTTGGGCGTGAGCAGAATCCCCCGCTCCAACGCGGGCCGCAGCTGCTCGGCGAGTTGGCCCGCGTCCTCGCCCGTGGCCAGCGCCAACTCGCCCAGGGTACAGGTGTTGCCCAGACAGGCGGCGGCGACCAATGACTCGGCGGTCTGTTGCGTCAGGTCACGCAAGCCCGCGGCAAGGAAATCGACCACGTTGACACTGGCCGGATGGGCGCGGATCGCGGCGGTGTCCCACTGCCAGCGTCCCTGCTGCGGATCAGGCCGCAACGCGCCTTCACGGTACAGCGCATTGAGAAACTCCACCGTGAAGAACGGGTTGCCGCTGGTCTTGGCGTACAGGGCGGCAGCCAGCGGCTGCACGGCGGGGTGCGGCAGGTGCAGCATGTCAGCCAGCAGGTCGGTCATGTCGGCCGCCGTCAGGCTGGCCAGCGTCAGCACCGGAGCCGCGGCACCGGTGATCGTCGCGCGACGCAGCAGGCGCTGGAGCGGGTGCGCCGGATCGACCTCGTTGTCGCGGAAGGCGCCGATCAAGAACAGGCCAACGAGCGCGGGTTCCTCCAGCAAGGCGCCGATGAAGTCCAGCGACGGTTGGTCGGCCCATTGCAAATCGTCGAGAAACAGCACCAACGGATGGTCGGGCGCGGCGATCCGGCGCATCAGAGCGACTAACAGGGCGCGCAGCCGCACTTGCGACTCGTGCGGTCCCAACGCGGGCGCCGGAGGTTGCGGACCGAGCAGCGACTGAAGTTCCGGCACCACCTCCAGCAGCGCCCCGGCGTCCGGCCCGACACCCGCCAGAATACGCGCGCGCCACTCGGCGACCCGCGCCTCGGGCTCCGCCAGCAGCAGTTGACACAACTGACGCAACGCCTGGAGCGGACCAAGAAAGGGGCTATCGTGGCGAAACTGCTCGAACTTGCCGCTGATGAACAGTCCCCGCTCCAGGGTCACCGGCCGGTGAATCTCGTGAATCAGCGCCGTCTTGCCGACCCCCGAATAGCCGGCCACGAAGAGCCCCCGCGCCACCCCCTCGAGCGCGCCGGCGAAGGCGGTCATCAGCGTTGCCAGTTCCCGCTCGCGCCCGTACAGGCGGCGTGGGGGTCGGGGCGCGAGCGGCAGATCGCGCTCCCTCAGCCGCAGCGCGGCGAGCGGCGCCGCCGCGGTGGGCGCGGCGCGCAGCCGCTGCAGATCGTGGGCCAACCCCGCCGCGCTCTGATAGCGGTCATCCGGCTCCTTGGCGAGCAGCGTCAGGATCAGTTCACTGACCAGGGGCGGCAGCCAGGGCGCGCGCGCTCCCGGCGGCTGCGGGGCGCGGGCCAGATGGGCGTGAATCAGCGCGAGCGGATCGGTCTCCACGAACGGCGGCCGGCCGGTTGCCACTGTGTAGAGGATGGCGCCGAGTGAATACAGGTCGGTACGGTAGTCGACCGGCCGATTCATCCGCCCGGTTTGCTCGGGCGACAGATAGGCCGGGGTCACGGGCCAACAACTCAGCGGATCGAACCCAGGGTGTTCCGCGGCGAAGGTCGTAGCCACATCGAAGTCGATGATCTGCACCAGCAGGTCGTTGACCCGCACCAGGACATTGGCGGGATTCAGGTCCTTGTGGATGACGCCGCGACCATGAATCTCGGCCAGGTGCCGGGCAAGCTGCTCGGCCAAGACCAGGAAGGAGCCCAACGCGCAGTTGCCCATCAGCCCCGACGCGGCGAGCGGCACGCCGCCGAAGTCAGCCACGGCCAGCTCCGGCACCGCCGGGTCGTAGCGGACCAGCCGGGGACACCCCTCCAGGCCCTGCAGCCGTGCCAGAATACGCTGTTCGTTATGCAGCGCCGACCTGATCGCCCCCAGATCGCCGTCATCCAGGCCCCGCTTGACGATCAGCGGACCCGCCACCGGGTCGAGCACGCGGATCACCCGATGCCCGCACCCTCGGTGGATCGCGGTTGCGCCGGGATCAGGTTCAACGATGTTCATGCCAGGGTTTCTCATGCACCAACGCTCTTCACCGTGCGGCTGAGTGATTGCGCACGCGTTCACGCTCGACCCGCGCGCCGCATGGCCGCGCGCAAGGCCCGACCCGGTTGACAAGACGGCCTCGTGACCCGCGCCGAACCCATCGCTTAGGATAGGCCGATCTGCAACACCCGAACGGGTTATTTGGGGCTCGATCAATGCCACTTTCCCAAGATCCCCGCCGCCGGCTCGTCTTCGGCGCCAGCGGCTATATCGGTACCTATCTGGTCCCGCGTCTGCTCGCGGCCGGCGCCCTGGTACGGGTGTCCTCGCGCCAACCGCGCGGGCTGGAGGCGCGCGGCTGGGCCGGGGTGGAGATCGTCGGCGCCGACGCCCTGGACCCGGACAGCCTGCCCGCGGCGCTCGCCGGGGTCAGTATCGCCTATTATCTGGTCCATTCGATGGGCGCCGGTAAGCATTTCGGCCGTCTGGACCTGGACGCGGCAGCCAACTTCGCCGCCGCGGCGGCCCAGGCCGGGGTGGAACGCATCTGCTATCTCGGCGGTCTGGTACCGAAAGACGCGACCAGCGAACATATCGTCTCGCGCCGCGACACCGGCCAGGTGCTGCGCCAGGGCACGGTGCCGGTCACCGAAATCCGCGCCGGCATCATCGTCGGCCCCGGCTCCGCCGCCTTCGAGGTCATGCGCGACCTGGTCTATCACCTGCCGATCATGATCACGCCGCGCTGGGTGACGGCCAAGTCACCCCCGGTGGCCCTCGACAATCTGCTTGAATACCTGATGCTGGCCCCGGGGCTGCCGGAAACGGCCAACCGCATCCTGGACGCGGCGGGGCCGGAAGAACTGACCTATGCCCAAATGATGCGCATCCTGGCCGAGGCGGCCGGCCGCCGCCCGCCCTGGATCATCCCGGTGCCGGTGCTCAGCCCCAAGCTCTCCGCCTATTGGCTGCGCTTCGTCACCGCCGTCCCGACCAACGTCGCCCGCGCCCTGATCGAGGGCCTGAAACACGACTTCACCGCCCACCCGGAGGAATTACGCCGGCTGGTCCCGCAGCGCCTGCTGAGCTTCCGCGAATCGGTGGACGCCGCCTTCGCCGCCGAACGCAACGCCACCGTGCTCGCCCGCTGGACTGAAGGAGCCTTCAACATGCGTCAGGGCCGGATCGACTATGCCTATTACGCCAAGCGCGCCGGCGGCAGCACCATTGCCGCCGCCCCGGCTGCCGACGTCTGGGCCGTGGTCAGCGCCATCGGCGGCGACAACCGCTATTACGCGCTCAATACGCTCTGGACCATCCGCGAAATCATGGACTGGCTGGTCGGCGGACGCGGTCTGGCCCGCGGCCGACGCCACCCCACCGAGGTGCGGGTGGGCGACCGCATCGACTCCTGGGAAGTGATCGGCGTGGAACCGGAACGGCGCCTGACCATGACCTTCGGTATGCGTGCCCCCGGCGCCGGGGTGCTGGAATTCGACTTGGAACCGTTGTCACCCGAGCGCACCCGTCTCACCGCCACCGCCTACTGGCACCCGGCCGGCGTCTGGGGCCTGCTGTACTGGCTCGCCATGGCACCCGGCCATGCGGTCATCTTCGACGCGCTGACCGGGGCCATCTGTCGGCGGGCGGAAGCGCGGAAGCGGTCATGAATCGGCGATCTTGGCCCTACACCGCCTCGCGCAGGTGCATGTCCACATGAATGTCGGCGAAGGGACAGACGATGCCGCCGCGTTCCTCCAGATCTGCGCGGCACCCGGTGAAACTCAGTCAGCACGTCCACCGTCCTGCGCAGACTCAGACTGGCCCATCGACCGCTGAGGACAGGGGCGGCCAGGCGATGCTGAGCCCCGCGATGGCGATGACCGCGGTCTCGCCAACCAGCGACTGCACCTCGGGGCGGCCGTAGGCCCCGTTGGTGAGTCGGTAGATCATCAGGGTCCGATCCGTGGGATGCACCAGCCAGTATTCCCGCACCCCCGCACGCTCGTAGGCGTCGCGCTTCTCGCGCTGGTCCTTGGCGGCGGTACGCGGTGACAGCACCTCCACGACCCAGTCCGGCGCACCCCGACAGCCGGCTTCATCGAGTTTCCGGGCGTCGCAGATCACGACGATGTCGGGCTGGACCACGGTATCCACCCGGTCGTCGGCCTCGTCGGCCTTCGGCAGCCGGACGTCGAAAGGTGCGACATTGACCTCGCAGGGGCCGCCGCGCAGGAAGGCGTGCGCCTGGGTGGCGATCTCCAACACCATCTGCTGGTGACCGCGGGTCGGGGCGGGGCACATGTCGTACGCCTGCCCGTCGATCAGTTCCCAGCGCTCGTCATCCGGCCAGCGGCGGTAGACGCCGTAAGTGAATCGGTCTTCTTTGCGGGCAAGCTGCGGCATCGCAGGGACTCCGTCGGTGGCGAACGCCGGCGATTCGCCGGCCGGGCGGGATCGCTCAAGTATAGGCGCGCACCCTCGATCCCAGAAAGGACAGTCAGCCGGGGGCGTGCGCCGCGGTGCCGGCGGTCCGGCCATGGCACGGACTGACGAAACGCGCCGTACCCGCCCACTGTGCCAAAACGGCACAGTCGCACCCGCCGGACTGTTCCTGATCAGTACAGCCGCTCGCCCCTGGCCCATGCGCCCGGCGTCTCCAGGCGGCCGTTGCCCCGCCATCCCCGCCGCAGTTGCCCCTGGTGTGGTGTCCAGCCAGGGCATTGGCACGACCCATGCTCTCACCTCCGCACTGGCCGCCCGCCCGCGCTCTCCAGCCCGCGCACGGTCTGTTCATAATCAGATTTTTCAGGAGTGACTGTCATGATTTACGCGAATCCCGGTCAGGCCGGCTCCAAGGTTACCTTCAAGAAGCGCTACGACAACTTCATCGGCGGACGCTGGGCGCCGCCGGCCAAGGGCGCCTATTTCGAGAACCTGTCCCCGGTCAATGGTCAGCCCTTCTGCGAGGTCGCCCGCTCCAGCGCGGAGGACATTGAGGCCGCCCTGGACGCCGCCCACGCCGCCCGCGACGCCTGGGGCAAAACGCCGGCCGCGGAGCGCGCCAATATTCTGGTCAAGATCGCCCAGCGCATGGAGGACAACCTGGAACTCCTGGCGGTCGCCGAGACCTGGGATAACGGCAAGCCGGTGCGCGAGACACTCGCCGCGGACCTGCCGCTGGCGATCGACCATTTCCGCTATTTCGCCGGCTGTATCCGTGCTCAGGAGGGGTCGCTGTCGGAGCTCGACGAGAACACCGTCGCGTATCATTTCCACGAGCCGCTGGGTGTCGTCGGCCAGATCATCCCCTGGAACTTCCCGCTCCTGATGGCCACCTGGAAGCTGGCCCCGGCCCTGGCCGCCGGCAACTGCGTGGTCCTCAAGCCCGCCGAGCAAACGCCGGTCGGCATCCTGGTCTGGGCGGAGTTGATTGGCGACCTCCTGCCTCCCGGCGTGCTCAATATCGTCAACGGTTTCGGACTGGAAGCGGGCAAGCCGCTCGCCTCCAGCCCGCGGATCGCCAAGATCGCCTTCACCGGGGAGACCACCACCGGCCGGCTGATCATGCAGTACGCCAGCCAGAACCTGATCCCGGTCACCCTGGAGCTGGGCGGCAAGTCGCCGAACATCTTCTTCGATGATGTCTGCGCGGCCGACGATGACTTCTTCGACAAGGCGATCGAGGGCTTCGTGATGTTCGCCTTGAACCAGGGCGAGGTCTGCACCTGCCCCAGCCGCGCGCTGATCCAGGAGTCGATCTATGACCGCTTCATGACGAAGGCGCTCGCCCGCGTCAAGTCGATCAAGCAGGGCAATCCGCTCGACACCGAGACCATGCTCGGCGCCCAGGCGTCCAGCGAGCAGCGCGAGAAGATCCTGAGCTACTTCGAGATCGGCCGTCAGGAAGGGGCCGAGGTCCTGACCGGCGGCGCCGCGGCACAGCTGGGCGGCGATCTGGCAGGCGGCTACTACATCCAGCCCACCGTCTTCCTGGGCCACAACCGCATGCGCATCTTCCAGGAGGAAATCTTCGGCCCCGTGGTCTCGGTGACCACCTTCAAGGACGAGACCGAGGCCCTGCACCTGGCCAACGACACCCTCTACGGCCTGGGCGCGGGGGTCTGGAGCCGCGACGCCGGCCGCTGCTTCCGCATGGGCCGCGGCATCCACGCCGGCCGCGTCTGGACCAACTGCTACCACGCCTATCCCGCCCACGCCGCCTTTGGCGGCTACAAGCAGTCCGGCATCGGACGCGAGACCCACCGGATGATGCTCGACCATTACCAGCAGACCAAGAACCTGCTGGTGAGCTACAGTCCCAAGGCGCTGGGCTTCTTCTAAGACCGCAGGCCGCAGCCTTCATACCGGACGAGGGCATTCGCCCCGTCCGGAATGTTTTGAACCCTACCGGACGGTATCTCCAACCCCGCCCGGCCACAGGTCCATCCCATGCGCGACCCCTGCCCCCGTGTCATCGCCACCGCGTCCGCGGAGCGCCTGATCGAAGAACTGCGCGCCGCGCACGGCCCGCTGCTCTTTCACCAATCCGGCGGCTGCTGTGACGGCTCCTCCCCCATGTGCTTCGCCCAAGGCGACTTTTTGATCGGCGACCAGGACATCCTACTCGGCGAGATCGCCGGCGCCCCCTTCTACATCAGCGGACCCCAGTTCGAGGTCTGGCGCCACACCCAGCTGATCATCGACGTCGTCCCCGGCCGCGGCGGCATGTTCTCGCTCGATAACGGCCGCGAGGTCCGCTTCCACACCCGTTCGCGGCTCTTCACCGACGCCGAGGCTGCGACCCTCGCGCCGGCCGGTGCGCCGGGGTCGGGTTGGACCTTCGGCCAGCCGGGGGGTTGACCGCGATGCGGCCGATCCAACGCTGGCGACTGCTGGCGGCGCTGACCCTTGGCTCCGCCTGGGCACAGACCGCGACCGCCGAACCGCCCCCCACCGAGGTTGGCGGTGCCTCCGAGGACAGTCCGGTGTCCATCCTGGACCCGGTGGTGGTGACCGCCACCCGCACCGGGGAGAACCACCGGAACCTGCCGGTGGCCATCGACACGCTGAGCAAGCCGGTCATCCAGGACCAGACGCGCCGCGTCCTGGTGTCGGAGGTCCTGCCGCGGGTGCCGGGCACCGCGGTGTCGAACCGCGGAACCTTTGCCCAAGAGGAGCAAGTCCAACTGCGCGGGTTCGGCGCCCAGTCCCAGTTCGGCACCCGCGGTATCAAATTGGTGGCGGACGGCATCCCCGCCAGCACCCCGGACGGCCAGGGCGGGCCGGGGCTCTTCGATCTGGGGTCGGCACAGTCGATCGAGGTCATGCGCGGGGGCTTCTCCGCACTCTACGGCAACCACTCCGGCGGGGTCGTCCAGCTCTTCACCGAGGACGGACCACCGACCCCGACGCTGACCGCACGCCTGATGGCCGGGAGCTATGGCGCCTGGGTGGCCGGGCTGAAATTCGGCGGTCAATTCGGCACGCTCAACACGGTGCTCGACACCTACCGGATGGAGACCGACGGCTACCGCGAGTGGAGCCATGCGCAGAAAGACCAGGCCAACGCCAAATTCCGCCTCGACCTGGCGCATGGCGGCACTCTGACCCTGGTGGCCAACTATCTGAATCTGCCCGACAGCGAGGACCCCCTGGGCCTCACCGCCGCCCAGGTGCAAGCCGATCGGCGCCAGGCCCAACCCGCCGCGCTCCAATTCCAGACGCGCCGTACCCTGGAGAACATGCAAGGGGGCCTGCAACTCCAACAACCCCTTACCGACCGGGATCAGTTGCACGCCACCGCCTATCTGGGCACCCGCAGCAACCAGCAGTTCCTCGCCGTGCCGCTGACCAACCAGAACGCCATCACCGCCTCCGGCGGGGTCAGCACCTTCGAGCGCCGCTTCTTCGGGGGCAACCTCTGGTGGAGCCATGAGACGGCACTGGCCGGAGGACCTTTCACCTTTACCCTGGGCGGGGAATACGAAAGCGCCGCGGACGACCGCAAGGGCTATCTCAACCTCCTGGGCGAGCAGGCCGCGCTCAAACGTGACGAGGTGGACGAGGTCACCAGTTGGGGAGGTTTTCTCCAGGCCGAGTGGCGGCCGACGGAGCGCTGGACCCTGAACCTGGGGCTGCGCTACACGGACGTTAACTTCGATTCAGACGACCACTTCATCTGCACCCTCAGCCAAGTGACCGCACCCGGCGCCCGGCCGGGCACCTGCAGCGGGTCGACCACCGGCATCACGGCCGCCAACTTCAACCCGGACGACAGTGGCCGGCAGACCTACGCGGCCTGGACCCCGGCCCTGGGGCTGGTCTTCGCCTTGACTCCCGCGGCCAATCTCTATGCCAACGTCGGCAAGACCTTCGAGACGCCCACCTTCGCCGAGTTGGCCTATCGGCCCGACGGCGGCTCAGGGCTCAACTTTGCCCTGGAGGCGGCGACCAGTTGGCACTACGAGATCGGCGCCAAACTCCTGATCGGTACCGCGGCCCGACTCAATCTGGCCTTGTTCCAGATCGACAGCGAGAACGAACTGACCGTGGCCACCAGCCAGGGCGGGCGCACCACCTACCAGAACACGCCGTCGTCGCGGCGGCGCGGGGTCGAGTTGCTGCTCGACGGCGACTTAGGCCATGGTTTCGCCGGCACCCTGGCCGCCACCTATCTGGACGCGCAGATCACGGGGAGCTACCTCGGTTGTATCGGGGTCCCCTGCCGGACCCTGGACCCATTGCTGAATGTGGCGCCCGTGCCGGCCGGCAATCAACTGCCCGGGGTCGCTCCCTTCAACCTCTTCGGCGAGCTGTCTTATGCCTATGACCCCTGGGGCTTCACCGCGGCGGTGGACGTCTACGGACAGGGCCGGGTTTATGTCAACGACTTCAATACGCAAACCTCCGGCGCCTATTGGACCTTCGGCGTACGCGGGGGCTTCAAGCAGACCCGCGGCCGCTTTGAACTGACCGAGTTCGCGCGGATCAATAACCTGTTCGACGAGGAATACAACGGCGCGGTCAACGTCAATGACGCCAATGAGCGCTATTACTATCCGGCGGCCGGAGTCAATTATCTGGTCGGGATCACGCTGGCCTACCTCTGGTAGGGTCCGCTGCGCGGACCGACCGCCGCGCGGACCACCGCCCCCGCAACTCCCACGCCGCTTTGAGTTAAGCGCCGACGAGGCGGCTTCTCGTTCCCTCGCTCCGCGTGGGAATGCCGGGCGGGGGCGCCCCGGCCGGGGGTGGTGCCCGGCC
>CAYYAY010000108.1:0-15634 GCA_964470155.1 uncultured Lamprocystis sp. | reverse complement strand
GCCGGATGGACGCCGCGGCGCGGCAGCCGTTGGCGGGTATCGGGCGGCCCAGGGCCGGACGAGGGTTCATCACGCCCGCGCCGCCGTGAGGCGGGCGCAGCGGGTACATCATGGTCGCCGCCCGGAGTGACGCGAGTTCCGGGGAGCGCCACCGCCCTCGTTGCGGGCGGCAACATCACTGAGGGCCCGGATTATGGGCACGTGGAGGAATCTTGAATAACGATCGAATCATTGCCTTCGTCATGGCCGGCGGCCAAGGTGCGCGGCTCCAACCCCTGACCTCAGCCCGTTCCAAACCCTCGGTTCCTTTCGGTTCCCGCTACCGCATCGTCGATTTCGTGCTCAGCAATCTGGTCAATTCCCAGATCAAGACCATCTATTTGTTGGTGCAATACAAGTCACAGTCATTGATCGAGCATGTCCGCAAGGCCTGGACCATCTCGCCCCTGCTCCAAAGTCAGTTCGTCACCGTGGTGCCGCCGCAAATGCGTTACGGTGATCATTGGTTTCAGGGGACCGCCGATGCCGTTCACCAGAACATCAACCTGATCGAGGAGCATCGGCCCGACCTGGTGGTGGTGTTCGGGGCGGATCACATTTATCGGATGGATATCCGGCAGATGGTGGACTTCCACAAAGAGCGCCAGGCCGATGTAACCATTGCCGCACTGCCGGTGCCGCTGCGCGATGCCTCCGCGTTCGGTGTGATTGCCGCCGATGCGCAGGGGCAGATCAGTGCGTTCGAGGAGAAGCCGGCCCATCCCACGCCCTTGGCCGCCGACCCCACCCAGGCGTATGCCTCCATGGGCAACTATGTGTTCAACACGGATGTGTTGCTCCAGGCACTGCGCGAGACCCAGGAGGCCGGCGAGACCGACTTTGGTCACCATGTGCTGCCGCGGCTGCTGCAAACCCATCGGCTGTTTGCCTATAACTTCGCCACCAATGAGGTGCCCGGCATCAAGGATTACGAGGATCGCGTCTATTGGCGCGATGTGGGTAATATCGACGCCTATTTCGATGCCCATAAAGACGTGCTCGGCGTGCAGCCGACTTTCGATATGTTCAATCCCGAGTGGCCCGTGTTTTCCAGTGGTTACCAGGGGCCGGTCGCGCGGATCCAGGGCGGTGAAATCCGCAACAGTCTGCTCGGTGCCGCCACGGTGATCCATGAGGGGACGCGCATCACCAACTCCATCATCCGGCGCGAGACCGTCATCGAGGATGACGTGGTGCTGGAGAACTGCATTGTGATGGACTATGTGCGGGTCTCCCGCGGGGCTCATCTGCGCAACGTGATCGTAGACCGCCATAACCTCATCGAGCCGGGCGAGCGGATCGGTTTCGATCCGGAAAAGGATCGTCAGCGTTACACGGTAACGCCGGGTGGTGTGACCGTAATTCCAGCCGGCCGCGTCAGCTATTTCGCCCGTGATATTCGCGGGACCGGGCGCGGGGGGTATGGGGAGTAAGATCGCAACCCCGGGTGCGGATCTGCACCGGCGTCCCCACCGGGGTGGCATCGAATAAGTCCACCAGCTCCGCGCTGTGCATCCGAATGCAGCCATGGGAGCGGGGTGCTCCCAAGGGCACGCAGTCCGGGCAGCCGTGGATGTAAATGAAGCGGCGGAGCGTGTCGACACCGCCACCGCGGTTTAAGCCTCGTTCGCATCCGGTCAGCCACAGGATGCGGGTCAAGATCCAGTCGCGTTCCGGGTGGGCCGCCGCCAGTTCAGGTCCGTAGATCTCGCCGGTCGGGCGGCGGGCACGGAACACGGTGCCGACCGGACAGCCGGCGCCGATACGCAGCCGCACCCGGTGCAGTCCGCGCGGTGTGCAGCCACTCCCGTTCAATTCCCCCACACCGTTCAAGGCGGTCGAGACCGGGTAGCGGGCGCGCACCCGTCCTCCCGCAAAGAGGGTCAGGGTCTGGCTGTCGATATCGACAGTGATGTGGGATGACGGCGTCATTTTTTCATTCTCGCCCCGGCATCGATCATCGTCCCGGCCAGCTTCCGCCGAGGTCCTGGTAGAGCGTTCCATCGCATCTTGCCGGTCGGTGCACGCCGCGAGGTATACCCGTCGTTGTTGGTTTTGCGTTTCTCGTTGTTGGTAACCCAATGTTCGATAATTTTTCACTGAAAACGAAAAACCGAAAACTCAAAACCGTTCCGTATACCATCCATGGTACTGGATTCCGGCATCCGGCCGGAATGACGCAGCAACTTCGGTTGGAATGGGGTACCGGGTCGGACGTCTGATTCACAGCTGAACACCGATGTCTTTCTTCATCTTTGAACATCGGTGGCATCGGTGGGCAACTCCGGATGATCGCTGTGGCCGGCGTGCTGCTCACGGCCCTCGCCGCGCAGCCGCGCGAAGGTCTCCGGGAAGCTGCGGATCAGGATATGCCGCGCCAGGTGGAAGGCGAAACTGTGTTGCTGGTTACGTGAGTAATCGAAATAGCGGAACAGGGTCGTGGTCCCGGAATCGCTCGATGGGGCCCAGCCGTATTTCACGCGCTTCATGCGGCTGGGATAGAACCAGAACATGCGATAGAGGCTTTGCAGGAAGAAATGCCGGTCGCGTTCATCGACGCGATTCGAGGTATCCTTTTCCAGTTCGCGAATCAGTTGATCATAATAGGGGTCGTTGTCGTCGGCGCTGCGCCGCTCGCCGAGCATGCGCTTGGTCTCGAAATAGACGCGGTCCAGCGGAAGTTGGCGTCCCGGCGCATCCTCGCCGATCAGTTCGCGGGCCAGGTCTTCACTCACCTCCCCATAGGCGCGGCCGAGCAGGTCGAGCAGCAGCCGCTCATGCGGCTGCAATTCCGGCGGGAAGGCGAACATGGCCCGCAGGTTCGCCATGAAGATGAAGGCCACATCGGCCTCGCTCAGGTCATCGAGCAGTTGGGTATGCGAGGTCCAATTGCGCACTTCCTTCAAGATGGTGCCGTAGGCGGCCATGTAGGTGCCCTTGTCCTGCAGGTGATTGACCTTGGCGCGATTGTCCCATTCCCGGCTCAGGGCGTGCAGGAAGATCCGATAACGCTGCTTGCGCTGTTCCGCCGGCCGCGGTGCGGTCAAGGGCAGCAGGGCGGTCAGGCTGCCCAAATAGTCGCGCACATAGACGGGACAGGCCGGTCCCGGCGGCCATTCGGGTTCGTCCTCCCGCTTGAAGAAAAGCGAGAAGACCAAAGCGGCCCCGTCACCCTGGTCCATCATCGCCTCCGCGGCGGCGCAACCGCGCAGTATCCCGCGGCGCAGGACGGAATACTCATCCGCGCGTTTATCGCGGATCCAGCGATTGACCTCGGCATCGCGCTTGGTATGGATGACCGGGGGGTGCAGTTTCGCCGCGGCAAACGCCTGCGTAATGGAGGTGAGCTGATCCCCGTGATTCGAGCAGAAGAGGATGTGCCGCTTCGGGAATCCGGCCTCGATCAGCAGTTCGGTGAAGATGTGATAGCCTGCCACTTTCTTCAATTCATTGACGGCGGCACGCCACACGGGTCCCAGGGGTTGGCTATCGCCCCGCTGCTCCCGCAGATAGCCTTTCTCCCGCAGAAAGCTGTCAATCTCGGCGACACACGCCGGGTCATCCAGGTCGTAATCCTCATAGGGCTTCAGGTCGATATCGATGACCACATAGTCGATTTCGGTCAAGCGAATGGGATCACGAACGAAACGCAAGGCGGCGAAAAAGGTGGTCTTGAGGGTGACGCCGCGGTCCTCCAGCCATTCTTTGAGGTCCTGCACGGCCGTCGGCGCGTCGGCCAGGCCGAAGACCTGATCCACGGTGGCCTGGATATCGCTTTCAAAGTCTTCGATCCACAGAAAATGGCTCATTGGCCGTACTCCAGGAACAGGTTTGCAGGTAACTGCAAGACCAGGGTGAATTGATGGCCGTCGGCGGCGGTGTTGACCTGCCCGTCCAGTTTCTCAGTGAGTAAGCGTAGGAAATCATGGCCGCGCCCGCTCCCCTTGACCATCGCCGCGGCACTCGGTGTGGTCGGGTTACTGAAGCCAAGTTCGATGCGGCCGTCGGCGACATCGAACCAGGCGCGCGCCGGCGCTTGATCCGAGCACGCCGAGTATTTGAAAAGGTTGGTGAATGATTCGGTCAGCAGGATGGTCAAGAAGGATTCCGTGGTGCTGTAGGGCGTGAAGCGGATGGGTGCGTCCGCGAACCCGTGGGTGTGCAGCGGAAAACAGCGGGCACCGACCCACTCGCACAGCAGCGGCAGGTCAGCCCGCGGGAGCAGTTCCATCAGTGACTGCTCCCACTCGCCGCGCAACTGTTCGCCAAGGCGCAGGTGCCGTTCATGCCAATCCCGCAGCCGGGTGGTCCCCGGCACCAGCGCGTTGTCACGCGCGTAGCTCAGGAAATGTTGTTGGATACGTTCGCTCCCGCGCCTTGAGAGCAGTTGTCCGAGTGCGAGCCCCAAAGAGCGGATGGCGACTTGCTCCAGGCTGGAGTCGCCGCTATGGTCCTGCTGCAGCTTGCGGCGCAGCAGTTCGGTATCGGTCGAGATCAGGCCGAAAATATCGAGCAGACCGCGCATGGTGCTGACCGCCTCGCGATGCACCCATGGGCTGTTCTCATGGTCCGTATTATAGACGATACGGTCCAGCGAGCCGCGGAATTTGTGCGCGACCAAGGCCATGACATCCTCCTGTTCCTTGTTCTTGACACGTAGAATGTCAGCGTCGTGAATGGCCTGCTCGGCGACTTTGGTCCGGGCATTGAGCCGACGGACATAACGCAGCTGGAACAGGTAACCACGATAATACTCCTCGAACAACACGATCAGGCAGAAGATCGGGATGGTGAGTAAGGTCATCAGCTCCATGGCATGGGCGCCGTCGGTCGGTACCGTTTCGAGAAAAAACAACACGCGAAACAGCACCAACAGCGCGAACCCGATCATCAAGTAGGCGAGCCGATTCAGATATCTGGGGTTGCGATTGGCATAGCGGATCGGGTCGGAAAAGACGCGCAGGGCCGGATAGAACACGGACAGGCGGTCGCCGCCCGGCGTATCGGGAATGAATGATTTGCCGACCCGCGCGATGCGGTGATGCGCGCGTCGTCCGTAAATGGCGGCGACCGCGATCCCGGCGACATAGAGCCAGAAGATGGCGGGCCATTCGATGTAGGTGGCGCTCAACGACGGCAATTGTCCGGTCAGCAGATAGGCGACATAGGTGGTGAAATCCATCAGGCAGTAGCCGATGGCGATCTTGGTGAAGGTCGTGGTATGCACCGTCCAATGGTCCAGCCAGGCCCGGGCACGGCGGATGGCGGGCAGTGCGGTGAAGAGCGGCAGCAGACGGTAAGGGCTGAGCGGTTGCAATGGGTGTGGTCCGGATGGGGGCAGGCGGGTATACGAAAGGGATTTTAGTGTTCGGTTTTTCGTTAAGAACCAGCGAACCTCGGGTTACGAGAAACGAGAAACGAGAAACGAGAAACGAGAAACCAATCATGAGGGGTAGCACCCTGCTGACTTGACGCGGCGGCGCAACCCGAAGGTCGCATGGCGTCCGGCCGCGGACGGTTGGCACAGCGGATGGTCGGCATAGCGGATGGTCCGCACAGCGGACCCTACGGTATACGGAATGGATTTGAGTCTTCGGTTTTTCGTTTTTAGTTGAGCACTATCAAACCTTGGGTTACGAAAAACGAGAAACGAAAAACCAACAACGACGGGTATAACACCGTGACCCGTAGGGTCCCGCTGTGCGGACCAACGACGACCGTGCAGATCGCGCGGTGGCCGGGTTGATGACCAAGGCTGCCGCATGCATTTCTCAGGGACGAGACCAGGCAAGTCGTCAGTTGAGTGGTATCGGCAGCCATGCCGGGTCCGTGGATCAGGCTGCACGCGATACCAGATGCCAGGAGTTTGGTGCCGAGGCCGCACGCGGTCCCGCAGCGAATCCCGATTCTGCCAGTCCCGGCGGCTCGAGACAACCGGAGCCGGGACTTTAACCGCAGAGCCCGCTGTGCGGACCGTCCGCGGCTCGCCGACGTCAAGAACAGTCGCGCTCCAGCTCAGGCGTGGTGACGCGGCGACCAGAATCCAGGTCCGGTTCGGTGTCCTGCCGCACTATCCCCCGCGCGGCGGGAAACTGGCAGGCGAACCGGGAGCCGACGCCCAGGGTGCTGGCGATCAGGAGACGGCCGCCGTGCCGTTTGAGCACATGCTTGACGATGGCAAGCCCGAGACCGGTGCCGCCGGAGGCGCGTGAGCGGCCGCGGTCCACACGGTAGAAGCGCTCGGTGAGTCGCGGCAGATGCTCCGCCGGGATGCCCTCGCCGTCGTCCGTCACCGTGAACAGCGGACCGTCCGCATCCGCGGTCCAGCGGATGTCGATGGTGGTGCCGTCGGGCGTGTGGCGCACCGCGTTGTGGATCAGATTGGCGAAAACGCTGTGCAGTTCGACCGGATTGCCGATCAGCAGCAGGGTCGCGTCCACGGCGACCCTGAAGTGGTGCCGGCCGGCGCTCAGGGTCTCGGCTTCATGGACGATATGGGCCAGATCCAGGGCGACGCCGACCGGCACCTGGGTGGTGTCCTGGTCGGTCATCTCCAGCCGCGACAGCGTCAGCAGGTCGTCGATGATGGAGCGCATGCGTTCGGCCTGGTGTTGCATCAAGGTGAGCGGGCGACGGTGAGCGGGCGGGGTGGTCGAGGCGTCCGCCAGGTTTTCCAGGAATCCGGTGATGACCGTCAGCGGGGTGCGCAGTTCGTGGGAGGCGTTGGCCACGAAGTCCCGCCGGATCATGTCGAGGTGATAGACCTTGGTGATGTCGCGGGCGACCACGAGCCGCTGGCGTTTGCGTTCGCCGAAGGGTGCGATGCGCAGCGACAAGGTGAGTGCGCGGTTATGCGCGGGGGTGAGGTCGAGCGGGCGCATGTACTCGCCGGTTTCGATGAAGGTCACCAGTTCCGGATGATCGATGAGATCGGCGAGTCGGCGGCCGTCGTCGCGCGGCCAGTGGATATCGAGCAGTTCGGCAGCGGCCGGGTTGGCCCAGTCGATTTGCTGCAGTTTGTTCAGGGTCACCAGGGCGTCGGGCACCGCGTCCGCGGCCTCGCGGAAGCGGCGGCTGGAACGGATTTGGCGCTTGCGCCGCTTGCGCCCGCGCTGCTGATACTGGGCGATGCCGCGATAGATGTCGCCCCAGGGGCCGCGCGGGAAAGGCGGCACCAGGCGGTGCTGGCGACGGATCAGGCGGACCAGCCGCAGCAGGTGATACAGATGGCGCGCGGCATAGGGCAGCAGCACCAGCGGCCAGATCCAGTCCGGCGGGACGCCGAACAGGAGCAGCGTGACACCCAGTGCAGCCGCAAGCGCCAGGAGGCCCAGCTCAAAGTTCACGGTCAGGTCTTATCGGACAGGCGGTAGCCGACGCCGCGCACGGTCTGCAGGAGTCGGTCATGCCCGGTCGGCTCCAGCGCTTTGCGCAGGCGCCGCACATGCACATCGACCGTTCGCTCCTCCACGTAGACCTGATCACCCCAGACCTGATCGAGTAACTGGGAGCGGCTGAAGGCGCGGTCGGTGTGGGTCATCAGGAAGTGCAGCAGCCGATACTCGGTGGGTGCCACCTCGACCGGAGTGCCTTCGGCGCTGACCCGGTGGCTTACATTGTCGATGCGCAGCCCGCCGATCTCGATCTCCTCGGCGCACTCATCCGGCCGGGCGCGGCGCAGCACGGCGTTGATGCGGGCGACCATTTCACGCGGCGAGAAGGGCTTGGAAATATAATCATCGGCCCCGGTATCCAGCCCTTTGATCCGGTCCTCCTCTTCGCCGCGCGCGCTGACCATGATGATCGGCAGGCTGCGGGTCTTTGGACTTTGCTTGAGTTGCTGGGCGAGTTCCAGTCCGGAGCGGCCGGGGAGCATCCAGTCCAGCAGGATCAGGTCCGGGTTCTCGATTGTCAGTTGTTTACGCGCCTCGTCCGCATGTCCGGCTTCGATCACGTCGAAGCCCGCGGTTTCCAGTGTAAAGCGGATCACCTCGCGGATATCCGGTTCATCGTCGACAACAAGGATGGTGGTCATGGTGCTGCGGTCCTGCGGAGGTCGGGGTGGCGCGGGAGCGTCACACTGACCTGGTTCTTGGCGACACGGGGCCGCCCCGGCGTGCGCCGGGGCGGATGCAAGCCGAGATTCTATGTACAAGGGGTTACGGTTCGATGACCAGGGCGCCCCGTTCTCCCGACCGCAACGGGGTCACACCATGGTCACCAGGGCGTCATCGCCGGGTCACTTCAGCTCGGTACACTCCTGCGACTTGCGCCCCAGCCGATCCCCACGACCTCATCCAGAGACTTGCCGTGAAAGCAGCCCTTACCCTTCGTGATCGTATCGACCAGGCCGTCTTCAACGCCATCTATGCCAGGTCACTGGTGTACAACACCTGTTGGGAGGATCCCGCGGTGGACCGCATCGCGCTGGACCTGCGGCCGGATGATACCCTGTTGGTGATCACCAGCGCCGGGTGTAACGTGCTGGATTACGCTTTGGCTGGGCCGCGGCGGATCCACGCGGTGGACGCCAATCCGCGGCAGACGGCGCTGCTGGAACTGAAATTGTCGGGTATTCGGCGCCTCGCCTTCGATGACTTCTTTGCTTTGTTCGGCAGCGGTGTCCACGACAGTTTCCGCGAGGTCTATCATGACAGCCTGCGCGCCGATCTTTCGCCGTTCGCCCAACAGTTTTGGGACGATCGTCTGCATTGGTTCAGCCGCCGGCAGGGGAGCTTTTACTTCCAGGGGCTGTCCGGCACCGTGGCCCGCGCCTTTCACACCTACCTCAAGGTCCGCCCGCGCCTGGCGGCGAGCGTCGGGGAACTGTTTCAGGCCGGCAGCCTGGAGGATCAGCGAACCATCTATGACACCCGGGTCCAGCCGCTGATGTGGGGGCCGGGAATGAACTGGACCCTGTCGCGTCAACTGACCATGAGCATGCTGGGGGTGCCCTATGCCCAGCGTCGTCAGGTCCAGGCGCAGCATCACCGCGGGGTGGCGGGTTTCATCCGCGAGGCGGTCGAGTATGTGTTCCGCGAGTTGCCGGTCTGGACCAACTATTTCTGGACTGTCTATGTCAACGGACATTACACGCAAAGCTGCTGTCCGGAGTATCTGAAGCGGGAGAATTTCCAGGCCCTCAAAGCGGGTCTCGCCGCTCGGGTGGAGCCTCATACCTGTACCGTGACCGCCTTTCTCCAGTCGACCCCCGAGCGCATTTCCAAGTTCGTGCTGCTCGATCACATGGATTGGATGAGTTCCTATTACCCGGAGGCGCTGGCCGAGGAGTGGACCGCCATCCTGGACCGCGCCGCGCCGGGGGCGCGGGTCATCTTCCGCAGCGCCCACGCGGCTCCGGCCTATCTGGACCTGATCGAACTCGGCGAACAACGCACGCGATTGCGCGAACGCCTGGTCTTCCACGATGCCATGGCCCGCGATCTGCAGCGTCAGGACCGGGTGCACACCTATGCCGGTTTCCATGTCGCCGACCTGGCCGGGGCCTGACCATGGGCGTCAGCGATGCCCAGGTCCTGTGGCGGCTGGTGCGCGGCCAGCCCCGCCGCGGCACCCTGGCGGAGCGGTTGCAAGGGTTCTACGGTCCGCAGGCTGAGCACTATGACGCGTTTCGTGAGCGCCTGCTGCACGGTCGGGCGGAGCTGATGGAGCGATTGGCTCCCGCGTCCGGCGCGGCGGTGGTCGAACTGGGCGCCGGCACCGGGCGGAATCTGGGATTTCTGGGCGAGCGGCTGGCGGCCCTGGGGTCGGTCACCCTGGTCGACCTTTGCCCGGCCCTGCTGGAGCAGGCGCGGCTGCGGACTCGTGGTCTGCCCAATGTGCGGGTGGTCGAAGCCGATGCCTGCACCTATCGCCCGGCGGCGCCGGTTGATCTGGTGTACTTCTCCTATTCGCTGACCATGATCCCGGACTGGGAGGCGGCGCTGCGCAACGCGCTCGCCATGCTCAAGCCGGGCGGCGCCTTGGGCGTGGTCGACTTCTACTGCTCGGATGTCGCGCCCGCGCCGGGACTGGTGCGGCACGGCGCCTTGACCCGCTGGTTCTGGCCGCGCTGGTTCGCCCATGACGGGGTGCGGCCCACGCCCGACCACCTGCGCGCCCTGCGCGGGTTCCTGCCCGACCATCAGTTATCGGAACACCGTGCCGCGGTGCCCTATTTGCCGGGGCTGCGCGTACCCTACTACGTCTTTGTCGGTCAGCTCTCGTGACTGGTGATTTCCGGAACACCGGATACCAGCCACCATCGGCTCGGATGTAGGTGCGACTTCAGTCGCACCGATTTGCACGCAGGTGCGACTGAAGTCGCACCTACACTGACCGGTATCCAAATTGCCGGAAATCATCTTAGGTCATTGATCGTCAATACGATGTCGCGTCTCCAACAACGGCCGGAGCGGGCTGGACAAGACCGCCCGGCGTGGTGTCGCCATCCTGAGCACGGGCGCGACGCTTGACCCGTAGCCGTCCCCGGCCTTAGGTTAAGTCCTTGACCGCCGTCTGCGCGGTACCAATTCGGCACGGGAGGGGGGGCGCGATGACCGCGGTGACGTTCGATACTCTAAAGTTCGCCAAAAAGCTGGAAGCGGCCGGCCTCCCCGCGCCCCAGGCAGAGGCCATAGCTGATGCCTTCCGCGAGGCGACCAGCGAGGAACTGGTGACGCGCGATTTTCTGGATGCGCACCTGATATCCAGACAGACCCTCGTGTAGGGGCGGGTTTAAAGCCCGCCACTTGTATGTTCTACGTCCGGTTATTCGGAACGGTTTTGAGTTTTCGGTTTTTCGTTCTTAGTTAAGAACTATCAAACATTGGGTTACGAAAAACAAGAAACGAAAAACCAACAACGACGGGTATATCACGTGCGAAGGTCTTTAGTTTAAGGGGCGACCGGACTGCCGGACGTCAAGCACCGAGGTCGTGCCATGCATGAAGAGCGAATTCTGAAACGCGAGTCCATCTTCCAGGGCCGCGTGATCGACGTTGGCCTGGAAACGGTCGAACTGCCCAATAGGCGGCAAGTGGATCTGGAGATCATTCGTCACCCCGGCGGCGCGGCGGCGGTCGCCCTGGATGCGCAGTCGCGCGTGTGTCTGCTGCGCCAGTTCCGCCATGCCGGGAACGGCTGGCTGTGGGAACTGCCGGCGGGCAAGATCGACCCCGGCGAGTCGCCCCTGACCACCGCCACCCGTGAGTTGGCGGAAGAGGCGGGTGTGACGGCCGAGCAATGGACCGACCTGGGCTTGATGCACAGTTCACCCGGCGTCTTCACCGAGATCATCTACCTGTGGCTGGCGCGCGATCTCGCGGTCAGCGCGCACGATCACGGGGTCGATGAGGTGATCGAGGTCCACTGGCTGCCGCTGAATCAGGCCCTGGATTGGTGCAATGACGGCACCATCACCGATGCCAAGACCCTGATCGGACTCTATCGCGCCGGCGCGCTGCTCACCAGCGCCTTGGAACTGATCCCCGAAGAGCCGGGGTGTTGAACCATGCGTATCCAGTGTCTGCAACACGTTCCATTTGAAGGTCCCTTTGGCATCGCCGACTGGGCCGACGCCCGCGGTCACACCCTGGCCGTGACCCCGCTCTACGCCGGCGCCGAGCCGCCCGGCCAGGCCGCTTTCGACTGGCTGGTGATCATGGGCGGCCCCATGGGGGTGGGCGACACCGCCGAATACCCCTGGCTCGCCGCCGAGCAGGCCTTCATCCGGCAGAGCATCGATGCCGGCAAGACCCTGGTCGGGGTCTGTCTCGGTGCCCAGTTGATCGCCGCCGCGCTGGGCGCACCGGTGTATCGCAATGCGCACAAGGAAATCGGCTGGCTGCCGATCGAACTGACGCCGGACGGGCAGGCCTCTGATCTATTCGGCTGGCTGCCGCGGTCCTTGCAGGTATTTCATTGGCATGGCGATACCTTCGACCTGCCCGCGGGTGCGCTCCATTTGGCCGGCAGTGCCGCCTGTGCGCACCAGGCGTTTCTTTATGACGGGCGGGTGCTTGGTCTCCAGTTCCATCTGGAGTCGACCCCGGAGAGCGTCGCGGGCATCACCGCGGCCTGCGCCGACGAACTGGTGCCGGGACCCTATGTTCAGGAGGCCGCGCGCATTCTGGCCGCTGCCCCGGAGGATTACGCGCGCATCGGCCAGGCGCTCTTCGGTATTCTCGACCGGCTGCCCCAATGAGCGACGACGCTCTGGTGCGCTGCGCCTGGTGTGGGTCCGACGCGCTCTATCGGGCCTATCACGATCAGGAATGGGGGGTGCCCAACCGGGACGAGCGTCATTTGTTCGAGATGCTGACCCTGGAAGGCGCTCAGGCCGGTCTCTCCTGGCTGACCATTCTGCGCAAGCGCGAGGGATACCGGCAGGCCTTTGCGGGCTTTGATCCGCAAACCGTTGCCCGCTTCGACGCGGCGCGGGTGGCCGCCTTGCTCGCGGACCCCGGCATCGTCCGCAACCGGCTCAAAGTCGAGTCCACGGTGAGCAACGCCCAGGCGGTGCTCGCCCTGCATGAACGCGGCCGGACCCTGTCCGAACTGCTGTGGGACTTCGTCGACGGCGTGCCGCGCCACAACACCTGGGCGAGCCTGGCCGAGGTTCCCGCCAAGACCCCGGACTCGGACCGCATGAGCCGCGAACTCAAGCGGCTGGGCTTCCGCTTCGCCGGCAGCACCATCTGCTATGCCCTGATGCAGGCGGTGGGCCTGGTCAACGACCACACCATCGATTGCTATCGGCATCCGCTGCTGGCCGCGTTCGGTACGCGCTGAGTGGCGGGATCACTCGACGACCTTGAACGCCAGCAACTGCGTGAACTGGCCGTCGGGGCTGAAGTTGTTGTCGGAGACGAAAATGAGCGTGCGCGACCCGTCCGCAAGCCGAGGTCCGAAGGTCATTCCCTCCACGTTGTCGAGGATGACGCCCGGCAGCCGCCCAAAGTCCAGGAGGAGCCGCTTGCGCATGGGCTGGGGCGTCTTGCCGTCGAGGATCGAAAACCGGCGCGATACGTCCGTCGCCCCGCGGGTGTCGGACGCGAAGAGCTTGATGCGGTTGCCCCGGCCGACCGAGAAGGAGCGCTCCAGCATGAGGAAGCGGTCGGAGTCGAGGGCGAGCATCTCGACGAGCCCGTTGGTACTGAAGCCGTCTGCCGGGTCTGGCGCATCGGCGACAGGGTCGGTCCGGTAAATGAACTCGCGCTGCGGCTGCTTGCCTGGCGGGCCGTATTCGAGGACGCGGACGGGTGACCCGGTGGCGAGGCTCGCCGCCGCTCCGTCCTGGTAGAGGGCGTTCTCGGTGGCCGTGAAGAGCCGGTCGCCCCCAGGGCTCAGAGTGAGGCTCTCGAATGCCAGATTATTGCGGATGCCGGCGCTCTGGTCGGCGGTCGGCGCGAACTTCTCGGGCGTGTGCAGCTCACGCACGAAACGGCCGTCCCAGGTCATCTGCCGCACGAAGGGCGCGATGAGGTTGCCGGCATCGCCTTCGCTTGTCCAGAACAAGGTTTTGCCGTCCCGGGCGATACGGATGGACTCCGGGTCCAGGCTGGACGGCGCGAAGGGGGCGCCGTTTTGGTCGAGGAGGGTGGCGACGTCCAGAAAGCGGACATCGGCGGGCGCGAGCTGCCCGTCGGTCAGATCGATCGCCAGCTGGTAGAAGCGGGCCTCGTCGATCTGTGAACGATCGTCGCTGATGGCGACGAAGGTGCCGCGGCGCGGGTCATAGTCGATCCCGGACAGGCCCCCGACCTCGGTCCCCGCGAACTGGTACCCGGTGGGGAAGACCGCCTCACCGATGAAGGCGAGATTGAGCCCGGCGACCCGGGGTGCGCCGGTCAAACGCACGTCGGCCCAGACCAGCCGGTGATCGGAGCTGGGAAAGGGATAGTCCCCGACCAGACCGAAGAGCGGGTCATCGGCGGTCGGCCAGAAGACACCGGCGTCCTCAATGGACAGCGGCCGGGAGGGCAGCACATAGTCGACTCGCAGGTTGCCGGGCGGCTCGCTGAAATCCGCGGTGTCTTCGGCGGGATCGCCGGAATGGGTGTTGTTGTCCGCGCCCTGCCGGACGGCGGCGTCCGGACCGCCGCGACTGACCGGCGTGACCGCGGCAGTGACCCGCGGGTGCCCGAGCAACTGCGCGATGGCGCCCGGGACGCTGTCCCCGTCCTGCGGATCGGCATTCAGATCGCCCATGACGACGAAGGCCGCCCCGCGTTCGAGACCGCCTTTCACACCCGCGTCGTCGTAGATGTAGCCGGAGCGTCGCGGGACGACGTAATCCGCCCAGAAGCGAATCTCGTCCGCGTTGCGGCGGCCGTTGCGGTCCTCCGCGCCGTCAAAGGTCGGCGGCGTGGGGTGGCTGGCGAGCACATGAACCAGGTGTCCGTCGATCGCGATGGGCAGGTCCCAATGGCTCTTGGAAGAGAGTCGGAACACCGCACGCTCCGCGGCCGAATACCAATCGCCCGGCTCCGGCGTACTCGGTTCGTCGGGCAGGAGCGCGCCCGGCATGTCCTGCCACCGGAAGGTCTGAAAGGTCCTGACACCATTGAGCAGAATCGGGTGCTGCGACAGCACCACCATGCCGTACTGGCCGGGGAAGGCGCCGAAGCCGAAGGCATCGTCCGGGCCGCCGACGGTGCCGTCGTTGTTCAGGTCGTATCCGGATGGGATTCCGGTATTCGCGGATGCGAAGAAGGCGTAAGGGTAGCGGATGGGACTCTGACCATTCTGACCTACCTGGAGATACTGCTCCCGGAAGGCGTCGACCGCGGCACCCGCGGCGTCGTAATCGAATTCATTGAGCAGGACGACCTCGGGCGAGGTCCGCTGAATGATCTCGGCCACGGCACGTGCCTGAGCGTTGTCGCCGCCGGCCAGGTCGGCCGCCAACTGCCCTTGCGTACCCCGGTTGAGCGAGACATTGAAAGTCGCAAAGCGCGCGGCCGAACCATCGTACCCCTCACCAGCCTGGCTCGGGAGCGGGAGCAGCGCGGCAATCGCCAGTGCGCACAGGAACGGATTCGCTAAACGGCGGTGCTGGATCTTCACCCTGGTGCCTCCTGCCGGCTGTGTTCTCTTGGTCATGGTCACGGCGCTACGGGGCTTTTCGGCCGGGGCCGTTACTTGAGCATGGTAAGGGGTCTTTGTTGCGCTGGGATTTCGATTCTGCGACCTGTTGGCGACCGGGCTGACGGACTTGGGGGCCGTGCGGGCACGCAGGGGAAACAAAGAACGCTAAAAAAACAGTCGGTCCGCACCGCGGATCCTAGTGTGCCCGACATGGGCATGTACTCGGTACCTGAAAGGAGGTAACCGCAGCGAGTGACAAGAACAGTCTGCATCTGGTCCGGAGGGCGAGCAGGCGGGCGAAACGCGCTCGGCGCTGCCATCGTGGCAGCAACCGGGGCGGCGAGCTATAGCCGTCGTTGTTGGTTTTTCGTTTCTCGTTTTTCGTAACCCAAGGTTTGATAGTCCTCAACCAAAAACGAAAAACCGAAAACTCAAAACCATTCCGTATAACGAACATGCGGGCGGCCTGGGCGGCGGTGAAAGCCAACGCCGGCGCCGCTGGCGT
>CAYYAY010000107.1:0-15715 GCA_964470155.1 uncultured Lamprocystis sp. | reverse complement strand
CGCGCAAATGCCCCTGGGTGGCCAGTTCCGGCAGGTTCGGGTAGCGTTCTTCGAGGCGCTCGAAGGCCTCGGCGATGACCCGCGCGCGCGCCCGCTCGTCCTGGGCACTGGCCAGGGCTTCGTAGAGTGCGACGACAGAACCCATGGGATGCGCTCCTTCAGAAGGCATGCTGCGATTTCCAACATCTTACGAGATCCAACGATCATTTTCCGCTGATTGGAAGCGCCTCAAGGACCGGGATGACCATCCCGATCACATTGGTTTGCGTCAGTTCGTCGTCGCCGTCGACGGGCACGGCGCCTGACCGGCGACCAGGACCCGCGCCATGCCGGGGCCGAGCCAGAACTCGAAGGGGGCCGGCAGGTCGGCCATCGGCCAGTCCGGGGAGAGGTCGCGCAGGGGCTCCGGGGACTGGATCAGGTGACGCAGATCGTCGACATAGAAGCGTTGGCGGTTCCAGGGGTCTTTGTTCAGGACCAGCAGCGCTTGGTCTGAGCCATTGACCGCGTGTTTTCGCAGGACCAGGATGGCCGGGTCCGGGTGATCCAGCCGGTCGATCCGGCCCTCACCGCAGAAGGTGGGCGTCTGGTCCTTGATCGCATTGACCTGCGCAATAAAACCGGTGATATCGATATTGGGTTCTTCCCAGTCGTTGGGGACCGTGGTCACCACGTCGAGACGTTTGCGAAAGCCGAATTCGAATCCCATCGGGATCATGACGCCGCTGGCAAACATGGCGGTGAACAGATAGCGCTGCCGCAGAGCGTCGATGTTGCCTTCGAACTCCTCGAACATGCGCCGGGTGTCGTGGCTTTCGGGGAAACCGATGGAGGGGGCGATGTTGCGGGTCGACTCATATTGTTCGAGCAGCCAGTTGCCGTGGAAGTCCCACCATTTGGCACTGTTGAAGATGGCGTCGAAGCCGGCCGAGGCGGTGTCGCGGGTTTGTGTCGGGGTGCAGCCCAGGGTCTCGGCGACGAAGACGGTGTCGGGGTGAGTCTTGCGGATGCGCTCGATGAGCCGCCGCCAGACCTCGGTCGGAATCTGATAGGCGGCGTCGCAGCGAAATCCGCGGAAGCCCAGTCCGATCAGGTGTTCGACGATCTTCACATAATACGCGAGTTGTCCATCCGGGGCGTCCGGGTGTTGCAGCGCCTGCTGGTGATCGAGCTGCGCCAAATCGCGCCAGACCACTTTGGTGCCGTTGTCCTCAATGCAGAACGGGTGGGCGACGCGTCCATGCTCGTGCTGGAACCATTCAGGGTGCGTGGTGACCAGCGCGCTGTCCTCGGCGCAGTGATTGATTACCAGGTCGATCATCAGTGATACGCCAAGGTCCCCGGCGGTCGCGGCCATGGCGCGGACCTGATCATCCGCGGTTCGTGTAGAACCGGGCCGCAGCAGGGCCGGATTGATGGCGAAATAGTCGGCAATCGAATACAGACTGCCCGAGCGTCCGAGCTTCTGAATCGGGTTGACGAACACCCAGTCGAAGCCCATGGCCGCGGCGCGCGTCAGATGCGGTGCCCAGGTATCGAAAGGCCCGGCGAGCAGGGGGAATAGATTATAGATTTTCATGCATGTCCTCGTTATTGGTGATGTTTTTTCTGTTGTCTCGGGCCGCAGGTATACAGAACGGTTTTGAGTTTTCGGTTTTTCGTTTTTCGTTAAGGATTATCGAACATCCGGTTACGAAAAACGAGAAACGAAAAACCAACAACGACGGGTGTATCCGAGCGAGGCGCGCCTGGTGCACCGCCGCGGTTCCGCGCGGGCTGTGCTCATCGTTTCGGCTCTCGGGTGGACCAGCGCTCGTTACTCAGCGGGCGCGGATGTAATCGTAAATGTTCAGATAATCCTCGCCCGGCTGGTTCCACGAGTAGTCCGCACGCATGCCGTTTATCATCAGCGAGCGAAAATCCTGCGGGTACTCATAATAACAGTCGATGGCGCGCCCTAGCGCGGATTCCAGTCCGGGGCCGTCATAGTGATCGAAACGGTAGCCGTTGCGTTGGTGCAGCGGGCGGTCGGAGTGGTCTTTATCGAAGACGGTGTCGGCCAGGCCGCCGACGGTACGCACCACCGGCACCGTGCCGTAGCGCAGCGCGATGAGTTGGGTCAGGCCGCAGGGCTCGAATTGGCTGGGTACCAACATCATGTCGGCCCCGGCATAGATCAAGTGCGCGAGTCCTTCATCGAAACCGATTTCCAGATGACAGTCCGGGCTGTCGTTGAGCATGCGCTTCAAGCCCCAGAAATCGTCATTGATGGACCGGTCCGGACTGGAGCCCAGCAGCACGAACTGAGCGCCGCGCTCCAGAGAATAGAAGATGGCGTGCCGCACCAGCCCCAAGCCTTTCTGCGGGTCCAGCCGGCCGATGAAGGCGACGATCGGCTTGTCGTTGTCCGCCAGCATCAGCCGGTGACGCAGGGCGCGCTTGTTATCGTATTTGGCATCGAGGTTGTCGGCCCCGTAGCGTACCGGGATTTCGTGATCGACCTCCGGGTTCCAGACATCGTAATCGATGCCGTTGAGTACGCCGCCGTATTTCATATGATGAACATGCAGGGTCGGTTCCAGACCGAAGCCCTGGCCCTGGTCCTTGGTCTCGAAGGCATAACGCGGCGACACGGTGGTGACGAAATTCGAGTAGACGATACCGGCCTTGAGCAGGTTGAGCGCGTTCTTATGATGGTTGTCGCCCATGCGCAGCCAATCGAGGAAATAGTCCGGCCGATGTAGTCCGGTGGCGCGCAACAGTTCGATCCCGGTGAGTCCCTGATGCATGAAATTGTGAATGGTCAGGCACGCCCGCGGATGGGTCATGCCGAGCTGTTGATAGACCTCGTACAGAAAGACCGGGACCAGCGCGCTTTGCCAGTCGTGACAATGAATGATGTCCGGATGCTTGCCGGCCTTCCAGAGAAATTCAATCGCCGCGCGGGAGAAGAAGGCGAAGCGCAGCACGTCGTCCGCAAAGCCGTAAATGGTGCCGCGGTTGAAGAAGTTCTCCTGGGAGTGCGGCTCGATGAAGAAACATTTGCGCCCGTGCACGAAGCCGAAAAATACGGTGCAATGGATCGCACCCGCGTACCAGGGGACCCACAGGTCCTTGTACACCTCGTGGAGTTCAAAGATCTGGTCGTAGCGCAGGTTGTTGTACTTGGGCAGGATGATCTCGACATGGTTGCCGCGGATCGCGTGCTCCCGGGTAATGCCGAAGACCACGTCCGCCAATCCGCCGACCTTCGCCACCGGGGCCATTTCCGGGGAGATGTGGACGATGAACAGGCTGGGTCGCTGTGCCCGCTGCGCCGGTGGGTGCTCAGGGCTCGGGGCCGCCGCGACCGCGGGCGCCGCCGCGAAGACCGGATGCTCCGCCGCGCTGGGGGCCGGCGGTTCGGTGATCGGCTCCGGCGGCGCGATGGGTGTCCGGGCTTGCGCTGTGGTCGGCGGCGCCGCGTCCGCGGCGGTTGGTGTTGCCGGTGCGGCGTCCGGCAGCGGGGGCGGGGGTGCCGCGGCGGGGATCTGCGGCGTGCCCTGGTCCGCGGCCTTGGCCTGGGCGTCCGTCATCACCGCGGTCGGCGCCCCGGTTGCCGCGGATGGGCCCGCGGCGGTGGCGGCCGTAGCCTCAGCGGCAACAGCCGGCAGCGCCGTGGCGGGCGGTGCCTCAGCGGCGCGGGTCGGGGTCGGCGTGGCGGTCTTGGTGGCCGCCGTTTTTGGCTGACCTGTCGTTGCCTTGGCACCGCTGACCGGCGACTGAAGGGCCGGTGCGGCTTGGGTCGGCGGCTCAGGCGGCGCGACGACCGCGGCCGGCGGCGCCGTGGCCGCGTCGGCCTCGTGCGCCGGCGTCGTCGCGCCGGTTGGTGGGCTGACCCCGGCCGTGGCCGGGGCGGCAGTCTTCTTGGATGTGGTCTGCTTTTTCGCCATTACTGATCACCTGCAAGGTCCGTGTGTCTCGATTACCCGAGCCGGGCCGCTACGCCGGGTTGCGCACGGTAACGCGTCAGCGGCCCCCGCGTGAAGCCCCCGCGGCGCGGTTGTGTGACAAAATTTTGAATGCCAGTGCCGGTCCGGGCGATGACCAAGACCGGCCGGTCAGCGCCGCATCGCCTCGAGACCCAGAATCCAACTGACGAGTTCCTTGATTTGTTCGTCGCTGAGCTGAGGATGGGGCGGCATCCGTGCCGCACCCCAGGTCCCGGACCCGCCGGTCTTCACCTTGGCTGCCAGCCGCTCCGGCGCGGAGTCGTCGCCCTGATATTTCCTGGCCACGTCCTTATAAGCCGGTCCCACGATCTTGATGTCCACATTATGACATCCAGTGCAACCGCGTTGGGTTGCCAGTTTCAGGTCCCCTCGGGCGGGCTGGGCCGCCAGTGTCGCCGCCAGGGCCGCACCGATGAGAGTGGTCGTCTGTGTCTTATACATCGTGTTGCTCCCACGGGAAGCTGGTCGCTTGTCGGGCCCGGGCATTGGGTTCGACAGCGTTTCGGTCGGGTCGTGCCGGGCGCGCCTCCAGTGTCGCACGGCAGGGCGCGGCGGGTTCACGGAACCGCTGTGCCCTGCGACTGTGCCAGGCGCTCGATCATAGTCCGCAACTGCTCGATCGCCGTCTCCCGATAGGTGTTGGGGTTCCAGTCGTGGTGCATCCAGGGCTCCAGCTCGCGCAGAGCCACACCCAGCCGATCCGGCACCAGCAGATCGTAGATGTCGCGCCAGTCACCCTCCACCCGCAGGGCCATCCGGGGGTTGATCAGGTATTGACCATGTTGCAGTCGCGTGAACAACTTACGGTTGTAGGGGCCCTCCCGGCTCGCCTCGTTCTTGGACAGGATGGAAGACACATAGGGCCGCTTCTTGCGTCGTGCCGGGACGACGGATTCCGGGAAGTGATCGAGCACCTCGGCGAAATCGACCGCGGTGAGGAGTTTGCGACGCGAGACCCAATTTTCACCGAGCCGTTGATAGAACAGGACCAAGGCGATACTGAGCATGAGATATTCCATCAGTCGGCGGTCGAGCTTCACCAACCGACCGTCCACCTGGATATCGATGCTGGCCGGGGCCAGCCGTTCGAACACCGCCGGCAGTCGGGCGCGCGCGAAGCGCTCGTCCGCGCAGGCGCGGTCCAGGGCGATCTGGAAGGCATTGAGTCCGTTGCCGTCGGTGAGATTCAGGTCCGCATCACGCGCCAGCAGTTGCTCGATCAGATCCGCGTTGCCGGTGCGGCTGGCGATCATCAGCGGGGTCTGACCGAAACAATTGCGGAAGTCGACCCCGTATTTGTCCGCCTCGCGCAGGACACCGCCGGGGTTCTTCAGGCCATAGAGCAGGTAATGTTTCTTCTCCAGGGTTGGCCAGGCCTTGTCCGGATGACGGGCAGCCTGGAGCCCGGCCTGGTTCAGTGTGTTGAGCAGACGCTGGTCGCGATAGACCAGCGCGTACTCCATGAGCGCGATACGCGCCTTTTTGTCGCCCTTCACCAGCGCCTGTTCGCGCAGTGTACTGAGCGCCTCGCCGCGCAGGACGGTCCAGGGCACCTGCTGCTGCTTGAGAATCTGGTTGCGGATCTCGGCCGCCTGCTCGTCCTTACCCTGGAGTTCCAGCCGATGCGCCTCGCGCCGCCACTCCTCCAGGCTCGAACGCTGCTCCTCGACATTGTCGACTTTCTGGTGTATCTCCGTGAGGCCGAGCAGGGTAAGCAGAGGTTGGTTGGGACGCGCTTCGATCAGGTAGAGATTGCGCACCGCCCGCGTGACGGCCACGTACAGCGCATTGATGTAGAACTTGAAGATCTCCAGTGATTTGTCGCCTTTGTCGCGGCCGCGGGCGTAGCGCAACTCGCCTTGCAGATCGGCCGTGGTCAGATCGGCGGCGATGTCGCGAAAGCGCTTTTCCTCCCCGCTGATAAAGCCGTAGAGCAGGACATTCTCATACTCCAGCCCCTTGGCCTCGTGGATGGAAAAGACCAGGGGGGTGCGGAAGAAGCGGCGGACCTCGGCTTTCTGGTCATCGTGCAACACCAGGATGGCAAAGCGGGCCGAGGCCGCGGTGCGCCGATCCAGATCGCGCTTGACCGTGTCGGTGTCCGCCAACAACCCGACCCGGCCCTGGCGTGGCCCGCGGCTGACCACCAGGTAATTGCTCTCCCGGTCCACCGAGCCGAAGCGGGCGTGTTTGACGTGCAGCAGGCGGTTGGCGACGTCCGTAACCTGGGGTGAGTTGCGGAAGTTGGTATTGAGGATGCGGATCAGCTCCGCCGGCGCGGCGTCCCCCTGCTGGTTCCAGAACAGCGTTTTGACCTTGGACCAGGAAAAAAAGTTGGGGTGGACGATCTGGTTGGAGTCGCCGCACAGCAGGAAGCCCCGCGGGTCGCGCAGCGCCTTCAAGATCAGCAGCAGTTGGACATTGGTCAGATCCTGGACCTCGTCCACCACCACGAAGTCGTAGCACGGCGCAACCCGCGCCAGCCAGGCATAGCTCAGGATGTTGGTATCGAACCAGCCGTCCTCGTCGAGGAAACGCAGATAACGCTCGAACAGGTCATAGACCGCCTCCCGGACTTCCGGCGGATAGATCGACTGGCGAACACCCAGAGCCAGATAGTCGGCACGGTCGAGATAGGGTCGGTCCGCGGTGGTGCCGGTAATGGCACCCTGGACCTCTTCAAACAGCCGATGGCTGTCGGCAACCTCCTTGGGCAGCCGCTGGCGTTGCGCCCAGCCGGCGAAGATACGCGGGGTCATTTCCCGGCCCGGCGGGACCTGGATGCTCTCCAGGTACTCGCGGAAGGACAGGAAGGACACCTCCTGGTCGTCGTTCGCGTAACTGTTGGCGTAATAGAGGTCGCGGGCGTTCTGGGCGAGGAAGGGCGAGCGGGTCACATAGAGGATATCGCCGCGGGCATCCTTCATTTTCTCCAGGGTCAGGGCCGTCTTGCCGCTGCCGGCCGAACCGATGATGATCAGCGGCGGGGCCAGGCGGTAGATCGCCTCCTGGTCGTCGTCGAACGACAGCACCTTGTCGAGCAGGTGGAAGCGCGGCACCGCGTGGTCGGAGTGAGGATTGAGGTACGGCAGTTCCGGCGCCGTCTCGGCCTCCGCGGGCTCGGCCACCGGGATGCGCTCCTCATCGATGACCACGCCGCGGGCGAGAAAGCGCGAGTGCTCATAGGCATGCTGGTGGATGTACTCCAGCATCAGGACGCAGCGCTCCGCGCCGTGCCGATAGAGCGCGAACAGTAACCGGTTGCTGCGATCCAGGCGGGCGCGGTAGAGGTTGTCGCCGATTTTCTTGACCTCCGCGGAGCGGAAATCCCCGGCGCGCAAAAAGCCCGCGAGTTTGTCGAAGCCGGGGATGGCGGCGGTATCCAGGCCGCGGTAAACGAGGATCTTCATCTGTTCAGAAATCCTGACAATGGCTAGGTTGCGCTCCCTGCCGACAGTTGGCGTCACGGCTGGAGGCGCGCCGTTGCGGCAAACGCCTGAGGCCGTCATTCTAGCGCTTACGCGGTCAGCCGGGGCAGGGCCACGGCCGTGATCGTATACCTGTCGTTGTTGGTTTTTCGTTTCTCGTTTTTTGTAACCCAATGTTTTATAATGTTTAACTAAAAACGAAAAACCGAAAACTCAAAACCGTTCCGTATACCTCCGCCCATCCCGCCGACAGCGAGGCCGCTGGTCCGCACAGCGGACCCTACGGATCGCGGCCCGTCGGGTCCGCGGTGCGGACCGACTGTGCTGAAGCGAACCGCCGCGGCACCAGAAAACAGGCCGATGATTCGGCCGCTCGGGCCTCTGACCTGATCTCAAGGTTGAAACCCGGCGGGATGGCCGGTAGTTTAGACTCCCCGCCAATGACTGCTCCGATACCCACTGCAATGCCCTCAGCTCTCGCCGTCACCGCGCTTGTCAAGACCTACCGCGGCGGACTCCAGGCCCTCAAGGGGGTGGACCTGCGGGTGGACGCGGGCGATTTCTTCGCGCTTCTGGGTCCGAATGGTGCGGGTAAGTCGACCCTGATCGGCATTATCGCGTCCCTGGTGACCAAGAGCTCCGGGCAGGTACGGGTCTTCGGGCACGACCTGGACCTGGATCCGGAGGCGGTGAAATCCTGCATCGGCCTGGTCCCCCAGGAGTTCAACTTCAATCTGTTTCTGCCCGCGGGCGAGGTGGTCGTCAACCAGGCGGGCTATTACGGCATTCCGCGCCGGGAGGCGCGGGTCCGCGCCGAGCGCTACCTGCGGCAACTGGATCTCTGGGAGCGACGCGATACCGAGATGCGTCGACTGTCGGGCGGCATGAAACGCCGGCTGATGATCGCCCGCGCCCTGGTGCATGAGCCGCGCCTGCTGATCCTGGACGAGCCGACCGCCGGGGTCGATATCGAGATCCGCCGTTCCATGTGGGCTTTCCTGAAGGACCTGAATGCCCAGGGGACCACCATCATCCTGACCACCCACTATCTGGAAGAAGCCGAGAGTTTGTGTCGCAACATCGCCATCATCAACGACGGTGAGATCGCCGAGCGCACCAGTATCGCGGCCCTGCTGGGGCGCCTGCACACCGAAACCTTCGTGCTCAATCTCAAGGGACGGGTCACTGAACTGCCGTCACTGGGCGGGTTCGTGCTCAATCACGTGGACGAATGCACCCTGGAGGTGGAGATGAGCCGCGAGCATACGATCAACGGACTCTTCGACGCCCTGTCGCGCAACGGGATCGAGGTGCTCAGCCTGCGGAACAAGCAGAACCGCCTGGAGCGCTTGTTCCTGGACATGGTGGATCAGAACCACGCCGATGCACGGGGTGCGCCGTGACCCGCGGGGCCGGCACTTGGCGGCGCTACTGGGTCACCTTCGCGACCATCGTCGGCAAGGAGTTTCGGCGCTTCACCCGCATCTGGGTGCAGACGGTATTGCCCTCGGTGATCACCACCACCCTGTATTTCCTGATTTTCGGTGAACTGATCGGGGGGCGCATCGGCCCGATGGGCGGGCTGCCCTATCTGGATTTCATCGTGCCGGGGTTGGTGTTGATGGCCGTGATCACCAACGCCTACTCCAATGTCGTCTCGTCCTTCTACAGCAGCAAGTTCTCGCGCTATGTCGAGGAACTGTTGGTCTCGCCCGCCCCGAACTGGGTGATCCTGGCCGGGTACGTGGCCGGCGGGGTCGCGCGCGGGCTGACCGTGGGGGCGACGGTAATGCTGGTCGCCATGCTGTTTACGCGCATCGAGGTTCACAGCCCCGCCGTCACGCTGCTGGTGCTGTGCATGACCGCGGTGCTGTTCTCGCTGGGCGGTTTCATCAACGCCGTCTACGCCAACAGTTTTGATGATATCTCCATCGTCCCCACGTTCGTACTGACGCCGCTGACCTATCTGGGCGGTGTCTTCTACTCCATCGACCTGCTGCCGGAGTTCTGGCAGGCGGTCTCGCTGGCCAATCCGGTCCTCTACATGGTCAATGGGTTTCGCTACGGACTGCACGGGGTCACCGACATCCCGTTGGGCTGTGCCTTCGGCATCATTCTGGCATTCATCATCGGGTTGAGTTGGTTCAGCCTGTCACTGCTGCGGCGCGGGGTTGGCATCAAATCGTGACCGATGCGCCGTTTGGCGCGCCTCCGAAGGTGACCGTCGGTCCTGTCGCAGTTGTATCCAACTTCTGCACATGGGACTATAAGCACATGAAACTCTCAGAAAATGAACCGTTGTCCACCCGATGTACCATGAATCCTCGCGGGCCACGCCCGTCCGGCCAGGGGGCCTGAACTGACTCGTGGCCATGAATCAAGCAACCGCCCACGCCCGTTATCGTCGTGCGCCTTCACCCCGGCCGCGCCGCGGCATCGGCGGGTTTCTCCTGCGCTGGCTGTTGTTGGTCCTGGTCGTTGTCGGCCTGGCCGGCGTGCTCTACGGCGTCCATCTGGATCGGGTGGTGCGCGGTAAGTTCGAGGGCAAACGCTGGGCCTTGCCGGCCCGTGTCTACGCCCGTCCGCTGGAACTCTACGCCAGCCGGCCGCTCACGGCCGAGCAACTGCAAGCCGAACTGGTGCGGCTGAACTATCGTCCCGCAACCGACACCGCGGCCGTGGCCGAGGGAACCTATATCCGCACCGCCGATCGCTTCCTGGTCCACACCCGGGCCTTCCGCTTTTGGGACGGCGAGGAGCCGAGCCGCCTGCTGGAGGTGGACCTCGCGGACGGCAAGGTAGCCGCCCTGGGTGATGGGGGCGGCGGGCCGGCGCCCGATCTGGCCCGGCTGGATGCCGTGCTGATCGCCAGCATTTATCCGACCCACAATGAAGATCGGGTGCTGGTTCGCCGCAAGGATCTGCCGGACCTGCTGGTGCAGGCGCTGGTAGCGGTGGAGGATCGCAGCTTCTTCAGCCATCTGGGCGTGGACCCCCGGGGCATCATCCGCGCCGGTTACCGCAACATGCGCGCCGGCGGCGTGGTCGAGGGCGCCAGCACCCTGACCCAACAGTTGGTCAAGAACTTCTATCTCTCGGCCGACCGCACCCTGGTGCGCAAGCTCAATGAAGCCTACATGGCGCTGCTGTTGGAGCACCGCTACAGCAAGGACGATATCCTGGAAGCCTATGCCAACGAGATCTATCTCGGGCAGGACGGCAGCCGCGGGATCCATGGATTCGGTCTGGCGAGCAGCTTCTTTTTCAACCGCACACTCGATGAATTGGACATCTCCGAGATCGCCCTGCTGGTGGGCCTGGTGCAGGCGCCGTCCAGTCTCGATCCGCGGCGTTTCCCCGCCGCCGCGCTCAAGCGCCGCAACCTGGTCATCGATATCATGGTGCGCGACCGGGTGATCACCGTCACCGAGGGCGAGCAGGCCAAGGCGGCGCCGATTGAACTGCGCGAGGGCGGGGGCCGGCCGGCCGGGGAGTATCCGGATTTCATCCAGCTCGTGCGGCGTCAGCTCCAGCGTGACTATCGGGACGAGGATTTGCGCTCCGAGGGGCTGCGCATCTTCACCACCCTTGACCCGCTGGTCCAGACGACGGTCGAGACGGCCATTCCCAAGCGGCTGCGGGAGCTCGAAAAATCCCGCGGTATGAAGGCCGGCACCCTGGAGACGGCCGCCGTCGTCACCTCGGTCTCGCAAGGCGAAGTCCTGGCGCTGGCGGGCGGACGTCAGGCCGGCTATGCCGGATTCAACCGCGGTCTCGACGCCGTTCGCGCCATCGGTTCGCTGGTCAAGCCGGCGGTCTATCTGGCCGCCCTGTCGAATCCGAAACGCTACACTCTGACCACCAATATCCCCGACACGCCCTACAGTCTGCGAACCGGCAACGGCCAGATCTGGTCGCCGAAGAACTATGATCACTCGGTGCATGGTCCCGTGCCCCTGTATCAGGCGTTGGCCGGTTCCCTGAACCTGGCGACCGTCAATCTGGGGATGAGTCTCGGCGTCAAGGAGGTCACCGAGACCCTCTATCGGTTGGGTGCCCAACGGCGTATCACCGCGGTCCCGGCCATCATGCTGGGTGCGGTCGACCTGTCACCGCTGGAAGTCGCGCAGATCTACCAGACGATCGGCGCGGGCGGCTACCTTGCGCCGTTGCGAGCCATCCGCGAGATAATGGACGCGAACGGACGTCCCCTCAACCGCTATCCGCTGGCGATCGAGGCCGTCGTCGATCCGCGCGCGGCCTATCTGACCGGTTGGGCCATGCAGCAGGTCGTCCGCCAAGGCACCGCCAAGTGGCTGGGTGAGCGCCTGCCCAAGGGATTGACCATGGCCGGCAAGACCGGGACCACCGACGACATGTGCGATAGTTGGTTCGCCGGATTCAGCGGCGACAAGGTGGCCGTGGTTTGGGTCGGGCGCGACGACCACAAGCCGATGGGGCTGGCCGGCGGGACCGGTGCCTTGCGCGTATGGGCGGATTTCATGCTGGCCATCCCGAACGAGCCATTGCAGGACGCGCCGCCCGAGGGCGTGGTGTTGTCCGGTGCCTGCGGCCGTACCGGCGTGCCTTACATCGCGGGCAGCGGGCCGGCGGCCGGCAGTTGTGGCGACGGCGATGCATCCAGGTCGGCGGCCAAGCGGGCCGATGGGTCCAAGCGTGTTGCCGGTGCGCCAGCGGATGCGTCGGTGCCGGACGAACCGGCCCCGGCCAGGGCACCGAAGCCGCCCCCGGTCGCCAAGCCCAAGCCACCAAGTGAAAACCTCTTTATGAGCGATTTGTAGTCGATGTTCAGTGCATTTCGGACCCTTGTCTGCTTCTGCCTGCCGGCCCTGTGGCTGGCGGCCTGCGCCACGCCTCCGCGGGAGGGTCCGCCGGCCCCGGTGGTCTCGGTCGGGCCGGCCCCGGGTCTGCCCGAGCCCGCGGCTGAAACGGCCGCTCCGCCACTGCCGGTTGTCGCCGCGCCCAAGCCGCGACCGCAGCCGAAGCCGGCCGCACCCACACCGAAAGAGACCAAGGTTTACGCCTACCGTGAGCCGGGAACCGAGTCCGAGTCGGAAGCACCGACGGCAGTGGACTCGTCAGCGCAGGAGGTGACTCCACGGACCACGCCAAAGCCGACGGCCGTTGCCGCGAGCACGGCCAAGCCGCAAACTCCGGCCGCCGCGCAGTCCGCCCAGTCGACCGCAAAGTCCGCCGCCCACCAGGCGTCGGCGAAGCCGGCGGCCAGCACGCCGGCGCCTTCCAAGACCGCGACCAGCACGGCGGTGCCGGCCAAGCCGGCGGCGACGACCGCGGCCAAACCGGCCACGACCACCGCGGTCAAGCCGACCACCACCGCGGCGGCCAAGCCGGCCACGACGCCCGCGGTCAAGCCGACAACCGCCACGGCGGTCAAGCCGACCACCACCGCTGCCGCGAAGCCGGCCGCGACCGCCGCGCCCAAGCCGACCACCGCTGCCGCGAAGCCGGCCGCGACCGCCACGGCCAAGCCGACGACCACCGCGGCGGCCAGGCCGCCAACGGTCACCGCTGCTCCCAAACCGAAGGTTGCCGCGACCCCGGCCCCGGCCCCAGCGCCTAAGGTCGCCGCCACACCCGCACCCCAGCCGCCCAAGCCGTCGGCCCCTCCGCCAAGCCCGCCGCCGGTCGCGGCGGCACCCGCGCCCAAGCCGGCCGCGGCGGCGGCCGCGGCGAATCCGGCACCGGCACCGGCATCGGGCCTGGCGCCCGCGGCGGATTCGCTGGCGCGTCAGGCCGAACAGCAGCGTCAGACCGGCGACTACGCGGGTGCTGCCGCGACCCTGGAACGCTCGCTGCGGATTGCCCCGCGGGACCCCTATCTGTGGAATCGTCTGGCGCGGGTGCGCATGGAGCAGGGGCAGGTGTCCCAGGCCGGACAGCTTGCGACACGCTCCAATGACTTTGCCGGCAAGCAGCCGAACGTCAAACAGGACAACTGGCGGATCATCGCCGAGTCCAAGCGCCGCGCCGGTGATACGGCCGGTGCGACCGAGGCCGAACGCAAGGCCGGCGGCAATTGATGCAGCACGCGCCCGCATCCTGAGGGCGCGCCGTGCCGATGACCTCACTTGCGCACATCTTCGGTCCGGGCGGGCTGCTGGCGCAGCGCCTGCCCGGCTTCACCCATCGGGCGCCCCAGCAGGCGATGGCCGAAACCATTGCCGCGGTCATGGCAGCGGGTGAGACGCTGATCTGCGAGGCCGGCACCGGTACCGGCAAGACCTTCGCCTACCTGGTGCCGGCGCTCCAGTGCGGACGCAAGGTGTTGATCTCGACCGGCACCCGCAACCTCCAGGATCAGCTCTTTCACCGCGATCTGCCCCAGGTGCGTGATGCCCTGGGGCTGCCGGTGCGGGCGGCGCTGCTCAAGGGGCGCGCCAATTATCTCTGTCGCCACCGCCTCAAGCTCGCCGTCGATGACCCGGCCCGGCGTGACCCGGACCTGCGCGGCCAACTGCGTCAGGTGCAGGACTGGTCCAAGGCCACCCGCCGGGGCGACATCGCCGAACTGGCGCTCCCCGAGGACGCGCCGGTCTGGCCCGCGGTGACCTCCACCGGCGACAACTGCCTGGGTCAGACCTGTCCCGAATGGCAGGATTGTCACCTGGCGGCGGCCCGCCGCGAGGCCCAGGCCGCGGATCTCGTGGTGGTCAATCATCACCTCTTCTGCGCCGATCTCGCGCTCAAGGACGAGGGTTTCGGCGAGATTCTGCCGGGGGCGGATTGCTTCATCCTGGACGAGGCGCATCAGCTTCCCGAGATCGCCGCCGGCTTCTTCGGCGTGCTGGTCAGCGGGCGGCAACTGCTCGACCTGGTCCGCGATACCGACCTCGAATATCAGCGTGAGGCCGGTGATTGTCCGGAATTGCTCGAACTCACCGCGGGTCTGCGGCGGACCACGCAAGACCTGCGCCTGGCTCTGGGTGACGGCGACCGCCGCGGTCCCTGGCACGACCTGACCGCCGATGCCGAAACGGTGCGCGCCCTGGAGGCGCTGGCGCGGCGTCTGCACGCGCTGGCCGCAGGGCTGAAGTCGCTCGCCGGGCGGGGCAAGGGGCTGGATGCCTGCCTGGGACGGGCCAACGATCTCGCGACGCGGCTTGGCGTGCTGATGGCGGACCTGAACGACGAACAGGTGCGCTGGTTCGAGGTGCAGGGCCGCGGCTTTCGCCTGCACCAGACCCCGCTGGACGTCGCCGCGGTCTTTCGCCAGCAGATCGGCCGCCACCAGGCCGCCTGGGTGTTCACCTCGGCCACCCTGGCGGTCGGCGACAGCTTTGCGCATTTTTCCCGGCAACTCGGCATCGATCAGGCTCGGACCGCACGCCTGGAGAGTCCCTTCGACTATGCCAGTCAAGCCCTCTGGTTCGTGCCCCGCGGGCTGCCGGAGCCCTCCGATCCGGGCTATAACGCCGCGGTGCTCGAACTGGCGTGCGAACTGGTGGGTTACACCCGGGGCCGGGCCTTCCTGCTGTTTACCAGCCATCGGGCGTTGCGTGAGGTGGCCGACGGACTCGCCGGCCGCATCCCGTACCCGATCCTGGTCCAGGGCAGCGCCCCGCGCGGCGAACTCCTGCGGCGTTTCCGCGAGTTGGGCAATGCGGTCCTGCTCGGGACGGCAAGCTTCTGGGAAGGGGTGGACGTTCCCGGTCAGGCCCTATCCTGCGTCATCATCGACCGTCTGCCCTTCGCCTCGCCCGGCGATCCGGTCCTGGCCGCGCGGATCGAGGCGCTGCGTCGCGGCGGCGGCAACCCCTTTGCGGAGCATCAGCTCCCGCAGGCGGTCATCGCACTCAAGCAGGGCGCCGGGCGCTTGATCCGGGGCAGCAGTGACCGGGGCCTGCTGGTCGTGTGCGATCCGCGCCTCCTGCGCAAGTCCTACGGACACACCTTTCTGGCCAGTCTGCCGCCCATGGCACGCACGCGCGACATCGACGCGGTCCGCGCCTTTTTTGCGGAGCCGTCGGTGCCTTGATAGACCGTTCGCACCTGATATCCAGACAGACTTTCGTGTAGGGGCGGGTTTGAAACCCGCCCCTACGTCCGGTAATCACGTCCGAAGGCTATATCCCCCGTGGGAGCGGCGTCCCGCCGCGATGCGGTCCCGCGGTGACCTCGAACGCTACTGCAGCGCGCGAGGCCCCGTCGCGGCGGGACGCCGCTCCCGCAGGGTTGGCACGCGACTTTCATTGTATGGCTTATACCCGTCGTTGTTGGTTTTTCGTTTCTTGTTTTTCGTAACCCAATGTTTGA
>CAYYAY010000106.1:5055-15740 GCA_964470155.1 uncultured Lamprocystis sp. | reverse complement strand
CGCATACGTGGCTTTCATGGGCGGGGGTGTCAAGGGCGCCGACATGACCGTTGGGCTGGGGTGAAAACACTCCTGCCGGAGATGGCCTTTCCAGTCCTCGCGGACGTAGATCGTTCGCGTATATCGGCGATGCGGATCATGCATAACACAGTCATACCGGTTCTGGACCTTGACCCCGCCTCGCGCGCCTACGATCAACGCGCTGTTCCGCTGGCCATTAGTCGCGCTATGACGATTGCCGGTCTGGCATTTTTCGTAGCAGGCGCTTGGCCGCCCTCATCCGTCTCGTTCGTCGTCTTTGGCGTTGGCGTGATGCTGATCCACATCTGCCTCTCTTTGCTGTTTTGGCAACCTCGACGTGCCTGGATCGCCTACGCGGGCGGTCTGCTTGCGATCAGTTATGCGGGATTGTTGGTGTTGAATGCTGTCCTGGGCATCACAGTCGCGGCGGGTATCGTATCGCCCTTTCCGGTGGACGCGCCGCTGCGTGAAGCCATCGCGACTGCTAATCTGCACTTCCGGGACTCGCCCTGGATGCTCGCCCGCAGCATCGCCGCGCTGTTGGCAGTTCTGCTCAGTGCGGAGTTGTTTATGGCCGGGGTGCGCTTGATTCGGGTTAGGTCGGCCGAGCGGTATCTGCTCGTCGAGCGTGCACCGAATGTGTCGAGTCTGCTTTTGAGCTTCTTGCTCGATTTCCCGCCGGGTATGATTCGGTACAGTCAAAGGGCACCGATCGGCATGGTTTTGCTGGTGCTCGGTATGCTTCCCTTCTTCTTTGCTTTGACGAACATCGGCGGAGCGAGCTTTCTCGATAATCAGTTGGCTTTGTATGCCATCATCGATTGTGTCGATGCGCAGTGGGATGTCCCGCGCTGTATTGAGCGGGCAGCGGACGTGCACGCACTCGGCATGGCGACACTTGCGGTGACCTCATTGTTCTTGCTGCCGGCAATCGGTGCTTGGCTTTCCCGGCGTTTCCGCACGCGTCTCGCACGCTCGGCACGGCAGCGATTGAATGCCGGTCGGGACCCCGACGATGGCGACGAAATCCTTTTCCTTCGTCCTGCAGGCGATGACAGCGTGGCATTGCCGGCGGCTTCGTGGACACCGATGCGTTACGCCCTTTCACCAAGTACCCGGCTCACCGCGGATCTGGATTATCTGCTCGCCGCCGAAGGCATGGTTTATGGCATTCCGGTGGCCTTGGGCAAGGAAGGGGAAGCGCCGTTCGGGGCTCTGCGACACACGGCGGTCGATGACGGACATCTGCCTCTCGATGAACGAGAATGGGTGCGAGAAGTCAAACTTCGGGCCCAGCGTGCCCAACGCATCGTGCTGGCGATCGGCGAGAGTCTTCGGGACGAGGCACGCTCTGCAGGACTGCGCTGGGAGCTTGGCTATATCGCGCGAACACCGGAGCTGCTTGCCAAGACCACGCTCGTGATCAAGTGCGGCCTTTCGCATCCCAACTCGGCCCGCGGGAACCAAGCTCGCTTGGAAAAATACCGCAGCCTTTGGACGCTGATTGAGGAGTTGAGCGGACTCTCTCCGCCCCCGGCTTCCAAGCCGGTCATTGCCCTTTCGTTCTCACCAGGCGGGAATCGAACGGCAATGGTAGCTCAACGGTTCTACGCCACCCCGGCGCTCCTTGCGCTGAGATTTGGGTTGCGGGATAGTAAACGCTAGGATCTGAACTTGAGACTCGACCACGGAGCGTCCAGCCGCAACGCTGGCGAGCTAGCCGGGTGAGAGTCGATGCCGGACATCGTCCTTCCGGAGCAGGATGCGGCTGCTCTGCGCCCAGTGTTCCGGGTGCCGCTGTTTGACCCACAGCAATTGCGGCTGGCGTCGGCGGGTTCGGCGGTATTACGATCGAGGCCGAGGCTCATAGCGCCGATCCACCGACTGAACCAGTTGAACCGCCCGCGACAGCCAAGGAGAGCCGCACGGCATGTCTAACACGCACACCGAGCCCGGCACCGACGAGCCGATCCACCACGCGGAGATGACCTTCGACTTCGACGGTCTCATCCAGCTCCTCGCCGGACACCTCTACAGCGAGAAGAAAGTCTTCATCCGCGAGCTGATCCAGAACGGCCACGACGCCATCGTCCGCCGCGCCCATGACGACCCGGTCTTCGAGCGCGCCAACGGGCGCATCCATATCCTCACGGACCTGACCGCCGAGCCCGGGCGCATCGTCTTCCGGGACAACGGCATCGGCATGTCCCGCCAGGACCTGGAGACCTTCCTCTCCACCGTCGGGCGCTCCGGCACCCGCGCCGCCGCCGGAGACGCCCCGGACGTGATCGGCCAGTTCGGCATCGGCTTCCTCTCCGGCTTCGTGGTCGGCGCCCGGGTCACGGTGCGCACCCGTCACTGGCGCGACCCGCTCGACGTCGGCTGTCTGTGGGAGAACGACGGCACCAAGGACTACAGCGCCCCTGCCTGGTCGAACAGCCCGGCACCGAGGTCATCGTCCATCTCGCGAGCGCCGAGGACCGCGGGCTGCTCCAGGACGAGGCGGTCAAGAAGGTGATCCGCGACTACGCGGACATGCTCAAGGTCCCGATCTATCTCAACGACCCCAACCAGCAGGGCAGCCCGGTCAACACCCGCACCATGCCCTGGGAGCGGACCGGGATCGCGGACTCCGAGATGCGGATCGATTGTCTGATCTATCTGGAGAAGACAGTCCCCGACAGCGTGCTGGAGGTGATCCCAGTGCGCGAGCAAGGCGAGCACGGGGTCGATGCCCAGGGCCTGCTCTATATCACCCGCACCCGCGTCGTCGGACGCGACGCCCCGCGCACCGTCCGCGTCTTCTTGAAGCGCATGTTCCTGTGCGAGGACGCCAAGGAACTGCTGCCGCCCTGGGCGACCTTCGTCAACGGCATCCTCAATACCCGCGATCTGAAGCCCAACGCCGCCCGCGACAACTTCGCCCGCGAGGACGAGGGCTACCGCCGGCTGCGCGACCGCTTAGGCGACATCATCGTCGCCCACTTCGAGCACCTGCGCGACGCCGAGCCCCAGCGGCTCTCCGAGATCCTGGCCTACCACGACTTCGGCATCAAGGCCGCCTGCCACTACTACGACCGGTTCTTCGAGAAGTTTGGCCATCTGCTCGAATGGCGCATCAACGCCCGCTCGCCTGCCTCCCAGGACAGCAGCCGCCCGGCCGGACGCATGGTCCTGATAGACGAGGGTGCCTCCCATGCCTGGGCGCGGCTCGACCAGATCATGGCCGCGCTGCCGGAGCCCCCCGGCGGCGGACCCAAGCGGCTGGCCTGCTTCACCACCCACAGCTCCGCCAACCAGTTCTTCGAGATGGCGGACGCGGCCGGGACCACGGTGCTGGACGCCAGCTCGCACTTTGAGTCGGAGCTACTCAAGAAATGGGCCGAGACCCGCAAGTCTGAGGTCTCGCTGGTCTATGTTGACCGGGAGGACGACCCGGCGGTGTTCCGCGATGCCGACCCCGAGCAGGACCGTGTCGTGCGCTCTTTGGCCCAACAGATGTCGCTTGTCATCCGCCCCGGTGGCACCGGGCGCCTGCGGGTAGAGGCCAGGCGTTTCGATCCCGTCACCCTGCCCGCGGTGCTCAAGCACTCGGAGGCGAGCCGCAGCGCCCAGCAGGAACGCGAGCTGCTTAACGACCCGAACGTGCCCTCGGACCTGCGCACCATGGCCGAGGACCTGCTGCGGATGTCGCGCAACGCCGACATGCGCATGTCCATCAACGCGGCCAACCCCCTGGTCCGCAAGCTGGCGGACCTGATCGCGCTGGACCCGGAGGACCCGGAGGACCCGGACCTGACGGACCTGGCCATCGGCGTCTACAACGACGCCATCCTGTACAACCAGGAGTTGATGACCCCGACCAATGCCCGGCTCTTCCACGAACAGTTCCAGCGACTGATGGGCCGCTCGCTGGAATTCGTCCGCCAGAAGGCGGAGATCGCCCGGCAGCAGGCCGAGCTGGAGCGCGAGCGCAACGCCAACCGCCCGCTGGCCGGCCCGGCCCGCCGCCACCTGGTCGCCTTCCTGATGACGCCCTTTAAGCCCGACTTCGACGCCCCGCGGGCGGCCATCCGCCAGGTGGTCGAGGACCGGCTCTGCTGCCAGTTGCGCACCGCGGATCAGCAGACTTTCGATAACTTCATCCACGGCAACGTCAACCAACACCTGCGCGACGCGGACCTCTTCATCGCCGTCTTCGGCTGCGCGGTCGGCTGCTCCGCACCGCGGCGCTGTACCGGCTGGCCCTGGATCAGGTCGGCGAGGCCGAAGCACTGGCAGAACGTGCCCGGACAGTGGACCAGGACGGCGATCATCAAGTCCTCGACGCGCAACTGGCCTACCAGCGCGACGGCGCGGCGGCTGCGCTGCGCTTGCTGGAGCCGGCGCGCTCGGCCCAGGCGCGACACCTGCGGGCCGCTTTGCTGATTCAGACCGACCCCAAGGGGGCACTCGCGGCGCTGGAGGCCGACACCGACTTCGATGCCGGTCGCGACCCCGCTCAAGATCAAGGCGCTGAGCTCCAGGCCGGCGACAGCGGCGAGGCGCCGGCTCCAGAAGTACCGGCCGGCCCGCTCGGTCGGCAGAGCTTGGCCGAGACCTGGCGCCTGCGCGGCCTCGCCCTGCTGGCGCTCAAGCGCCTGCCCGAGGCGGCCGAGGCCATCGCTCAGGCTCGGGCGCTGGCCCCGGACTGGCTCGGCGTGCGCGCCGCCGCCGCGCTCATCGGGTTCTGGCGCGCCTGCACGCCGGCCGCCCTGGACCTGACCGCGCAACCCCTGTGGCCCATGCCCTTCGCCCGCGCCCTGGTGCGCGCCGATACCCAGTCCCGTGCGGGGCTCGCCGAGTCCGGACAGACCTTCGCCGACATCGCAGCCAGCCTGCCGGACGGCTCGGACGAGCAGGGTCAATGGCTCGCCTGGCGACTGATCGCGCTGATCGCGGGCAGCGCCTCGCACGACGAGGCGTCCGCGCTGGCCCGACGACTGGTCGGCGACGCACCCGGTATCCATTTCTGGCCGCTGCTGTGGGCGCAGTTCTACGGCCTGGACCTGGACCGCGAGTTGCTCAAGCGCCGCCTCGCCGAGGTGTCCCTGGACGACCCCAATGCCGTGCCGCTGCGGGGTTTCTATCTTGAGCTTCGGCTCGAAGACGGCGAGGCCGAACAGGTGTTGGCCGAGCTGCCGGACCTCGCGCGTCCAGCCTGCGAGCGGGGCCTGACCCAGGTCCCGCGGCAGTGGACGGTCGCCGCCCTGACCGCCGCCGGACGGCTCGACGAGGCCGAGCACGCCGCCGCCGAGGTCGATGACGAACGGTTGCGCCTGCGCCTGCGGCTGCACATCGCCCGCGAACGGGAACGCGCCCAGCCCGGCAGCCACAAGACGGCCGCCGCCGCCCTGCTCGCCGCCCTGCTCGCCGTCGATGCGGGGCCGGACACCCTGGCCGAGGCCTGCGAGGCCCACGCCCGGGCCGCTGACTGGGCCTTCGTCGCCGCGCATGCCGACGCGCTGCTGGCGGCGGTACCGACGCCGAACTCGCTGCGGCTGCTGGTCAACGCGCGCTTCAATCAAGGCCAGTACCAACGCTGCCAGGACGCTCTGGACGACCACCGGTGGGTCTATCCGGAGGGCCGCCTGCCGTCGGACCTGGCGCTGCTACGGGTGCGTTGCCAGCGGATGCTGGGCGAAGTGTCCGAGGCCGCGCGCGAGGCGCGTCGGTTGTGGGAGCAGGAGCGGACGGCGGGGTACCTGACCGAGCTGATCGACACCCAGATCCAGGGCGGCGACCTGCGCGCTGCGCGCGAGTCGCTTCGGCAGATGCTCGCGGTCGAAGGTGCGACGACGGAACTGCTGCTGCGCGGGGCTAACCTCGCTGCCGTCGCGGGCGATCGGGAACTGGCGGTGCTGTTGTGGCGCCGCGCGGGCGAGATTGGGTCGGAGTCCGCGGACTTTGCGGGCGAGATGGCGATTATCGGCAGCAACCTGGGCGTCGTCGGCGCCGAGACAGCGCCCTGGTTCCAGAAGGCGGCCCGCCAGGCGCAGGCAGGCATCGGCTCGGCCAGGGAGGTGACGTTCACCGAGCTCTTGGAGCTGATGCGCGAGCGGCGCGAAGCCGGCCACCACATCAAGGGGCTGTACGAGCGTGCGGAGGTACCCGTGCATCTGCTGCCCGAGCACCTGTCTCTGCCGTTGTCGGTGCTGTTTCACGCGGTTCCCGAGCAGAATAGAGCGGACTTCGACCCCTTGTTTGCCGCCTCGGTGCTGGTCCGACACGGCGCCCGGCCCCTGCCTGAGTCGGGTCGTCGCGCTGCCATGGATGGGAGCCTTGTGCTGGACATCACCGCCGTCTTGATCGCGGCTGATCTTGGGTTACTTGATGTAGTGGAGGCCCACCTGGCGCCGCTCTGGCTGACCCCGGATTGGCATCCGCTCCTGCTGGACGAGATTCGACGGCTGAGTCCAGATCAGCCGGAGCGGATCGAAGCCCAGCGACGGGTTGCGGACCTGATCCGTGCCGGCGGCATCGCCCGCGTCGATCTCGGGTCGATGACACTGCCTGTAGGGCTGGTGGATCTGGTTGCTGAGCACCGCGCCCGTGCCCTTGATTGTGCCCGTGCTGCGCAGGGCTGTTTTGTCGAGTTTCTGCCGCTGACCGGCCCTGACCCGGACGACAGGACGCCTGTGGACCTACCGTCCGACTGGAAGGGTTACCTGATCGGCCCGCGTGGGCTGCTCGATCAGGCTCTCAACGATGGGCTCATTGATGCCGACGCGCATAGGCGGGGGATGGAGCATTTACCGCCCGAACCAGACGATGCGAGCGCAAGGGTTCTGCGCGGAGATTACCTGTTGGTGTCGCCGGGCATCCTGATCGCCTTCGCCGAGGCCGAGGTCCTGGGTGCGCTTGCCCAAGGCTACCGGATTGCGGTTGCGGATGATGTTTGGTGGCACTGTGATGCCCAGCTCTCCCAGTACGCTGTCAATGTCCCGCTCATCCGTTGGTTGAGAACCTTGATCGAGCGATTGGGCGCCGGCCTACAAGCAGGCACTTACCGGATCGCACCGAGCGCGGCACCTCCGGAGCCGATCGTTGAACAGCCGACACGCGGCCTGGATGATCTGCTTTGGTTTCCAGGGGAGCCAGGAGATTTGCTATGGAGCGATGATCGCTTTCTGAACGGATTGCTAAAGATCGGAGTGACTCAAGTCATCGGTGTCATCGAGGTCATCGGCCTGCTTCGGAATCGCAAGGCGATGTCCGAGACACAACGCTTTCGTTGGCTTCATCAACTCAGGGCCGGTAATTATCAGTTCATCCCCCTGGCCGCCGATGAAATCCTGCACTGGCTTGGGCAGTCCCATTCGGACGGCGAGCGTCTGGTGGTACCCCCAGCGCTTGACGTTATCGCCCGCTATTGGGCTGCCTGCCTGTATCGGGGCTCGTACCTGCAATGGACTGGCAACGAGCGGCATCCGAATGGCGAACTACCCTTCTTCGTCGCTTCTCAATCGGCCATCGGCAAGGTGCTTTCCGTCATCTGGAGCGATGAGCACCTGAGCTTGCGCCGCCGTCGGCTGCGCGCCGATTGGGTGTTGGACCACCTCTATGTGGGGGTGGCCGATGTCCCCCATATTGGAACTGAACCGAGTCCGGAGCGGGACAGGGCGCTGATGGGCATGGATCAGGCAGGACTCTGCTTCGGCGCCTTTCAAGTGGTTTCCGAGCACATCGGTCGGCGCAAGCAATCGAAAAAGGTGCGAGCCTCGGGGCGTCGGCAAGAGGCCAAGTGGAAGGATGTCGCCGACCACGCGCTGGCCGCCGGCGAGGCGTATCTGCGCTGGATCTGCGAACGCCTGGTGGTGCCACGGCTGTGGGCAGACCCGGACAGCCTCGCGCCGACCGCGGCGGCTCTGCGCAGCCTGATCCTTGGAAGCGCTGGTCGGGACGACGATTCCATGGCCTTGCTGGGCGCCTTTCTGCTGCGCTTCCTGCCCGTGTTGCCGCCGCAGTTGCGGCGAGAGCTACACAAGGACCAGGATTTGATGCAGCGCCTGGGACTGAGCGTGTCCGGAGTGACCGAACTTGATGACTTGTGTTTTCCGACGCCCGCTTTCTGCGGCGCATCGCGCTGTTGCCCTGCCCGCTGCCGGACGCGGTCCATGCGCGGCTCGGTGAGTTGGACGCGCAGCAGACCGCCGACCTGTGCGGCACGCTGGCGATCCTGCTGATTGATCCGGTCGGTCGGCTGCACCTGATCGACCTGTTGCTCGGAGCGGCTCGGTGCTGGCCCGCGGCCCTGGAACTGGCACAGGCGCAGATCGCGCACGTCGCATCGGCGCGTTTCGATGCCGAGGTCGCGTTGGTCAAGGCGCTGGTGGACCTCGCCTACCGGGCATTCGACAACGAGGGCGCGGACGCCGAGGCCGAACCAAGGGCACGGATGGCCGCCGCTTGGGGTCACGCCGGCCGGATCGCGGGGGTGCTGCTTGTGGGTCCCGTAGACCCGGCGTCGGCCGCGGAACAGTTGCAGGCAGGGAATCCGTTTCCGCGCCGCAGCTTATATGTGTCTGCGCACGAGCCGATACAGGACCTGGCCTGGCCCTGGCATGTCGACGCGACCGACTTTCGGTATGTGGGCCTCGGACGCGTGCTTGCGCAACATCCCGAGGCTGCCGCGGCACTGGACCTGTCGCCTCTTCGCGACCGCTTTTGGCGGTTCCAGGCGGACGAGTATCACCTGCTCGCCGATCCTGCATTGCTCACTGACGTGCTGGGCTGCTTGTGGGGTGGTGATCGGTCGGACCATCTCGCCCTGTTGCTCGACCCGGATACCGCGGCCCAGTTTTCACCGGTCGCCTTTGCTGCCGGGATCGATGAGCTGCTGACGCGGCTGACGGCGGACCCTCTGCAACCCCCGCATTGGCGAAGCCTGTGGTTGACTATCCGCCACGGACAGTTGTCCGGCGTGGACGCTGATCGCCTGGCGGCCGTCCTAGACGGGCTCGACTTTGAACGGTTGATCGATGCCGACCCGATGTTGCAGATACCTTTGCTGGATCTGGCCGTGCGCCATAGCGCGCAACCGGCTGCGATTGCCGCGCACATCTTGCGCTGGGCCGTGGAACTGGATACGGGCATTCAGCCGCGGCCAGGGTTCCGTGAGCAGTTCGGCGAGGCGGCCTTGGTGGAGCGTTTGGTGCCTTGGCTGCATGAACTTGCGATACGCGACCCGGTTGACCCCGACGCGGAGTTTGCCCGCTTGCTGGAGTCCGCCATCCGCTGTTCCCGCACCTTTGCAAGTCAGGCGCGGGACCTGTTGACTGGCGTTGCTCGACGCCTACCCTACAGCCGCCACCGCGCCTTGCGCCGTGCGTTGCTTGCCGCCCGTAGCCGTCCCATGCCGCCGACCCCGCCAACAGCGAAGACCCAGCGGATAGCAAAGAGCGCCAAAGTCGATCCGGAGCGGCGATCCGGTCCGCAGCAGCCTCGGTCGTGACGCCCGACCTGCCGTGGTTGCGGGCGTCGCATCAGGATCCCTGTCCGGATTCCAGCAACCGGCGCAGCCGCTCGACTTCGGCCAAGGCCGCTTCCTTGTCCAAGCGCTCGCGTTCAGCGATTGCACGGGCCTCGGCAAGCGTGACCGCTGCGGCTTGCTCTCCCGCTTCGAGTTCCTCAATCCGCCGCTGAATGCTGCGCTGTTGACGCAGATAGTTCATCCGCGCCTGGTAGGCATGGTATTCGCGCTCTTTGTCGGAGAAGGCCGTCAACGTGCTCATGGCGTGTCGCATCTTGGGGGTCTGCATCCAGTCGGGCAGGGCGGCGGAGTCGAGCCGCTCGCCCTCGGTGAAGAACTTGAGCCAGCGGGTCAGTTCGCTGTCAATGGTGTCGCTTCAACGGTGGACGGCAGCGAACTTGCCGAGGTCCAGCAGCCAGAGGCCGCCGTGTCGAGTAACGCTCGGCCGTGGTCGTCCTGCATCCGCAATCGGTGCGCGTAGCGGTTCACCGCCGCGCGCAGGGTCTCGCCCAAGAGCCAGATCGACCAGCACGGTCGCAGATCGCCATAGTCCTCGCCACTCTGCAACTGCGCGCTGTAGAGATCGACCCAGCCATAGAGGATCCGCGCCGGCAGGTCCGGCAGCATCAGCAACTGGATCTCGATCTGGTACAGCCGTCCGGCATCGTCACGGGCCTTCACGTCCACCAACGACAGCCTGTCGTCCAGGAACTCCCGCTCGTTATAAGGGTTCAGCAGATCCACCGCGGTGATCGGTGTCGGCAGATCGGCAGCAAGCACCGCGTTGAGGAAATGGATCAGCAGATCGCGGTTGGCTTCGGCGCCGAACAGGGCCTTGCCCGATTGAGATTCAGGCACAATCTCCCGCGGGGTCAATGGGGTGGCGCATCGGCGGACAATGCCTGGGTACCAAAGGCGGTCAGTATCGCACCGGTTGCCTGCGTTGTGGATGTAGGCGTCGCATTACGATTCCTGTCGAGATTCCAGCAGTCGGCGCAGCCGCTCGACTTCGGCTAAGGCCGCTTCTTTGTCCAAGCGCTCACGCTCGGCGGCGGCGCGAGCCTGCTCCTCGGCTACCAACGCGGCTTCCTTATCCACGCGCTCACGCTCGGCGGCGGCGCGAGCCTGCTCCTCGGCTACCAACGCGGCTTCC
>CAYYAY010000106.1:0-4955 GCA_964470155.1 uncultured Lamprocystis sp. | reverse complement strand
TTGTCCAAGCGCTCGCGTTCAGCGACGGCACGGGCCTCGGCAAGCGTAACCGCTGCGGCTTGCTTCCCCGCTTCGAGTTCCTCGATCCGCCGCTGAATGCTGCGCTGCTGGCGCAGATAGTTCATCCGCGCCTGGTAGGCATGGTATTCGCGCTCTTTGTCGGAGAAGGCCGTTAACGTGCTCATGGCGTGTCGCATCTCGGGGGTCTGCATCCAGTCGGGCAGGGCGGCGGGGTCGAGCCGCTCGCCCTCGGTGAAGAACTTGAGCCAGCGGGTCAGTTCGCTGTCGATGGCGTCGCTCCCACGATGGACGGCAGCGAACTTGCCAAGTTCCAGCAGCCAGATGCCGCCATGGTCGAGCAGCGCCCGGCCTTGGTCGTCCTGCATCCGTAATCGGTGCGCGTACCCGTCCACCGCCGCGCGCAGGGTCTCGCCCAAGAGCCAGATCGACCAGCACGGCCGCAGATCGCCGTAGTCCTCGCCGCTCTGCAACTGCGCGCTGTAGAGATCGGCCCAGCCATAGAGGATCCGCGCCGGCAGGTCCGGCAGCACCAGCAACTGGATCTCGATCTGGTACAGCCGTCCGGCGTCGTCGCGGGCCTTCACGTCCACCACCGACAGCTTGTCGTCCAGGAACTCCCGCTCGTTATAGGGGTTCAGCAGATCCACCGCGGTGATCGGTGTCGGCAGATCGGCAGCAAGCACCGCGTTGAGGAAATGGATCAGCAGGCCGCGGTTGGCTTCGGCGCCGAACAGGGCCTTGAAGACACAATCTACCGTGGGGTCGATGGGGTGGCGCATCGGCGGAAAATGTCTGGGTACCTAAGGCGGTCAGTTGGATTCGGCCCCGATTCTAACGGGATTGGCGCCGAATTGTCCTGCACCGATGGTTGATCACCTCAGATATAGAACTTGAAGTTGGGTTGGCGCGCGGTGATGGTCGGGTTGGCAACCAGGATCTCGCCGACCCGATCGGAGAACTTGACCGTAACGGGCATGGCGTCGCCGGCGCGGCAAGCGTTGTAGTTGAGCTTGGTGAGTCCCTGGATATCCTGGATCACCTGGCGGATGTCCGCCGCGCCATGCTGAATGTCGATACGCAGCGGCACCGGGACCATCCAGCCGTCGTAGGTCAGTAGATGCGGCTTGAAACCGTTGGTCCAGAGGAAGGCGCTGCGCTCGTTGACGATCCAGGCGGTGCCGCGCAGCACCGGGTAGTTTCCAGGGCGGTAGAGACGCGCGGTCCCGGTGGCCCGGCGCACGCGGATGCCCACGATGGCGGCGCCGGGCGGACAGGCATCCGCAAACCCGGCGAAGTCCTCCGCGCAGATATTCGAATGGGCGTGCAGAAAGACCTCCTTGAGCGGTTGACCACCCTGGTCGCGGTAGGTGGCGAGTACACCTGCAAGCAGTTCCCGGGCCGCACCGCGACCCAGGGTGTAGTCGTGGGTTTGCGGTGAATACCAGGGGCCGTACTCGCCGCGAAAGACGATCCCATCGCCGGTGTCCAGGAACATCTGCGCGGCGCAGGCCGCGGTGCGCGCCCCGGTGTTTTCTGGGTCGCGCTGCTTGAAGGCCAGACCGATGTAACAGACGCCGGGTCGGGCGGTCGCCAACCGCCAGGGCCGGCCGCCGGCCTTGTAGTAGAGCGCCGTCGCCAGGTTCCAGGCGCGGTCTGTCAGGGGTGTCATGGTGCCCGAACAACCGAGGTCCAGGTTCAGGGTCGATTCCAGCACGAGTTGGATCGGCACCCGGTAAGTCAGCACCCGGGCCTTGAGTTGGCGACGGAAGTCCGTGGATAGGGCATATTCCTCTGGGTCGTAGGCACCGAACAGATCAGGCTGAACACGGCGCTGCGCCACTTGCGCCTTGTCTGGCCTGTCGCCCCAGCCATCGCTGACCCGCGAGCGAGGGCGACAGTGCAGCCACACCGGGTCCGGTACAACGCAGACGACAGTCCGAGGCGGGTTGTCCCGCTCGGAGGCGATCCGAATCTGCTCTAGGAACAGGTCGGCCACCGCGTGCACGCGACGGTGGTCGTCGCGGTTGCCGAGCGCCTGCTCGATGGTGTCGGCGGCGAGTATGCCGGTCGTCATCGGCTCCGGCTGCCACGATGTCGCGAACGCCGTGCTGAAACCAGGAAACCCCGGCCACAGGGCGTTGCGTTTCAAGCGTGCCCGTTCCAGCCCGAGGTCGCGCCGCTCGGCATCATCCAGACCGCCCCCGGTGACGGGGCGCACCAGGGCAGCGGCGAAGGCAGCAAAGGCGCGAATACCGGCATCCGTACCGACGACCCCATGGGTGACAGGACCCGGCGGGCTCAGGTCCGCGTCGTAGGGTCCATACAGCGCAAGGCCGCGGTGTGGATCGACGGCGGTCTGACCGTGTCGGAACTCCAGAAGGGGCTCGTCGAGACAGAGAAACTCGGTGCGAATCGTCATGCGCCCTCCAGGTCCGACTCTCGACCCGACTCCAACTCGCCCGCCGCCGGCTCGGCGCCGAGTTGGGCCAACTCGGCCTCGTCGAGTCCACGGTCGATCGCGCCGCCGAGGGGGCGCAGCCACATCTGGGGCTGGTCCGGCGGTCCGAGACGGATAATGCCGTCATCATCGGCCAGGTAACCGACGACCACCCGCAGCCTGGCCAACAGGTGGGCGTTGGTCCAGGCGCGCGTCGCCTTCTTGACGCGTGGTCCGACCGCATTGGGCTCGCAGGGCTCGCCATTCGCCGCGAAGGGACGCACGCCTACGTTCAGAAACAGCAAATGGGCAGCGGGCTCGATGCTCTCCAAGAACTGCGAGAAGGCAAGATGCGCATAAAATGGCTGGCCCCTATAGCTTCGCTCGCCGATCAGCTTGATCAGAACCTGTTTGCCGGCCGCGTTCTTGATCTTGAACTTGTCGTTGGGGACCAAGCCCTTGGGAAAGAAAAGCCAATCCGTATTGCGGGGTCTGATCCGTCCTGGCGTGGTCTGCTTCCAGTGGATGAGTCCGCGTCGGCGGCAGTGCTGCTCGAAGGTGCGGCGCAGCAGCGCGGGCAAGATGGTCGACATGGGCTGGTCGGCCAGTTCGGTCTCATGCGCCCAAGCGACACTGCGCTGATGCGCCAAACCAATACCAGTCGGCAGTTCCGGCGGCAGCCGATAGAAGCTCAGAAAATTCTCGGTCTGAAAAGGATTCCAGTGCGCCCACACCTGGTTCAGCGCAAACCGCTGAGGTCCATCCAATAGCCCCCGAAGGCGATAGTGGTGAATCCCCGACGGGATATCCGCCACGGCCAAGGCATTGGAGAAAAGGAGCTCAGGACGGTTGGCGATAATCGCCGCTGGAATCGAGGGCAGAGACCATCCGAACCCCGGATCGTCGTCTCGCGGCGCACCGGCCGCTCGCAGTTGATCGTTCAACGCATCCAGTCCACTGCACCAGTCCGAGAAGTCGATCGGCACCGTACTGGCCAGCTCGATGGGCAAATCGATGCGTGGGATGGGCTCCAACAGCAACGGCACCAACAGGATTTCACGGCGTTGCCGTCCCAGATCACAGGCGCGGGCACGCTCCGGGGCCGCGTAGGAGTCGTGCAGCGAATGCCGAGACAGCAGATGGATGACCCGAAAGGTCTCGTCTGACATCACCCGACCAATCTCGCGGGACCAGTCGTCGCCGCCATGCAGGCATCGCCGGTCGATCCAGGGCGCATAGCCCAGCAACGCCAACCGGTCGGCGAGCCACTCGGCCGCGTCGATGTCCTGGGAGGCAAAGCTGATGAAGAGGAAGCGCCGTGCCGTCGTCTGCTGGTCTTGCATGTCGCTCCGGTTGAATGTTCGCGGCTTGACTCAGTGTAACCGCTCGCGCCCTCGCGCTACTGCTTGCCGCCGGTCCGATTCGGGTCCGGCAGGCGGCAGAGCTGCTCGACCTGGTAGGCGATGCGCCGGATGGTGTCGGGGGCGAGGGGCGGCTCGCCGGGGAAGGGCTTCAGCATGAAGCTGCATGCCTTGGGGTTGATGGCGAGCACCTCGGAACGCTCGGTCAAGGTCACGTACCAACCCGGCAGGGCGATGATCGGGCGGGCCTTCACCGGCAGGCCGGTGGCGCGGGTCAGACGCTCGGACAACCAGCGCGCCTGGGCGGTTGCCTGGTCGGCGGTGCTGGTATCGGTCCAGTCCGGAAAGCGCAGGGCCTTGCCGTCGAAGCTGACCTTGGCATCGGCCTTGCCATCGCCGGTGGTGGGCTTCAAACGGTGCTTGGTCTCGATGGCAAAGACCCCACCGGGGGCGATGGCGACGTGGTCGATGTTAAAACCGGGCGCCTGGATGTCGTGCAGCACGCGACCGCCGCCGGCGATGACGGGCTCCAGCAGTTGGGCGGTGGCCCATTCGCCGTCGCGGCCTTCGCGGTGACTGCGGATGAGCCCGAGCAGGCGGATCACCCGCTGAGTGATGAAGGCAAAAGACAAAATTAATGCGCTGCCGACCATGATCCCGGTCGTCGCCGAATGGACCTGGTGTCCAAGTCGTTCCTGCAATAGGTAGGTTGCCAAGAACACCAGTGGGGCGATCAAGGCGGCGATGGCATAGCTGTCCAGATCGAGGCGCAAGTCATCGATCCGCTCGGACAGCCCGTAACCGGGTGGGCGCAACAGGTCTGTGGTGAGCGGCGAGCGGCGCTTGCGACGGCGCTGTACCAACTTCCAGACCCAAACCGCGCCGGCCAGGAGCAACAAGGGCAGCAGACTGAGCACGATGATGGCGAATGGGACAAGCGTTTGCATGGTAAGGGTACTGGCAGGCGGCATGGGGCTTGGACAAGCTCGCCGTCGTGCCGCACTGGCGTGACGGGGCTTAGGCGATTGACGGGAAAAAGATGTACCAACATGTAGGGGCGACTTAAGTCGCCCCTACAGCCCCCAGCAATTCCCGCCCAAAATTTTTTCATAAGCAAGACAAAATGTTACAATTAT
>CAYYAY010000105.1:0-16022 GCA_964470155.1 uncultured Lamprocystis sp. | reverse complement strand
TTACCGCGAAAGTCGCGTAGTGACCCTGTGGGAGCGGCGTCCCGCCGCGATGGGGTCGGGCGTGTCACCGCAGCGTTCGAGATCACCGCGGCACCGCATCGCGGCGGGACGCCGCTGCCACGGGGGTCATTCATCGTCCGGGGTGGCTGATATTCCTTATCCGATCCGTCGATAACGACAACGGTGCTCTACTGAATCGATGCCCCGGGCTCGGGCGCGAGCCGGTTGCGATACAGCGCCAGCAGCCGATCGGCGATCCGGGTGAGCCCGAAACCGGCGGCCACCCGCGCCTGAATAGCCTCGGCGAGCGGCGCGGACCAGGGCTCACGGGCCAGCGCGGCGGCGAGCGCCGCGGCACCGCGCGCGGGATCGCCGGCGGGGATGCGGATCAGGCTGTCGGTGATGGCCAGGGTGTCGAACAGCGGGTCGTGGCGATCGGTGTAGGTGATCGGCAAGAGCCCTTGGTTGAGACATTCCAGGTAGGCATTGCTGAGCCCTTCGACCGCGGAGATGGCGAAGAAATAATGGGCTTGCCGCAGTTCGTCCGTGAGTTCCTGCTTTGACAGGTGCCCAAGCAGAGCGGCCTCGGGGAGGGTCGCCGCGAGTGACCGGCAGTGCGTCACATAATCGGCGTCGAACTCCCAGAAGTCGTCGGAGTACGAGCCCGCCAGGCGCAGCCGCAGCCCGGCGCGGACCGCCGCGGGCAGGGCGGCGAAGAGCCGCAGCACCTCCAGTTGTCCCTTGCGCGGGCAGACCACGCCGGACAGGATGAGAGTGTGCTGGCCTGGCGTCTCCAGGCGCGGCCGCGGCGGGGCGACGGCGTTGGGGATGTTGATCACGGGCGGGCGGGTGTGGGCGACGACATCGTCCGGGTTCTGGACGATCCAGGCGGACAGTCGGCTCAGGGCGTAACGCTGAAGTCGGCTGCCGCGCCCGTCGAGCAGGGTGGCGGGGTCATCGAAGCCTTTCTGGGTCATGTGCTGGAAACAGCGGATGCCGAGCAGGCGCAGCACCGGGGTCAGATGCGTGGCGTAGTTGTGACCATGAAAGTGCACGACCTGGATGCGCTCGCGGAGACAAAATGTGAAGATGACTCGCCATACCCGCCGGGCCTGCCAGACGTCCAGACGGCGGCGCAGCGGCGGCGGATAGGGCGGGGCGATCACCTGGCCCTGGTCGAGCGAGATGGCCTGAACCTGCACCCCGGGGTGGCGGTTGAGTTCCTCGGCGAGCATCAAGGCCTGGCGGGCACGGCCCGAATGCAGGGGCGGAGCGTTGAACAGCACGTACAGGATACGCATGGGGCGGCTCATCCGCGTTGGGTCGATCGATCAAGGCACGCATCGTCAAGGATAGCTGTTTCAGGTGCCGCCTGGTGTGCGTGTCAGCAACGCCGAATTTTGCAACTGCCGGCCTGCTCAGGTTGCTTCGCCGCGGACGATCACTGACAATGCTTCGGGTCATTCCCTGAAGTGGTGACGAACACTGATGGCCGTCGGCTCGTTCAGACATTGGGTCAAGCGCAGGGACCATGCGGTCTCGCGTCTCCTGTACGCGGGTGCGAAGTCCGTGCGGAGCATCGAGGTCCCGGTCATCCCAGGCGTGCACCGTGCCCTTTATCAACTGCATCGCGGAGTCGCCGCGACCATCGCCACCCTGTTGCGGGTCTGCTACTACACCCCGTTATTCAAGAGTCAGCTCGAGGGGCCGGCGCCGCGTCTGTATCTCTACAGCGGTCTGCCGCTGTTGAGCGGAGCGCTGCGGATCAGGTTGGGCGCGGACTGCCGCGTCTCCGGAATCACCACACTGTCCGGACGGACCAGCGGGCGGGTGACGCCCAGTCTGGAGGTGGGATCGAACGTGGATATCGGCTGGCAAAATACCATTGCCGTCGGCACCCGGGTGGTTCTGGGCGACAATGTGCGCCTGGCCGGACGTTGCCTCCTGGTCGGCTATCCCGGCCATCCACTGGACCCGGCCGCGCGCGCGCAAGGCTTGGCGGAGACTGAAGATCAGGTCGGCGACATCATTTTGGAGGATGATGTCTGGCTGGCCACCGGGGTCACGGTGACCGCGGGGGTGCGCATCGGTCGCGGCACGGTGGTGGCGGCGGGCAGCGTGGTCACGAAAGATCTGCCGCCGATGGTGCTGGCCGGCGGGGTTCCGGCTCGGGTGATCCGGCCGCTCGCCGCGGCGCAGGGCTAGGCCGTCAACCGGTTCCTCAGTGGCGGCGGTATCAGGTGTTATACCCGTCGTTGTTGGTTTCTCGTTTCTCGTTTCTCGTTTCTCGTTTCTCGTTTCTCGTTTCTCGTTTCTCGTAACCCAATGGTTGATTGTCCTTAACTGAAAACGAAAAACCGAAAACTCAAAACCGTTCGGTATAAACAGCATGGCGCGTGATCTCATCGTATTCGGCGAGGACTGGGGCGGGTTGCCGAGCAGTACCCAGCACCTGGTGCGGCATCTGGCCCGTGATCGCCGGGTGCTCTGGGTCAACTCGATCGGATTGCGGCGACCGCGCTTGACCGCCGGTGACCTCGGCCGCCTGGGGTATAAGGTCCGTGCGATGGTGAGCGGTGCCGGGCGGCCGGGACCGGGCGCTGAGCCGCCGCCCTTTCCGGTACTGGCGCCGCGCGCCCTGCCGTGGCCCGGCAATCCGCTGGCCCGAGCGGTCAATCGCCGGGTGCTCGGGCGCCAGGTGGCGCGTGCCGCCGTGGACCATGGGATGCGCGAACCGGTGCTGTGGACGTCCCTGCCGACGGCGGTGGAACTCGTCGGCACGCTCGGCGAGCACGCGGTGGTCTATTTTTGCGGGGATGATTTCGGCGCCCTGGCCGGGGTCGATCATGCCCCGGTGCTGCGTATGGAGCAAGAACTGGTCGGGCGTGCCGACCTGGTGTTCGTGGTCAGCCAGCCGCTGCTTGCGCGGTTCCCGGCGGCGAAGACGCGGCTGTTGCTGCAGGGGGTCGATTTCGATCTGTTCAGTGCTCCGGCGGCACGGGCGCCCGATCTGCCGGATTCGGGTCCGGTCGCCGGTTTCTTCGGTATGATCGAAGATTGGGTGGACACGGACCTGCTCGCCGGGTTGGCGCGGCGCATGCCCGATTGGCACTTTTTTCTGATCGGGTCGGTGAAAACCAATGTCACTGCCCTGGCGGCGCTCGACAATGTGACCCTGGCCGGGCCGCGGCCTTATGCGCGGCTGCCGTCCTATGCCCAGCATTGGGAGGTGTCGCTCCTGCCGTTTCGTGACGGCGACACCATGCGTGCCGCCAATCCGCTGAAGCTGAGGGAGTATCTGGCGGCTGGTCAGCCGGTGGTGAGCACGGACTTTCCCTGGCTGGACGGCTACCGCGATCTGGTCAGTGTCGCCACCGGGCCCGCCGACTTCGCCGCGGCGCTGGCGGCGGCGCGGCTGGAGCCCGCGGCGCGCGCCGCGCCGCGCCGCGCCCGGGTGGCGGGGGAGTCCTGGCAGGCGCGGGCGGCCGCGGCCGCGGCGCTGATCGACGCCCTCGGCTAGGGCATCAATCTCCGATTTCCTGATGAGGGGAACGGAAATGCCATTCAAGTCGTCCGATACTATGATGGGCGTCATGAAGACCGGCGCGCTTGGGCGCGCGACCCGGTGGTTCCGCAATTCCGCGAACCTGGTGGACCGCCGCGTCGCCGGGGAGACCGGACACGGCATCGAGCAACGAGTAACCGTCGGCAAAGGCACCACGTGGCAGCCGATTTATCGCACAAGCTCTACGATATTCTGGCGGCCGGCTGGCGGCAGCGCTATGTCGTTGCCGTACCGGTGTTTTTGATGCCGATTCTGGGCGGATTCGTTGGCGCCATGACCCCTCCGAAGTTTCAGAGTCATACCTCGCTGCTCATCGTCGAGACGGCCTTGCAGAATCCGATCATGGAGGATCTGGCCGTGAAAGTCTCGCTGCCGGACCGCAAGGCCGGCCTCACCGAACAGCTCAAGAGCCGCTCGGTGATCGGGAAGGTCGTCGATGACCTCGATCTGGTTCCGCCCGGACCTGATTACGAGCGGCGGCGCGAGGGGATGATCGGTCAGTTGCGCGGCGGTTTGGGCGTGGCATTCATCGGCAAGGATATGCTGCGGATCACCTATGACGCCCGCTCCGCGGCGAATATGAAGGCCATTCTGCAAGGGATCAGCGATCAGTTCGTCGAACAGATCCTGGCCCCGGAGCGCTCCGCCCTGGAATCCTCGGTGCAGTTCCTGAGCGATCAGTTGGAGTCGCAGAAAGCCGCACTGGATGTCAAAGAGCGCGAGCTTGCCGCTTTCAAGGACGCCAATACGGACGGGCTGCCGGAGTTTTTCAGCCAGAACATGGCCCGGATGGCCCAGATGCGGACTGAAATCGCCAAGAAGGAATTGCAGTTGGCCGGGGCCCAGGAGACTCTGGCGAGTATCGGCCGCCAGTTGGCCCGCAATAATCCGGTGGTGGGTCACCTGGAGCAGCAGATCGTCGAACTGCGCGGTGAACTGGCTTTACTCAGCGCCCGCTACACGGCCAAACACTCGAAGGTGCAGGGGGTGACGCGCCAGTTGGAGCGGCTGGAGGCGGAGCGTGGGCGCCTGATGGCCGAGAACGATCAACTGGCGGATATCGAGCGCATGTTGAATACGCCCTCGGGGCCATCGTCGGCGGAAGATCCTCGTGCCGCCAACAGTCTCCTGGTGTCCCAGTTGGAGCGCTATTCGACCGCCAAGACCGACGTGGAAACACTGCAGCGCGAGATCGAACAGTTACGCGGTTCCCTCAAGGAGGGGGAAGTCAACGCCCAGGACGTCAGCTCGCTCGCGCAGCAATTAAAGGAGATGGAACGTGACATCAAGGTGCAGCGCGATCTTTACGAGGACCTGCTGGCGCGCCGGGAGCGGGCGCGGGTGACCAGTTCACTCGGGCGCTTCGAGCAGTCCGAACGCATCAAGATCATTGATGCGCCCTTCACTCCTCAATCATCGGCTACTCCGCCGCTGGCCATTTTCGTGATCGGCGGCGTCTTTGCCGGCATTGCACTGGGCGCCAGTCTGGCCACCGTGCTGGAACTCCTGGACTCCAGTATCCGCAGCCGACGGGCCTTGGAAGCACTCACGAAGTCCGTCTTGCCCGACGCCGATGTGCCGATGCTCAGCCGCATTCCACCCTTGCGGGAGGCGGAGGCGGCGGAGATGCCGAGTCCGCCGGTCTTGAAGCCCGTGGTGGTGCTCAAGCGCAGGGCCAGCGCATGACTCACGTCTGTCAAGTGGTTCAGCATCTGCGGCCCGGCGGGATCGAGACCCTGGTGCTGGAACTGGCGCGGTTGGCGCCCGCCGGGCAGGTCACCGACATCCTGAGTCTGGAAGGTACGCGCGCGGCGGCGTTGGCCGCGTGGCCGCGGCTGACGCGGACCGGCGCGCAACTGAGGTTTTTCGATAAGGGTCCCGGTTGGCAGGTCGGTCTGATCGCGGCGCTGCGGCGCCGGCTGCGGCAGTCGCGGCCCCGTGCGGTTCATACACACCATGTTGGACCGCTGGTTTACGGCGGGATTGCCGCTCGCCTGGCCGGCGTGCCGCGCATCATCCACACCGAGCACGATGCCTGGCACTTGCAGGACCCGCGGCGGCGTTGGCTGCAGCGGCTGATCCTGGCGCTGGTGCGCCCCCGGCTGGTGGCGGACTCGGACGCGGTGGCCGCGGCGGTGCGCGATCATTTACCCGGATGGCCGGTTGCGGTCATCCGCAACGGGATCGATACCGATGTGTTCACTCCCGGCGATCGGGTCGCCGCACGGGCGGCGCTCGGCTGCGGGGCGGCGCTGCCGCTGACCGTCCCCTTGGTCGGCTGCGCCGCGCGGCTGCACCCGGTCAAGGGTCATCGTGTTCTGCTCGACGCGCTGGCCCGGCTCGATGCTGGGGTTCACCTGGCCTTGGCCGGCAGCGGTGAGGAAGAGGACGCCCTGCGTGCCCAAAGCGCGACATTGGGTCTCGCCGCACGGGTTCACTTCCTGGGTTCGGTCGAGGCGATGACCGGGTTCTATCGGGCCTTGGATCTGTTTTGTCTGCCGTCCCTGGCGGAGGGGATGCCCTTGTCTCCCCTGGAGGCCCAGTCGTGCGGTTGTCCGGTGGTGGTGACCGCGGTCGGCGGGGCCGGCGAGACTCTGTGTCCGGCCAGCGGGCGTCTGGTGCCGCCGGGGGACGCGGCGGCCCTCGCCGCGGCGATCGCCGGGCAACTCGGACGCGTGGGCGGTCCGAACCCCCGTCCATTCGTGCTGGAGCACGGCAATGCGCGCGTCATGGTCGATGCCTACGCGGCGCTCTATGCGTAATTCCGGCCGGTCGGCAGGAACGCCGCGGCGTCTTGCCGCGGTGCGCCAACCGGTTCAGAATCACGCTGTTGCAGCGCCGAAACAGACGACTTATCGGTAATGACGCACATCCTTCTCGGCGTTCTGATCATGGTGGCCGGACTCCTGGTGATCTATCATCATGTAGGCTATCCGCTGCTGCTGAAATGGCTGGCGGGCGAGCTTCCCGAGCCCGTCGCGCCGGAGACGCCGCAGCGCGCGTACCGGGCGGTGAGCGCGGATGCCGTTCTCCCGGTGGTGGCGGTCCTTATCCCGGCGTACAACGAGGCAGACCATGTCGCGGATAAGATTCGCAATCTGGCGATGCTTGATTACCCGAGCGATCGGTTGCTTGTGATCCTGGCGTGTGACGGGTGCACGGACGCGACGGCGGAGCGGGCGGCGCAGGCCGGTCGGGAGCCGGAATGTCGGGACTTGCCGTTGCAGATCCTGGAATTCGCGCAGAATCGCGGCAAGGTGGCGATGCTCAATGCGATCATCCCCGCGATCGACTGCGACCTGCTGGCCTTGAGCGACGTCTCCGCGCTGATCTCAGTCGATGCCCTGCTGGTCGCCGTGGCCCGTTTCGCGGATCCCAGGGTTGGCGTCGTCAGCGGTTCCTATCGGTTGTTCGGTTCCTATCAACCGCACGGACGGCACACCAGCGGCGAGGCGCTCTACTGGAACTATCAGAGCGAAATCAAGAAACGCGAGGGTGCATTGGGTGCCACCATGGGGGTGCATGGGGCCTTCTATATGATCCGTCGCACCTTGTTTGAGCAGCTCGAGTTGGATGTCATCAACGACGATTTCATCCTGCCCATGCGCATCGTGGCCCAAGGGTATCGGGCGTGCTACGAGCCGCGCATCCTGGCCCTGGAGCTCGAGGACGGCTCACTGGACCTGGATCGGCGGCGGCGCCGACGCATCGCGGCGGGCAATATGCAGCAGTTGATCCGCTTGACGTCCCTGCTGCGCCCGTCGTTGCGCGGGGTGGCCTTCGTCTTCGCGTCCGGCAAAGCATTGCGCGCCGTCATGCCCTTCCTGTTGTTGCTGATCCTGATTGGAAGTGCCGTGTTGGCGAGTACCTCCTGGTTCTTTCTGGTGCTCTTTGTGGTCCAAATCATCGTCTACGCGACGGCCTTCGTGGTACAAGGGGTTGGTCCGGAGCAGGTGCCGTGGCCGCTCCAGGCGCTCCATTATCTGGTGCAGGGCCACTTGGTCGGTCTGATCGGTGCGGTCCGCTACCTCCTGGGTCTGGAGCGGGGGCGCTGGCATCGGGCCAAGCTGGAACTTTCGGGTGGGGCGGCCCCGAAGACCCCGGAAACATGAGTATTCGCCGCCGGGTGGTGAACGGCCGCCAAGCCGGTGCAGCGGGTGTGTAGCCGCGGCGGCCGTGACGGCCGTTGGCGCGCCCGCGGCGCCGACGAGGCCTCGATTCGATCTGGAGCAGTGACGTGAAAGTCAAGGTATTCAAGCAAGAAAGAGATGCGGCGGTGATCGTGCTGGAGGGCGAATTCGACGCCTTGAGTGCTCCCGTGACCCGCTCTGAATTCGAACGTCTGGTGAATGACGAGGCTGGCGATGTGATCGTCGATCTCAGCGGTGTCACCTTTATGGACTCCTCGGGGGCCGGAGCACTGGTGTTCCTGCACAAGCGTCTGGTGGGCCAGAAGCGGACGCTGGCGCTGGTGGGCGTGACCGGCCAACCGATGGACCTGCTGGCCTTGCTGCGCATCACCAGTGTGATCCCGGTGAACCAGACGCTGGTGGCCCGGCCGCAGCAGTGAACGGCCGGCGCGCCGGGCGGCGGCTGGCGCGGGCTGCCGTGATCCTCCCCGCGCTCGTGCTGTGGCTCGGCGTCGCCTGCGCCTTGTCGGCCTGTACCTTGTGGCCGGCGGCCGGCGCCGGCGGCATGGCCGAGCTGCGCCCGCCGGCGCGCCCGGTATCCGGTCGCTGGTTCGACCGCTGGTTTGGTCGCGGCGATGCGGCTTGGCAGGAACTGGATCAGCAGCGTCGACAAACCGACTGTCACCTGGAAGCGTTGGTGTTGCAAGGGGCCGAGTTGTGTCTGCCCGCGCACGTGGTTGCCGCCCGTGAGCGCCAGCGGCGCATCGTCCGGGCACTGTATGGCGGGCTGCCCCTGGATGCGGCGAACGACCTCATCATCTTGCGCGAGCGCCTCGCAGAAATGCAGCGGCGCTTGGACTACATTCAAGCAAACGGCGCCTGCGTGACACCCGCGATGGCGGGTGCGGCAGTCCGCGGCGGCGGGTAACGTCATGTGGCAAGGGGTAAGCACCCCGGTTGAGCGGTGCGCACCGCGTCGTGCGACCCGTTGCTGTGGGGTCGGGTGGCTGTTGCTTGGGCTGTTGATCGTCGGTCGTGGCGCGGCGGCGCTTGAGGATCCGCAGCCGGTCGCCGTGGAGCCGGTGGTCGTGGAGCCGGCCGCGGCCGACCCCGCGGACCCCGTGGACCTTACCGAGGACGCCGCTGCCGACGCTGACGCGGTATTGCGTGTCGGCGATGTGCTGCGTATCGATTTGCCGGGGGAGGACACCCTCAACCTCGAGTTTCCGGTTGATCGGCAAGGGCGCATTCGCCTGCCGGAGGTGGGCTACCTCAAGGTGGCTGGTTATCGTCTCGCCGAAGCGGAACGCCGTATCCGTCTGGCGCTGTCGCAGGTGTTGCGGGATCTATCGCGCCTGAGTGTCGCGCGTGAGGCGTCGACGGTGCTGGTCAAGGTGCTGGGCTATGTGGTGAAACCGGGGATGGTCACCCTGGATGCCGATGGCGGGGTGCAGAGCGCCTTGGAGGCGGCCGGGGGGCTGCGGGCCGGCGCCCAACTCGATCGCATGCAAATTCGGCGCGGTGATGAGACGATCAAGTTCGACTACAAACGTTATCTCGATACCGGTGACCCGACGGTGATACCGAAACTCGAGTCCTTGGATGAGTTATTCGTGCCGGCCTCGCCCTTCGTGGGGAATGTCGAAGGCGCACTCGGCAGCGATAAACTCGCGGCGAGCGGCGATGCGGCGGAAGAGGAGGTCGGCATCAAAGTCTTCGGCGAGGTGCGCAGTCCGGGTCTGTTCGCATATAAACCGGCCATGACCATCGTCGACGCCCTGATGCGCGCCCAGGGTGTCACCCAATTCGCCGCGGTCGACCAGATCCGGCTGATTTCCGAGGGTGAACCCAAGAAGTTCAATCTGACCACCTACCTCGATCGCGGCGATCCCGCGCTGCTGCTCGGAATCCAGCCCGGGGCGACCGTCTTCGTGCCGCGCCAGCAGGAGGAGATCAAGGCCGGCCGCAATACCGTCTATGTGATGGGCGAGGTGGCACGCAACGGCGCCTTTGAAAACAGCGATAATGCGACCTTTATGGACATCCTGGCCAACGCGGGCGGTCCGACGCGCTATGCGGAGACGCGCAACATCACGATTCTGCGGGCCGACGGCAGCGTCGAGCGGTTCGATCTGCATGCCTTCACCGAGGGTTTGAGCAAGACCCGGCCGCCCAAAATGGGGTCGGGGGACGCGATCTTCGTGCCCGAGAAGACTGACCAGAACGAGAAATCATGGATCAAGGTGTCGCCCACGCGGGCCGTGCGCATCATCGGCGAGGTGGTGCGGCCGGGCCGCTACGAGTGGTCCGATGAGATGAACCTGTTGGATCTGCTCGCGCACGTCGGCGGACCGACGATGAAGGCGGATACCGCGAATCTGCGGGTGGTGCAGACGGATGCCGCGGGCAAAAGCCGGGTGGAAATGTTCGACCTAGAGCGGTTTCTCTTGCGCGGCGGTGATCTCAGCGAGTTACCCAAGATCACGGCCGGGGCTACCATCGTGCTGCCGGCGCTGCCGGACGACCCGAGCGACAACAAGGCGCAATGGATGCAACTGCCCGCCGCGGAGACGGTTTATCTGTTCGGCAAGATCAATGCTCCGGGGCGCTATGCCTTTAACGACAGCATGGGGTTCCTCGATCTGATTGCCGCGGCCGATGGTCCAAGCCCGAGTGCTGATCTGTACAACGTCCGGGTCAATCACCGCAACGGCAAGCGGGTCGAGGTCACGACGGTCAACCTGGCGCGCTACTTCGAGACCGGCGACGATTCATTGCTGCCCAAGATCAGGACGGGCGATACCATTTTCTTTCCCGACCGGGAGCCGGATTGGCGGGAGAAAACCAAGGAGGAGACGATCAGGGTGCTGGGTGCAGTGGCCAAACCCGGTCGCTACAGCTTCAATGATTCGCTGACCTTGCTGGATCTGCTCGCCCATGCCGGGGGTACGACGGCGAATGCCTGGACCGACCGGATTACCGTCGTGAATCTCTCGTGTTGTAAGGACCAGGCACGCGTCTTCGATATGGAACGTTTTATGCGCAAGCCGGATTTTGCGGTGTTGCCGGTGGTGCGGGCCGGGGATACAGTGTACGTTCCGGATAAGACCCAGAGTACGGCGTTCGAGGTCCGCCAGGGAATCACCGATGTGGTCCGGATTCTTTCTCTGTTCAGTTTGATCGAGGGATTGGGGAGTGATTAGATGGCAATCGAATTACCTGAACACTATGCCGAACTCGAACGCGTTTACTCCCTGACCATCGGATTGGGGGTGCGTTCGCTGGCCGTCACCGCGGCCGACGAGGGCGAGGGTGTCACCACGCTGGTCGTCGCCCTGGCCAAGCGCAACCGCCACTCGGGGCGTTCGACCCTGGTGGTCGATCTCAATCTCCACCGGCCGGCCCTGCACCAGCGCTTTGGTCTGAGTTTCATCCCGGCGGTGGCGGATGGCGCCCAGGGTCCGGATGCCCTGCCGCGGGTCGAGCTGGGTGACAAACTCTTTGTGATGCCGGCCCCCGCGAATCGCGGCGAGGCGGTGCTCCTGCGCGATTCACATCACTTCGCGGAGTATCTCGACGTCTGGCTGAGCCAGTATGATGTTGTCCTCTTTGACACCACCCCGGTGAACGGCAGTAACAAGGGCAATATCCCGGCTGAGCGGGTGTGTCACGGGTGCGCGGGGTCGATCCTGGTGGTGCTCGCGGGCATGACCCCGGCCTCCGCCGTGCGCGCCGCTCTCGATCGCCTCAAGGCGGCGGGGGTCACGCCGCTCGGGACTGTTTTGAACGATTGTCACAACCCCTCGCTGGCGGAGGAACTGCGGCGCGAGACCCAGCGCTTCGATCGTCTCTTGCCGGGATTCACCCAACGCTTGCGGGGGCGGATCCGTGCGTCGCAACTGCTGAACCTGGAGACCTGAGGTGATGCGCCGAGGTCCAAGCGTCGTTGGCGATCCGGAGCCGCACCGGTGAGCACTGCCGACCAGCGCCATCGGATTCTGCTCGCCGAGGGTAGCCGTTCCAACCGGATGCTGGCCAGCCAGGTATTGGCGCAGGCCGGTTATGCCGTGGATGAGGTCGCGGATGGCCGCAGCGCGGTGGCGGCTGCCGCCGCGTGCCGCTACGACCTGATCCTGATGGATCTGGCGATGCCCGGGCTGGACGCCGTCGAGGCGACGCGCCGCATTCGGCGCTTGCCGCACCCGTGCGGCGACGTGCCGATTCTGACCATAACGGAGACTGCCGACGCGCAGGACAAGGACCGGTGCTCCGCCGCCGGAATCGACGGCTTTCTGAGCACGGCGGCCGATCGGCTCGACTTGCTGGAGGCGGTGACGCATTGGGTCGAGGCGGCGGATGACCCCGCCTGGGGTCTGGAAGCGCGCCCTGGCGTGACGCCGCCGCTGGTGAATCGGCGAACCCTGATTCAATTGGAAGAAGACGTGGGCAGCGAGCAATTGCCCGAGATTCTCTTGACCTTCTTGCTGGAGAGTGAGCGCCGGGTGGGTCTCCTCGAAGCGCGGGTCGGCGCCAATGATCCGCAAGGTGCTGCCGACCAGGCCCATGCCCTCAAAGGGAGTGCGGGGACCTTCGGGGCGATCGCATTGCGTCAAATAGTGTGCGCACTGGAGCAAGCGGGGCGCGCGGGTGAGTGCGAACGTCTCGCCGCGCTGTTGCCGGAACTGCGCCGTGTGGTCGCCGCCACCAGCGCTCGGTTGTGTGTCGATTATCCCTTCCTGGCGCCATGATACGCAGTAATCTCCAGACCTTTGAAGTCCCTCCGACGTTGGCGGGGGTGCGCGAGTTGCGGCGGAAAGTGACCATGGGGCTGGGTTGTACCGGTTTGTCCGAGGCGCGACAGGGCCAAGTCCTGGTAGCGGTCTCCGAGTTGGCGACGAATCTGGTGCAACACAGCCGACCGATGCCGGACTGGATTCGCGTTCGGCTGTCGCGTGAACGGGGTCAGTGGCGCCTGGAGATCATCGATAACGGCGCCCCCTTGCAGGCTTGGCGGGAGCGACTCAGTACGGCCGATATCGACGGAGAATCGATTGTCGCGCGGGATCACGGCAGAGGGCTTGCCCTGGTTGCCGCCATGTTTCCGGATGCGCTCTACGAGCCGCGTCCAGCGGAAACTGATTTCAACCGGTGGCGCCTCAGTCTGGGCGAGAGCAGTGTCAGCGTCGCGGTGATCGATGATGACGTGGTGCAGTTGCGGGTGATGGCGGCCTATCTCTCCGAGGCTTACCAGGTCATGCCGTTCTCTCAACCGGTGGTCGCCATGGAGCAACTGCGGCGGGCGCCGCCCGATCTGGTGCTCGCCGATATCCATATGCCGGGCATGGATGGCCTGGAACTGCGCCGCCGCCTGGCCGATGATCCGGCGACCGAGTTGGTCCCCTTCATCTTCATGACCGAAACCCGCGACGAGATGGTGCGGGAGCAGGCGGATCTGCTGGGGATCGATGATTTTCTGCTGAAGCCGATCCGCAAGCGCCAACTGATCGCGGCGATCCAGCGCACGCTGTATCGCAGCCGCAGTATGCGCGCGCGACTCGGTCATCGCATTGATGCGGCGATCACCGAAGCCCTCAAGCCCAAGCTGCCCCAGGAACTCGGCGGCTGGCAGACGGCGGTGCGTTCGGTGGCGGCCGAGGCCGGCGGTGGGGACTTCATCTCGTTTACGTCGAGCGCCGATCATGCGTGTGTCGTGTTGGTCGATGTGATGGGCCACGGGGTCGCCGCCAAGTTTTTCGCGCACGCTCATGCGGGCTACGTCGGCGGGTTGTTGCACTCCCGGCCGGATGCCTGGGAACCCGCCCAGTTGTGCCGGGCCATCTCGCAGCGCGTCTTTGAGGACAAACTCAACCAATACAGTCTGCTCACCTGCGTGGCGGTGCACCTGGCCCCCTCCGGCTGGGTCGAGATCGCCTGTGCCGGTCATCCGGCGCCGCTGCTGTTGGATGCCGATGGTGCCCATCAGCTCGACATCGGGGGCGTGCTGCCGGGGTTGCAGTCGGAGTCGGTTTACGACACTCTCTCGCTCAAGTTGCAGCCGGGTGAGCGGCTGCTGTTGTTCACCGATGGCCTGTTCGAAGGGGCCTTGTCCGGACCCGGCCGCAAGATGCTGGAACAGGATCTGCTTGCCGCGGCTTGTGACGGCTTGGCGGCCCCGCTCGCGGCGCAGGCCAACGCGTTGATGGAGACCTTCTTCGCGGTCGCCGGGGAAACCCCGCGGGACGACGCGACCATCATCATCCTAGCACCCCTTGATCCGTCGGAAGGACAGGCCACAGTTCCCCGCACCGGGACCACTGAAGGCCGCCCGTGACGGCCCTGACAACCCGGCCGCGGCGTATGCACCGGGTAAGGCGATATCCATGTCCACCAGTAAGCCCAGAGTTCTGATCATCGAGGACAGCCCCGCCTTGGCGGAGGTCTATCGCAGTTATCTGCGGGGGGAGCCCTACCAGGTCAAGCATGTCGGCGACGGCAGGAGCGGCATGGCGGAGCTCGAGAAGGACCCGCCCGAGGCGCTGTTGCTGGATTTGAAGCTCCCGGATATGGACGGTATGGATATCCTCAAGCACATCCATGACCGGCAGATCCCGACCTCGGTGGTGATCATCACCGGTCATGCCTCGGTGGATGTGGCGATCGACGCCATGCGCTACGGTGCCTTCGATTTCATCGAGAAACCGTTCAGCGCCAAACGCGTCAAGGTCACGCTGCGCAACGCGGTGGATCGGCAGAACCTCAATACGCTGGTCGAGCAAATCCGCGACGACTTCCAACGCGATCATTACCACGGATTCATCGGTTCATCGCTGGCGCTGCAAGCGGTCTATCGCATCATCGACAGTGCCGCTCCGAGCAAGGCGACGGTCTTCATCACCGGGGAGAGCGGGACCGGCAAGGAGGTCTGCGCCGAGGCCATCCACCGGCAAAGCAACCGCCGGGACAAACCTTTCATCCCGTTGAACTGCGGCGCCATTCCGCGGGATCTGATGGAAAGCGAGATTTTCGGCCATGTCCGCGGCGCCTTCACCGGGGCCACGCGGGATCGGGAGGGCGCCGCCGAAATGGCGGACGGCGGGACCCTGTTTCTCGACGAGATCGGGGAGATGGATTTGGATCTGCAAACCAAGCTGCTGCGCTTCGTGCAGACCGGGTCCTTTGCGCGGGTCGGGGCGACCCAATTGGTCAAGGTGGATGTCCGCTTCATCTGTGCCACGAATCGCGATCCCCAGAAAGAGGTCGACGAGGGGCGTTTCCGCGAGGATCTGTTCTATCGCCTGCACGTGATCCCGATCCACCTGCCCGCCCTGCGCGATCGGGTGGATGACATTCTGCTGTTGGCCAATAACTTTCTGCGCAAATTCGCCGCGGAGGAGCACAAGGCGTTCCGTGAGTTCGCCCCGGAGGTCGAAACGGTCTTCCTGGAGTACGACTGGCCGGGCAATATCCGCCAGTTGCAGAACGTGCTGCGCAACGTCGTGGTGCTTTACGACGCTGAACAAGTCACCCTGGCGATGCTGCCGCCGCCGCTGAATCGGTTCACCGGCCGCGCCGCTTCCCCGGTAGCCCCGGCAGCGCGGGTGATCCAGACCGGCGCGCAGGAGATCCGGCCGCTGCACGTCATCGAGAAGGAGGCGATCGAGCGTGCCATCGCGTTCTGCGATGGGAATATCCCGCGTGCCGCGGTGCTGCTGGAAGTCAGTCCGTCCACCATCTATCGCAAACGCCAGTCCTGGCAATCGGAAGGCGCTTGACGGGCCGCCTCGACCGCTACCGCCCGCTCTGGGTGTCGGCGGCGTTCGTGACCGCCGCCCTGGCGAGTGTTGTGATCGCGGTCAGGCTCGGATCCCTGCTCGTCCCCGCACCGCGCGTGCTGGCCCAAGCTGAATCCGGCTGCGATGTGCGCGCCGGACTCTGCACTGCGCGCTTTGCCGACGGAGGCGAAGTGACTCTGGAAGTGGACCCGCGCGGCATCCCGGTGATGCAGCCCCTGATCCTGCGGGTCACGATTCAGGGCATTGAGGCCAGCGCAGTCGCCGTGGACTTCGCTGGCGTCGATATGAACATGGGATATAACCGATCATCATTGGCACCCGTTGGCTCAGGATCATGGCAGGGTGCGGGCATGTTGCCCACCTGCGTGCGGGCCCGGATGCGCTGGGAGGCACAGGTTCTGCTGACCACCCCGCGCGGCCTGTTCGCCGCGTCGTTCCGCTTTGAAACGGATCAATCCGGTCTTCGTTGAGATTCGAGGTATACCCTTCGTTGTTGGTTTTTCGTTTCTCGTTTTTCGTAACCCGATGTTTGAT
>CAYYAY010000104.1:0-16379 GCA_964470155.1 uncultured Lamprocystis sp. | reverse complement strand
CTTGGGCTGGCGCTGGGTCGGGCGGGTGCGCGGGCGTGACTACATCAAGCTCAAGGGATACCTCAGGATACCTCAGGGACTGACCACGATTCTATCGTGTACTCAGTGGAGGGGCGCACTTCGCCAAGTGAAGCACCGTCCTCGGAGGTCGATTTCGCGTGTCGGGCCGACTTTTGTCGTCTCTACACCCACCTGCGGATCTCGCTGCGCCCGTACAACAAACCGGAGGTCGAGGCTTCAGCCGGAAGCGGCACTGCCGCCCGCTAAAGCGTCGGCCTGCGGTTGCGTCGCGCGGGTCACCGGAGGACGATCTCGCGTGGTACAACGTTCTTCGGAAATCACCTAACCCCCGGTCCGATCAGGAGCCGCATCGCGATGCTCATCGTCCCCGCTCTCAGCGAGACGCTCCGCAGGACCAGGCATCTGTTGGTCCTCACCGGCGCCGGGGCCTCTGCCGAAAGCGGCATCCCCACCTTCCGTGACGCGTTGACCGGCCTCTGGTCGCGGTTCGACGCCGCAGCGCTGGCCACCCCCGATGCCTTTGCGCGCGATCCGGACCTGGTGTGGGGCTGGTACGAGTGGCGGCGGATGAAGGCGCTCCACGCCGCGCCCAATCCCGGACACCGGGCCATCGCCGCCCTGGCGGCGCGGGTCCCGCGCTTGACCCTCGTCACCCAGAACGTCGATGACCTGCACGAACGGGCGGGCAGCCCGGCGGTGCTGCACCTGCACGGGAGTCTGCACGCCCCGCGCTGCGTTCGCTGCGCCCGACCGTTCGACCTTGCGTCGGGTATTCCCGACGAGCCCGCGGGTGGACGCCGTCTGGCCCCGCCGCGCTGCCCGCAGTGCGGGGGCGCCATCCGCCCCGGGGTCGTCTGGTTCGGCGAGTCGCTGCCGCCGGCGGTCCTGGGCGCGGCCGAGGCGGCGGCCCGCGCCTGCGACCTGTGCCTGACGGTCGGAACGTCATCCCTGGTCTACCCGGCCGCTGCCCTGCCGGGGATCGCCCGCGCTGCTGGGGCTGCCCTGGTCCAGGTCAATCCGCGCCCCACGCCGCTGGACGGGATGGCCCGCCACAACCTGCGCGGGACCTGCGCCGAGGTCCTGCCCGCCCTGCTGGCGGCCGCCTGGCCAGGCTGAGCCTGGCGCCCCGGAGCTGTCCGTGAGAACCGAAGTCTTTACAAGGGCTGGCCGCCGGAGTCGCGCGACGGTCGTATCGCGAACGCGAGCAACCGGCTCGAACCCTGGTGCGAGTTGGAGGTACGGACCCTCGCGGGTGCCGAGCCGACCCTGATCACGGGCGGCAACTTCCAGGTCAGCCGCATCAGCAGCCGGTTGCTGCTGGACCCGACCACCCGGATTCCCGTTGTTTTTGTCGCGACTCGTTGCGCCGATCCGCTGTTTCAGGAAGGGGTCTGGTGGCTGTCGTCGTCCGCGCCCAGCGATGTCATGTACCTGCGCTGTATCGCCCCCTACGACAACTGCGCGCTGGGCCCACCGCTGTCCCCAGACCAGGTGCAGCGGCAGGTCGGGCGTTATCTGGCAGTCAGCGCGGAAGCGCCGGCGGGTGCGCGCCGCTGAGCGGGCCGGCGACCGGTTTGCGGCGCGTTCGGCGTCATGGCGGGTTGCGTGGCGGATGTCCCCGGGTCGGCACGCCATGACGCGTAGAACCTGAGCCGGAACTGGTTGAGATTTCTCGCTTTCCTGGGGAGCGGCAACCTGCACGATACCATTCTATGTCAAGAATTTCCGGGTGGTGCGGGTCGCCGCGGATACCAACCGTGCGCGCGCCGCAAGGGAATTCCTGGTAGCAGTCATGACCGACCCGACAACGGTCACAACGACCGACGTGGCCGACGGCTTGATCTGCCATGTGCAGCCGAACCCGGGGCCCTTGCCAACGCCGCCGCTTGGAGGCTTTCCCGCGGGTAGCTCTCGGCCGATTGCAGTCAATAGCTGATGGCTACCCTTAGACTGCAATTACCCGGAAAGCGGCCGAGGTGCTGTCGTCAATAGTGCTCCCGCTGAAGTCCGGCCGCGTCGTCGTGGCGTCTCCCGTCTGCCTCGTAAGATCGCGCCCGGGCCTCCAAGATTTCCGCGAGATAGGGATGGGTCGATTCGAGCGCGGTGGCGTTGCGGCGATACTGTTGGGCAAGGGTCCGCTCCTGATCCCCTCCGGCATCGGGGGCCCGCACGGTCATCCCGCGCTTGTTGTACGCGCCGATAGCGAATCCGTCGCGCATTTGATCCATCTCCGGCCCGTTCAAGATGTCCCGTGCCGGCTGGCCTGGCCAGATACCGTCGTCTCCCGCTGAGGTGTGGGCGAAGATTTGGCCAAGTGCCCAATCGCATATGGCGGAGCGGTCCTGCTTGCGACAGAGCTTGCGTACCTCCTCGACGAAGCGCAGACCGGCATCGGCATCGATCGAACCGTCGGGCGCGGTGCCCGGTTGGCGGCGGCAGTTGTCCAGGGCAATGCGAGCGCACTCCGCCGCGGCGTCCTCGGCTTCGGTCAATGTATCCCTGAGGTGCTCGCCGTGGTCTGGCCAATAGGCGAGAGAAATCAGCTCCGCAAATATCTCCGGGCTCGAGGCTATCGCTTGATGCAGCGCCTTAAGGTGCGGTCGGGCATCGAACTGCAATGCCGGAATCAGATGAAATTGCATGCGTATCAGTCGATTCCGGTCCATCCCCTCCCAGGACTCGAGCCGCTCGAATAGCTTGATAAGGCTATGGGATACAGGGAGTGGGGCATCCGACTCCACGCCTTCAAGCATCGTGTCGAGTGCATCCGCGAGAAGCCCAGGGTCCGTCTTGGTGTAGTCCCAGCGACAGATCGCAAGGGCGGTGCGGGGCCGGTCTGCTGCGAGCAGCTTTCTCAGGCAATAGTCACGCTCATCGTGACCCAATGGAATTAGATTGGGAGTCACAGTCTTCCAGTAGGCGTTTTCGACGGCTACCCCGCAGTCGGAAACGATGTCCCAGGTCGCCTGTCCGTCCAGCGCCAATCTTAGGAAAGCGGCAATGCGTTCTGCTGGCCAGCCCTCGTCCAAACCCAATGCGGAGACAGTGCGGATGATCTCGCTGGAAGACTCTTTTTCGAGAAAGCGAACAATTCCGCCGATGAGTGATGTCAGGGGTGAGCCGATCGCGAAATCGCCGCCCTCGCTGGCGATCCAACCGACAAGCTCCGCTGGTTGAGCCACGGTAGGGATCAGGCATCTGCCCACCAAGAACGGGGCACCGCATCGGGTAGCGAGGCGCACGACGCCCGCCATTCCAAGAGTCCGGTAGATTTCGTCTAACGCCGTCTGCTGCCATTGCTCGCGAAGTCCGCGCTCCAGCTCGTAGTCGTCCCGCGAGTCGATGGGCAGATTCACCCAGTCGTTATTGAACAGCCAGCGGTCGCGAATGACCGGATCGGCCGGGGACAGGCGGTCGTATAGCGCTTGCCATGGTCCGATCCGCTCCGCCAATACAGATGAGTCTCTGTCGCCAAAATTCAGATGCCACCAGATCCTCTCGCGCAGGGCATCGCGCAGATGTTCCTTGTCCTCGTCGTCGGACCCATCGCCAACGAATGCAGCGATGTGGGACAGCAGGCGCTCGACCTGATCCGGGCTCAGCTCGTCCAGGATCTCGACAGCCTCGACCAACCGGTCGGCTCTGCTTTGCGCCATTGAGACCAGGCGATCACCGGCCGCTTCCAGCATCTCCTCGTATTCGGCCTGCGGCGCGCGGTCGTCGACCCCAGCGTCGTCGTCACGCCACGTCGGACCGGGCTGGGAGTTAGCGATGTCGAACCGGGTATCGGCGAGTCGCTTGACGAGACGGAAAGCGACATCCGGCTGCTCCCGGATCAGTCGATCTAATGCGACGACCCGTTGAGCCACGCTCGCGCGGGTGTTGGGCTTCCAGGAGCGGAAGATGTCGAGCAGGCTGTTGATGGGTGAGTTGCCCCAGTTTTCAGGGAGCACGATCTGAGCCAGCTGGCCGAGGATCGGCACCACGCGCACTACCCAGCGGGGCGACCAAGCCAGTATCCCGAGCGCCCACAGCAGGTCTGCATACCACCAGCAGTGGCCAGACTCGCCGGATGCGACGCTGTCGGAAAACAATCGGGTGACTGGGGCACCAGGGCTGATAAGACTCGACTCGACGGCCTTAAGAAATGTCTCCGGCGCGGCCTCGGCCAATGGTCTCAGGTGGGATGCAAGCGACAGCCAGCGGGTATCGTCCGCGCCGTTCAGCAGTCGGCGGACCAGACTCGCCACCCGCGCATCGATCGACAGCGTGGCCAGCGAGGGGTATTCGGGTCCGCGGACTGCCAGCTTGACCAGGGTGTCGCAGACCGACTGGAGCAGCAGCCCGGATTCCGCTCGGGCCTTGCCGTAGACCTGGGCCATCCAACGCTTGTGCGGCGGCAGCTCCAACTGGGGATCTGGTTGGACGAGCAGCGCTTCGACGGTCTCGAAAAAGCGGTCAAGCTCGCCGGAGGTCAGCCGGCCGGCGTACAGGTCGAGCAGTTCCAAGGGTGACTTGGCGTGCCAGACCTTGCCGATCTGGAGCACCGGCGGGTCATCGACCTGTGCCAGGACCCGGAGCTTGCGCTCTGCGACCTCATAGGTGCAGCCCGTGATGTGCTCGACCGCTTGGTGATCGGCCGCGCTCGCGCCCGACCAAGCCCCGAGTAAACACAGGGTCGATAGGGCATCGCTCTCCGGCAGCGTTAGCCAATGGGGGCTGCGGATCGCAGGGTTGGCGGCCCGCCGTCGGCGGAGCACGGTCCATGATCGCCCGGTGGCGAGCGCTAGCCGTTGGGCGTCGGATTTCTCGATGCCACTCTCGATCAAGGCATCGCGGAAGGCGTAGATACCCGGGCGCTCCAGCCTCAGGTCGAAACCGCGTGCGCCCTCGCCGCCAAAGCCCGCGGCCGGGTCCCCCGCGGCGACCGGGACCACCACGACCACCGGGGCGCCCGTCGCGGGTCTGGCCGCGATCTCGGGTCGGGTGGCGACAGCGATCTTGAGGTCCGGATGTTTCTCGACAAACCGCCATCCCGTCTCGGCGGTGACGACCAGGGCGGCATCCGCGAGGTCGGGCGCATCGCTCAGGGCCGCGCAGACGAAGGCAGTGGCCTCCTCGACGCTGTCCGCGCGGATCGCGAAGGGCAAGGGCGCGCTCCCGCCTATGCGTTGGCGCAGGCCGACCAGCAAGCGGTCCTTAGCCGCCTCCCGGTCGGCGAAAAAGGGCTCCATGTGGATCGGCGGGTCGGACTGGCAGGCCCAGGTGTGCCAGTAACGGCCGATGCTCTCTACGCCCTCACCCAAGAGTCCCAATTCTTCGGCGAAGTCCAGCCCGATCGCTGTGTTCGACTCCAGCCAGAGTTCCAGGTCGTCGGCATCGTAGGCGCGAACCGCCCACCACTCGGCCAGCTCGTTCTTGGCCTTTTCCCAGACGCGCTTTCCCTTTCCCCAACGTCGTGCCGTGACGACGGCGAGGGTCGCTTCGCGTCGGACCTCCCAAGGGGTATTTTCGGTCCGCTTGACATAGTCCCTTTCCGCCTTCCTGCTGGGTCTGACCTCGCAGCTCACCTCCCAGCAGGACCGGCCTTTGGGCACCCAGGGATCTCCATCCGTGCTCAGGATCTCCCCGTCCCATTCCGGTAACCCGATCGACTCCCCGGCGGGAAAGGCGATCTGTGTAATGGTCCCGCAGCTTAGCGCAAGGCGACGAACGAGCCGGGGGAGAGACGCCCGCGCATCCAAGGATTCGGCCCAGCGGGCGATTTCCTTAGCAGCGATTCTCACCGGTAGACCTCGTCATGCGAGCCGATGTCGAGCAGGACGATCTCCCGCTCGGTAACCTTCAGGATCAGGGTCAAACGATAAGAGTGGGTGAGGCTGACGGCCTGGACGCCGGCGAGCGCCCCGCTCAGACCATGCACCTTGAGGCTCGGCTGGAAGGGGTCCTGTCGCAGCTGGTTCAGCGTCGCCTTGAGGACTGGCTTGAGGTCCGGGTGTTTGCGCAAGAACTTGCTGGCACGCCGCTCGAAATGCCGGGTCGCGATCAGCGCGAAGTTCATTGGGCATCGTCGCGTTCAAGCTGCGCGATCAGGGTATCCACATTGTCATAGCGGGTGACGCGGCCAGCCTTCAGGTCTTCCAGGGAAGTACGCAGGCTATCTTGGGCAGCGCTGGATTGGGCCTCGAGCATTTCCGCAAAGCGCTCCTCGGTCAGCACGACGTACTGTGGCCGATTGTTCTTGATGACGTGCACCGGCCCTTCGCGCAGTGCCTCGTCAACGGCCGAGATGCCGCGGCGCTTGATTTCATGCGCGGGAATGCTGTTCATCGCTGACTCCGGTACGGGATTCGGTGCTGAATTGAGCACCGACTCGGGTTCGTTGTCAACGTTCAGGTCGGCAGTCCATTTCCCTGGTTCGCCGCGGATGGGCGTCCGTTCTTCTCCCACCACCGGACCTGCGGCAACCTTGGCTGCGCGACCGCTCCGGGTCGGCTGCCGACCGTCGCATTGCCCGCGAGCGGTCGTTGGCAGTTCGATGCGAAACGGGGGATGCCAACGAAGGCCGGCCCTCCGGACGGCGATCCGCGGTCGTCAGGATAGACTCCACTGCGACTAACATGATTGACCCAACCGACGATGGGGCAGGGAGCCGGCGTTTCGCAGCGGTTGTCGGCCACCGCCGGCACGCGGTACGGCAAAACTTTAGTCGGCCCTGCTAACTCATTGGACAGCGGAGGATCGCCCCGCGTTGGGCACAGGCTATCCACAGAAGCGGCCACAGCGGATGTGGACAGCCTTCAAATCCACCCTGGCGGCCGAGGCACAGGCCGTAACGCTGGTCGAAGGAGAGAACCGGCGCAGGCGAACTTGGGCGCCCTGCGCCCGCAGGCGCGCCAGACCGTCGCGGATCACGGCGCTGCCGATGCCGCGATGCTGCCGCTCGCAGACCAAGACCTGGCTGAGGCCATACCAACCCTCATCTCGGTCATCCACCGTGACCGGATGCCACGTGCGCGACCACAGCTGCGTCGCCGGCGAGGCCCTGACCCTGTTTCACCTGTGCGTGCACCTGGGCCTGCGCCCGCGTGGTTCGCTGCGCCGTCACATCCGGGCGCTGGCCGAGGCCGGGTTGTGTTCTAGCCCCAGACGGTTCTGGAGCGCCGGGACCACCGAGCAGGGTGGGGTAGGGGAGCCCGGCGCGGATACGGGCGACGAGCGACTCCGGCACGTGCTCCCGATCGGTGTCGATCAGCAGGCGCACGAGCTCCGGGGCCCCATCCACCGTGGTCGGCTCGGCGGCGGACAGCAGGCCCGAGGCCCAGGCGGCGGCAGCGGTTCCAACTCCTAGAAACCCAAATCGGCGAAATCCGCCGCGAGAAAGTCAGTCTCGCCTTTCAGTCGCGTGCGATCAGCCATGACCCGGCGACCGGCACCCTGTTCGTCACCGGCACCCACATCACCAGCGGCCCGGTGGCCAAGCCGGTCAATGCCGAACGCACCTATGCCCTGCGCATCGAATTCCAGACGGCCAGGAACAGCTGCTGCGCCGCGCGCTTCCCGGTTACGATGACGACCTGAGGCAGGTCAGGTTCAGGCTGATTCCGGGCCTCTGGTGAGACGCCGACCTGTCTGGCCGCGGCTGGATTTCCTTTTCCGTGGAGGTGCTCATGGAGCAGACCGAGTTGTTGATCGTGGGTGCCGGTCCCTTCGGGCTGGCGATGGCGGCGCAGGCGCAGACGCTGGGCATCGATCAGCGGGTGGTCGGCGAGCCGATGTCGTTCTGGCGCAAACACATGCCGGTGGGCATGGTGTTGCGCTCGGGCTGGGACTGGCACCTGGATCCGACCGGCCGCGATAGCCTGGAAGCCTTTCTGGCCACGCGCGGGCAGGTGGCGGCTGCGGTCGAACCCCTGAGTCTGGCGCTCTACCTGGAGTATGCGGACTGGTTTCAGAGGCGTCAGGGGATCGTCCCACGCACAGCGGACGGTCGCGCAACCCGGTTGGTTTCGCGCACTGCCGGCCGCGGAGCGCGACCGGCTCAATGCCCGCTTCTGGGCCGAGGGCCGGCTCACGCTGGAGCCCTGGTTGGCACCGCGCCTGCGGCACCCGGCGATCCGGGTCCGCCCCCATACCAGCGTTGAACAGACCGAGGAGCGGGGCGACGCCTTACTGGTGCGCCTGAACACCGGCGAGCAGTTGGAGGTCGACCACGTACTCTTCGCCACCGGCTACCAGGTCGATCTGCAGCGGGTGCCGTTGCCGGCGGCGGGCGATCTGCTGACCCGCATCCGGACCCGGAACGGGTTCCCGGTGCTCGACACCGGATTGCAGACGAGTGTTGCGGGCCTGTACATGACCAGTCTGCCGGCGGCGCGTGATTTCGGGTTGTTCTTCGCCTTCACCGCCGCGGTGCGTGCCTCGGCGCAGATCGTCGGGGGGGCGCTGCGACCGATCCAGGCGGTCTGAGCGTGCTGCCTTGGTGAGGCTGGGCAGGATCAGCGCCGGGTCGATGCCGGCCCGCGCCGGCCGTGGCGTCAGGACCTGCGTGATCAGGACCTGCCTGATCAGGTCGATGCGCGATGCGCTCTCCCGACCGATAACCTCCTGCATTGCGGCAGAAAAGCGGCACTTTCGCCTTTCGTCCCGTGGCCCCCGATCCGACAACGGCCGTTACCTGATCCGCGGGACCGCCTATGACCTGTGGCATGGGGCGGAACTGACCTCGCTCGCCCAAGCGGACGACCTGGGTGGACGCATCGACCTCACGCGCCTCACACTCGATCCCGCCGATCTGGGCGCCCTCGACACCGGGATCGCCCAGCGCGCCGTGGTCACCGCCCAACTGCTCGGCGTGTGCGGCACCCCCTTTCTGATCGCGCCTGACGGGCGTCTCCACTGATCTACAACCGCAAGCGTCTTGTCGCCGCGGTCATCGACGTCGAGGAGTACCGCGCCTTCCAGCAATGGTCGCAAAAGGGCGGCGGGCCTACCCTCGCCGACGAGTTCGCCGAGCTGCGCCAAATCCTGTCCGAGGAGAACTGTACGCTGGTCGCCTCACCAAGGTCCACCCGACCGAACGCCCTGGTTGAGACGCTGGAGGCGGATGGGCGTGACCTACCTCGTTGACACCAACGTCATCAGCGAACTGTCCCGGCGCGAGCCCGATCCGGGCGTTCTGGCCTGGGCCGGGACCGTCATCCGGTATGCCGTCTCGGTCATCAGCGTGGACGAGGTCTTCTTCGGACTGGCGTGGCGTCCCAACGCCGGCGTGCTCGCCTGGATGGACGGCTATTTCCAGCGCCATGAGGCACTGCCGATCTCGCCGGTGATATTGCTCGAAGGGGGCGTAATCGGCGCTGACCACCACGGACAAGGAGCGGCTGGGCTCGCCCATCGCCTGCCGGGCGGCACCGAAGTCCAGGAGGACGGGCCGCATCCCGCCCGAGTCGATGCGTGCCAGGTAGATGTTCTGGGGCTTGATGTCACGGTGCAGAAAGTGCTCGGCATGAACCGACCGCAGGCCGCCCAAGATCGGCAGCATCAGTTGCTTGGTCTGGTCCTCCGGCAGGCGTCCGCCCTGACGCTCCAGGTGCTCGGCGAGCGACAGCCCCCGGTATATAGGCCATGACCAAATAGGCGGTACCATTGGCGTCGAAGAACTGGCGCACCCGCACGATGTTGGGGTGGTCGATCTGGGCCAGGGTGCGCGCCTCGCGCAGGAACGCATTGGAAAATGGCATCGAAAAATGGCGCGCCCGACAGGATTCGAACCTGTGACCCCAGCCTTCGGAGGGCTGTACTCTATCCATCTGAGCTACGGGCGCTTGGGGACCGGGATGGACCCAGGGCCTGGCGGCTTGACGGGTCTTTGGATGCCATCATTGATGAATTTACCGGACGAGTAAGCTTACATCACTGGTTTACATCAGTGTGGCTGGCGCGTCCATGTCCGCTTTCGGAAATTTCAAGTTTCGGCGGCATCGCGCAGCCTAGCGTGATTCATCGCCAGGTCAAGTACCTGCCACCTGCTCCACGAATCTGGTGATCTCATCCGGTACTCGCTGTTGCTCTTTGATGCGGTTGGCGAGCAAACCCTTTAGGTCTATTGATATTTTGTTTGTCGCGCCGAAGCGCTTCAAGATAGCCTTACCAGCTACCCTGCGCAACAGTGCGCTAGCCCGAACGCGAGGGGCTTCGTTCGCCAGGTCGAAGGCATCCACCAACACAGTATGCTTGTCATAAATATCCGAGATTTCCGGCTTGTCGGCTAGGATTTTCGTGCGTATCTCGGTGTCGACAGCGTTACGCGTTGGAAATCGATCGGTATATCCATCGGGCAACCCTGCCGCTCGGCACTCGTGAAGGGCCGCGTTGACTGCCGCGTGCGGCACCAGTGCCTGGCAATGACCGAGCAGTTCCTGTTCTATGTCAGCATTGGCCCTTCGCTGCACTCTTAGCAGTTCTGCCCGACACTGCTCTAAGGCTTCTGCGTCGGCGAGATAGTTCTCCATCTCCCAGCGGCACAGGACTTTCACCTCAGCACCGAAAGGCTTCGTCTGCTCATAGCGGGTATCATCGGTTTCATGCACCAGATACCATAGCCCCTGACTCATCAAGACGTCCCGATCAACTATACCCCACGCCGGGTTTCCAGCGCCCCTCTCATCGCCGACGGCCTGAATGACCGCTAAGCAGCCAGCGAATCCGCACTGGCTGGCTGCCGGTTGAAACTCGATGCGAGACAGCCGGTCTTTGAACCAACAATCACCGAAAACATAGAGATCCTCGGTCGACTCGACATAGATCACTGGTACCCCGCCGTAGCGGGACAATAATCTATTGGGGCTCCCCAACGCTTCATCGCTTTTCACCGCCCCCATGCTCTTCTCCTGTAGCCCTTCTTGCTTGCTGTGCCGCCGTCTTAGCCGCTGCCTCCCTGGCAATCTGCTCCGCTTTTTCTTCTTCCTCGGCCGTTTCGATGATGTAGGCCCCTTTGCGAAGGTTGTGCTCGGCCTGGTCCAGCGCATAGGCCTTCATCATACGCTCGGAATGGGTCGCCAGGACCACGAGGACATGCGGGAAATGCGCTTTGGCCAAATTCGTGAGGGTATACAAAGCCTCGTACTGCCAAGTGCGATGCAGATGAACTTCCGGCTCATCTACGAGCAGGATGGTGTTTTGCGTCATGTGAGATCCCAAACGCAGATAGAGCTGCACCAAGCTCTTCTCGCCGCTAGACAGCCGATCCAGCCTGTGCTGCTGCCCATCGTCGGACTCCACGATCGCCTCCGGAGGCTCTTTTCGTATGCCTCTCAGTCTCTTACCAGCGCTCAGGGTGGGGTCGCCCACCTTGAACACACGCTCGTTGATCGCCGCGACCGCCGCATCGAAACGCCCGTCGTCCAACCATTTGAGCCAGACGAGCAGATTGTCGAGTGAGTCGCGCCAATCTCGCCCCTCGACATCGAAAACATGCACCGGCCGATAATTCCAGTCGCGTGGAGCGACGATGGCCCGCTCCTCGTCTGGCGTGCGAACGATATTGCGATATGCTGAGAAATAGATCAGGGTCGGATAGCTCAATCCGTCGCCCTCGAACCCGGCAAGGCGAGCGCCCAAGCCAGACTGGATCAATCGGATGAAGTCCTGGGTCCAAGGATCGGAGCGACCGACCATGGTATAGCGGCCAAAGGCATTGCGGACGAAGCCGAACCGACACCAGCGGCTCGCCCCGTATTTCTTGCAGTCGGACTCGCCCCAAAGTCTGAGCGACACCTCGTCGCCCATAAACCCGGCGATGAGTGAAAAGATCACAGTTTCCCGCGCGCCGTTCTGGCGCAGTGTGACCCGCAGGTCCCATTGCGCTCGCCCTCGTTCGCGGTCGAATGCCTCGAAACCAAGGCTGGTGCACTCGGTATTCCCCAGCATCGCCATCATGGCGGCCAGCATCTCCATCACCGTGGTTTTGCCCCGGCCGTTCTTGGAGATCATCAGATAGACATTGCATGGTTCGTCGTTGGAGTCGGTGAAGTCAAACTCCTCCATGCGTGCCTGGAATGGGCCGACGCGATCCACGTTAAGAAAGAGCGGAGAGAACTCGTCGACAAAGACGTCCGGCATCGCCTAGTCCTCCTTTGCGACGCGCTGCAACAGGCTCGCGACGTCGCTCGGTCGAAGATTGAACCCGTGTACGCGCACGACCTGTTCGCCCAGCCATTTCACCAGCATGTCACCCTTGCCCAGCAGTCGCTCCGCCCCGTCCTCGTCGAGAATGATCCGCGAGTCCGCGGCCTTGAGTACCGTCAGGGCGATACGCGACGGTATGTTGGCGCGCAACAGCCCGCTGAAGGTGGCGGCGTCCGGACGCTGGGTGGCAAGCACCAAATGGATGCCGACGGCACGCGCCTTTTGAGCCAACTGGACCAATGGATCCTCGGATTCCGGGGCCTGGTCGAACAATGCCGCCAACTCTTCAACCACCAGCACGATGCGCGGTGGCGCACCCTCGCCCAGGTCCCGCCATTCCCGGGCGCCGCGCGCGGCTAAGAGCTGCTCCCGCTGCTCCATCTCTTTTACCAATCCCTTAAAAGCGCGTGTGGCCTCCACACCATCTGTGACGATGGGCGCCAGCAGATGGGGTAGCCCCCGGTAGGCCGACAACTCCACACGCTTCGGATCGACCAGCAGAAGCTTCAGCTCCCGTGGGCTCCGATTGAGCAGCAAGGATAGCAGCATACCGTGAATACACACGCTCTTGCCGCTGCCCGTGGTCCCCGCGAGCAGCACATGGGGGGCCTCTGTCAAGTCTCGTACAACAGGCTCACCGCCGATATCCACCCCCAGCATCAAATTGAGCCCGGCCCCAGGTGCCGTCCAGCCCGCAAGTGCCTCGGTGCCGGCGACACTCCATTGCGATGCAGGGCGCGGGATATCCAGCCAGGCGGTCTTGGGCTCGCCGGCTGGGGCCAGAAAGATCCCGGCGTCCTTGATACCCAACGTAAACGCCAGGTCGTCCAGGCGACGCTCCAGACGCCCGAAATCCTCGGCATCGGCAAACTGCACGCGATGGCGCGTTACCCGTGGACCGTCCAGGCTGTCCAGCAGAGTCGCACTCAAACCGAGCTCATCCAATGCATGAACGAGACTCCCGGCATCTGGGGCCGGCAGCTCGTTCCCCAAGTCCTGCGCGGCAAAGAGCTCTTGACGCAGGAATTCGTGGAAGTCGTGCGACTCTCGCCAGGAGGTCTGGATCTCGCGCAATCCCCGGCGGATGTGCCGTTGCAGCAGACGCGTGTAGCGGTCGTCCTCCCCGAACAGATCCTCGCCGTGGTAGGCGGACAGCAGCACCCGGAATGCATCCACGAAGTCTTCCGACTCCTTTTGACCACGCCCGGTCAGTGCCTCCAGAAAGTATTCTTTACCTCCCTCCGGAGTATCGAGCTCATCCCCGGGCGGATCTGGTTGTTTCAGAGATAAAGCCAGCGCTATTCGCAGTACCGCCCACTTATGCCCCTGAGCCATCAGCCCTTTGCGGAGAACCAGTGCGATGGTGTCCTCGTCGATACGGGAGGTGTAGACTTTTGCCATCAGTAATAGCCCCCAAGACGTACCCGGGTGCTATCGCCATCCGGGTTATCAAGGCAATACTCCCGATAGACGTGAGGCCGAAGCAAGGCATACTTCTCGCGATCGAGCTCCGCATCTGTGGGTAGCACGATGACCTGAGCCCCCGCATGGGGGTAGTAACGGGTAATGAGGTTCTCCTGGTGTCCGCGGTCGAAGCGGGCGAGCGGGGTGTCGACCACCACCGGCGCCTCCTTGCCCGATACGTCCTTGAGTCCCCACAACAGTGCCTGGGCAACCAACTGTTTCATTCCCGCCGAGATGTTGCCCATGCCCACCGGGGCGTCCTGGACGCCCAAATAGTGCAGCGAAAAATCCTCGTTTACGCGGATACGTCGGATCTGACCATGGGAGGTCATCAGCTCCGCAAAACGGGCGTTGATGGCCTGCTCGATGTCCTCTCGCCGCCGCGCCTTGAGCAGAGACCGGTAGGCGGCCAGTGCCGTTTGAAGACGTTGTCCCAGGGTCAGCTTGGTCCGCGCGGCATCGGCACTCACTGCCTTCTTCTCCTCCTGGCGGCAGTCTTCGCGTTTCTTACTCAGTTCTTTGTTTAGGGTGATTTCCTGCTCCTTCAGGCCACCGATTTGTTGGTTCAACGCGTCGTTACGGGCGGCGAGTGCTGCTCTCTCCGCCAATCGCGCATCGAACAAGCGGCGCTCCTCGGGTGCCAGATTGACGACATCGTTGCGCTTGCGCTCGATATCGGCCAACTCGGTCTTGAGGCGATGGATCTCAGCCAAGTCCTTGGACCATTCGGAGCGCAAGTGATCGTTCTGGACGTAGTCCTCCACCAGCCGTAACAGTCCGTCGGCCTTGGCCGGCGACAGATGGAAGAGTCCCTCGGTCAGGTCCGCAGCATCTGGACGATAACTGTCGAGCACCCGAGCCAGTTTACGGCGCAGAAAGTCCTCCTGGTCACGGGTTAAAGGCGGCATCGGCATTGGCGGATCGGAGAAAACCCGGGCCGGCAGTGCGGCAAACACCTGTTCCAACTCATCGCGTAGCCGGCGGTTGGGATGGGCGGCGATCTTCTCCAACTCGCGCGCCGCGCTTTCCAGAAGTTGTGGGTGCAGGACCAGCGGAGCATCCCGGCTGAATGCGTCGAAAAAGGCTTGCGTACGCTGCTGTAGTGCGTCCACCGTGCTCTCGCGTTTGCCGGCGAGCTTGGATTCCTCGCTTTGCAGGGCGAACTGGCGTCGCGCCTGCAGTGCGACATCGGCGCGCTTAATCGCATAGTCGTTCTGCTCGATCTCTTCTTCCAGCTCCTCGCGTTCGGCCGCGAGCCCCGCCAAGCGCTCCTCAATGGCTTGGATCTCGTGTCTGCGCGCGTTGATTCCGTGCTGGCTTGCGTCTTTCGATTCCCGGCGCCACTGGCTCAGATTGCGGCCCAGATATTCGTCGATCAAGTCGATGTCGACCAAGTCTAGTAACTGCTCGATCTGATGCAGTTGACCCTGCTGGTTGGCCTCGGCGATCTGCTGTACCTTCTCACCGTCGTAGATAAAGAAAGGCATCACGGCGTCGGGCAACCGCGCCTGGATGAAAGCGCGTGCCTCGCCCTCCGGGTCTCCGTTGCGATCCTCCAGGGGGTCACCGAAGCTCGGGGTTACCCGCAGCGTCTCGATGGCCTCGTCCCCATCCAACTGCCAAGTGCGCTCTACCTTGACTGAGCCCGCCGCCTCCTGCCAGACAAGCGAGACCCCGAACCAGGTGTCCCCGGCCGCGCGGGCGCGGTGGTTGAAGACCCCGACCCATTCGTCGCCCCGCCCGAGCAGATATTCATTGCGGCCGAAGCGCCCGCCCCGGCGTTGCACGGTCTCGCGCAGTTCGTCCGAAACGCCGGTAAACAGGAGCTTGAGGCTGTTCAGGAAGCTGGTCTTGCCGTAGCCGTTGCGACCCCAGACGAGCGCTACGTTGCGGCCGTCTCCAGGGGGTGCCAGATCGAATTCGCTAGGTCCACAGTAAGAAAACAGGTTGTTGATGAAAAAACGCTGAAGGATCATGCTTGGGTCGTCTGCTCGGCCTGGCGTGCCGCCTTGTCCAACAGGTCGCCGATGGCGCGCTCAAACTGCGTCTTGGCGCCCCATTTGTCGAGCGACGGGAATCCCTTGCGACGGATATCCAATGCCTGGCGCAGCAGATCCGGATCGATACCGGCCTCCATGGCTGCCTGCTCCAGCAGGTCGTCTTCGGCAGTTGGGGTCATTTGACCGGCGTCGGGCATGGCAATTATCCTTCCGTATCTCGCGGCGATCTCGACCGCCAATCGATTCTGAAAGTCGAATTCATCGGACCACTGGCGCTGGATATAGGCCAGCTCTTCGTCGCCGATGAGCGGCATTGCCATGCTTGTCTCCAGGTCCAGGAGCTTATCAAGGATTTCCTGCCGAGCGAGAGGTAAGAACGGGCCTGGGCCGGCGTTCCCATCCCGTCTTACGTCGCTACGATACCCCGGCTTGTCCCGCAGCTCGATCAGCCAATCCCGGAATACGACCAGCGGTTGAAGGTGGTCCTCGCCGGAACGAATAAAGCCCTGCAATGACTTGTCCTCCTTGACGACGGTACAGGTCCAGCAGCCGAAACGGCTGCCCCCGCAGGACGGCGTGTTGAGATCGAAGACGACCGGGCACTCGCCGCCACTGGCCTGCCGGTATAAGGACACCAGGAAGTTATGATTTCCACCCCAGGGGCATGGGTTGCTCACCAGATATTCCCACACGTCATCCGTCGTC
>CAYYAY010000103.1:0-16596 GCA_964470155.1 uncultured Lamprocystis sp. | reverse complement strand
CGGCCACCGCGCGATCTGCACGGTCGCCGGTCCGCACAGCGGACCCTACAGGTCAAGGTGTTACCGTAGGGTCCGCTGTGCGGACCGTCCGCGGCTCCGGCGAACTCCGGGGACAGTTTACTTAATTCCCCGAGCGGTGCTTGAAGTGGACGAACGAGGCCCCCCTGAGATCGGACGTTTCCACAGCGGCACGGCAAGACTTCCAAGAGTGGTGGTGCCCGGCTTACCCCACCCTATGCCACAGCGGGGCAATCGACGCCAGCGGACCTTTTTCAAGGACGAGGACTACGCGGAGTATCGCACCCTGCTCACGGACGCCTGCCGCGGCTGCGGAACACAAGTGCTTGCCTATTGTCTGATGTTCAATCATGTCCATCTCGTTTTTTGCCTGCAGACGACTTCGGCTTACGGGACTCGCTGGATGAAGCGCATGGTCGGTCTACGCGAACGATCAACGTGCGCGAGGGCTGGAGAGAACCTCTCTGGCAGGAGCGTTGTCACTCCTTCGCGATGGACGAGGGGCATCTGATCGCCGCCGCGCGGTACGTCGAGCGCAACCCCGTGCGGGCGTGTCTCTGCGTCCGACCGCAAGATTGGCCGTAGTCGAGCGCCGCGGCGCACCTTGCCGCACGGGACGATTCCCTTGTGACTGTGCGACCGGTGTTGGAAATGGTGCCCGCTTGCGAGGCGTTCTTGGGCGAGGTCGGCGGCGCGCCTGTCGGCGATCTGCTGCGGGCTCACGGCCGCACAGGGCGTCCGCTCGGAACCGATGCGTTCGTCGAGTCGTTGGAGCAGCGCCTCCGGCGCCGTTTGAAGCCCGGAAAGCCAGGGCCAAAGCCCCAATAGCACGATCACTTTACCGAAGACCTGCTCGACGAGCCAGAGCGGAATTAGGTAAACTGTCCCCGGAATTCGCAATTGCGGGGATCGATGATCAAGGCCCGCAGCCGTAGTCCGGGAAATGGTCTACATTTTTCGGTTGTGCGCGCCGCATCCACTATGGGTCGCGCGAGGCCTTCAAACAATGAATCGAGCTGAACAGTACGACCTCCCCCTCGAGGTGATTCTCCTCCTCATCTACGGGACCTTCATGTGCCTGTTCGGGGTCTTGCTTTACTGGATTTTTGCCGGCGCCCTGCCCTATGCGCCGGACAGCATGTACGGCCTGTTTCTGGTCCTGATCGCATTTCAGATCGTCACGCTGGGCAGGACCCCGTTCGGTGACCTGCGGCGTTCCTGGACCTTGGTCGCCATTGGGATCTGCACGGCCTTAATTGGAATGGTGGGCTCCTTCGTGCCAGGCCATTTTAGCGGGACCCTGCGCGTCCTCGTCGGCCTGCTGCTGACGGGGGGCGGGGCCGCGCTGTTCTTCCAGTATGCCGCGCGTGCAGACCAGGCAAGGGCTTGGCTCAAAGGTCCTGGCATATTGAGAGTCCTCGCCTTTTCCGCGGCCTCGGTCTATCTGCTGACGCTGATTGCGGGCCTCCTTACCCTCCTTCCCGGCATCACAACCGGTCCCCAAACCGCCATCCTCCTCATCATCTATGGCATCAGCTTTCTGTCGCTCGCCTGGACCTTGCAGGAGGTCGGTAAAGCATACGGCAAAGAAACAATCCGTGCCGGAGTGACCCACGTAGCGCCCCCCCGTCACATCCGTGACACACACCGCCGCCTCTCCCGTGATGCCCAACTCCCTCTCGCTGTGGCCATCATATTGCTCCAGGCCGTGCTCCTCACCCTGTTGGGCATTCTGCTGTTTCCGGTCAGTTTCGGCCTTCTCGCTTACTCCCCGGATGGCCAACACGGTCTGACGCTGGTGATCATGGCGATCCAGTTCATCGCCCTCGGGTCCACGCCGGTCGGGGAGTACCGCCGCTCCTGGCTCATGGTTCTGTTCGGCATGCTCTTTGCCGCGCTGGGCATCTTTTCATCGATCGTCCCAGGCGTCATCACGGGACAGACCGGGCTGCTCCTGGGTCTGCTCAATCTCGTTGGCGGAGTACTCGTTTTGCTCAGAGGGCTGCTGTCGATGCTGCGCCGCAGGCGGAACCCTGGGGCGCAAGCCGACGCCGTGCCGCCGATCCTCCGCCTCCTGGCGCTCACTCCGACGATGATCGCTGTCGTGCAAATCGTCTTCGGCCTGTCGATGTTCCTGCCGACCCTTCTACCCGCCACGGTCGGTGCCGCAATGGTCGTGGTGAACGGCCTCCTGCTGTTCGCACTGACCGGCATGGTCTTGAAGTTGAGCCGTCTCGGCGACGACCCCGCGACCGCCTCTGCGGCGGCCCCAACCCCGACCGCGGCGCGGTACGCGGATATCAGCGCGGACCCGGCCGCGAACGATGCCTGAATGCGGGCATTGGCAGAGCAGCGGCGGCAGGAATTCATTACCCAGGGCCTCCTGGATCACTGATGACCTGTCGTGCTGCACTGCATTACAGAGGTCACGAGCAATGAACACACACGAGTTTTTTAGTGAGCGCTTTGGCGAATTGGTCGGGCGCGGAGCACAAGCCGCCGTCTATGCGCGCGAGGACATCGCGGTCAAAGTGTACAATCCCGGCTACGGCAAAGAAGACGTGTTCTACGAGGCGGCCATGATGGGCTTCGTCGAGGCCGCAGGGCTCGCGACGCCTCGGCCCATCGAGGTGCTGAGCGTCGCCGGCCAGATGTGCCTGAAGATGAGCCGGGTCACCGGTCAGTCGTTCAACACGGCGTTCGCAGGCGACCTGGGCCGCGCGCGGGAGTTGACGGACGATCTTGTGCGGCTGCAGATGGAGATCCATGGCAAACAGATCACTCTTCCCATTTCGCTGAAGTATCGACTCAGGGACAGACTCCGCTTCAACCTCAACCTGGATTCGGCACGGCGACAAGCCCTGCTCGCATTGTGCGACCGCATGCCGGACGGCGATGCGCTGTGCCACGGCGATTTTCACGGCGCCAACATCCTCGTCGACAACGGTGCATATGGCGTGATCGATTGGATCGAGGTGGCCAAAGGTGATGCGCTGGTGGACGTCAGCCACAGCTATATGACCATCGGCATGTCCAGCCGGGAGTGGGCGGATCTGTACCTGGAGCGATACTGTGCCGCGTCCGGCGCCGAGCGTGCGGACATCTTACGCTGGTTACCGGTGCAGGCTGGCAGCCTGTACGGGCTGATACCAGATCAATTCAGTGCGATCCTCCTACAGATGATGGACGGACAGTGGTGACAGCCCAGGCGCCGACGTCCCGGCCCCCGCCCCGCAACCCTGGTCGCGCCCTCTTGGACAACGCGATGGGTCGCCACCTCGCCGACTTTGGCCTGAAGCACAACGGCCCTGAGGATGACACGGATCGGCGGGTGGGGGCCTCGGCATGGGCCGGGCCGGCCTGGCGGTGTCCCTCCGCTGAAGCGCAACCGGGCAGCCGATCTATCCACGACCGGCTGTTTTCATGAAAAGCGTTTCCGCCTGGACCCCCTTCCGGCAGCGCGCCTTCACCGTCCTCTGGATCGCCACGGTGGTGTCCAATGCCGGCACCGCCATGCACAGCCTGGGATCAGGCTGGCTGATGACTACCCTGACCCCAGACCCGTTGATGGTCGCGCTGGTGCAGGCGGCGACCATGGGTCCGCTGTTGCTGCTGGCGCTGCCCTCGGGCGCCTTGGCCGATATCCTGAACCGGCAACGGCTGCTCCTGACAGTCAATGGCCTGATGGCGTTGGCCGCCGCGACGCTGGCGGGGCTGGTCGCACTTGGATGGATGAGCGCGACGCTGCTCTTGTTCTTCGTGTTTCTACTGGGCAGCGGGGCGGCCTTCATCGCGCCGGCCTGGCAGGCGATCGTCCCGCAACTGGTCCCGCGGGAGACCCTGGGTGCGGCCATTGCGCTCAACTCGACAGGGATCAACGTCAGCCGCGCCATCGGCCCGGCACTGGCCGGGGTGCTGATCGTCGGCGGCGGACTGGCCGCGCCGTTCTTCGTCAATAGCCTGAGCTTCCTGGTGATCGTCGCGGCGCTGCTGTGGTGGCGGCCCGCCGCTCAGCCGGTTTCCGCGCTGCCCGTTGAGGGTCTCGGCGAGGCAATAGTCAACGGTCTGCGCTATGCCCTGCACAGCGCACCCTTGGGCGCCACCCTGGTGCGGGGTGCCGCCTTCTTCCTGTTCGCCAGCGCCTATTGGGGGCTGCTGCCGCTCATCGCCCGGACGTCGCTGGGGGGCGGCGCCCAACTCTACGGCGTCCTGATGGGCTGCGTCGGGGTCGGTGCGGTGCTGGGTGCGCTGGTGCTGTCATGGGTCAAACCGCGCCTGGGTGCGGATCGCACAGTGGCCCTCGGCACCCTCGGTACGGCGTTAGTGCTGGCGGTGTTTTCGCTCATCGCCAATCCCTACGCCGGGGCGCTGGCCTCCCTGCTGGCGGGTGTCTCGTGGATTTTCACGCTGTCCTCCCTGCAACTCTCGGCGCAGACCGCGCTGCCCAACTGGGTACGCGCCCGGGGGCTGTCGGTGTTCATGATGGTGTTCTCCGGCAGCATGGCGCTGGGCTCGGCGCTCTGGGGCCTGATCGCCGCCCAACTCGGCATCGACGCCGCCCTGCTGATCGCCGCGGGCAGTGCCCTGATCGCCATCCCGCTCACCTGGCCGGCCAAGCTGGGCCAGGGCGAGGGGCTCGACCTGGCGCCGTCGATGCACTGGCCGGCACCCCTGGTCCTGGCGGACCTGCCGCAAGAGCGCGGGCCGGTCATGACAACGATCGACTACCGGATCGACCCGGCGGATGTCCCCGCCTTCCTGACCTTGATGAGAGAACAGGCTCAGGCCCGACGCCGCTCCGGGGCCATGCAGTGGTGGATCATGGAGGACGCCGCCGCGCCCGGTCACTATGTGGAAACCTTTGTCGAGGGCTCCTGGGTCGCCCATCTGCGCCATCATGAACGGGTCGCCGGTGCGGACCGGGTGATTCAGGAACAGATCCAGGCGCTGCATCGCGGCGACGCGCCGCCGCTGGTTCGTCATCTGCTGGCGCCGCCGGTCGCCTGAGCCAACTTTGGCGACCTCCTTCGCAAGGCCGAAATGGTCGCAAACCGGCGAAATCCGAGGTCGAATAATCGCACCCGGGTAGCGCCGAACCCGATAGGACCACGGTTGAGGAGCGTCGATTGATAGCCGGCATTTCCGGAGTTTGCATCCAGTCGGGACGGTGATCGGCGTTCAGGTGTTCGCCGTCTTTAAAGAACTTGAGCCACCGCTGTTCCTCTGTTTCGAGGTGCTCGGCGGCGAATTTGTTCAGTCCGAAGAGGTCGATGCCGCCATGGTCGAGCAGGCAGCGGGCGCGCTCGTCGCGTAGCCGGTAGCGTCTAGGCGGGTGCGGCGGGCGGGGCAATGGCGCGGTGCGTCTAGGCGGGTGCGGCGGGCGGGGCAATGGCGCGGTGCTTGACGCGCGAACCGCTGGCCCGCACGCCGGCGGGGGCGGTACCCCGGCAGCGCGGTCCACCGGCGGCCGGAAGGATGGCCAAGACCGGAAAACTCATGGCAAACTGTCGAATTTCGAACTCCTGAAGGGCTTTGATCACAATCCCGGCCATCTCGCCGACAGCGAGGCCGCTGGTCCGCACAGCGGACCCTACGGATCAGACAACACACCAACCCCGCGGACATCATTCAAGACACCGTGATGCAGAAAATCATGGCCTCACTGCGCGACGGCGCACTGCGGCGTTTGGCGGATCAGAAAAGCGGCGAAGACACCGCTCTTGAACTGATCAGTGACGCCTATCCGCCCTTGCGTACACCTCAACCACCGGAGTGCCCCAACCATGCGCACCTTCGCCTGTCAGTCCTGCGGCCAGGCCGTCTATTTCGAGAACTGGCGCTGCAATCACTGCGGCGCCGCCCTGGGCTTCCTACCCGATGCGCTGCAACTGGTGGCGCTGGAGGAGGATGCGGCGGGTGTCTGGAGCCCGATCACCCCCTCCGACAAGATGCACCGCCCCGGTGTGCTGGCGCGCTTCTTCAGCCGCCGACCCGAACCGCCGAGCACGCAGGTGGCCGGCCGGCGCTACCGCAAATGCGGCAATTATGCGCAGCACAGTGTTTGCAACTGGATGGTCCCGGAGGAATCGGGCGAGGATCTCTGTGTCGCCTGCCGTCCCAACCGCACCATTCCCAACCTGAGCCGTCCGGGCAATCCGGAAAAGTGGTACCGCATCGAGCGCGGCAAACGGCGCCTTTTCTACGGGCTGTTGCGCCTGGGGTTGCCGGTGCGCAGCCGCGATGAGGACCCGGCGCAGGGGCTCGCCTTCGACTTCCTTGCCAGCCAGGATGCACCGGCGGATCAGCCGGTGCTGACCGGCCACACCAACGGACTGATCACGCTCAATATCGACGAGGCCGATCCGGTCCGGCGCGAACGCATCCGGGTGGACATGGACGAGACTTACCGCACCCTGGTCGGTCACTTCCGCCACGAGATCGGCCACTATTACTGGGATCTGCTGATCCGTGAGGGCGGGCGCCAGGAGACCTTCCGCGCCCTGTTCGGCGACGAGCGGCAAGACTACGGCGAGGCCTTGGACGATCACTACCGCACCGGCCCGCCCGCGCACTGGCAGGACCGCTATGTTTCGACTTACGCGAGCAGCCATCCCTGGGAAGATTGGGCCGAGACCTGGGCGCATTACCTGCACATCGTCGACACCCTGGAGACGGCCGCCCATTTCGGCATTGAGGTGGAATGGTGCCTGCCCGACGGCACTGTCCGCACCGCCGATCCCGAATTCGACCCCTACACCATTGCCGATTTTCAGCAGATCATTGAGGACTGGCTGCCGCTCACCTTTGCGGTCAACAACCTCAACCGGAGTATGGGGCAGCAGGATCTCTATCCCTTCGTGCTGCCGCAGCCGGCGATCGACAAGCTCGCCTATGTTCACGGCGTGATACGGGCGGGCGCCGGTGGCTAGCACCCCCTATCGCCCGCGGCAAAAAAACATCCGCTACGCCGGCAGGGCGCGGCACAGCGATGGTGCAAACCCAACATCGATGGTGCTCGCATTGTGCGTTTCAGACATCAGAGCCAGCGTGCGCACCATGGCTGAATAATCTATAAGACACTAATTATAAAATAAATTTAATGATTTTCCTGGGGTGTTGGCACTGTTTGTGCTTATTACACTGTCAGTCGTGGGCCGGATCGCTGAGGCAACCGCCCGAGCGTCCGATCTCCGTCTTCTCAGTGGTGATTCACCCCGCGATAGCGGGGTTTTTTTTGCGTTGGAGTGCCCGGCGGGCCTGCTTAAGACCCTGCCGGGCGCGCCGCCGACGGCTATACTTCGCGACCCGCCGGTTTCGGTGCAGGATAAGGCATCAAGGTGCGCTCGTGAAGACCAGGCTACCCCCGTTCAGCAAGGCCCGCGTGCTCGTGGTCGGCGATGTCATGCTCGACCGCTATTGGACCGGACGCGCCACCCGGATTTCGCCGGAGGCACCGGTCCCGGTGGTGCATGTTACCGCGACCGCGGACCGGTTGGGCGGCGCCGCCAATGTCGCGCTCAATATCCTGACACTCGGCGGGCAGGTCGACCTGCTGGGGGCGATCGGCGTCGATGAGGCGGGCGAGACGCTCCAGCGTCTGCTGCGCCGCAGCGGCATCGGCTGCCATCTGCATGCGCACGCCCGCGCCGCGACCTCGACCAAGCTGCGCATTCTCAGTCACCACCAACAACTGGTGCGCGCGGATTTCGAAGGTGGCCTGGCCGAAGTCGATGCCGCCGCACTGCTGGCCGATTACGCGCGGCTGGCCGTTCAAGCGGATCTGATCGTCTTGTCGGATTACGGCAAGGGCACGCTGGGGTCGCCCCAAGCCTTGATCGAACAGGCCGCGGCGCTCCACAAGCGGGTGATCGTCGACCCCAAGGGCACTGATTTCTCGAAATACCGAGGCGCGACCCTGATCACCCCGAATCGGGCCGAATTCGAGGCCGTCGTGGGGCCCTGTGCCACCGAGGCGCAGTTGGTGGAGCGCGGTGAGCGCCTGCGCCTGGCGACCGAATTGACCGGCGTGCTGATCACGCGCGGCGAGCAGGGCATGACCTTGCTGTGGCAGGATCAGGAGCCGCTGCATCTGCAGGCGCGGGCGCGGGAGGTCTTCGATGTGACCGGCGCCGGGGATACGGTGATCGCAACCCTGGCCCTGGCCCTGGCCGCCGGGGCGCCGCCGCCGGAGGCCATGGTGCTGGCCAACGCCGCCGCCGGGATCGTGGTCGGCAAGTTGGGGACCGCCGCCGCGACCGTGGCCGAATTGAACCAGGCGCTGCGCACGTCCGACGACACCGGTTTCGGCATCCTGACCGAAGACGAATTGGCCGTTGCCCTGGATCAGGCCCGCTCTCGCGGCGAGCGGATCATCATGACCAACGGCTGCTTCGACCTCCTGCATGCCGGTCATGTCACCTACCTGGAGCAGGCGCGCCGACTCGGCGATCGGCTGGTGGTCGCGGTCAACGCCGATGCCTCGGTGCAGGCATTGAAAGGCCCCGGCCGGCCGGTCAATCCGCTCGAACGGCGGATGACCGTGCTCGCCGCGTTGAAGAGTGTCGATTGGGTGGTGCCCTTCAGTGAAGCGACGCCGGAGCGGCTTTACTGCCGGCTGTTACCCGATGTGATCGTCAAGGGCGGCGACTATGCACCGGACGCGATTGCGGGCGGTCCCTGCGTCACGGCCAACGGGGGCGCGATCGTCGTCCTGGAGTATCTCGACGGCGAGTCGACGACAGCCATGCTCCAGCGGCTGCACGAGGGGTCTAACAACCTGTAGGGGCGACTTTGGATGGGCAGCGCGATCACACTCTGCCCATCCTACGCCTATGCCAAGGCCCCGCTCGCCGGCTGAAGCGAGAACCCTTTGAGGTTTTGCGCAAAGCGCTCCAGTGACTGGATGCCGGTGGCCTCGGCCTGGTGACACCAGTCCTGGAGCGAGCGCAGCAGCACCTCCTGGCTCGGCGCCTTGAGCTGCCAGATCGCCTGCAGACGCTCGCGGAACTGATAGACGGTGGCCAGTGTCTGGCTCTGCGCCAGCAACTGATCCAGCCGCTGGCGCGCCGCCGCATCCAACCGACTCGCCTCGCGCGCGAGCAGTCGGCGGTTGCGCCTGATCAGGCGGCGGCAGTGCGCCGCGTCCCGGCACAGCTCGTCCCGCGACACCGGGGCCAGCACTTCTTTGGTATAGCGTGCGAACACGAACATGCGGCTGACCACCACGGCCCGCAGGGTATCCATATCCACCCGCAATTTGCCCGGGACCATGGTCAGCCGCGGCGCGACCCGCTTGATGCGGGCGAGCCGCAACACGCTCAGGGTGCGGATGTACAGCCAACTGATGTCGAACTCCCACTCTGCACCGCCCAGAGCACCGGCCCATAGAGCCCGAACAGCAGCAGGTCCAGCATCAGCATGAGCGCCACTCCCTGCCAGTGATAGGGGCTGTACAGGTTGCGCTCCAGCCAGTCGTCCGGGGTGCCGTGGCCGTAACGCTCCACGATCGCCGGATCGTCGGACGCCGCTTCATAGAGCTCCGCCCCCTGGGTCAGCACTTTGCGCAGGCCCAGGATTTGCGGGCTGTGCGGGTCCTCCGCGGTCTCGACCTTGGCATGGTGACGACGATGCACCGCGACCCACTCCTTGGTGACCATGCCGGTGGTCAGCCACAGCCAGAAGCGAAAGACATGAGCAACCGCCGGGTGCAGGTCCAGACCGCGATGGGCCTGAGCGCGATGGAGAAAAATGGTCACCGCGGCGATGGTGAGGTGCGTCATGGCGAGCGTGATGAGCACCGCCTGCCAGGGCGCCGGGTCGAGAATGCCGTGCAGGGTCATGGAGTCTCCTATGGTCGATGGCGGGGACGCAGGCCGAACGGCAGTCGGCGCAGCCGCAGGTTGCCGACCGGATCGGTGCGGGCGCTCCAGCCCGGGGCGACCCAGGTGGTCGCGACCGGGTCCGCGACGATGGCGGGGCCGGGCTGGCCAGCGCCCGCGGCCACCGCGGCGCGCGTCAGGACAGGCACCAGATCCGCGCAGCCGTAGGCGCGCACCTGTCGGAGCGCTCCCACCGCCGCGCGCGACGCGGCCATGCCGGGCAAGTGCCAGGTCAGCGCCGGGGCACGCACCCGCACCCGCAGGTTGACCAACTCGACCGGCAAGTCCAGTCGGTGGCCGTAGCGTGCCTGGTGCCGCGCATGAAAAGCGCTGATCGTCGCGGCCACCCCGGTCCAGGGCAGATCCAGGGTGTAGGACTGACCGCGATAACGCAGGTCCAGAACCCGCTCGATACGCAGCCCCGCGGAATCCTGACCCTCGCGCACCAACTCGGCGGCCCCCTGATCGGCCAAGTCGGCCAGTGCCTGATTCAGCGTCGCGTCGGTCAGGTCTCCAAGCACCCCGAACCGGGTGCGGGTCAGGGTGCGCCCCGGGGACACGGCCAGCATTCCCAGGGCCGAGAGCACTCCCGCGTGCACCGGCACCAAGGCCTCGTCCAGACCCAGCGCCTCGGCCAACGCACAGACCGAGAGTCCGCCGGCCCCGCCGAAGGAGGTCAGGGTGAAGTCGCGCGGATCGCGCCCGCGCTGCACCGACATCACCCGCAACGCCTGGGCCATGTGCTCGTCGGCGATCCGCACGATGCCGAGCGCCGCGGCCTCGACCGCTAACCCGAGCGGGGCCGCGACGCGCGCTACGGCCGCTCGCGCGGCGCCTGGGTCCAACGCCATACGGCCGCCCAGAAACGCCAGCGGATCCAAGCGGCCGAGGACCAGATTGGCATCGGTCACGGTCGGCTCCTGCCCGCCGCGCCCGTAACAGGCCGGACCCGGGTCCGCCCCCGCGGACTGCGGACCCACCAGCAGCAGACCACCCGCGTCCACCCGGGCGATGGACCCGCCGCCGGCCCCGATGGTGTGCATGTCCACCATGGGCACCGCCACCGGGTAGCCGGCAATCCGTCCGGTGGCGGCGAGGAGCGGCTCGCCGTCGATCAGGGCGACATCGGTGGAGGTGCCGCCCATGTCGAAGCTGAGCAGCCGCCGGGCGCCTCCCGCGGCGGCGGCGAAGGCGGCGCCGGTCAGCCCGCCGGCCGGACCGGAGAGCAGCAGACGCACTCCATGGCGCGCGGTCTGCTCCGCGGCGATGGCCTCACCGGTGCTTTGCATGACCGCGATCCGGGCGCCGGGCAGGCCCGCGCGCAGCCGGTCGAGGTAACCGGCGACCACCGGCCCGACGCGGGCATTGAGCCAGGTGGCAATGCCGCGCTCGTACTCCCCGGCGACCGGCAGCACCTGCGACGAACAGGTGACGAACAACTCCGCGGGAAGGGCGTGCGCGATCACCCGCTCGGCGCTGTCGTCCAGATAAGAAAAGAGCAGGTTGACGGCGACCGCCTCGGGTGCGAGCCGGACGACCGCGGCGCGTAACTCGGCGAGGTCCGCCGCGGTCAAGGGCTCCACCCGGCGGCCGTCGCTGCCCAGACGCCCGCCGGTCTCCAGGCAGCATTCGGGCGGCACCGGCGGCTGCCGCGGCGGCGGTTGCAGGTCATAGAGGTCCGGGCGCGCCTGCCGACCGATGGTCAGCAGATCACCCAGCCCGCGATTGGTCACATACAGGGTGCGGGCGCCCTTTCCTTCCAATACCGCGTTGGTCGCCACGGTACTGCCGTGGACCAGACCCAGCACGGCCGGGTCCAGGTCCAGGTCGGCGATCCCCCGCAGGATTGCCTGCTCGGGTGCCCGCGGGGTGGACAGCACCTTGTGTATGCACAGTTCACCGTCGCGCCGGAGCACGAAGTCGGTGAAGGTGCCTCCGGTATCGATACCGAGCAGCACCAAACCCGCCGTCGATCCCGCGGTCAATCCCGAAAGGCACGCAGGAACGCCGCAAACTGCTCACCCAACTCCGGGTGGGCCAATCCGAACTCGACCGTGGCCTCCAGATAACCGAGTTTGCTGCCGCAGTCATAGCGCTTGCCCTCGAAGGGATGAGCAATCACCGTTTCATACTCAAGCAGTGCGGCGATGCCGTCGGTCAACTGAATCTCACCGCCGGCACCGGTGTCGGTCTGCTCCAGCATGTCGAAAATCCGCGGCGTCAGCAGATAGCGCCCGACCACGGCCAGGTTCGACGGGGCATCCGCCGGGGCCGGCTTCTCGACGATGGAAACCACGCGCAGCAACCCCCCCGGCCCCGGCTCGACCTCGACGATGCCGTATTGCCGGGTGTCCTCCCGCGGGACTTCCTGGACACTCAGCACGCTGCACTCATGGCGCGCGTAGATGTCCGCCATCTGGCCCGACACCCCCTTGCCATGGCCGCGGATCAGATCATCCGCCAGCAGAATGAAGAACGGTTCATCACCCACCACCCCCTTGGCACAGAGCACCGCGTGTCCCAGTCCGCGGGCTTCGGCCTGGCGCACATAAACGCAGCCCACGTCGGACGGCAGGATGTTCTGAACCAGCTTGAGCAACTCGGTCTTACCGGCGCTCTCCAACTCGGCCTCCAACTCATAAGCCTTGTCGAAGTGGTCTTCGATGGAGCGCTTGTGCCGGCCGGTGATGAAGATGAGTTGGTCGACCCCGGCCGTCTCCGCCTCTTCGGCGGCATATTGAATCAGGGGTTTGTCGACCACCGGGAGCATCTCCTTGGGGCTCGCCTTGGTGGCCGGCAGAAAGCGCGTGCCGAGTCCGGCAACAGGAAATACGGCCTTACGGATCTGTTTCATGGTTGATGACTCTCCAACGGGTGAAGACCGGGGCAGTCCCCGGTAAGACTGATTAGACGATCCGCCGTTCGTGCAAGACCTCATCCCCCGGAATGCGCTCCGGCTGGACCGGCTGGACCGTCCCCCAGCGCTTGCAGCTCGGGCACTGCCAGTGCACGGCGCGCGCCAAAAAACCACAATGATCGCATTGATACGCGGGTTGGCGTGCGAGCAGATAGCGGACCACTTCATGGACCACGTGTGCGCGATGACCAGACCCGGCCCGCGCGGCCGTGGCCTGCTGCGATTGTAGTTGCAGCAAGCGCTCCAGGGCGGCCAGATCCACATGACCGGCGAGATAGTCGGTGAGCACAGCCAGCGCGGCCTCGGGGCCGCGCGCGCGCTCCAGCGCATCGCTCAAGGCCAACAACACCGGCGGCGAGGGGTGGCGTGATACCAGCGATTCGAGCACCTCGATCAGATCGCCGCGCCCCAGGTCTTCCAGCGCCTGTATCAGCCCGGGCAGGACTTCCGGCAGATAGCGCGCGCCCTGATCCGCAACCCGCAGGAACAGCGCCAGGGCCGCCTCCTGATCCTGCCGCGCGAGCGCCATCTCACCCGCGATGAGCGTGGCACGCACGCACAGGGGGTCGGCGTCCTGCGCCCGGTCCAGATGATGTCGGGCGGCCGCGGGCTCGGCGCGGCGACGCGCCTCCTCCGCCAGTTCACAGTGATACTGGGCGATCTCGAGGTTCATCGGGTGTTCGCTGAACGGCTTGAGCCGTTCCGCGATCTCCAGACAACGCGACCAGTCGCGCTCCTGCTGATAGATGTCGAGCAGCCCGCGCAGCGCGCGCTCGCGCTGCAAGCCGAGCTCGGCCAACTCCGCGAACAGAATCTCCGCCCGATCGAGCAATCCGGCACGCATATAGTCCTGTCCCAACTCGAACAGGGCGTACCCGCGCTGCTCGGCGCTCAGGGTGTTGCGGGCAACGAGGTTCTGATGGATGCGGATGGCCCGGTCGGCCTCACCCCGGCGCCGGTACAGGCTCCCCAACGCCAGATGGGTCTCCACCGTCTCACCATCGACCTCGGAAATCTCCAGGAACACATCGATCGCCTTGTCCGGTTGTTCGTCCAGCAGAAAGTTGAGTCCGCGCAGGAAGGCCGGATGGGCGCCAGGCACGACCGGACCCTTGGGTCCGGCCTCCCGCCGACCGATCCACCACCCGGAAGCCGCGGCCACCGGAAGCAACAAAAACAGCAATTCGATCACGGACGCGCGCCCCCGGCCGCCACGCGACGGTCGTCTCCCGGCCCGGCAGGGCGCGCGGGGACTATAGCGGCAACGAAAAGAGGTGTAAGGTTCACCCCGCCATAATACAGGCATCCCCGCGCGGTCGCATGGGTGGGGATCTGCCGCCGCGCCCCGATTATCTGCCGACTGAGGGGAGTGGCTACTGCGGCGGCGCGCAGCGGCCGAGGCACCGGCGGTGACGGCCCGCGGTTCAGCAGCAGCCTCCCCCACCCCATCAGCATGAGGAAATGAACCCTATGTCAAAATTCACGGATCAAGTTGTCATCGTCACCGGTGCCGCCGGGAACCTGGGGCGGGCCGTGGCCTGGGCATTCGCCGGCCAAGATGCCCGCATCGCCCTGGTGGACCGGGACGCGCAGGCACTGGAGCAGGTCCGTGAGGCACTGCCCGCGGGCACGGCGGCCATCGGGATCACCACCGACCTCATGAACCCGGAGTCGGTCGCCCGGATGAGTGCCGCCGTGATGGAGCAGTTCGGGCGGGTGGATGTCCTGGCCAATCTCGCCGGCGGGTTCACCATGGGCCCGCCCATCCATGAGACCACCGACCACGACTGGACCTTCATGCTGGATCTGAATGCCCGCACCGTCTTCAACTGTTGCCGGGCGGTGGTGCCGCTGCTGCTGGCCGGCGGGGGCGGGCACATCGTCAACGTCGCGGCGCGCGCGGCGACCCGCGGCAGCGGCCGCATGGGACCTTATTGCGCATCCAAGGCGGCCGTCATCACCTTGACCGAGAGTCTGGCGGACGAGCTCAAGGATCAGGGGATCACCGTCAACTGCATCCTCCCCGGCACGGTCGACACCCCTCAGAACCGCGCGGCCATGCCCGATCAGGACCATGACCGCTGGGTGTCGCTCGCGGCGCTGGCCGACGTGATCCTGTTTCTCGCCTCGGACGCGGCACGCGCCGTCACCGGCGCCGCCGTGCCGGTCTATGGGCGCAGTTGAGCAGCCGCATGCCATTCGTCACCGCCGAGCGCGGGCCGCGCGCGCACGCAACCCGTCTGATCCCGCTCTTGCCCTGGCTGGTCGCGGTCGCCGTTGCGGCGCCGCCCGACCTGAACCCGGAAAGCCGTCAAGCCCTGGTGACCGCGGTCGAGGCTGCCGCGGCACTGGATTTCTACAACGCCCGCTGCCGCAGCGACGGCTCCGGGCGGCACAGCAACAACCTCAACAAACAATTGGCCGGCAAGCTGCACGTCACCATCGTGGGCGTCCAGGATGACCTGTTTCCGGAGCGCAGCTTCCGCGCCGTCCAGCGGCGCCTGCAAGACCAGTTCACCGAGGATTTGCGCCAAGCCGGCGGCTGCCAGGGCGCCAAGGACGCCGGGGTCCCGGAGCAACTCAACGACCGCTATCGCGGCAGCATCATGGCCATCGAGGCGCTGCCTTGATCGCCGCCGTCGTCGGTTGATAGGAGTCCCACTTGATAGATCTCCATCAGTTCGAGAAACCACTCCAGCTCCAGCAAATTGTGCTCAACAGTGGGATCTTCAAAGGCATCCTTGGCGCGGTCGAAGACCGCGAGGCAAAGCTGTTCGTCATCGTGACGCGATCCGTGTAGGATGGCATCGACCTGCTGGGGATGCGCATGGAGCGCTCGCGACCATTCCTGCGGCGCCGCGTAGGATGGCGATGAGCAAATACTCGCTGTTGCACCGATCGGCGCAAGCCCATAACCGCGAAAGCGTACGGCCCGCAGAGGACGGCGCAATAGCAGGGCCGAGCAAACCTTGGAGCCCACGAGGACCTCGGAGATCGCCGTGTTTTCCCCACGTTTCTTAGGAATGTCTCCGCAAAGGCACCCCGGCGCTCGACGGCAGCGTACATGACACCGAAGGCGCCGTCTCCGGCATTGAAGCGCGCGTTCGCCGAACGATCGAAATGAAAAGGACTGTATTGCCGATCATGAAATCGATAGAGCACCGCGCCGGCAGGAAGCACCTCAATGACCGGCTCGCGCCGATCGAGATCCGGCGGGGGACGCGGCAATCCGTCGTCCCGACTCATGCGGCCGATTGCTCACCCACCTGGCGAGCGGACTGGATCACAGAGGCGATATCCCCCGCAATCAGGCAATCGATCGGGCGTCTGCCCTGCAAACGAAGGTCCGGGTTGACGAGATAGTTGAGACGCGCCCAGGGGTTGGGGTCTGGGAAGGCGGCGAGGGCCTCAATGAGGCCGACGAGCACTTTGCTGTCATGGAACTGAACGGATGGAAAAACCGGCCCGCTTTCCATGGGAAGCCCAAAAAGTTCGCCTGCCTTGGCAAGCCGTTTGACCTCATCCAACGAGAGTCCCAGCAATTGGGCGGTTTCGCCGACAGTCAGCGCATCGCCGCACTCCTGCAGGTCCGCTACCATTTGCTGCCGCCCCCGCGCTAGTACGCGCTCCCTCGCCGCGCGCACCCGGTCGGCCGACCCTATGATGCGCTCGACATGGTGGGCCTCGACCGGGCTTAAGGACTCGAGCAGGATAAGGCGAGCATCATGCTTCGCTTTCTCCAGGTTGAAGGCGCATTCGGGGATGGCTTCCCCTTCCGGCTGG
>CAYYAY010000102.1:0-16778 GCA_964470155.1 uncultured Lamprocystis sp. | reverse complement strand
GGTCAGACCTACGGACTGCTGAGCGAGGCGCAGTGGGAGCACGCCTGCCGGGCGGGCAGCGTGACGCGCTACTGCTTCGGCGACGATGAGGGTCAACTAGGGGACTACGCCTGGTACAGCCGCAACGCGAAGGATGGGACCCATCCGGTCGGTGAGAAGCGCGGCAATGCCTGGGGGCTGCACGACCTGCACGGCAATGTGTGGGAGTGGTGTCGGGACTGGTACTCGGGTGGCTACCCGTTCGTAGGGTCCGCTGTGCGGACCGACGCCACCGCGGTGAGCGCGGCGCACGGTCTGCACAGCGGACCCTACGGCGACTCGCAGTCCACTCGCACAACGGCGAGTGGCGCTGCGGCGGCTGCCAGTGGCGCTGCAGTGGCCGCGAGCAGCGGCGAGCGGCCACTGGCAACGGATCCCAGTGGCCCCGAGACGGGCTCCGACCGGGTGATGCGCGGCGGCTCCTGGATCAGCACCGCCGACAACTGCCGCTCGGCGTTCCGCGGCATCAGGCATCCGTCCATCCGCGACGGCTACCTCGGTTTCCGCCTTTCGAGGACTGGCCCTTTACACTCTTACCCTTTTACCCTTGTCCCGCCGAAGCCGGAACCAAAGCTCGACCCCATCCCCAACCTGCGCGACCCGCTCCCTGACGGGACCCAAGGCCCGGCGATGGTCTGGCTGCCGGGCGGCACCTTCACCATGGGACAGGACGACAGTCAGTGGGACGACGAAAAACCAGCCCACCCGGTGCGGGTCAGCGCCTTTTCCATCGGCCAGTACCCGGTCACCTTCGCCGAGTACGACCGTTTTTGCACGGCGACCAAGCGGGAGCAGCCTCCGGATCAGGGCTGGGGCCGCGACCAGCGGCCCGCGATCAATGTGAACTGGGATGACGCCCAGGAATACTGTGCCTGGCTGAGCGGGGAGACCGGCGAGACCTACCGTCTCGCGACCGAGGCCGAATGGGAATACGCCTGCCGCGCCGGCAGCACCACCCGCTGGTCCTGCGGTGACGATGAGTCGCCGCTCGGCGACTACGCCTGGTACTCCAAGAATGCGGGTGACAAGACCCACCCGGTCGGTGAGAAGCACCCCAACGCCTGGTACCTGCATGACATGCACGGCAATGTCTGGGAATGGTGTCAGGATTGGTACGCGGGCGACTATGACGTAGGGTGCGGTGAGGAACGAACCGCACCAGCCCCCAGCGGTGCGGTTCGTTCCTCACCGCACCCTACGACCCACTCGCAGTCTGCTGCAGTGGATGCGAGTGGTGCGCAGCAGCCTGCCAGTGAGAATCCCAGTGGCCCCAAGACGGGCTCCCTCCGGGTTATTCGTGGCGGCGCCTGGTACTACGCCGCCGACTACTGCCGTGCGGCGTTCCGCGACAGGAACGCGCCGTCCATCCGCCACAGCCTCCTCGGCTTTCGCCTTTCGAGGACTGGCCCTTGGCACTCTTACCCTCTTACCCTTGTCGGCGCGGAAATCTCAGCACCACCGCGGCCACCGGCCCCACCCGCCAAGCGCAGCTTCGCGCCCTATGAGGTCTTCCGCGATCCGTTGGCGCACGCGGGCCGGGACGGCGCCGCGCTGGCGCTCGCGGCCCCGGAGATGGTCTATCTCCCCGGCGGGACCTTCCAAATGGGCGACGAACAAGGCCTCAGCCACGAGCAGCCGGTCCATCCGGTCAGCGTCCCGGCCTTCGCCATGGGGCGCACACCGGTCACCTGGCGCGACTACCTGCGCTTTTGCGAGGCAACCGGCAAACACTGGCCAAAATGGTTGGAGTTGGGCAATGAGTACCATGTGGAGATGGGCAAGAACGACCATTACACCAAGATCGGTGTCGGCCGCGAGACCCTGGACCTGCCGGTGGTTGGTGTCTCCTGGGACGACGCCCGCGCCTACTGCGCGTGGCTGAGCGAGCAGACCGGCGAGCGCTACCGACTGCCCAGCGAGGCGCAGTGGGAATATGCCTGCCGTGCCGGGACCGCGACCCGCTGGTGTTGCGGCGACGACGCGGGCGGGCTGGGCGACTCTGCTTGGTTCAGCGAGAATGCGGGCGGCCGACTTCATCCGGTCGGGCAGAAACGGGCCAACGCCTGGGGGTTGTACGATATGCATGGCAACGTGTGGGAGTGGTGTGCGGACTGGTATGCGCCGGGCTACTACCAGCAGCTCGCTGAGGCGCTGCGAGCAACCGCGAGCAGCGCCGAGCAGGCGGCGAGTGGCGGCCAGCAGCGCGCGAGTGGCCAGCGACACGCTGCCAATGCGCTTGGGATCGATGCCAGTGATGCTGCAGTGGATGCCAGTGGAAACCCAGCAACCGCCAATGGCGTGCAGCAGCCCGCCAGTGAGAATCCCAGTGGCCCCGAGACGGGCTCCGGCCGGGTGATTCGCGGCGGCTCCTGGGACGACTCCGCCGGCCTCTGCCGCTCGGCGTACCGCATCCTCAGGCTTCCGTCCTACCGCAACCGCCTCCTCGGTTTCCGCCTTTCGAGGACCGTATAGCTTGGCACTTTTACACTCTTACCCTTGGCCGCGCCGGGATGCCTGGTGCCGCTCCGATGCAGCATCGCGGCGCAGTCCCCGCGTGCGCAGCCGCGGGGCCTGCGTACCGGTGTATGTCACCCTGAGGTCGCGCTGATGCTGATCCGGGTCTTCACCCTGGCCTTCGAGCCGATGACCGGGCGTTTCAATGACGACCCGGTGCGCGACTTCATCGTCGACAAAGAGGTCGCCACGATCAGCGACCACTTTTTCGTCAAGGACGAGGCGCCCTACCTGGTGCTGGTGGTGCGCTACCGTGTGGCTGCTCCGGTGGCGCCCCCGGCGCCCGCACCCGCCGGCGCGCGCCAGCGCGACGAGTCCTGGCGCACGACCGTGAATCAGGCCGACTGGCCGCTTTTCAACACCCTGCGCGACTGGCGCGGCGAGCGGGCGCGCGCCGACGGCATCCCCTCCTATGTGATCTGCAACAACCGCCAGTTGGCCGAGGTGGTGAACAAGCGCCCGGCGACCCTGGCGGAGTTGGGCCACCTCGACGGTTTCGGCGACGCCAAGCTGAAGAAATACGGCGCCGAGCTGCTGGCGCTCATCGCCAAGGCCGGTCCGCGCCCGCCGGAGGCCGCCAATGCCGGGCAATGAGCCGGAGGAACTGCCGATCTTTACCCATTGGGTGCAGTTCCTGGAGTGGCTGCTGCCGGCCACCGAGCGCTTCCCCAAGCGGGTGCGCTTCACCTTCTCCGACCGCATCGACAACTTGGCCCTGGACATCGCCCTGGACCTGGTCGAGGCCCGCTATACCCGCGACAAGTTGCCGATCCTCTACCGTCTGAACCTGCGTTTGGAGAAGCTGCGGGTGCTGCTGCGGCTGTGCCATCGGCTGCAGTACCTGCCCCACGCCGGCTACGAGCATGCCGCCAAGTCGATCAACGCCGTCGGCAAGGAGTTGGGGGCCTGGATCAAGGAACGGCGGCAGCAACAGGGGAACTGAGATGCGGCGCGCGGGCGGCCTGTTCGAGCGGATCGTCGACTTCCGCAACCTGGTGGCCGCCGCGCGGCGGGCGGCGCGGGGCAAGCGCGACCGACCGTCGGTGGCCCGCTTCGAGTTCTATCTGGAACGGGAGCTGATCGCCTTGCAGGAGCAATTGACCGCGGGTACCTATAGTCCCGGCACCTTCTTCACCTTCGAGGTGCGCGACCCCAAACGGCGCGCCATCTGCGCCGCCCCGTTCCGCGATCGGGTCGTCCATCACGCGGTCTGCGATGTCTTGGAGCCGGTCTTCGAGCGCCGCGCCATCGCCGACAGTTACGCCTGCCGCCAGGGCAAGGGCACCCATGCGGCCATCGCCCGCGCCCAGGCATTCGCCCGCCGCTATCCGTTCTTCGTCAAGTGCGACGTGCGCCGCTTCTTTGCGAGTGTCGACCATGCGGTCTTGCGGGCACTGCTGCGGCGCCTCTTCAAAGAGGCCCCGCTGCTCGACTTGCTGAATCGCATCATCGCGCATGCCCCGCCTGATGCGGCGCCGGGGCGCGGCCTGCCGATCGGCAACCTGACCAGTCAGCACTTCGCCAACCTCTATCTGGGCGAGCTGGACCATCAGCTGAAGGATCGGCTGCGGGTGAAGGGCTATCTGCGCTACATGGACGACTTTCTGTTGTTCGCCGACGACAAGGCGACCCTGCACCTCTGGCTGGCGGAGATTCGAGCCTTTCTCGCGGAGCGACTGGGGCTTGTACTCAAAGAGGAGGTGACGCTGGTCGCCCCGGTGACCGCGGGGATCCCGTTTCTCGGGTTCCGGGTCTATCCGGGGCTGATCCGCCTGAACCAGCGCACCCGCCGGCGCTTTCTGCACCAGGTGCGAACGCTGGAACGTGCACATGGGTTGGCGATGCTCGAGACCGCGGAACTGTGCAGTCGCGCGGCCAGCCTGTTCGCCCATGTGGCCCACGCCGATTCCTACCGGTTGCGGCGGCGGGTGACCCAGGCTAGCATCGTCGACGGCTGACGGGACACGGGCTCCAACCGGGTGATACGCGGCGGCTCCTGGAACAACACCGCCGACAACTGCCGCTCGGCGTACCGCAACAACAGGCATCCGTCCAACCGCAACAACAACCTCGGTTTCCGCCTTTCGAGTACAGTTCATCCGCCCGTCGGGCGCCGTTTACGGATTGCGCCCCTGTGCATCAGGTCTGTCCAACCCCGTCGTGCCTGCGCCGGCAGTTGCCGGACAAAAAGCCCCTGGCCCCCGGCGTCTGGTAGCGCAAGCGAAGGCCGCCGTGGGGCTTTCCTGTGGGGAACCTCGCCGCGGGGCCGCTCGGTCTCCACGTAGTCATGTTTCTAAAGGCTGTGATGGCCTGCCAACACCGCCCCGGTCAGATCGTCAACCTAGCCCGCATGATGCCGCAGTGACCCATGGATAAGCTCTGGAAGCAGATCACCCCGTCGGATTTCGCCTGGGAGCGTGAGGCATTGGTCTTTCTTAAAGGCCAGCTACCCGACCATGAGCCGTACCGCGCCTGGGCTAACTTTGAATTCATCGCGCACGACGGTTCCATCAACGAGGTCGACAACCTCATCCTGACCCCCAAGGGGTTCTTCCTCATCGAGATCAAGTCGCACCCCGGCGAGCTCAGCGGCGACGCCGACACCTGGGTCTGGACCCACGAGGGGCGCCGTCGCGTCTTCGACAATCCGCGCTTGCTGGCCGATCGTAAGGCCAAGAAGCTCAAATCCTTGCTCGAGAGCCAGCGCTCGGCGCTGAAGGCGAAGGAGCGCATCCCCTTCATCGAGACGCTGGTCTTCCTGTCCGCCGACAACGTCGTCAACAAGCTGCTGGGGCCGGCGCGCCTTCAGGTGTGTACCCGCAGGAACGTCATGGATGCGCTCCGCTGCATCGACAGCGGTTGGCAGCATCGTCCGCTCGACCGGCCGATCGCCAAGGTCGTCGCGCGCGCCCTTGAGGAGGCCGGCATCAAAGAATCCCTGCGCGCGCGGCGCGTTGGACTCTACGCGCTCACTGCGCTGCTCGATGAGGCGGATCACTTCCAGGACTGGCTCGCCACCCACTCTGAAACGGGCGTGCAGCGGCGCATCCGCATCTATCTCACCCTTGGCAAGTCCGAGCAGGAGGCCGCCACCCTGCGCAACGCCGCCAAGCTGGAGTTTCGACTGCTTGAGGGCATCGAGCATCGAGCGCTGAGCCCGCAGAGCATCTATGTGCGCCACGACGGTGACGGCCGGCGCTCCGTCAAGATCGCCAATTGGGCCACCGCGCGGCGCACGTTCGAGAGCGAAACGCGGGCACTGACGGCACTCAGCCACCTGAGTTGCATCCTCCAGGAGGAGGCCGGCCCGTATCTCGCGCTCGAGGCCCATACCGATACGTTGGGGGCCAACGCGAGCGACAGCGTCGCTCTCGATGTCTTCTCGCTCGGCGCCATCGCCTACCTGCTCTTTACCGGCCGGCCGCCCGCCGCGAGCGATCTGGAGTTGCAGGACAAGCTCAGCCGCGGCAAGGGGTTGCAGATCACCGATGTGCAGAACGGTGCCGGCCGCGAGCTGCAGGACCTCATCCACTACGCCACCCACCCGGACACCGGCAGTCGCATCGGTTCGGTCGGTGAATTCATCGAGTATCTCAACCTGGTCGAGGACGAGCTCAGCCGCCCCGACAGCGAGCGCCGCACCGATCCCGCCGCGGCGCGCCCCGGTGACACCTTCGAGGGCGGCCTCCTGGTGACCAAGCGCCTCGGGCGCGGGGCCAGCGCGGTCGCTTTCGTCGTCATGCAGCGCGGGCAGGAGCGCGTGCTCAAACTGGCCGCCACTCCCGAGCACAACCAGCGCCTGCGCCAGGAAGCGGAGACCCTGAAAAAGTTGCGGCATCAGGCCATCATCGCCTACCACGAGACCCACGACGTCCTCGGTCACACCGGCCTGCTCCTCGACTATGCCGCCGAGGGCACGCTGGCCGAGCGTCTGCGCAAGCTCGGCCCCATTGCGCTCGAGCTCTTGGAGCGGTTCGGCGACGACCTCCTGAGTGCCCTCTGCCACCTGGAGGAGAAGGGCATCTCCCACCGCGACATCAAACTCTACGAGATGGCGACCGGCCGGCTGCCGACCTGGGCGGACGGGGAGGGGCTGCCGCCGCTGATCGAAGGCGCCCTGGAGATCGACTCCGCCGTCTTCGACCCGAGCGTGCGTGATGGCCTGGCCGCTTTTTTCCGCACGGCGCTGGCCAGGGAGGTCAAGGCGCGCTTCGGCAGTGCCGAGGACATGCGCCGCGTCTGGCGTGCGCACTTCGACCAGGCCAAGCGGGAGACGACCGTGCACCCTGCCGAGGGCGTCGCGGCGCACGCCTGTCCGCTGACTGGTACGGCGAGATCCTGGCCGAGCGGGCGGCGGCCTTGGCTTCATCGCCCGATGGAAGGTCATCATCGACTTTCCCTTCGACACCGGGAACTACTCACCGACCGACGATCAGGCGCGCGTCCGGGACTTCGCGGCCGCGGGAGGGCAGGCGCGGACGATCTGCTGGCTGCCCTAGTTCCTGAGCCAAAGCGCGCAGAAGAACCTCGGCAAGCTGGTCGTGCTGGAAGACATCCTGAAAAGCGACGACAGCTTCAACCGCTACAGCCGTCATTTGAGCCCGCAGGATCGCGTCAGCGCGCGGACCTTGCTCGACAATCAGCGCAGCCAGTTGCGTCAGCAGATGAAGGACGTCCTGATCGGCGCCTATGGGGTGGCCGCGGCGCTGCCTGGTTCGCTCGACCACAGCGATCTGCTGGAATCGCAGCTCATGTCGCTGCAGCCGGGGTTTACCCCACGCCCCCCGCAGGGCACCACCATGGCGAAGGCCTTCGAGCAATTGCTCGGGCAGGCCTTGACCGCTCAGTACCCGGATCACCCCGAATTCGACGGCGAAGTCCGCCCGGCGGACCTGGGCCGGGTGTTCACCGAGCTGTGCCGCGCGATCCATGCGCCGCACGGGCGCATCGACGTCGAGGGCCCACTCCGCCCGTTGATGCGCCAGATCGCCCAGCCCCTGAAGCTGGGTGAGATGCACGAGCGTCACTTCATCTTCAAGGAGGACTGGCCGCAGCACCTGAGCCGCGCGCTGGCCCAGTCTGGGAGCGGGTCCGGGAGCGGGGCGGGTGGGGACCTAACCGTGCGGGCACTGCGCGAGGCGATGGACCAGCCGCGCCCGCGGGGCTTGCCGATGGTCGTGCAGAATCTGCTGGTCCGGGTCTTCGCCGAGCACGGACAGTACGCCTTTACCTTCCACGGCGGTCCGTATGACGATGTCACCTTGAAGGACATCCGCGGCGACTTGGTGCTGATCAAGCAAGATCTGGCGGAGCCGGAACAGTGGAAGCGGGCCTTGGATCACGCCGGCGCCGTCTTCGGCCTGACGACCAATCCACTACGCACGGCGAGCAACCAGAACGTAGACATCAGCTATTGGATCCTGAGTGAGACGGATGGCTGACGCTGCTGGTGCCCAGCGTCGGGTCTCGGGTGAACGCGCTTTTATCGATGGGGTGAGCGTTGCCCCAATGCCATGAAGTGAAGGCGGTCTGGCTCCCACGCGCCGGCGTCAATGCCATTAAGTTCAGCCATTCTGGCTCCCACGCTCCTGCGTGGGAGCACGTGCGGGCGCTCCGCGTCCGGCGCCAAGACCGGACGCGGAGCGCCCGCACGGCATTCCCACGCGGAGCGTGGGAACGAGAGGCGCGATGCCCATCCTCAAGCGTCACGGTGGCCGGATGGGCATCGCTCTCGCTCTGCCCATCCTACGACCACATCACTTTGGACCGCACCCGATGCGCTGCGCTTATCCACCGATGCATACGCTGGTATGGTATCGCCTTCCTACTTGATATCCGGACAGACCCTTGGTGTAGGGGCGGGTTTGAAACCCGCCCCTACGTCCGGTTATCGTGGCCGATGGCTATCATTTCCGGAAATCACCGAAACACCGATGATCGAGCAGACCCCTGCTGACACGCTGGACCCTGGCCGTCTCCGACGAAACCGATGAAGCTCTGACCTGGACCAGGCGCTCGCCTTGTTGAATCCGTCCATCTCCGAGCACGCCGAACTCCCCAGCGCCGTGCTCACCCAGGTGCAGGCGATCCTCACCAAGGATGCCCAGGCCGATCGGATTGCATTGGTCTGGCCCGAGCCCATCGAACCGCGCGAGCTGCGACGACAGTTGTCGGACACGGCGCTGCGGGTCGTCTATTGCCCCTCGGAGCTGGCGATGCGTGAGCTGCTGGTGGCCCACACGCCCGGTGCCGAGCGGTTGGTGATGCTCTCGCCCTTCGATGAGACGCGGCTGTCCAAGGATGTCTTGGCACGCCTCTGGGGTTGCGAGCCGAAGCGCATCAGCCCCTGGCGCACCCTGGAGCAGTTGCTGCGGGTGCGCCAGATCGACCCGCGGCTGACCGCCAAGTCCTACCGCTGGATCGCTGAGGCACTGGTCGACGGCTATGAGCGTTATCGTGGGCGGATTCAGTTTGGCGATGTGCTGGATTTCGACAAGGCATGGCGCGCCCTAGCGTTAGCGCTGCTCGATTTCGCAGGCGAAGCGCTCGATCTGGACGCGCTCCTGGATTGGTCGCGCGGAGCGGCGGTCGATGCGGCGGTCTGCGCACTCCCCGCGACCGTGGTCGCGCATCTGGGCGACTGGCTCGCGCCCCGACTGGGCGCGTCGACTGAGCTGGTCTTAAGCCTGTGGCGACAAGGGCACGCGAGTGACATGGTGGCGATTGGCCTGGTCTGCTCGGTGCTGTATCGCGCCGGTCTGACGCCCGACCAGGCCTTGTTCCAGGTCAGGGGACGCCTGCGCGAACGCGTGATCGGCGGCGCTCGGATCGCCGACGCGACGCTGGAGGATTATGGGCGGGCAACCGTCGGCTACCTGGAGCGGCTCCTGGTCGAGCGCCCCTATCGCGTGCTCAATGCTCCGCTGGCGCAAGCCGAGCAGCTCCTCGCGAGTCTCGACATGCAGCCGCTGGCCGCCGCGTCCGACCTGCTGCCGGGAGACTACAGACAGCGGCTCGAGCGGCTCGCGCAGGCGCTCACGGCGGCGCTCGCGGGCCAACCGATCGCGCCCGCGCTCGCCGCCCTGGCGGATCTGGGGTGTCATCAACTGGCCCGGGTCCGTACCGAGCAGCTCGGCACGGCGGAGTTCGCGTGCCTGCCGGTGGCTCCGGACGCGGGAGCTGGAGCGGGGGAGCTTGCTTGAGGACGTCCAGGATTACGTCGCGAGTGGCGGCTATCTGGACTGGGCGCGCGGTCGTCTCTGGTCGGGCGACGACCACGAGGCCCTGAACCGCGTCTACACGCAGCTGGTCAGTCAGGTCGGCGCGCGGCGCGAGCGGCTGAATGAGCGCTTCTCGCACCAGCTGCCGGCCATCGCGCGGGGCGACCAGGTCGATGCGTCGGTCTTGCCGGTGGAGCGGGCGCTGGATGGCCTGGTCGCCCCCTGGCGAAACAGCAGCCGGTGCTGGTCCTGGTGCTCGATGGGATGAGTCATGCCGTCTACCGGGAGCTCGCGGGCGATCTGCTGCACCACGGCTGGGTGGAGCTGCAGCCCGCGCAGCGCACCGCGCCCTGCTATTTGCTCGCCGCTTTGCCGACGGTGACGCAGATCAGCCGCTTTGCCTTGCTGGCCGGCACGCTGGGCGAGGGCTGCGGTTGGACCTCTTCGCCGAGCGGCCCGCGCCAAGCCTTGCGATGGAGCGCGGAGACGATTGGATCGAGGCCCTGATGGCCTCGCCGGTGTACGCGCAGATGAAGGCGCGCAGCGGTCGGGTGATGGTGAGCGAGGCGCAGTTGCGGCAACTCCTGGCGCTGCTGTCACAGGCCGGCGGTCAGCAAATGGCCGCCGCCCTGGCGCAGGGCTTAGGTCTCCCCGAGATCCGCCTGAACGGACTCTTGGCGGGCGTGCAGAAGTTACTCAATGTCGATGGCTATCCGGTCTTAGCGATCGATCGGGTGTCCAAGACGATCCGGCTCGATCTCGCGTCCCTGAAGACCCAATTCGAGTTATGAATATCAGCCACCAGCGCCGAGCCGACATCATCGACGCGCTGCGGCGCGGCACGGTGCCGCAATACGGGCTCGATGCGCTCGCGGTGGGGCTCACGCCCTTCCAGGCCGCATTCGACGAAGAGCTGACGAAGGTCGCGCGCGGGCGCGGGCAGTTCAAGGCCATCCGCGGTGAGTACGGCAGCGGCAAGACCTTCATCGTGCGTTGGCTGCGTGAGCGCGCGCAACGCATAGCGGTTGGGACTCTCGGCGACGGTCGGCAACCCTGATCACCTGTGCGACTGGCTCGCGGGGGGCTTGGCCCAACCGTGTAGCGTCATCGATCCGCCGGCGGACACCGGTATGCCTGCGGAGGTCGAACTCGACTGGGTCGGCAATCTGCGCAACGCGGCCCTGGTCATCTCCCGGCTGCATCGGGGGGAGAAGCGCCTGGTCTTCTGCGACAGCCGCGTGCGGGTCGAAGATCTGGCGATCGCGCTGCGTGGGCTCGGTGTGAACACCTATGTCTCCCATAGTTGCCTCAGCCTGGAGGAGCGACAGGCGGCGGAGGCGGCCTTCAGTCAGGGACAGCATTGCGTGATCGTCGCGACCAGCACCCTGGAACTGGGGATCGATGTGGGGGATCTCGATCGGGTCATTCAGAGCGATGCCCCGAGCCGGGTGTCGTCCTTCCTGCAGCGGATCGGGCGGACCGGCCGTCGCCCGGGGACCGCGCGCAACTGCCTCTTTCTGATCACCAAGGAGGAGGCATTCCTGCCGGCGGCGGCCCTGCTGCTGCTGTGGACCGAAGGCTTTGTCGAGCCGATCGAGCCGCCGCCGTTACCAATGCATCTCTTCGCTCAGCAGATCATGGGCCTCGCACTCCAGGAGTCCGGGATCACCGCCGCGGACTGGCCGACCTGGCTGGGACGGCTTCCGGGATTGGCGACGCTCGCGCGGGGCGACTTCCAGCGGATTCTCGACTTCATGCTCGAGACGGGGGTCCTCCAGACCGATCAAGGGCTGCTTGGGATCGGCCGATCGGGTGAGCGTCAATTTGGCGCCAAGCACTTCATGGACCTGTTCTCGGTCTTCGTGAGTCCACCGTCGATCAAGGTCTTTCATGGTCGGCAGGAGATCGGTGAGGTCCACCAATCGACCTTCATCCTGAAAGCGGAGGGGCCCACCGTCCTGACCCACGGCGGGCGCGCTTGGGTAACCACGTACATCGACTGGCCGCGACGCAAGGCTTACGTCGAGCCGACCGAACTGCGCGGTCGCTCGCACTGGCGCAGCGCCGGCCAGCCGTTGGATTTCGCGCTGTGCCAGGCGATCACCCGCGTGCTCGCGCGCGAGGAACCCCCAGTCACATTCACGCGCCGCGCCTTGGAGCACATGGCGGAACTACGCGAGGCATTCGACTGGGTGGAGTCGGGCAAGACCTTCCTCATCGCCGACGCGCACGACAGCCTCGTCTGGTGGACCTTCGCGGGTCGACTCGTCAATGCGGCGATTGCGCATGTCCTGGCTGGAGCGGCGACCAAGATCATCGCCGATAATCTCGCCGGTACTGTTCTGCTCAATATCTACTTCCCGATTGTTGGCCGACATTGGCGCCCAAAGCGGGAAGTAATTGATGGACAGTTACTAAGCGTGCGGCTGCGCGCTTGGTCCCGTCGCGGCAGGACGCCGCTCCCACCGGGTCGGTAAAGCACTCGACCAGTGCGCGACGCTGGGGCACTTGCCGGGACGATGATCAGCGCTCACGTTCATCCGCGGCGCAATCGTCCTCAGCGCCCCAGCCCCCGCCGCCCGGGGTCTCGAGGCGCAGCCGCTCACCCGCGGCGACCGGCAGGGCCACCTTACCCGGCAAGTCCCGGCCGTTGAGCCGGTTGACGCCGGCCGCCCCGTCCGCACCGCCGCCGCTGCCCCAGGGCCTGTGACTGCGGCGTTCGGTGAGCAGGGTCACCTGGGCCGGGGCCAGGAACGCAATCTCCCGGATCAGACCGTCGCCGCCGGGCCGCTGTCCGGCGCCGCCTGAGCCGCGCCGCAGACTATACCGGGTGACGCGTAGCGGATAGCGCGACTCCAGCACTTCGATGGGTGTGTTGAGCGTGTTGGTCATGTGCGTCTGGACCCCGGACCAGCCGCCGCCCGCGGGGCCGGCCCCCATGCCGCCGCCGATGGTCTCGTAATAGTCCCAGGGCGCGGCCGGGTCGGTGCTGCCCATGGCCAGATTGTTCATGCTGCCGTGGCTGGCTGCCGGAATCCGCTCCGGGACGGCCTGGGCCAGGGCGCCGAGCACCACATCCACCACCCGCGTGCTGGTCTCGACATTGCCGGCGGCCACCGCGGCCGGCCGCCGCGCATTGAGCAGGCAGCCGACCGGAGCGGTCAGCGTAATCGGTCGGAAAGTCCCGGCGCAGGCCGGGGTCTGGGGCGGCATCAGGCAACGGAAACAGTAGAGGACGGCCGCCGCCGCCACCGACAGGGGGCAGTTGATGTTGCCTGGGACCTGGGGCGCGGTGCCGCTGAAATCCAGGTGCACGCTGCCGGCGGAAACGGTCATTGCCACCCGAATCGGGATGTCGCGGGTGCCCTGGCCGTCGTCGTCCATCCAGTCCTCATAACGATAGAGACCCGGCGGCAGCACCGCCAGGGCGGCACGCGCCAGGCGCTCGCCATAGTCGTTGAGGTCGACCAGCGCGCCGCGGTAGGCCGCCGCCCCCATCCCGTCCACCAGGGTGCCCAGGCGGGCGAGCCCGGCGCGGTTGGCGCCGATCTGGGCAAAGAAGTCGCCGCGGGCATCCCCGGGGTTGCGGGTGGCGCCGAGGATCCCCTCCAGGAACTCGGTCTGTAGGACACCGCCGTGGATCAGGTGGGTCGGCGGCAGGATCAGACCCTCCTCGGCCAGGGTGCGTGCCAAGGGCATCGAGCCGGGGCTGCTTGCGCCGATATCCGCGTGATGGGCCCGGTTCACCAGGAAGGCGATGGGCGCTCCGTCTCGATCGGCTCGGCCCCGGGCCGCGGCATACAGCGGCGCGATCAGGGTCACATCGGGCAGGTGGGTGCCGCCCAGATAGGGGTCGTTGAGGACCACCATGTCCCCAGGGGACCAATCGAGCGCGGCCACCACATCGGCCATGGCATAGGCCATGCTCCCCAAATGCACCGGGATATGGGCGGCCTGGGCGCACAAGCCGCCCTGGCCGTCGAAGACGGCACAGGAGAAATCGAGCCGATCGCGAATATTGGGCGAGAAGGCGGCAGTGCGCAGCACCGCGCCCATTTCGTCGCACAGCGCGCTCAGCCGGCCGGCAAAGAGACCGAGGTCGACGGGGTCGAGGGGCATAGGCGGCAACTCGCTGTCTTGGTGGTCAGGTTGCAAAGCCGCCGACGCGGCCATAATTCGCAGATCAGTTGCACGGCCGCAGAACGGCCGCCGGTATCAGGTCTCGGGCCGCCCCTTGGTGCGGGCCTGGGCTTGAGTCTGACTTCACTCGCACCTCACTCACCCTTGGAGACCTCCGATCATGGCACATCAACTGCCCGCGCTGCCCTACGAAAAGAATGCCCTGGAGCCCGTGATCTCAGCCGAGACCATCGATTATCACTACGGCAAGCATCATCAGGCCTATGTCACCAACCTGAACAACCTGATTCCGGGGACTGAGTTCGAGTCCATGTCGCTGGAAGACATCATCAAGAAGTCCTCCGGCGGGGTCTTCAACAACGCCGCTCAGGTCTGGAACCACAGCTTCTACTGGAACTGTCTGAGCCCCACCGGCGGCGGTGCCCCGACCGGTGCCCTGGCGGATGCGATCAACGCCAAGTTCGGCTCATTCGACGAGTTCAAGAAGCAGTTCAACCAGTCCGCCGTCACCAACTTCGGCTCCGGCTGGACCTGGCTGGTGAAGAACGCCGACGGCTCCATCGAGATCTTCAACACCGCCAACGCCGGCTGCCCGCTGACCTCCGGCAAGCAGGCGCTGCTCACCGTTGATGTCTGGGAGCACGCCTACTACATCGATTATCGCAACGCCCGTCCCAAGTATCTGGAAACCATCTGGGACAAGATCAACTGGACCTTCGTCGCGGCCAATTACGCGGCCTGATCGATCCGCCGGGGTCGGGTCGGCCCTGACCGATCCGGCCTCCTGAAGCTCAATGATACGCGCGCATCTGCCCGACCAGCACACCCTGGATCGCGACCTCCTCAGGCGCATACACCACCGGTAACAGGCCCCGGTTGGCGGGAATCAGGGTGACCCGCCCCGGCTCCTGGATGATCCGCTTGAGGGTCGTCTCCTCCCCGCGGATCAGCGCCGCCACGATCTCGCCGTTGCGGGCAGTCTCGCGCCGCTCGATCACAACGAAATCCCCATCCAGAATACCGGCCTCGGCCATCGAATCGCCCGTCACCTGCAACACATAGCAGGGTCTGGACGTGCGCAGTCGCGGCGGGATTTCGATCGTATCCGGTTGAGGCAGGGCCTCGATCGGCCGTCCGGCGGCGATCTTGCCGAGCAGCGGCAGGGTATTTTCGTCGGTTGATTGCGTGACCAGATGGATGCCGCGGTGACGCCCGTTGAGCGGCTCGACCAGACCCGCGGCGATCAGCGCCCGCACATGCTTGTGGAGCGACCCGCGCGAGCGCATGCCGAGCAGTCGGCAGAGCCCGTCGAGGGTGGGCGCCCGGCCGAAGTCGGCGGCGTGCTGCCGCAGGCAATCCAGGACCTGCTGTTGGCGAGGGGTGAGCTGCATGGCGCTTTCTTCTCTTTTTGTTCGGATAGTCTATGCTTGTCTGGAGGAGAACGAATCGAGAACGATCCACCCCGCCACGAGGTACACCCGATGCGTCCGAGCCTTGCCTACATCCTGCCGAAGCGCCGTCACACGACCTGGAACCCCGCCCTGGAGCCCCTGCGTCTCGGCCGCGAGCCGGGTGTCGAAATCCCGCTGCTCGGGTATGTCACCGCCGGGCAGCCGGTCGACATCCCGGAGGACCGCGCCACCGTCACCGTACCGCGGCACATGGTACGCAAGAACAGCTATGCCCTGCGCGTGCGTGGTCACTCGATGATCGACGACTCCATCCAGGACGGCGACATCATCATCATCGAAAAGCGCGAGACCGCCGCCAACGGGGAGTCGGTCGTCGCCATGATCAACGGCGAGCGCGTGACCCTCAAGCGCTTTTTCATCGAATCCGACGGCATCCGGCTGCAACCCGCCAATCCGGCCATGGAACCCATCTACTTGCGGCACGAGGAGCTGGAGATTCTCGGGATCGTGTCGGGGGTGATTCGCTGCGGGGCGGCGTAACCGGAGCGCGCCGGCTTGCCCGTGCCCGGCCGGCGGCGCTACGCTTTCGCCTTCTGCGGTGGATTGCCGTTTTTTCAGTATTTCCTAATGACGCCGACGACTACTGTTACACCAGTGATCTACGAGCCCAACCTCAAACACGGAATGAGGTACCCCAGAAACTGGTCAACCGATGGATACGCGACAAGGTCGTCAGCAGACGCCAAGTAAACAAACTGAAGACGCTAGGCGATATCCAAGACTACCAGCGAGTTGACTCCCCATGACCGACTGGCAACGCTACGGTGATCGCGCCCGTTTCGCCATCGATTTCAGGTTTTTCCCCGATCCACACGCGGGCCATCCGCATCGATCCGGACAGCCGCGAGCCGACCCGCCGGCGGGCGCCGCTCGCCCACTGGGCCGCGGCCGACCCGACGCGCCTCTTCATCGAGGTCTTCTCGCGCGCGCCCAGGGGCCGGGACGATCAGGTGCGGCTGCTGGTCTGCGGCGCGCAGGACGGTCAGCCGATGGTCGAGTTTGAATGGGAGCGCGCGGCGCGCGGTCGTCAGGACGCCCGCCAGTACCCCTGGGGCGGGGACTACGGCACGGGGGGAATGGTGTCTCAACAAATACGATAACCCAACTGATTCGGACACGAAGCTTGTCGCTGGGGTCGTGGGAAATCATTGGGCGGGTCAGGGATCGGCGAAGACCTCGCCCACCGCGCCGGCGTCGAGGATACGCTCGGCCCAGGTCCCCAGCTGCTCGGTGGTTGCGGCCTGCAGCCGCAGGCGGGTGGCCGCGTCGAGCGGGCCGAACCGCCGGGTCAATTGCCGCTCCAACACGGCGGATTCGCCTTCGCGGCGACCTTCCTCCCGACCTTCCTCCCGACCTTCTTCCCGCGCATCATTGAGCAGGCTGCGCTCGTCGC
>CAYYAY010000101.1:0-16861 GCA_964470155.1 uncultured Lamprocystis sp. | reverse complement strand
GGTCGGCCGGGCGGAATTGCAGCCCCGGCAGCACCCGCGAGCAGATGACTCCGGATTGCGGTGCGATGGGCGTATAGAGCCCGGTGGGGGTGCGGGTGTAGAACGCCTGGTGGGTGGGGTTCTGGTGCAGGATGAAATACTCGGGTACGCCCCCGGCGGCGTATTCGGCCTTCTTGATGACGGTATCACGCTCGATGCCGCTACGCTCCTGGTCGGACAGAGCCTCGATACAGAGGTCGAAGACCCCGCGGTAGGAGCAATCCAAGGGCAGCAGCGGCTGGGGATTGTCGTTACGCACCACGCCGAAATCTACAACCCTGACATTTTTGACGCAGCTCAGCCGCTCGCCCGAGGCGAGTCGCGCGGCTATCGCGGATAACGGACGCTTCGACGAGCGGACATCGTCCGAGCGCTGGCAGCGTTTCGAGGACATCCTGCACCGTGTGATCGCCGCCCCCTCGCCGATCGCTCCGGCAGACTGGTCGGAGGCGGACAGGTTGCACTACGAAACGACCTGCACTGTGCCCAGCCTGTCGGTACCCGATGCCTTCCTGTCGATCAACCGTGGCGCCTGGCTCGACCCCGCGGCCAACCAGGACTTGGTTCGATTGGAGACCTTGGTTCGCCCGTTGAAATCCGCTACCCTGACGCTCAATGAACTTGACGCGATTCGGGGCCGTGCCGACAGCGGGAACCAGGATGCACAGAAGGCCCTCGACGAGTTTCTTGCGGGCTGGAACCTCCGCCGCGACGGTCGGCCGAGCTTTGCCGCCTTCTACGACGAGGTGCAGGTCGAGGCGGATGCCGACGATTGGCCTCACATGCTGCGCGACCGGCTGGGTCTGGGTCACTACGGCCCGCCAAGCCCACGCGGAACCGACCCGATCTGGGTGGCGCTAATGCGCTATCCGCTCGCCGAGGTTCTGGCGGTGCGGTCGAGCCGACAACTCGCCACTGCCTGCGCCTTGCCGACCGTGCTGGACGGCGGTATGCACGAGTTCTTTTTTCCGGCGCCGCGCGAGCACCCCTTCGGGGCAACGCTCCATCTGGACGGGACCCAGGCCGATCTCCTGACCGCCGAGATCCTCCATTGCCGCATCGACTACCGGCGCGAGCACCTGTGGAAGCTCGGCACGATTGAGCGTCCGCACTGCCTGTGCGACGACCCGTTGCGCGAGGCGCGGGACCTTCACCTCTTGGCCGTCCAGGACGCTTGTAACCGGGTCGACTTCGGCGAGCCAATGATGGGCAGAACATGATCGAGCACTGGCGCGAGACCTTCGAGCGAGACCCCGAGCGGGCAGTCGCCGACCTGATGAGCGGCCGGACCGGTCTCGGCTCCGACCTGCGCCTGGATGTGCCCGAGCTCCTATACGAGGAATTTCCGGACCGACCCGAGGAGGCACAGGCGCGCGAGCGACTGGACGGCGCGCTCCTCTTCTGGCTTCATGCGATGCGTCGCGACTATGCCGCTCAGGTCCGGCGCCTGGGCTACGCGGTCTACGGCAAGCGGTTATGCGATGCGCTGACCGCGGTCCATCTGCTCGATCTGCCGCGCACCAATCGTCAGGTGCGCGAGACGCTGGACGGTTGGCTGCGCTGGCTGCTGCCACTGCGCCTCGCGCCCGAGCGCGACCCGGCGCTCGAATGCCGGCGCGTCCTCACGCGTCGCCAGGGCGATGGTGCCCAGACCGCGGCCTGGCTGCATCTGGCGGCCGACCCCCGACCGGAGTACCTGATTGTCGCCCTCGCCGGACTCCAAGGTCTCCCCAATTCCGGGGACGCCCGCGCCAATCAGGTCCTGATGCTGCACGGGCTGTTGCGCCACGCCCTCGCCGGCTACGCGACGCCTGCCGAGGGCCGCGCCTTTTTCAACCGGCAATTCGGTGCGCTGCGCGGGCGTCTAGCAGCCTACCCACGCGCACCGAACCATTGGCAGCAGGTCTTAGCCGAGGCGCTCGATGGGTTCGTGGCCAATTCCAAGGACCGCAAGACAAGTGCCGAGGACCCAAAGGCGCGCGACCTTTCCGAGCTGATTCGCGGCGCTCCGGCCAAAGAGCCTGCGGGCAAAGGGCGACGCGGTCGCGCGTTCAAGCCCGTGTCCGAAGAATTTTGGAAGGCACTCGAGCGAGATATCGAGGCTGAAAGTCAACCCGTGGAACAACTGTCCGAGCGCCTGTTCGCAATACTGGAGCAGAACCGCCGCTATGCCGAAACCACAGGCAACAGCTATTTCTTCGTGCGCACCCTGCACAACCTTGGCAGCCGTCTGATTGCCCGCGCCGATCTTCCCGGCAATGTCCTGGCGCGGTTCGGCCAACCGATCGAGCGTGCCGTCGCCTGGGAGCCGACGAACCCCTTTTGCTGGACGCTTTGGGCGGACTGGCTCGCGGTCCAGGGATACGGGGATGCTCGCGAATGGGTGCTGCGCGAGACGGTCCGTCTCTTTCCCGACGACGAGGCCTCGCGCGTCGAACTTGCCCGGCTCTTGATCCGCCGCGGCGAGGACCGCTGGGACGAGGCCGAGCGTTGGCTGCGCGAGGCGGCCGAGCTCAGCCCGAGTAACGCGCATTCGCGCGTCGTCCTAGTCCGGCTGCTTGCGCGCCGAAACCGCAAATCGGAGGCATTGAGCCTGCTGGACACCTTCCTCGCTCGCCACCCCGACAATCAAGTGGCCCGTCAGACGCTTGAACGGCTGCGGGCAGATGTGAGCGGGGCACTCGCGGGCGGGTGGGATCTTTTCGGTTTGGACGACCCGCTCGACGAGGACGCGCCGGCCGGTTTCCTAATCGTCGGCCCGGATGCTCACCCAACATCCTCTTTCCCAAACACTCCAGCTAGACCCGATGGGCTTGAGGAGTCGCCGCCAGAGGCGGGGGCTCTCGCAGAGGTGGCCCGTCGGGGTCGGCTGGGCGCTGAGTTTGCACGCTCGTTGGCTGGCGTGGACCGCACCGCCCGAGTTTCGCCGTCCGAGAGCATCGCGGCGCAGGCACTCGAAGGCGATGCGTTGGCCGGTTTGTACTATCAATGGCTCCAACCGGAAGATGCCCCGGAGTCGCCGCCCCATGCCTGGGCCTGGCGTGCCGCTCGACTGTGGCAGACCGAAGCGCCGATGAACGAATGGGACGGGCTTGAGCGGGACTGTCCGGAGCGGCGCCGCGAGACGGGCTTTCTGCATCTCCTCACGCCATTGCCCGACAGCGAGCGTGTCCGACAAGCGGAGAATTGGAGCCGCCGCTACGGCGAGCCCGGCGACAGTACCGCGGACCCGATCGGCGCCTTTATGCGTCGCGTCCTCGCATTGGCGCCGGAGCTCAGTCGCGAGCAACGTGCAGACAGCGCGCTCGCTGTACTCGCCAGCGCCGCGCTCGGCGCCCCGGAGATGGCCGCCTGATCGGACGCGAGTACGATTCCCGAGCGGGAAGGCCCGACCGGGTACAATCGAAATCGACGTGGTCGCTCGAGCGCCGGAGGATGGGCAGAGCGCAGCGATGCCCATCCGGATACCGCGGCGCCGAGTGATGGGCATCGCCGCGCTCTGCCCATCCTACAATCCGCGGTTGAGCGCCGCCGCCGGGGGCTCGGTCGGCGCTATGATGTGCACGGCGCACCGACGGTGGTTTCCTAGGCCCCGCCGCTTGATCGATGTCGGTTCTGGTTGCTCGGGACCCGAGCTATCGTCGTCTGCGATCCGGTGGAAACGGCGTCAGCCGCGCCGCCAGGGTCGCGCAGCGATGCCGCCGTGCCGACCGCCCGCCGCCGCAGAAACCATTGAGGACAGACCCATGACGCAGACGAGCACCGGTACCCCATGATCACCAGCGCGCCAGGCGCCACCGTCGTCCTCGATCTGGATGGCACCCTGGTCCCCGGCGACACCCAGCGGCACCTGTTTCTGCACTGCCTCACCCGCGGCCGGCTCGGTCTTGGGGGCCGGCTCCTGCTGTTGCTCGGGGGCTGCGGCCACCTGCTGGGCCTGGTGGGCAACCGCTCCATCAAGGCGCTCCTGGCCCGCGCCCTGGCGGGCCGGGAACCGGCCGCCCTGGAGCAGACGGCGGCGCACTGGCTCGCGGAGCGGCCGGCCCTGCGGGTGCGGCCGGCCCTGCACGCGCGACTCGCCGAGCACCGGCGCCGCGGCGACGCGCTGCTGCTGCTGTCCGCGTCGCTGGAGCCGGTGGTGCTGGCCTATGCCCGCCACCTGGGCATCGCGCGGGTGCTGGCCAGCGGCCTGGAGGTGCGGAACGGTCGGCTCACCGGCGGCCTGTCCGGAGTCTGTCCCCACGGTGCGGAGAAGGCGCGCCTGCTGCTTGACCTGACGCGCCGCGAGGGCCTGGATCTCGATCGCTGCTGGGTCTACGCGGACGGCTGGTCCGACCGCGCCCTGCTGGCCCTGGTGGGGCATCCGGTGGTGGTGGGCCGCGGGGCGCGCCTGGCCCGGCTGGCCCGCCGCCATGGCTGGGAGATGCTGCCATGATCCAGGTGCTGAGCGTCAGCCTGGGGAGTGCCGCCCGCGACCATACGGTGGAACTCGCGCTGCTCGGGCGACAACTGCGGGTGCGCCGCCTGGGTTGCGACGGTGACCCGCGGCGCGCCCTGGACCTGTATCGACAGCACGACGGCCGGGTGGATGCCTTCGGTGTCGGCGGGGCCGAGCTGGACTTGCGGGTGGGCGGGCGTACCTATCCCCTGGCCTACGGCCGGCGCATCCGCCGGGTGGTGCGCCACACCCCGCTGGCCGACGGCAGCCGCATCCGCGGCCTGCTGGAGCGGCGTGCCCTGGCGGCGCTGACGGCCGCCGGTTACGCGCCGGCCGGGCGCACCGCGCTGGTCAGCGCCGCCGTCGACCGCTACGACCTGGCCCTCGCCCTGAGGGAACAGGGCTGCCGCCTGGTGTTGGGTGATCTGATGTTCGGACTCGGCCTGCCCCTGCGCCTGCATTCATTGCGCAGCCTGGAGCGCCTGGCCGCCGCCCTGCTGCCGCTCTTACTGCGCCTGCCGGTGTCCCTGCTTTATCCCACCGGGGCGGCCCAGGGACGCGCGCCGAACCCCCGCTTCGAGTCGTTGCTGGCCGACGTGGAGATTTTGGCGGGGGACTTCCTGCAATTGCATCAATACTTGCCGCGCGACCTGCGCGGTCGGGTCATGGTCACCAACACCACCACCGCCGCCGACCTGGAGCTCCTCGCCCGGCGCGGTCTCGACACCCTGGTCACCAGTACCCCGCGCCTGGGCGGGCGCAGCTTCGGCACCAATGTGGCCGAGGCCATGCTGCTCGCCCTGGCCGCGGCCGCGGGCGCCGCCGATCCAACCGCACCTGCCACCCTGGCGGCCCTGGCCGATGCGGCCGGTCTGGCCCCGGCGCTGTGTCATCCCGGCCGCGGTGCGTGCTGAGTGCGTGACACCGCTGGAGCGGTGTCACGAGGGCGCGGGGCGGGCGGATTGATGATCAATGCCTTGGCAGCGAATTTTTCGCTGTCGCTCAAATTGAAGCCTGCCGGTGCGCCCCGACGTTTACCATAGGGGCATCCAAGGTCAGCGGATCCTGGGTGCCGCGGTCTTGCGGTGCCCGATCCGGGCCGTGGACCCGACGAATCGATTGGCGCCCCGAGGGTCCGCCGCGCGCATGATCGACCGTGCCGTCGACTGCATCGTGGCAGCCATGATCAAGGCTCGTCCTGTCTTTTCCTGTTGATTCATTCGCACTGTCGGCCGGTTGCCGCCTGATGATGCGGCGGCCGGCCGGCTCTGCCTACAAGGGCGACTATGAAAGTTCCAAGAAGTCTGGAAGCGCTGGTGCGCGACGGTCTTGTCGATGAGGTGATCCGGCCGCTGAAGAGCGGCAAAGAGGCCGCGGTCTATGTGGTGTTGTCCGAGGGCGCGGTCCGCTGTGCCAAGGTGTATAAGGAGGCGAATAAGCGCGGTTTCCATAAGCAGGTGTTGTATCGCGAGGGGCGCACGGTGCGCAATAGCCGGCAGGCGCGGGCGATGGAGAAGGGGACGCGGTTCGGACGCCAAGAGCAGGAAGAGGTCTGGCAGAATGCCGAGGTCGATGCCTTATATCGGCTGGCGGCGGCCGGGGTGCGGGTGCCGCAGCCCTATCATTTCCTCGAAGGCGTGCTGCTGATGGAGTTGATTACCGACGCGGAGGGGGTTGCGGCGCCCCGGCTGAATGATCTTGAGCTGAGCGGGGAGCAGGCGCTGGCGTACCATGGCCAGTTGATCCAGGACGTGGTGAAGATGCTCTGCGCCGGTCTGGTGCACGGGGATTTGTCCGAGTTCAATGTACTGGTCGACGCCCAGGGTCCGGTGATCATCGATCTGCCGCAGGCCATCGATGCCGCGGCCAACAATCATGCGCCGCGGATGCTGGAACGGGATGTCGCCAATCTGGCGGCCTATTTCGGCCAGTTCGCGCCGCAATTGCTGACCACCAGTTACGGCAAAGAGATCTGGCACCTCTACGAGATCGGCAAGTTGACGCCGGAGAGCAAACTCACCGGCCATTTCAAAGGACGGAATCTGGAGGCCGATCTCGACAGCATCCTGCGTGAGATCAACGATGCACGGGACGAGGCGCTGGCCCGTAAACACGCCGACTGACCCGCCATCCGACCCCCTGCCCGGGCCGGCGATCCGCACTGCCCTAGCGACGCAGGCGCAGCGCCTGCGCGGCCCGGCGGCGTGACTCGATGGCATCGCCGAGCTCGGCGGCCAGGGCCGGCGAACGGTTCAGCAGGTCACTGATTGCGCGGCTGTCGAATACCATGAGTTTGACATCTTCCAATGCGCGGATACCCAGGTCGTCGCTCGCGCCCCCGGCGGTCAGTTGACTGCCGAAGCATTCGCCGGGGCCGAGTTCGCCGATGACGACCGCGCGGCCCTGCGCATCACCCGCCAGCAGCGCGGCGCGGCCCTCAAGGATCAGGGCAAAGCCCTGGAAGCGGGTGCCGAGCTGCTGGACGTCCTCGCCATTTGCGTAGTCGATGATCGGAGTCTCGCGGTCTGCGCCGGCGGTGACCGCCGGCAGAAAGCGGGCATGGTCCGCCGCGAGCCATTGCGCGGGCGTGAGCGGCGCGCGGCCGGGCTGGCTGCTGTTATGGGGGATGGTGAGTCCCGCACGCCGCGCGACATACCACAGCCGGGTCATGACGGCGTCACGGACCGCAGCGAGTTGGTCTTGCTGGGCTACGCTGAACACCAACTGGTAGGTGATGGCGGAGTCACTATAGCTCAGGGTGCGAACCCGCGGGGGCGGATCGTGCAGGACCTCGGAGGTCGTCATCAGCAGGTCCAGCATGACCTCCTTGACGCGGTTCGGCGGGTCATCGTAGCTGAATCCGAGCTCGATGTGCTCGGTCCGCAGCGGGGTCGGCCGCGACAGGTTGCTGAAGGCCCCCTTATAGAGGGAGACGTTGGGGACGATATACAATTCGCGGGTCGCGGTTTCGATATGCACGGCGCGCCAATTGATTTCAATGATCCGGCCATTGATCTTGTCCGTCTCGATCCAGTCACCCACCGAGATGGGCCGCTCGAAGAGCAGCATCAGCCCGGAGACGAGGTTCCCCACCGGTTCCTGCAGGGCCAAGCCGATGACGACTGAACCGAGCCCCAGGGCGGTGAGCGCGCCGGTGATCTCGCCGTCCCAGACCTTCGAATAGATGATGATGGCGCCGACCGCCACCAGGGCCGCGCGCACCAGGTCGAGGAAGAGTTCGGGGACGCGCTGGCGCCAGGTTCCGGCGCCGCTGAGCCGAAACACCAGATCGTTCACCGCCCCCAGCAGCGCGTAGAGCAGCAGCAGCCAGAAGGCCGTGGCGATGACCCGCACCGCGGGGTCGTCGCGCGGCAATTCGAGGACCCGCAGGACGAAGATCAGGAGCGCCAGCATCGGGGCGACCAGGTTGCGCAGCGTGACCAGGCTGCGGACCAACGGATTGCCGCCGCCGCGCAGGGTGGCGATGAGCTCATTGAGCAGCAGCAGGGTCAGCGGAAAGCCCAGGGCGAGCAGGACCGCCGGCCAGAAGTTGGATACCGGTCCCGCCGGTAGGTCAATCAAGATGCGGTCCTCGATGGTCCTGGGTAACTTCCCAGTATTCCATCGGCCCCTTGCCCAGGTCGCCGCCCGTGATGGGCCCGGCGAACTGGAACTGTCCGGCCAGACGCTCCCGAACGGCGGCGGTGACATGAATGCCGCTGCCCTGACCCGCCGCGAGTCGGCGGGCGATCGCGACCGTGACGCCCCACAGGTCGTATAGAAACTTGCGCCGACCGATCACGCCGCCAACCACCGGCCCCGCATTGACGCCTACCGCGAGGGCGAGGTCCGCCTGGTGATCGCGGTTGAAGACGCCGACGATCCGCACCAGTTCCTGCGCGAACCGGATGACCCGGCGGGTGTGATCGGGGCGGGTCACGGAGAGGCCGCACACCGCGAGATAGGAGGCGCCGATAGTATTGACTTTTTCGATCCCGGACTCCTCTGCCGCCTCGTCGAAGGTCTCGATGAGGTCGCCGAGGATCTCCAGCGACCGGGTTTCGCCGACCCGGTCGCTGAACTCCTCCATGCCGATGATATCGGCGAACAGCACCGAGACATCGGCGAATTCGCGTCGCGCCGTCCGATCCCCATCCTGGCGTTGGGCGATCGCCGACGCGGGCAGGATGTTGTGAAGCAGTTCCAGGTTCTCGCGGATCTGACCCTCCAGCCGCTCCCTCTGCTGCTGCATACTCCGGGTCATCTCATTGAAGACGCGCGCGAGTTCGCCGAACTCGTCGGTGGAATCGATGCTCACCCGCACGCCGGTCTCACCTGCACCCAGGCGCCGTGCGCCCTCGGTCAGTTGGCGCAGTCGCCGGGTATGAACGTACGCGAAGACGAGCGCGATCACGGTCACCACCAGGGCGGTGCCGGTGACCACGACGATGACCTTGCGCCCATACGCGAAGAGCGGTGCATCCGCCTCCTTTTCGTCGATCTCCGCGATGACCGCCCAGCGCATGGAATCCAGGTCGAGCGGGCCGTAGGCGCTCAATACCCGCTCGCCGCGAAAGTCCGTGATGGCGGTGATGCCGGAGCGGCCGTTCAGTGCCGCGGTGACGCTGGCGGTGTCCACCGGCAGGGTGAAGATCGCGCTGTTGCGGCGCGCGATCTCATCGACGATGCGGGTCGAAATCGGACTGTTGCGCAACCCGTCGAGAAACACCTCGCGGTGTTCATGCATCAAACGCCGCTCGCTGCGTAACGTCCGATCGGCGCCCACCAGGTAGCACTCCCCGCTCACGCCGAAACCTTCCTCACGCCAGCCATAATTGCCGGTCAACACGGCATTGATCCGGTCGATCGGGAATGGCACCACCAGGATACCGAGCAACTGGGGACCGTCGAACACGGGGCTCATCGCAAATCCCATGGGTTGTCCCAGGTTCGGCCGATAGGGCTCGAAGTCGGAGACCCGAAAAGCATCCCGTTCTTTCTGGCTGCGCAGCGCCCGGACCTGGATGCCCAATTGACTGTCGGCATAGGGGCCGGTCGCGAGGTTGGTACCGAAGTCAGGCGTCTTCCGATAAGTGTAGACGATGTCGAGCGTCGCGGCGTCCACCAGCAGCAGGTCGCTGAAGCCGAAGATCCGGACCGCGCGGGCAACGGACGGGTGGTATGACGCGTGCGCTGAACCATAGGTGCTGGCATCGTCCGCGGCGGTGCCGGAGTCCTGCCCATCGTCATCGGGGCGGGGCTTCGCGGCGAGATAGTGGTATTGCAGGTAGCGTTCGGCGGCCCGCTCGGGCAGATACTGTTCGAGTATCGGCACGCCGTCGACGTTCGCGTCGAGCCGCGGCAGAAACCAGTCGCGGTAGAAGGCATCCAGGCGCGCGTTCTCCGCGGCGCTCAGCGTCGGGTTGCCGAGTGCCTGATAGGCGTCCCGGAAGCTGCGCAGACCGTCGATGGTGACCTTGCTTTCAGCCAACCCGAGCACCCGCTCGCGCAGCGACTCGAACATGGTGCGAACGGCGCGGGTTTTTTCGACCCGCACGCCTTGGAGCTGATGTTCCACCGATTGGGAGAGCACTTCCCGTGCCGAGGAATATCCGATCCAGGCCGTCACCGCGAGCGAACCGAGGCTCACCAACAGGAGCAGGATAATCAGCTTCGACTGGATGCTGAGGCGATGGTGAGCACGCATGGAGAAGTTCGGTGGAGCGATCCAAAAGCCTGGCCGCGGCGCGCCTGCACCTGCGAGCAGTGTGATCGCGATCGAGCACGGCGGGGATGGGCCATCGTATCAGGCGCGCGGACGATCGGCGATATCGGGTTGCAGCGCGGCGGCGTCAGCCCGCTGCAGCGTGGCCCGGGTCGGCGCACGACAGGTGTGGCCAGCCTCCATGAAGGCGGCCCAGGGGACCGGCTCCGCGTGACGGCGGGCGCGCGGGACCACGGTTTCCCGCCGTTCGCGGAGCGCGTAGAATCCCATTCCACGTTCAAGTATTTGCGATGCACGATCCGGAGACGTCGATGAAGATCGCGACGCTGCGCACGGCGCTGTTCTGGTTGGTGACGACCGCTGTGGTCACGGGCTGTGGGAAACAAAACAATGCGCTGTTCGGCGGTGAGCAGGGGCCGCCTCGCGTCGTCATCACCCCGGTCCGGCAGGAAACGCTGCCCTTTCAGCGGCGCTTCCCCGGCGAGACCCGAAGCTTCAAGGACATCACACTGGTGGCACCGGTGGCGGGATTCCTGGACGCTCAACCGGCTCCCGACGGGTCCATGGTCAAGGCCAACGCGGCGCTTTACCGCATCCGGCGGGCGCGCTACCAGGCGGATCTGACGCACGCCGAGGGAACCCTGACGGCCGCCAAGGCCCAGCTCGTCAACTCGGAGGTGTCCCTGGCGCGTCAGGAAGAGCTGTGGAAAAAACGCAACACCAGCGAGGCCGACCTGCTGAACGCCCGGGCCCAGCGCGACAATACCGCGGGCAAGGTCACCGAGGCGGAGGCGGATCGCGACGTGGCGCGGATCAACCTGTCCGACACGGACATCAATGCCCCGTTTCCGGGCCAGTTGGGGGTCTCCACGGTCAGCCCCGGCACCTGGCTCAACGTCGGCCAGGCGGTCGGCACCCTGGTGCAGCTGGACCCTATACGTGTCCGTTTTGAGTTGCCCGAGCGGCTCTATCTGGCTCATTTCACCGACCAGGACAAGATTGGCCGGGTCGCGGTGCGACTGAGCCTGTCCGACGGCGAGCCGTTCGATCAAACCGGACACATCGAGTTCTTCGACAATCGTGTCGACCCGGCCGCCGGCAGCATCGCGGCCTATGCGCTCCTGCCCAACCCCGCCAACCGGCTGCGTCCCGGGATGTATGTGCAGGTGCTGCTCCAGCGCGAGCTCGGGATCCCGTCGCTGCTGATTCCGCAGTCGGCGCTGCTGAGCGACCAGCTCGGCCAGTACGTCTATATCGTCGACGGCGAGGGCAAAGCCCAGCGACGCAACGTCACCCTCGGGGACCCCGTGGACAGCCGCATCGTGGTTCTGGACGGTCTGGCGGCCGGTGACCAGGTGGTCGCGGAAGGTCTGCAACGGCTGCGGCCGGGCGTGGCCGTGGAGGTCGTGGCGGGCGCTGCCGCGGCACCGGAACCGGCGTCCGCGCCCCCGCCGGCCGCTCACCCGGATCCGGCCGCCGGCGGACGCCAGGATTAGCCGCCATGTACATCGGCCACTTTTTCATCGACCGCCCGCGGTTTGCGATCGTCATCGCGATCATCACGGTGCTGTGCGGACTGATCGCCATGCGGTTCCTGCCGATCTCCGAGTATCCGGACGTGAGCCCGCCCACGGTCGTGGTGACGACGAGCTGGCCCGGTGCGGACGCCAAGACGGTGACCGAGAGCGTCATCACCCCCTTGGAAGACGCCATCAACGGTGCCGAGGACATGCTCTACATGACCTCGTCGAGCTTCAATGACGGCAGCGCCAACATCACCGTGACGTTCCGCATCGGCGCCGATGCACGCATCGCCGCCGTGGACGTGCAAAACCGCGTCTACGGGGCCATGGCGCAATTGCCGCAGCCGGTCCAGCGGCAGGGCGTCAAGGTCGAACGCAAGTCCACCGACATTCTGTGCGTCATCTCGCTGACCTCACCCACCGGGGCCTATGACCCGGTATTCATCGACAACTATGCCGACATCCACCTGGTGGACGCCCTGCGGCGCATCCCCGGGGTCGGGGCGCTGCAGCTTTTCGGGGATCGGACCTACTCCATGCGGGTCTGGCTGGCGGCCGACAAGCTCGCCGCGGTCGGCTTGACGCCGGCCGATGTGGCCGCGGCCATCGAGGCCGAGAACACTCAGGTGGCGGCCGGGCGCATCGGCTCGGAACCGGCGCCCCAGGGTCAGCAATTGACCTATACGGTGCAGTTGCCCGGACGGCTCGCGGACCCCGCTCAATTCGGCGACATCCTGGTCAAGACGCTGCCGACCGGCGCCACCGTGCGGGTCAGGGATCTGGCACGCGTCGAACTCGGCGCCAAGAATTACGATTCCACCGGCCGGCTCGATGGTCGATCTCCGGCCGCGCTGATGATCGTCAATCAGCGTCCGGGGGCCAATGCCCTGGCCGTCGTGGATGAAATCAAGGCCCGGCTCGATGAATTGCGCCGCGATTTCCCCCCGGAATTGGAAGCCGCGATGTACTACGACACCACGATCTATGTGCGCGCGGCCATCGCCGAGGTGGCCGAGACGCTGTTGATCGCCGTGGTGCTGGTGGTGGCCGTGGTCTTCATCTTCCTGCAGAACGCGCGTTCGACCCTGGTGCCGTCCGTGACCATCCCCATCGCGCTGATCGGGACATTCGCCTTCATCCTGGTCATGGGCTACTCAATCAACGTCATCACGCTGCTCGCCCTGATCCTGGCGATCGGCATCGTCGTGGACGACGGCATTCTGGAGATCGAGAATGATAACCGGCTGATGGAACACGAGCGACTCTCGCCCCGCGAGGCCGCGTGGAAGACCGTGACCCAGACCACGGGACCGGTGATTGCGACCACCCTGGTCCTGCTCGCGGTGTTCGTGCCCATTGCCTTCTTTCCGGGGCTGTCCGGGGAATTGTACCGGCAGTTCGCGCTGACCATCGCGGCGGCGGTGTCACTCTCGGCCGTGAATGCGCTGACCCTGAGCCCGGCCCTGTGCTCGCACCTCCTGCGCCCGCCAACCGGCCGCGTCTGGGCACCCTTCCGCTGGTTCAATGCAGGCTTCGATTGGCTCGGCGACCGCTACAGCGGTACCGTCAGTCGGCTGGGGCGGCGGGTGCCGCTCATGGTCGTCCTCTTCATCCTGGTCCTGGGCGCCACCGTCGTGCTCTATCTGCGTCTGCCGACCGGATTCATTCCGCCGGAGGATACCGGCAAATTCATGGTCAACGTGCAACTGCCGCCGGGCGCCTCGCTGGAGCGCACCGAGGCGGTGACGGCCAAGGTCGGCGGCATTCTGAGCCAAACGCCCGGCGTCGGTCATTTCATGACGATGGCCGGCTACAACGGTCTCACCCAGTCCTATTCCTCGACCAACGCCTTCATCATCGTCATTCTCGCGCCATGGGAGGAGCGCACCACCCCGGATACCATGCTGTTTCGCATGCTGAAGTCACTGGGCGGGCGCTTCGCTGCCGAGGTTCCCGAGGCCCAGGTCATGCCCTTCATTCCGCCTGCCATCCCCGGCATGGGCATGTCCGGCGGCTTTGAGATGGTCATCCGCAACCACGCCGGTGCGTCGCCGGCGACCTTCGGCACGGTGGTCGACGCGTTCATCGCGGCGGCCAACGAGCGGCCGGAGGTGGCGCACCTGTTCACGACCTTCCAGGTCGGGGTGCCGCAGATCTACATTACGGTGGAGCGCCATCGGGCCGAGCAGATGGGCGTATCGGTCGAGCAGATCTACGGCCTGATCCAGGATGCATTGGGGTCGCGCTACATCAATGACTTCAACAAGTTCGGCAAGGTGTACCAAGTCATCATGCAGGCCGATACGGCATCGCGCGGCAAGATCGAGGATATCGGCCGCCTGGAGGTGCGTAATCGCGACGGCAAGATGGTGCCGCTGACGACCCTGATCCAGGTGGAACGGCGCACCGGTCCCAACGAACTCAGCCGTTTCAATATGATCGATGCCGTGACCCTGCACGGCATGTCCGGGCTGGCCTACAGTTCGGGGCAAACCATGGCGGCGCTCGCCGCGGTGGCGGCCAGGTCGCTGCCGCCCGGCTATGACTTCACCTGGACCGGCATGTCCTATCAGGAGGTGATCGTCGGCAATACCGCACTCTACATCTTCGCGATCTCCCTGGTCTTCATCTACCTGTTCCTGGTCGCCCAGTACGAGAGCTGGACCCTCTCGTTCGCCGTGCTGATGGCGGTGCCGGTCGCCGTGCTCGGGGCCTTGATCGTGCTGTTCCTGGTCAATCAGTTGCTGCCGGTCATCAACAACAACATCTATGCCCAAGTGGGCATCGTGCTGTTGTTCGGGCTGGCGACCAAGATCGCCATCCTGATCGTCGAGTTCGCCAAGAAGAGCCGCGAGGAGGAGGGTCTGGGCATCGTCGAAGCGGCAGTCCATGCCGGCCGGCTGCGCTTTCGCCCGGTCCTGATGCAGGCCGCGGCCTTTCTGCTTGGGACCTTGCCGCTGGTCATTGCCGGGGGTCCCGGCAGTATGGCGCGCCGGTCGATCGGCCTGACGATCTTCGGCGGTATCCTGTTGTCGGTGATCGTGGGTCTGCTGCTGATGCCGGCGGCCTTCGTCCTGATGGAGCGTCTGGCTGAACGTTTCGGTGCCGCGCGCCGCCACGGCACAGTGCAGCCGGCTCAGGAGGAGTCCCGTTGAACCACCCGACGGCTCAGAAGGCCCCGCAGGTCAGACCCAGGACGATGATGGTGCCCAGCGCCAGCAGGGTGCCGATCAGCATGACGATGGCGACATCGCGGTAGCTGCCCCGGTGGGTGGCGCCGCTGATCGCCAGCAGGGTGACCACCGCACCGTTGTGAGGCAGGCTGGAGAGCCCGCCGGCGGCAATGGCCGCGACCCGGTGCATGAGTTCGGGGTCGATGCCGGCCTGCGCGGCCAGAGCGACATAGGTCCCGCCGAGCGCCTTCAAGGCGATCATCAGACCGCCGGCGGCTGAACCGGTGATGCCGGCGATGACGTTGGTGGCGACCGCCAGCGACACCAGGGGGCCGCCGCCCACCGCCAGAAAGGCCGCGCTGATCAGGGCGAAGGCCGGCAGCGCGGCGATGACCGCGCCGAAGCCGACCACGCTCGCGGTGTTGAGCGACGGTAGCACCGAGGCATTGGCCCCGGCATTGATGGTCTTGCGCAGCGCCGGCAGGCGCTGCCGATTGACCAGGACCAATACCAGAATGGCGGTCAGCAGGGCGGTCGCCACCGCCCAGATGCCGCCGACCGCGGCCAGCGAAGTCGTGCCCCAGCGCCGCTCGGCGAGGTATCCGTGCTCCAACCCCGGCAGCACGGCCAGACTCATCGCCATGTTGATTCCCACCACCACCAGCATCGGCAGCACGGCCAGCCAGAACGGCGGCAGCGCCGCGCTCTGGTGACCGCGGGTGGATTCGGCCAGGTCGAAGGTGTCGGTGGTCGTGACCCGTTCGCGCGCCAGTTGATCGCCGGTGCCGACCGCGGCGGTCGAGGCCGGTCCGTAGCCTTCACCGCGCAACCGGGCGCGGCGGGTGACCCGACTCAGCCACCAGAGGCCGAAGCTCAACATGATGGCGGCCCCGATCAGCCCCAGGCCGGGCGCGGCGAAGGGTGTGGTGCCGAAATAAGGCATGGGAATGGCATTCTGGATCGCCGGGGTGCCGGGCATGGCCGTCATAGTGAAGGTGAAGGCGCCGAGCGCCACCGCGGCGGGGATCAGTCGATGCGGGATGTTCGCCTGGCGAAACAGCGCGTCCGCGACCGGCACCACGACGAAGGCGACCACGAACAGGCTCACCCCGCCATAGGTCAGCAGGGCGCAGGCCAGCACCACGGCCAGCACCGCCCGTTCGCGTCCCAGCCGATCGGTCAGGGTGCGGGCGATGGCCAGCGCCGATCCGCTGTCATCCATCAGCTTGCCGAAGACGGCGCCGAGCAGGAAGATCGGGAAGAACTGCGACACGAAGCCCGCGGCGCCGCCCATGAAGATCTGGGTCCAGGACGCCAGCAAGGGCTGTCCGGCGAAGGCCGAGGCCAGCAGGGCCGCCGCCGGGGCGACCAGCAGGACGCTCCAACCCCGGTAGGCCAGCCAGATCAGGAGCGCCAGCCCGGCCAGGATGCCGAGCAGACCCAGGGTCTCAGGCGCCATCGGACACCCCGCGCGCACGCCCGACCGGGCGTGGCCGGGAGGCTGGCTCGGCCGGACAGGCGGCCGCAACCGGCCACTGGGTGAGGGGTCGCACGGCAGCGCCGGGCCAATCGAAGGGCTTGGTCAAGATTGAAAACACCATTGCGCAGGGCGGCCGGGCACAGGGCCTTGGGCCGCATCAAAGCACGCGAGTAAGCAAAAATGATGCCGTATTAGCTCGGGTGTGTGGTCAGGTGTCGGCCGCCGGAGGCGGTGTGCGGTCAGTGCTGGATTTGTTGATTCGACACCCGCGGCGGTTCCGCCGGAGACCGTGCGTGGCGGCGATCGAAAGCCCGGCCCTTGGCGGTTTCCCTACCCGATTTTGTGGATATACCGACAGGGGGCCGACACGCCGGTTTCTCGTTCCCACGCTCCGCGTGGGAATGCCGGGCGGGCGCTCCGCGTCCGGACTTGGCGCCGGACGCGGAGCGCCCGCACGTGCTCCCACGCAGGAGCGTGGGAGCC
>CAYYAY010000100.1:0-16961 GCA_964470155.1 uncultured Lamprocystis sp. | reverse complement strand
CCATCGTTGTTGGTTTTTCGTTTCTTGTTTTTCGTAACCCAATGTTTAATCGTTCTTAACCGAAAACTCAAAACCGTTCCGTATACCTGCACTTGGAGCAACGCCGATGTCAATCGAACTCAAGGTCACCGGAATGACCTGCCAACACTGCGCCCGTGCCGTCTCGCGGGCGCTGGCATCGGTCCCCGGTGTCGAGGGTGCCGCGGTGAAACTGGAAACCGGCATGGCACTGATCGAAGGTCAAGTGCCCGCGGAGCCCCTGATTCGCGCCGTGGTCGATGCCGGCTATCAGGCGGAGTTGTTCGTCCCCGACTAACGAGACGTCCGAGTGATCGGGCGGCAGGTCCACTGCGCTCGTCGATCCGCTGACTGTTGGGTGTTCAGATGCTGTCCCACTGCGGTCTGCCGCTCACCTTGCTCCTGCTCTTGCTGCTGGCCAACGGGGCTCCGGTCGTGTTGGGTCTGCTGTTCGGCGCTGCCGCCGGACCAGTGGACGGGGGGCGGGTGTGGCGGGATGGGCGGCCGGTCTTCGGGCGCTCCAAGACCTGGCGGGGCTTGGCCGCGGCCCTGGTGCTGACACCGGTCGCCGCGTGGATTCTGGGGTGCGGCTGGGGGGTGGGATTGACCATTGCCCTTGCCGCCATGGCCGGCGATTTGCTCGCGAGTTTCACCAAGCGCCGGTTGGGGCTCGTCTCCAGTGCGTCGGTGCCGGTCTTCGATCAGTTGCCCGAGACGTTGCTGCCGGCCCTGCTGGTTGCTGAGGCGATGGGTCTCGACTGGGGCGATCTGGGTCTGGCCATCGGTGCCTTCGTGGTCCTGGACCTGGTGCTGACCCCGGTGTGCAAACGGCTGGCCGGACGGCGGCGGGGCTGATCTATACAGAACGGTTTTGAGTTTTCGGTTTTTCGTTTTTCGTTAAGGATTATCGAACATTGGGTTACGAAAGACGAGAAACGAAAAACCAACAACGACGGGTATAGCCTTCGTACCTGATATAGCCTTCCTACATGATATCCGGACAGACCTCCAGCAATCGTCGAGTCTGCCCGGGCCGATCCCATCCGGCAAGATCCCATACCGCGCTGGACGCGGTTTAGGGGCCGGATTCCTGTTTTTCTTCCACGACCGGCAGGTAGCCCCAGTCACGGACGCCCTGGATAATCAGGTCGATATCGTCTCCCGGGATATGCAGCATCCGCAGCGCCGTGGCCCCCAGGCGCAAACTCGCTTCAATCGCTTCGGGGTAGGCATGGGTCGCGCCGGCGTCGAGCAGTTGCGCGCTGGCTTCGAGGTCGCGGGCCCGCGCAATGATCGGGACCTGGGGACAAGCATCGCGCAGTGCGGCGACGGCGCGTAACGCGGTCGATGAACGGTCGACGGTGATGACGATCAACGAGGCCCGTTCGGCGTGGGCCGCCGCCAGTAATTCGGGGTCCGAGATGTCGCCGTACAGGACCTGATGACCCGCGCTGCGGCCCTGTGCCACCCGCTTGGGCTCGGTATCAAAGGCGACGAATGGAACGCCGCTGCTTTGCAGCAGGATGGCGATGGCGTGTCCGACCCGCCCATAACCGCCGATCAGGACTGCCGGTGTCGGCGCTTGCGGTAACGGCTCGGTGATCCCGTGCGTCTGGCCGCGCCCGAGGCGCGCCAAGCGGGTCGCTATGGCCTGGTTGAAGCGGATCAGCAGGGCGCCCGCAATCATAGCGAAGAGCACTGAGGTCAGTGCGATCTGGCCCAGGTGCAGTTCGATGAGCTTGGCATCGAGCGCGATGGCGAGCAGGGCGAAGCCGAATTCCCCACCCACGGCCACCAGTAAGGCCGTGCGCCAGGCGGTCACCGTGTCGATGCCGCTGCTGCGCACCATCGCCGCAACAATCAGTGTCTTGCTCGTCAGGATCAGCAGTGCGCCCAACACGGCCCAGTGCCAGATGCGGGGGATGGCGGCGGGATCGATCAGCATGCCGATACCGACGAAAAAGAGACCGAGCAGCACGTCGCGAAACGGTCGGATGCTGGATTCCACCTGATGACGGAACTCGGTCTCGCCGAGCATCATGCCGGCGAGAAAGGCACCGAATGCCAGCGAGAGCCCAAGGTTGCTGGTGGTCCAGGCCGCCAGCAATGCCACCAGCAGCACCGCGAGCGTAAACAGTTCGGCGGAGCGCCGCCGGGCGACCAGATGGAACAACGGGCGCAGCAACCACCGGCCGACAAAGAAAACGAGCGCGAACGCGGCCACGGCTTTGATCATCGCCCAGCCGAGCGCGCCGGCCAGGACACCGGCACCGACCGCCGCGCCCAGGACGGGGATGACCACTAGGAAGGGAACCGCCGTGATATCCTGAAACACGGAGAGGGCCAATCCGAGCCGGCCGTGCGGGCTGTTATCTTCCCCTTGCTCGGCCAGTTGGCTGCCGATGATGGTTGTTGATGACTGCGCGAACACGGCTCCGATCACGAACGCGGCGGCGGCCGGGAGTCCGGCCAGCCAGACGGTGATGCCGACGACAGCCGTCGTGAATCCGACTTGTGCGGTTCCCAGCCCAAGCACCTGATGCCTGAGTGCATGTAGTTGGGGTAAGGAGAAGTTGAGACCGATGGTGAACAACAGGAAGACGACACCGAACTCGGCGAGCGCTTCGAACTCCGGTACGTGAACGGTTGGTCCGACCGTATGTGGTCCGAGAATGACACCGACCAGTAAGTAACCGAGGCTGGTCGGGATATGGACTTGTTGAAACGCGAGGACCACGGCGACGGCCACGCCCAGCAACATCAGGATCTGCGGGAGATGCTCCATCATGCGCGACCCGTCGGCGACTTGGTGATTACCGCGGCGCGCCTGCTCATGGCTGCAGCTCATGGAGCGTGATCTCGGGCAGGCAGTTGAGTCGGGCGTTGACCACCGAACTGCCGGCGCCGACCGAGGTGTAGCCGCTCATGCTTCCGTAGGACCAAGCCCCGGCGGCGAGGCGGCGCGGACAGCGGGCGTCCCAGGTCAGCGCATAGCCGCCGGGCAGGCAGATCTGACCGCCATGCGTATGCCCGCTGAGCATGGCCTGGAAACCGGCATGAGCGGCCTGGCGATAGACTTCCGGGGTATGGGAGAGCAGCAGCGCGACGCCGTTCGGCGGGATGGCGGCGGCGGCCTGGTGAAGATTGTGGACCTGATAGTAATGGGCGTCATCAATGCCGGCCAGGTGAAGCACGGCGCCGGCCCGGTCGATCGGCACGGATTCGTTCAGTAAGACTCTGATCCCCATGGCTTCAAGCCCCGGCACCAGCCGGATCGTGTCATGGTTGCCGAGAATCGCGTAAATCGGTGCCCGCAAACTGCGTCGGATCAGTGCCAGACCGTCCAGCGCGGGTTGGAAGGGGCCATAAGTACGGGCGCGGTAGTCCCCGGTGAGTACGCACAAGTCATAGTCCAGTCCGCGCAGGCGCTCACAGATTGCTTGGGTAATGCGGGGGTCCAGGTCCGTGTGCAGATCGCTCAGGTGCAGCAGCCGCAGCCCCGCGAACGGGCGCGGGAGTCCGGCGATGGTCAGCCGGTTGTGCGTGAGCCGGATGGTCCGGGCATTGCGCTGGGCGCGCTCATAGAGACCGACCAGTCGCAAGGCGGTGCGGATGAAGCCGTGAACCGAATACCAGTTCTCCGGATAGAAAAAATGCGCCCCCGAACGGGCGAAGCAGAAGACCTCGTGGTCCCCTTCCAGACCCAGGCGCTGACGCAGGTGGGTGCGGCCGATCCGCCCCTCCAGGGTCCGTAGCTCGGCCGGACTGTCGCTTGAAGTATCAGGGTCTCGCATAGTGGCCAGGGTGCGGATGGGGCTGATGACCGATAGTCGAACCCAGCAGCGCGGCCGGCTGGCCGCGCTGTCCCGAGGGACCGGAACTCAGTCCCGACGTTTACGCGGCAACCCCTGATCCGGTCGCGGCCCGCGCGGCGGACCGTCCTCGCCGCCAAAGCGCCGGGGGGCCGGCGGCCGCCCGTCATCCCGCGGCCGCGGGGGGCGGCCGTCCTGATCATCACGGCGCTGCTGCGGCGGACGGCGCGGGCCGTCCAGGACGGAGATCTGCAGCGCCCGGCCGCGGATGAAGACCCGCTTCAGGTGGCTGAAGATCTCGCGCGGCATACCGGCCGGCAGGTCGACGATGGCATGGTCGTCCTGGATGTCGATGTGACCGATGAAACGGCCTTCCAGCCCGCTCTCGTTGGCGATGGCCCCGACGATCTCGCGCGGGGTGACGCCATCGCGGTGTCCCACCTCGATGCGGTGCTGGATCAGTTCCGGACGATCCCGGTGACCCCGGTCATCGCGGTCGCGCGGGGGGCGGGTATCCGCGCGCGGCGTGTCGCGATAGTCGCCGCGGGGTCGGTCGTCTTGCGGGTAGCGGTTGCCGCGGTCGTCATCATAGAGGTCGTTCCGTCCGATGTCCCGATTGCCGTCGCGTTCGCGCAATGGCGTCGAACCCTGATCCCGGAACGGCGCCCGGGTGTCGCGCTCGGGTCGGTAACCACGCTCGTCACGGAAGGATCCCGGCTCCCGGTCGAAGCGGGCCTGATCGCCGCGGCCGTCCCGATCACGCGGGAAGGGTCGCTCATCCGCACGCGGGCCGCGCTCACCCTGGAAAGGGACCTGGCTGGGCTGACCGCCGCGCTCGCTCCGCGGTGGGCGATCGTCGCGTTCCGGCGCGCGCTCCCGGTGGTAGGCGGGTGCGGGGCGCTCGGCGCGGTTGTCGTAGCGGCGTTCGCCGCCCGCCGCCTCGCGCTCCCGGCGCGGGCCATCCTGATCGCGGCGGGGCCGGTTCTCGAATGGGCGGGCGCCGTCGTGGCGCCGCGGACGCTCGTAGCCGCCGTCCCGATAGGCGTCACGCCGCGGTGCACGTGGCGTTTCCTTCACTTCGAGCGGACGTTCGCGCTGGATCAGGTAGCTCGCGGCGGCGGCGATGTCCAGTAGGTTCAACTCCTGCTCTTTCTCGATCCGGGCGATCAACCGGTAGAAGAAATCCAAATCCTGCTCGGTCAGGGTTTCCCGCAACTGGGCCGTGAACCGGTCGATGCGCGAGGCGCTCAGTTGAGCGGCCGAGGGCGGATTCATCTCCGGGATGGAGCGGCGGATGGTCCGCTCGATGGAGCGCAGCAGACCGCGCTCGCGCGGTTCGACCAGCAGGATCGCTTTGCCGGCGCGTCCCGCCCGGCCGGTGCGGCCAATGCGATGCACGTAGGCCGAGGGGTCGGTGGGGATATCGAAGTTCACTACATGGCTGATGCGTTCCACGTCGAGCCCGCGGGCGGCCACGTCGGTGGCGACCAGGATGTCGAGCTTGCCGCCCTTGATGCGTTCCACCGTGCGCTCGCGCATTTCCTGATTCATGTCGCCGTTCAGCGCTTCGGCAGCGAATCCCTGCGAGCGCAGCCGGTCGGCCAGTTCGGTGGTGCCGCCCTTGGTGCGGACGAAGATCAGCATCGCATCGAAGGTTTCGAGTTCCAGGATGCGGGTCAGCACGTCCACCTTGTGGAAGCGGGTGACCACGCAATGCTGTTGATCGATGGTGGCGACCGTGGCGGTGGCGGAGTGAATCCGCACCTCGACCGGGTCGTTGAGGTGATCACGGGCGACCCGCAAAATCTCCTGCGGCATGGTCGCGGAGAACAGGGCGACCTGCCGTTCGGGTGGGGTGTGCTCAAAGATCCAATCGATATCCTCGGCGAAGCCCATATTGAGCATTTCGTCGGCTTCGTCGAGGACCAGCGTTTTGAGTGCGTCCAGCGACAGGGTGTTGCGACGCATATGATCCATGATCCGCCCCGGCGTGCCGACCACGACTTGGGGGGCGCGCTGAAGTTGGCGCACCTGCAGCCCGTAGCTCTGGCCGCCGTAGATCGGCAGGACCTGGAAGTCCTTAAGATAGTGCGCGTAGCGCTGGAAGGCCTCGGCCACCTGGAGCGCGAGTTCGCGGGTCGGCGTCAGCACCAGCACCTGCGGCAGCGGACAGTTCGCGTCGAGCCGGGACAGCAGCGGCAGGGCGAAGGCCGCGGTTTTGCCGGTGCCGGTCTGCGCCTGGCCGAGCAGATCGCGCCCGGCCAGCAGATGCGGGATGCACTCGCGCTGAATCGCGGTGGTGGACTCGTAGCCCAGCTCGGCAATCGCGCGGGCGACCGCGGGGGCCAGATCCAGATCGCCAAAGCCATCGGCATCGGCGGATGCGGGCGCGGCTGTCGTGGGCTCGGTCGCCGTCACGCGCGCACCCTGGTCCGTGGCGTCGACACCGGCCGCGTCAGCGGCCGGTTCACGAATTTCAGGCTTGTTGGCCCCTGGTTCCCGGATAGCGGGTTCCTGGATGCTCGGTGTGTCGTCGTCCGGCTCGGTGTACGGCGCGGCCGGTACACCATTCTGGTTGGGCTCAACCGGGGTCTGGTCAGGTGTCAATTCGGGGTTGGCCTGGTCCGGCGTGTCGCCGGCGTCCTCGGTCGTCTTGGGGGAGTCCATGAGGGACCTCGCAGAGTAGGTGGTGCCTGGAGTGCATCCGGGGAGAGCGTCCGAGGAGGGGGTCAGGCAGAGGGGAATCGCGGAAAACCGGGCATTATGAGCGTTCCAGTGAGTCAGTACAAGAAGTGATTGGCCGCGCGGCTGCTGCCGGGTGCGCGCGGCCGCGCGTCCAGCGCGTCAGGGAATGGCGCGCACGATACCGCCGTCGACGCGCAGCGCCGCGCCGTTGGTCGCGGACGAGGCCGCGCTGCAGGCGTACAGGATCATGTTCGCGACCTCCTCCACGTCGGCGAAACGGCGCAGCAGCGACGAGGGTCGCGCCGTCTCGAAAAACTCCCGCTCCATCGCCGCGAAGGCGATGCCGCGCTGCCGGGCGATCTGCTCGACAAAGGTGGCCACGCCCTCGGAGCGGGTGGGCCCGGGCAGCACGCTGTTGATCGTGATGCCGGTGCCGGCAGTGGTCTCGGCGAGGCCACGGGCGATCGCCAATTGGGCGGTCTTGGTCATGCCGTAGTGGATCATCTCCGCCGGAATCTGTACACCCGACTCACTGGAGACGAAGACGATCCGGCCCCAGTCGCGCGCCCGCATTCCCGTGAGGTAGTGCCGCGACAGGCGCACCCCGCTCATGACGTTGGTCTCGAAGAAACGCAGCCAGTCCGCGTCGCTGATGTCCGCGAAAGGTTTCGGCTCAAAGATGCCGAGATTGTTCACCAACACATCCAGTTCCGGGACGGCGCTGATCAGATCCGCGCAGCCCGCGGCCTGCGACAGATCGGCCGCGACCGCCCTGACCTGCGCGCCCGGCACCTGGGTCCGGATGTGCGCCGCCGCTTCGTCCGCGCGCGCCTGGGTGCGCCCGTTGACAACGACCTCGGCCCCCTCGCGGGCGAGGCCGAGCGCCGCGGCGAAGCCGATCCCCGCGGTTGACCCGGTGACCAGTGCGCGTTTGCCTTGAAGTTGAAGATCCATCGTGTTGTCCTCGTTGGTGGTGGCGGAAGAATGCGGCCTGCTTGCCGGATTCAACGGAAAAATTCGGACGGCGTAAGTGTCATCATGGAAGCGGCGCGCGCTGATCACCAGGTTGGTCTGCGTCGCGCGACAGACCAGGCGATGGGTCTCATCGAAATGATTCAGCAACACCACTACCATGCTCAATCCCACCTCTGAACCGACCAGCCCCCCCTTCGATTTCAGCAAGCTCAACGCGCGCTGGGAGCTTGAGCGCGCGCAGACCCGGATCGCCTGCGCACAACTGGAGGCTCAGGTCAACGCCTTTCTGGCGCAGATCGAAAGGCTGACGCCTTGACTCTGATCGGCGCGCATCGCTTAAGTCTGGTCTGCCAGTTTTTCCCTCACGCTGGCGGTCTTTTCGGCCATCCGCTGCGGGCGGTCGCTACGGGTGCCGAGCGTGACGCTGGTCGAGATACGCGGCACACCCATGGCGTGCAGGGTCTCATGACAGCGCTTGATCGCGTCCATGACCGCTTCCCATTCGCCCTCCAGATTGGTCCCGTTGGCGTGCAGCTCGTACGTCAGTCCGGTTGCGGCCAGGACGCGTTCGCACGCCGCAACATAGCCTGACAGCGAGGTGCCGGTGCCGATGGGGATGACCGTGAATTGTGCGATGACATTCATTGCTCACCTCTGATTGATTGCCGGGTGCGCCGGCCCGCGTCGGATCAGGCGGCACGGCGGCCGCTGGTGCCCGGCAACGCCGCGCGTCCGGCCTTGCGGTCGGCACGTTATAAGATATCATGGCGTCCTGTCCGCCGGTCTTCCGGTGCCCATATCCTACTGAGTTTTCATGTTCCTCGCTCCCCGCTCTCTGGTTTCGATGATGGCCGTAAGGGCTGGCTCGGCCGCCTTGGCCGTGCTCTTGATGGTTGTGGCGATCGGCGTGTCCCGAGCTGCCGGGGCCGCCGATCCGGGCGACCGGCCGCTGTCGGTCTTCGCCACCGTGGTGCCGCTGGCGACCTTCGTGGAGCGGATCGGCGGCGATCAGGTGCAGGTACAGGCGCTGGTGCGGCCCGGCCAGAATCCCCATGCCTATGAGCCGAGCCCGCGTCAGGTGGCCGCTTTGGCGGACGCGGATCTCTATGTGCGGGTCGGGATGTCGTTGGAAGACGCCTGGCTTCCGCGCATGCGGGCGACGAACGCGCGGATGCGGGTGCTGGATGCCCGCGACAACATCCGGTTGCGGCCGAGCGACCCGGGGCAAGTGATTGATGACGCGCGGGGCCGGGCCGACCATGCGGATGACGACGGGACACCGGATCAGGATCACGCGCCAACCCACGCGGATCACGACCACGAGGCCATGGACAACCATGTCTGGACCAGTCCACCCCTGGTGAAGTCCATGGGGGCGGGTATTCGCGATGCCTTGATCGCGCTGCGGCCTGACCAGGCGGATGCCTTCCGGGCGAACTATGACCGTTTCGCAGCCGAGCTGGACGCCCTGGATGCCGCGATCCGGGTCCGCCTGGCCCCGGTCAAGGAGCGCCGATTCATGGTGTTCCATCCGGCCTGGGGCTATTTCGCGGAGACCTACGGGCTCACCCAGGTGTCGGTGGAATACGAGGGCAAGGAGCCCGGGGCGCGCGCCCTGGCGGGGCTGATCGCTGCGGCGCGCGCCAACGCGGTGGCGGTGGTGCTGGTTCAACCGCAGTTCAGCCCGCGCGCCGCCGAGCAGATCGCGGCGGCCATCGGCGGGCGGGTGGCGTCCGTGGACCCGCTGGCCGCGGACTATTTCGCCACGCTGCGGCGGCTTACCGACCTGATTGCCGGGCTGGCGGCGCCATGAGTCCGCCCTTGATTCAGGCCGGCAGCGGATCACTGGGCCAGCCGGTCATCGCCGTCGAGAATCTCGGCTTTTCCTATGGCGATACTCCGGTGTTGGTCGGCGTCGATCTGACGATCGCGGCGGGCGAGTTCCTGGGGCTGGTGGGGCCGAATGCCGGCGGCAAGAGCACCTTGCTCAAGCTCATGCTGGGGTTGCTGGCACCGCAGACCGGGCGTATCCGGGTGCTCGGCAGGTCGCCGCGCGCCGCGCGACGGTATCTGGGCTATGTGCCTCAGTATCCGACCTTTCCGCGTGATTTCCCGATCTCGGTGGAACAGGTGGTCCTGATGGGCCGCCTGGGGCTCGGGCCGCCGCTGGGCTGGTACCGTCCGGCGGATCGGGCGGCGGTACGGACGGCGCTGGCGGAAGTGGAAGCCCTGGATCTCGCGCCGCGACGCATCGGGAGCTTGTCCGGCGGTCAGTTGCAGCGGGTGCTGCTCGCCCGCGCCCTGGTGGGGGAACCGCGGATACTGATCCTCGATGAACCCACGGCCAATATCGATCAGCGGGTGGAGGGCGATATTTTCGAGTTGCTCGCGCGCCTGAACGCGCGCCTGACCATTCTGGTGGTTTCTCACGACATCGCCTTCATCTCCGGCTTTGTGCATCGCGTGGCCTGTCTCAACCGCACCTTGATCTGCCATCGCACCGACGCGGTGGATGGGGATCTGCTCCACCGGCTTTATCACGCGGATGTGCGCGCCGTGGCACATGGACATTGACCATGAGTGAATTCATCATCGCCCTGACCGAACATGACTTCCTGCGCACCGCGCTGCTTGCCGGTTTGCTCGCCAGTATCGGCTGCGGGGTCATCGGCACCTATGTGGTGGTCAAGCGCATCGCCTTCCTGGCCGGGGGGATCGCGCACTCGGTGCTCGGCGGCATGGGCGCCGCGCTCTACTTCGGCTTCGATCCGCTGCTGGGGGCCTTGATCGCGGCCCTGGTGTCGGCCCTGATCATCGGCGGCGTGCGGCTCGCCTGGCGCGCGCAGGAGGACACCCTGGTCGGGGCGCTCTGGGCGATCGGGATGGCGGTGGGTATTCTCTTTATCGCCAAGACGCCGGGTTACAGTACGGACCTGATGAGCTATCTGTTCGGTAACATTCTGCTGGTCCCGCAACGGGATCTGTGGCTGATGGCCGGGTTGGACCTGGCGCTGGTGCTGACCGTGGCGCTCTTCTATCGGCAGTTCCTGGCCGTGAGTTTCGACGAGGAGTTCGCCCGCCTGCGGAGGGTGCCGGTGACCTTTTTTTATCTGTTGCTGCTGTGTCTGGTGGCGGTGACCGTGGTGTTGCTGATCCAGGTGGTGGGTCTGATTCTGGTCATCGCGCTGCTGACCCTGCCGGCCGCGGTGGCGGGTCATTACGTGCATTCACTGGGGGGCATGATGGTGATCGCGACCTTGCTCGGGATCGGCTTCACCTCCGGCGGACTCGCCCTGTCCTATACGCCGGATTTGCCCGCCGGGCCGACGATCATCCTCCTGGCCGGGGCCGTCTATGTGCTCTCCGCCGTGCTGAGCGGGTTGCTGACCCGGCGGCGCGCGCAACGTCTGACCCGGCGGACCGGTCCCGCGGCAGTGGCTGCCGCGCGCGGCACCCTCGGTCCGGCGGGGCCAAGCGCATGACCGCGCCGCGCGCGCAGATCGCTCGCGCCGAGGTGCTGTGCCGGGAACGCGGCGTGCGCCTCACGGATCAGCGGCGGCGGGTGCTGGAGATCCTCTGTGCGGCCGGTCGGCCGGTTGGCGCCTACGAGATCATGGATGCCATGCGCGAGGGTCCGCGGGTGGTCGCCCCGCCGACGGTGTACCGCGCCCTGGAGTTCCTGCTGGAACAGGGTCTGATCCACAAGATCGAGAGTCTGCACGCCTTTGTCGGGTGCGAGCACCCGGAACACCCGCACTCCAGCGAGTTTCTGATCTGTCTGGAGTGCGGCGGGGTGGCCGAACTCAAGGACGACGCCGTTGAGCGCAGCCTGGAGAGCGTCACGCGCGAGAGCGGTTTTCGGCCCAGGCGGCGGGTCGTCGAGGTGATGGGGACCTGTGCACAGTGCGCGCGCAAAGAGGCGTGTGCACGTAAGGAGTAGGCGGAGCGCTCCCCTGGGCTGGTCGATTTGCCTCAAGGTCCTCGTGGAGCCCGTCATGACGAGGCGTAACAGCATATACCCGTCGTTGTTGGTTTTTCGTTTCTCGTTTTTCGTAACCCAATACTTGATAGTCCTTAACTGAAAACGAATAACCGTTCCGTATAAAAACCCCCGTCGCATCCCGCGGCGGGGGTGTCGCCGTGCTTGGTCTGGTTTAAGGAATGTGCGTGACCACGGGCGCGTGGCCGATCCGTCCCTGGTTTACCGAATGGCGACAGTATGAGTATGGCCGATCGGGCGGCCTGGGCTTGTCGGCAATCCCTATCGCGTGGTGTAGGAATTGTCCGATGCGGGGGACCGATTGCCGTTCTGCGCTTCGCCCTCTATCCTGGCGGTCATGAAACAGACACAGTACGATCTCTATCCACCGCAGACGCCCTATGCCACCTATGAGCTGCCGGTCGGTGACGGCCATCGGCTCTATCTGGAGGAGTGCGGGCGCCCCGACGGCATCCCCGCGGTCTTCCTGCACGGCGGTCCGGGCGCCGGCTGCGAGGCCGCGCATCGGCGCTTTTTCGATCCGCGTCGCTACCGCATCATCCTGTTCGATCAGCGGGGATGCGGTCGGTCCACCCCGCACGCGTCGCTTACCGCGAACACCACCTGGGACTTGGTGGCGGATCTCGAGCGCATTCGCGTGCGGCTCGGGGTAGCGCATTGGTTGGTTTTCGGCGGCTCTTGGGGCTCGACCCTGGCGCTGGCCTATGCCGAGACCCATCCGGACCGGGTACTGGCGCTGGTGGTGCGCGGAATCTTTCTATGTCGACCCTTCGAGATTCGCTGGTTCTATCAGGAAGGCGCCGGTTGGGTGTTTCCCGACTACTGGGAGGATTTCCTGGCGCCGATCCCGGCGTCGGAGCGTGCCGACCTGCTGGCCGCCTATCACCGGCGTCTCACCGGCGCCGACGAGGTGACGCGCATGGCGGCGGCCAAGGCCTGGTCGATCTGGGAGGGCCGGACCGCGACCCTGCTGGCCAACGCCACTATCCAGGCCCATTTCGCCGAGCCGCATCTGGCGCTGAGTCTGGCGCGCATCGAGTCGCATTATTTCGTGAACAACGCCTTCCTGGAGCCCGATCAACTGATTGCCAATGCCGGCCGGCTCGCCGCGATTCCTGGGGCGATCGTCCAGGGGCGTTATGACTTGATCTGTCCGCTGCGTTCCGCCTGGGACCTGCATCAGGCCTGGCCGGAAGCCGCTTTCAAAGTGATCGCGGATGCCGGTCACTCGGCCTTCGAACCCGGCATCCGGGCGGCCCTGGTGGAGGCCACGGATCATTTCGCCCACGTGCTGGGGTGAGCGGAGCAGCGGATGATCGGACTCTTGCAGCGGGTCACGTGGGCGCGGGTCGAGGTGGCCGGGGAGACCCTGGGTGCCATCGGCCGCGGGCTCCTGGTCCTGATCGCCGTGCAGCCGGAGGATACGCCGGCGCGGGCCGAGCGGCTGTTGGAACGCCTGCTCGGTTACCGGGTCTTTGCGGATGACACCGGCCGGATGAACCGCAGCCTGCGCGACATCGGTGGCGGGCTGCTGCTGGTGCCGCAATTCACGCTGGCCGCCGACACCCGCCAGGGCACCCGTGCCGGCTTCACCACGGCCGCGGCGCCGGCGCAGGGCGAGCGCCTGTTCGACCATCTGGTCGCCAGCGCCTGTCGTGCCCATCCGACGGTCGCTACCGGCCGCTTCGGGGCCGACATGCAGGTCAGCCTGGTCAACGACGGACCTGTGACTTTTTGGCTGGAGGCGTGAGGCCGAGTTGCATCGTTTATCCGATCCCGGACGCCGACGCCGCCCGAGGTCAGCCGACCGCCGGGCGAGGCTTCAGGACTGCAAGTCCGACAGGCTGCTAGGGCCGCATCCGCCGCCTGTGGTTAAATAGCGGCCTCATGCGCCCCGCGGCGCCCAGGCCGAGCCTTGCCGTCATGACCACCGAGACCAGTCACCGCACCGCGCGCGTCGAGCGTAACACCCTGGAGACCCGGATCCGGGTCGCCCTGGACCTGGACGGCAGCGGACGCTCCAGCCTGCAGACCGGTCTGCCCTTCCTCGAACACATGCTCGATCAGGTGGCGCGCCACGGCCTGATCGATCTGGACATTGTCGCGACCGGCGACCTGCACATCGACGCTCACCATACCGCCGAGGATATCGGCATCACGCTGGGTCAGGCCCTGGCGCAGGCCCTGGGGGAAAAGAAAGGCATCCGCCGCTATGGTCATGCCTATGTGCCGCTCGATGAAGCGCTGTCGCGCGTCGTGATCGATCTGTCCGGGCGGCCGGGTCTGACCTTCCACTGCGACTTCACCCGCGCCATGATCGGCGCCTTCGACGTCGATCTCTTCCATGAGTTCTTCCAGGGTCTGGTCAATCATGCGGGTCTGACCCTGCACCTCGACAACCTGCGCGGCGACAATGCGCATCATCAGGCGGAGACCCTCTTCAAGGCCTTCGGGCGGGCGCTGCGCATGGCGGTGGAGCCGGACCCCCGCATGGCCGGGATCCTGCCTTCGACCAAGGGCGCCTTGTGATCCGATTCGCCTTTCGCCCCGCTCTTAAGGGAGATTCCCCGTGCTGTTGATCCCCGCTATCGACTTGAAGGACGGCCGCTGTGTGCGGCTGCGCCAGGGCCGCATGGATGACGAGACCATTTTTTCCGATGACCCGGTGGAGCAGGCCGCGCGCTGGGTGGGGGAGGGCGCCCGCCGACTGCATCTGGTGGATCTCAACGGCGCCTTCGCCGGTGAGCCGGTCAACGGCGCGGCCATCCGCGCCATCGCCGCGCGCTTTCCCGACCTGCCGATCCAGGCCGGCGGCGGCATCCGCGACGAGGCGACCATCGCCGCCTATCTCGCGGCCGGGGTGAGTTACTGCATCCTGGGGACCCAGGCGGTGCAGGAACCGGCCTTCGTCGCCCGCGCCTGCCGCGCCTTTCCGGGGCGGATCATCGTCGGCCTGGACGCCAAAGACGGTCAGGTCGCCATCAAAGGCTGGGCCGAACTCACCGAACATCGGGTGGAGTCCTTGTCGAAACGCTTCGAGGGCGATGGTGTTACGGCCATCGTCTATACCGATATCGGCCGCGACGGCATGATGACCGGCCCCAACATTCCGGCCACCCTCGCACTGGCCGCGGCGGTCGCCATCCCCATCATCGCCTCCGGCGGCATCACCAACAGCGACGACATCCGCGCGCTGGCCGCGGTCGCCGGCCGCGGCGCCGGGCGCGGCATCGTCGCCGCCATCACCGGCCGCGCCATCTACGAGGGCACCCTGGACTTCGCCGCCGGGCAGCGCCTGGCGGACGAGATCGCGGCCGCCAACCCCTGAAACGGACAGACACCAATGAACGCAGACTGGCTCAATGCCATCAAATGGGATGCCGACGGACTGGTACCCGCCATCGCCCAGGAGACCGGCACCGGCACCATCCTGATGATGGCCTGGATGAATCGCGAATCACTGACCCTGACCCGCGCGACCGGCCACGCCGTCTACTGGTCGCGCTCACGCCAGCGCCTGTGGCACAAGGGCGAAGAATCCGGTCATCAGCAGGTGGTGCACGGCATCCGCATCGACTGCGACGCCGACGTGGTGTTGCTCGAGGTCGAGCAGCGCGGCGGCATCGCCTGCCACACCGGCCGGCACAACTGCTTTTATCGCCAACTCGACGGTGACGGCGCCTGGGCCGAGATCGCGCCGGTGCTCAAGGACCCCAGCGCCATTTACGGCAAGGCCTGAACAGCAAACGAAAAACCAACATCGACAGTGATCCATGGTGAAGTCCGATGAGCGCCACCGCAGAGATCAGAGCCCGGGTTCATCGTCTCACGGTCGATGATTACCGCCGCATGGGTGCGCTCGGCATCCTCGGTCCCGAGTTGCGCACCGAGTTGATCGATGGGGAGATCATGGAGATGCCGCCGATTGGTCATCCACACGCCGGGACCGTCAAGTTCATTGCCAATCGTTTGAAGGAAGCGGTCGGCGCCGCTGCGATCGTGGCCGTGCAAGACCCGGTGTGGCTCGATGACCACTGCGAACCCCTGCCCGATATCGCCTTGCTGCGTCCGCGTGACGACTACTACCGCACCGCCCACCCTGGTCCCGCGGACGTGCTGCTGCTGATCGAGGTCGCCGACAGTAGCCTGCACTATGACCGCGAGGTGAAGCTCCCGCGCTACGCCCGTGCCGGCATCCCGGAGGTCTGGTTGGTGGATCTGGGAGGCCGGCGCCTGACGGTCCATCGCCGACCGGGGCCGCACGGCTACGCCGCTGAGACCATTCCCGACACTCTTGGCCGGCTGCCCGTGCCCGTCGGCGTGCCGGCGATGGTCGACCTGACCAGTCTCTTCTGATGCCGGTCGACGGGCATTGACGCGTGCAACACGATGAACAGAATCGTCCATCAACTGGCCCGCGTTCACCGTCTCTCGGTAGCGGATTACCGTCGCATGGGCGAACTCGGCATCCTCGCCCCCGAACTGCGCACCGAATTGATCGATGGGGAGATCATCGAACTGCCGCCGATTGGTCAGCCCTATGCCGGCAGCGCCGCGCTGATCGCCGACCGCTTGCGGGAGGCCGTCGAGCGGTCCGCGGTCGTGGCCTTGCATGAGCCCATCGGGCTCGATGACCACTGCGAACCCCGGCCCGACATCACCCTGCTGCGCCCCGGCAGCGACGGCGCGCGTGCCGAACGGGCCGACGTGCTGCTGCTGATCGAGGTGGCCGACGGCAGCCTGCGCTACGACCGCGAGGTCAAGTTGCCGCGTTATGCCCGCGCCGGCATCCCCGAGGTCTGGCTGGTGGACCTGGGCGGTCGGCGGCTGACCATCCACCGTCGACCGGGGCCGCACGGTTATGCCGATGTCATGACGCCGAGCGGTCTGGGCGCTGTTCCTTTGCCGCTGGCCGGTTTGCAGACCGCCGACCTGTCCGGGCTCTTTTGAGGCGGGGAGTGATCAGTGGGCGGCGGAGGCGTCCGCGAGCGGTGCCTATCGACCTTGCAGCTTGGCGCTGCGGCTGGAATGGCCTCACTGTGGAACGCTCAGTACGGTGATTGGGCAGTAAGCTGTATTTCCGAATCTCATGAGCATTCTGACTCTTTGAAACCCTCACCAGCTCATCACCACCTATGGAAACCACAGAACTGATCGCAGCATTTGACGATTGAGAACATCAAGGCCGGCAACTCCAACATCCGCAACCCCATCCTCGCGTCCTTCGCCGCCAAGCTGCTACCCACTGGGCAGCGGTCTGCTGCGCGCCCTGCGGGCCTATCCAGCCATAGAGCTGATCGACGACCGCAGCGGCAATCTGTTCAAGGCCATCGTCGTGCGGTCAGGCGCACAGTCGCCGTCCGGGCGGGAGATGCCAGGGTTGAAGGCGTATGAGCACTCAAACTGAATGAGTACTCTGGCTCCCACGCTCCAGCGTGGGAGCCGGTGCGGGCGCTCTGCGTCCAGTGCGC
>CAYYAY010000099.1:0-17184 GCA_964470155.1 uncultured Lamprocystis sp. | reverse complement strand
CGCCGTTGATCATGATCTGCCATTTGCCGGAGCGCACCGGCTTGCCGCCCTCGACCAGGGGCTTGCCCTCGTCGCCCGGCTGCTTCCAGATCGGCAGACCCCACTCCTCGAACAGATGCACCGAGTCGTCGACATGCCGGCCCAGGTCATAGGCCAGGTCGTCGCGGGTGATGCCCATCAGGTCGTTGGAGACCATGCGGGCATAATCGGCCGGATCGTTCGGGCCGAGATAGGTGTTGATGGCGGAGAGACCCTGGGCCACGGCGCCGGAGCGGTCCATGGCGGCCTTGTCGACCAGCTTGATCTTGATGTCGAAACCGGCCTTCTTGGCCTGGTCCAGCCAGGGACCGGCCTCGAAAGCGGCACCGCACGCGCCCATACCACCGCCGATGAGGAGGATGTCGACCTCTTCTTCGACGACTTCGGGATTTCCGAATACACCTGCCATATCAAATTACCTTTGCGTTCTCAACTGGGTTCGCGGCGAGACCTGAGCGGGTCCGGAAACGGGCATCAGGTAGGGGCCGCACGCTGCCGGACTCGCGCTACTTGGCGATGAGCTGGGTTGCGTCTGCCGCGTGCAACCCGTCGGGGCCGGTGGTGAAATAGCCGGCCTTCTCGATGTTGGCGATGTCGGCGGTGGGCTTGTTGCCGTAGGGGTCGATCGAGCCCTCCGGGGTGGTGCGGATCGGGAACTTGAAGCGTTTCATGGTCCCGTTGCGGAACTTGATGGTCCACATGATGGAATCCGTGCCGCGCAGGGGCTGCACTGAAGCCCCCATGGGCACGACGTCGGCGTAATGACGGCACTCGATCGCCTGCTGCGGGCAGATCTTGACGCAGGAGTAGCATTCCCAGCACTGCTCGGGCTCCTGGTTGAACGCCTTCATGGCGTGGCCGGTGTCGGAACCGTCCTGGTCCAGCTTCATCAGGTCGTGAGGGCAGATGTACATGCAGGCGGTCTTGTCCTGTCCCTTGCAACCGTCGCACTTGTCGGTACGCACAAACGTGGGCATCGCGATAAATCTCCAAACAGTTCACTGCGGTGATGTGCCGCCATCGGGGGTCAAGGCGCGGGGCGAGGCGCCGGCAGCACGGGAAGACGCTCCACTGAAAACCGCCGCGCCGCTGTACGCCCGCGGTGTTCAACCCAGTCCGCGCCGCACCTCCCGGCCGAGTACAGCTCGGCGTCGACGATGCCTGGCGGGCTGACTCGCGTTCTGCCCCTGGCGTCCGACTGATTCCGACGATGGGTTCCGACGATGCTGCCGAGGGAGTCCGGATCACGCGAGTGCCGCAGAGTAGTGACAGGTCCATGTCACTGTCAAAACAGTATTTCGGTCTGCTTTCATAAATTCGCTTTATTAGCAGATTCCGGAATCCTTGAAGTGTCGAGCGGGACAAGCCGGGCTGCGGGGCCGAGCGGATGGCGTCGGTCCCCAGGACCCGGACCTGCTGGCGCAACTCCGCCCCTTCCTCCAGTTGCTCGATGCACTCTGCACCTCCTGGCGAAGGCGGGAAGTGAGGAGCCGCGTGCCGGGGATGAACTGCCCGCCGACCTGCCCGCTCGATAGTCTCGACCTCCAGTTGCGGGTTCCAATCGCGGCCGAAGGCCGCTCCCACAGGGTCCCGGCCGGATTTTCACGGTCAGCCTCGACCGGAGGTCCGGCGGCTCATGGCGCGTCCTGCTTCCCATCCGGCGCCGCGTCCGCCGGGGCGGCGAGGCGCCGCGTCAGGTCGGGCGGCGTGTAACCGAGACACTCACCGAGCACCACCCGGCTATGCGCGACCAGGAACGCGGGCGACAAGCGCCGCTCGGCGAACAGCAGATTTTCATGCGCCGCTTGGTCCAGATAGAGCAGATCTGCCGGCCCTGGTGCGAACGGACGGCGGCTGACGCGGGCGATCCGCCCCAGGTTCACCCCGCGCCCATCGTCGAGCAGGAGCAGATGCGGGGCCAGTCCGCGGCTCGGGTCGGGGCGTGGAAAATCGATCACCCCGAGCAGTTCGAAGGGCGTACCGCTCATGTGCACGCCGAGCGTGATGGCGCTCTCGACCAGTTCAACCAGATAGATGGTCTCGCCGACGGCGGCGCGCAGGCGCTCGACCTGGCGGTGATAATCGGCGGACGGCCAGACGCCCTCGCCGAGCGGGTCGGCAGCGGTCGGCGGATCGGCGGTGCGCGATGGGTCGGTCATGTTCAATAGGTTCTCATGTTGCGGTCTGCGCTCGGCAGTCAGACCTTGGGAAATTCACCGGCCGCGGTGGAGACGCGGTTTATACCCGTCGTTGTTGGTTTTTCGTTTCTCGTTTTTCGTAATCCAATGTTTGATAGTCCTTAACTAACAACGAAAAACCGAAAACTAAAAACCGTTACGTATAACATTTATATTATTCAAAACATTAAACCGCGCCAGGGCCAGCAATCGTCGAGTCTGCCGGCGCGTCTGGGTCGGGGACGCGCTGTCGGATATCGACGCGCCGCCGGACCTGCTCCAGCTCCCGGAGTGGCTGCGGCAGACTCTCGACCAAACCGTCGCACCAGGTCACTGAGAGCGCACCGCGGCCCTGACGCGTTACCCTGATCCATCAATCCTCCTGATGCACCGACCACCACACCCATGCGCCTGCCCCGCGTCTACCTGGACCACCCGCTGGATCCCGGCTCCGAACTCCGTCTCCCGGACGGACCCGCGTGCCATCTGACCCAGGTGTTGCGCCTGGGCCCCGGTGAAGCGCTCCGGTGTTTCAACGGCGACGGCCGCGACCGCGCCGCCCGCATCGCGGTCATCGGGCGCCAGGGAGTGACCCTGGCGATCGGCGCGGCCGGCGATCCGGAACCGCTTCCCGTTCTCGATATCCGCCTGGCCCTGGGTGTCTCGCGCGGCGAGCGCATGGATTTCGCCATCCAGAAAGCCGTGGAACTAGGTGTGGCCGGCATCCAGCCGCTGTTCACCGAGCGCAGCATGGTGCAACTGCGCGACGCGCGGCTGGACCGCCGGCTGGAGCATTGGCGGGGCATCCTGATCGGCGCCTGTGAACAGTCCGGACGGCGGCGGCTGCCCGTACTGGAGCCCGCCCGGCGGTTCGCGGACTGGCTCGCCATGCCCCATCAGGGCGTGTTGCTGCTCGACCCTCAGGCACCGCAGTCACTGGCACAACGGGAGGCCCCGACCGGTCCCGTCACCCTCCTGGTTGGACCCGAGGGGGGCTTGAGTGCGACCGAACGCGCGCGGGCGACAGCCCAGGGCATCGCCGGTGTGCGCCTCGGCCCCCGCATCCTGCGTGCCGAGACCGCGCCGCTGGCGGCCATCGCGGTGCTGCAGGCGTTGTGGGGAGACTTGCGGGACGGTTGAGGATACTCCGGCTCATAGCGCGCGCGCACCTGATACGCAGACAGACCTTCGAGTCGGGGCGGGTTTAAGACCAGCCCCTACGTCCGGTTATCACGTCCGCAGGCTATAACATCCCCAAGGTCCGCGGCAGCCAGAGTGACAGACTCGGCCAATAGGTGATGAGCATCAGGAAGATCAGCATGGTGAACAGCCAGGGGAAGCAGGCGATGGTGGTCTCGGTCATGCCCATCCGCGAGATGCCGCTCGCCACATAGAGATTGAGCCCGACCGGCGGAGTGATCATGCCGATCTCCATGTTCACCACGACCATCACGCCGAAATGGATGGGGTCGATCCCCAATGCCATAGCCACCGGAAAGAGCACCGGCGCGGTGATCAGGATGATGGAGGTCGGCTCCATGATATTGCCGGCCAGCAGCAGCAGGACGTTGACCGCCAACAGGAAGCCGATCGGCCCAAGCCCGGAGTCCACGAGCCATTGGGCGAGTTCCTGGGGGATGTTTTCGTAGGTCAGGAGATAGGAAAACAGGACGGCATTGGTAATGATGTAAAGCAGCATCGCCGACATATTGGCCGAGTCCAGCAACACCCTCGGCACCCGCCTGAGCGGCATGTCTTTATAAACGAAGACGGCAATCACGAAAGCATAGACGGCGCTCACTGCCGCAGCCTCGGTGGGCGTGAAGGCGCCGCTATAGATCCCGCCCATCACCAGTACGATGAGCAGCAGCCCCCAGACCGATTTGTGGAAGGCGCGCCAACGGGTTCTCCAGTCGGCCCGCTTGAGACGCGGATACTTGTTACGGCGGGCAATCCACCAGGTGGTGACGCCGAGCATGAGCGCCAGCACGAAACCGGGGACGATTCCGGCGATGAAGAGCGCCCCGACCGAACTGTTGGTGGAAACCGCGTACATCACCATGACGATCGAGGGCGGAATCAGGATGCCCAGCCCCCCGGCGGAAGCAATGGTGCCGACCCCAAAGCGCAGTGGAAAGCCCTGCTTCACCATGGCCGGAATCAGGATGGACCCGATCGCGACGACCGTGGCGGGCGAGGACCCGGAGACCGCGGCGAACAGGGCGCAGGCAAAGACCGCCGACAGCCCCAGCCCCCCATGGTAATGACCCACCATGCTCGTGGCGAAATTGATCATGCGCCTGGCCACGCCCCCGTGGGTCAGGAAGTTCCCCGCCAGAATGAAGAACGGGATCGCCATGATTTCGAATTTTTCGATGCCGGTGAAGAGCTTGAGCCCCACCGACTCGATCGGGACCGAGGTCATGGTAAAGAGATAGGTCAGTACGGTGAGACCCAGGGCGATGGACACCGGCATGCCGGTCAGCATCATGCCGAGCAGGAGACCGAAGATGATCAGCGCGGTCATGACCGATCCTCCCCGCCCTTACGCGGGGCGCCATCATCCAGTTTATGCGTGCCGCCGGGCGGATCATGCTCCAAGTGCCCGCCGTGCATGTGTTCGCGCTCTTCGGCCAGGGTAATGGCCTCGCCGAGGTAGACCGGCTCCTGTCGACCGGTCGCCTGGGCCTGTTCCACTTCCTCCTCCAGCCCCTCGACATGGGCGTGCTCATGGCGCGGCAGTTCACCGGTCCGGAAGAAAGACCAGGCCACTTCCAGGAAGCGGAAACACATGAGATAGGAACCCAGGGGAATCGCCAGATAAACGATCCACACCGGCAGTTCCAGGTCCGGGGAGGTGGCATCGGTATGGGCCAGATGCCAGACGAAGTTGACCCCGAAACTGCCCACCAAACCGGTAAACAAGGCCCCGGCCAGGAGCCCGAACAGGACGAATTTGGAGCGCGGTCCTTCGCGTAGATTATTGATGAGCACATCCACGCCGACATGAATGCCGGTGCGCACCCCATAGGCCGCTCCGAACTTGGCCATCCACACGAACATGTAGATGCACAGTTCCTGAGCCCAACTCAGGTTGATGCGGAAGAGCCAGTCATAGACGGCGTCCCAGCCCCATGCATTGGACAAATCCATGCTGTAGCGGTGCAGCACCGCGGTAAAGATGAGCAGTGTCGCGGCGCCGATGAGCAAGGCGATCAGCCACTCTTCCAAGTGGTCCAGGATTCTGAGCATGGTGTCTCCCCCGAGTGGTCAGCCACTGTGGCGGATCCGGCGCGGCCCGGCCTCACGGTCGATAAGCGACAGACCATTGGTCCGCGCAGCGGACCCTACAGATCGCGGTCCCTCGGGTCCGCCGCGCGGACCGGCACGGCAATCGCATCAGAGCTGACTGATGTCGCTGCCGGTCGCCTGATAGATCGACTGGATCAGGTCTTTGCCGACACGGTCCTCCATCTGCCGGTGAACCGGAGCCAACCGCTTCTTCCACTGCGTTTTCTGCTCGGACGTGAGTTCGATGATCTCGCTCTTGCCGCTGGCCTTCACCTTGGCGAGTGCGTCGATGTTCTCGCGCTTCGCAATCTCGTTGGCATAGACGGTCGCCTCCGCCATGGCCTCCTCCAGGGCCGCACGCACATCCGCGGGCAGACCATCCCAGAAAGCCTTATTGACGATGACCGCATAGCCGAGGTAGCCGTGATCCGAGTTGGTAACGAACTTCTGGACCTCGTACATTTTTTGAGTATAGAGGTTGGACGGCGGGTTCTCGGTCCCGTCCACCACGCCGGTCTGGAGCGCCTGATAGACCTCTGAAAAAGCCATCACCTGCGGATTGGCGCCCAAGGCGCGCATCTGGGCATCCAGCACCTTGGAAGACTGGATACGCATCTTGAGTCCACGGAAGTCCTTGGGATCCTTGAGCGGCTTGTTGGCGCTCATCACCTTGAATCCGTTATCCCAGAAGGCCAGGCCCAGCACGCCCTTGTCGGCCAGCTTGCCGAGGAGTTCCTTGCCGATCGGACCCTCGGTCACCTGATGCAACTGGTCGTAGCCGTCAAAGATGTAGGGCAGGTCGAAGACCTCGAACTCTTTGACGCCCAAGGGGCCGAACTTAGCCAGTGAGGGCGCCAACATCTGCACGGCACCCAGTTGCAGGGCTTCCATTTCCTCCTTGTCCTTGTACAGCGTGCTGTTGGGGTAAACGGTCACTTCCACCCGGCCCTGGGTCTTCTCCTTGGCCAACTGTGCGAAACGTTCAGCCGCTTTGCCTTTCGGGGTATCGGCAGCCACCACGTGACTGAACTTGATGGCGATGGGCTCCGCGGCCTGAACGGCCAAGGCACAGAGCAGCAACAAGAGTCCAAACAGCAGCGAAGCGGATTTCATGGCGGGCACTCTCCGTTGGTCGGGATCGGTCGTGGGTCACGCGTCACATCGCGCCGGGCTTGGCGGTCGACGGAGTTTGAACCAGACGACCCCGCTTGACCAGTGTCGCGGCGACTAGTGCGTGGAAAATACCGAAATCCCGGCGCGCGCGGACAGCCGGCCGCCCCACCGGAACATGCCGAGGTCAAACCAAGACGCTAGGTCGCGCGCCGCGTGCCGGTCGCAGGCTTGGGATTCTCTTCTTCCTGAACCGCCTGGTAGGCATCATTGACCCGATCACGCAGTTCCTTGCCGGGCTTGAAATGAGGAACATGCTTACCGGCCAGCGCGACTGAATCGCCGGTCTTGGGGTTGCGTCCGATGCGCGGCGGACGGTAATGCAGTGAAAAACTGCCAAACCCGCGAATTTCGATGCGCTCACCCGTGGCCAGGGCGCCGCTCATCCGGTCGATGACCCGGCGGACCGCTTCCTCCACGTCCTTATAGGGAAGATGGTCCTGCGCGGCGGCCAGCACGTCGATCAACTCCGATTTCGTCATTGCCTTGATTCCTGAGAGGGATTGGAGCGGGGGGCCGCGCGGCCCCCCGACAATGGCTTGGAACTTCAGATGCGACGGTCAGTCGCGCTGCGCCTCTTCCATCTGCTCTCTGATCAGATCGCCCAAGGTGGTCGCACCGCCGGTGGTTTCACGGGAATAGCCCTTGATCGCCGCCTGCTCCTCATCCTGATCCTTCGCCTTGATGGACAATGAGATGGTGCGGTTCTTGCGGTCCACGCCCAGGAACTTGGCCTCGACTTCCTCGCCCAGCTTGAGCACGGCGCGCGCATCCTCGACGCGATCACGGGAGATCTCCGAGGCGCGCAGATACCCTTCCACGCCGTCGCCCAGGGCCACGGTGGCACCCTTGGCGTCGATCTCGGTGATGGTCCCGTTCACGAAACTGCCCTTTTCATGCAGTGCCACGAAACTGGAGAACGGATCGCGATCAAGCTGTTTCACACCCAGCGAGATACGCTCCCGCTCCGGGTCCACGGACAGCACCACGGTCTCCAGCTCGTCGCCCTTCTTATAGCGGCGCAACGCCTGCTCGCCGGGCTCATCCCAGGAGATGTCCGACAGATGGACCAGGCCATCGATCCCGCCGTCCAGCCCGATGAAAATGCCGAAGTCGGTGATCGATTTGATCTTCCCGGAGACGTGATCGCCCTTCTTGTGGGTGACGCCGAACTCGTCCCAGGGGTTCATGGCGCACTGCTTGATACCCAGCGAGATGCGGCGGCGCTCCTCGTCGATATCCAGCACCATCACCTCCACCTCGTCGCCCAGATTGACGACTTTGCTGGGGTGGATGTTCTTGTTGGTCCAGTCCATCTCGGAGACGTGCACCAAGCCCTCGACACCTTCCTCGATCTCCACGAAACAGCCGTAATCGGCAATGTTGGTGACCTTGCCGAAGACCCGGGTGCTCTCGGGATAGCGGCGCGAGATATTGACCCAAGGGTCCTCGCCCATCTGCTTCAGACCCAGGGAGACGCGTTGGCGGTCGCGGTCGAACTTGAGGACCTTGACCTGGATCTCCTGGCCGATTTCAACCACCTCATTGGGGTGCTTGACGCGACGCCAGGCCATGTCGGTGATGTGCAGCAGGCCGTCGATGCCGCCCAGGTCCAGGAAGGCGCCGTAGTCGGTCAGATTCTTGACCACGCCGGTGACTTCCATGCCCTCTTCCAGGTTCTTCAGGAGCTGGTCGCGCTCGGCGCTGTACTCTTCCTCCACGACCGCGCGGCGGGAGACCACCACGTTGTTGCGCTTGCGGTCGAGCTTGATGACCTTGAACTCTTGCTCCTTGCCTTCCAGATACGCGGTATCGCGCACCGGCCGCACGTCGACCAGCGAGCCGGGGAGGAAGGCGCGCACGGTTCCCAGTTCGACCGTGAAGCCGCCCTTGACCTTGCCGTTGATCAGGCCTTTGACCGTATCGCCCGCCTCGAAGGCCTTCTCCAAGAAGTCCCAGGCAGCGAAGCGCTTGGCCTTTTCACGCGACAGACGGGTCACGCCGAAGCCGTCTTCCACGGCGTCCAGTGCCACCAGCACCTCGTCGCCGACGGCCACTTCAAGCTGGCCGTCGGGACCCAGGAACTGACTCTTGGGAATGACGCCCTCGGACTTGAGTCCGGCGTTGATCACCACGCTGTCGTTGGTGATCTCCATCACGACGCCGCTGACGATGGCACCCGGCTGGAGTTGGGTCGTGGCGAGACTTTGTTCGAATAGATCAGCAAAACTTTCGGTCATGGGAACCTGTATACCTGGAGAGGCACGCTGTCCCGCGCCTTCCGGTGCGGGGGGGAAGTGGGTAAAACACAAGGCCGGCACCTGCTGTGTCGGCCGCTCCGGTGGTGTCCCGGCACCGGCCGGGAGACCTCAGTGGACCTGATCCGGGAAAACGCGCCTCACCTCTTCCAGGATCAGATCGAAAACATCATTGATGGACAGGGCGGTGGAATCAACCAGAAACGCCCCCGCCGCCGGTCGCAAGGGCGCGACCGGGCGATTGCGATCACGGGTATCCCGTTCACGGATGTCCATTGCAAGGTCGGCAAGGTTAGCATCCAATCCTTTGCCTATCAACTGTTTATATCGGCGCGCGGCGCGCTCGTCCGCACTGGCGTCGAGAAACACCTTCAGTGGGGCCTGCGGGAACACCACGGTCCCCATGTCACGCCCGTCCGCCACCAACCCGGGGCCGCGTGCTTGGCGCCGCTGCCAGTCGAGCAAGGCCGCCCGCACGGTCGGGTGGGCAGCCACCCGCGAGGCCGCCATGCCGGCGGTTTCGGTGCGGATCGCATCACCCAGGTCCTCACCCGCGAGCAGGACCCGCCCGTCCACGAAGGTCACGTCGAGCTGCGCGGCCAACGCGGCCAGGGCCGACGCGTCCTCCAGGTCGATGGCGCGTCGACCGGCGGCCAGACCCAAGACCCGATAGAGTGCCCCGCTGTCCAGGCAATGCCAGCCCAGATGGTGCGCCAGGCGCACGGCCAGAGTACCCTTGCCGGTTCCCGAGGGGCCATCGATGGTGATGATCGGCGTCATGCGCCACACCCGCCGACGCACTCCTCGATCCCGAGTCCGACCCCTGCCGCCAGCCCGGCAAACCCCGGAAAGGAGGTCTCCACGTTGGCGCAGTCGCGGACCTCGAGCGGCCCGGCCGCACGCAGTCCGGCGATGGCAAAGGCCATGGCGATGCGGTGATCGGCATGCGCCTCCACGCTCCCGGCGCCGATTCGGCCGCCGACGATGCGGATGCCGTCCGGACGCGGCTCGACGGCGATGCCGAGCCGGGTCAGGCCGTCCGCCATCACCGCAATGCGGTCGCTTTCCTTGACCCGCAGTTCCGCGGCCCCGGTCAGAATGGTCTCGCCGGCGGCGCAGGCCGCGGCGATGAACAGGGCGGGAAACTCGTCGATGGCATAAGCCACCTGATCCACCGGGATGCGGATGCCGTGCAGCGGCGCCGCGCGCACCCGCAGGTCCGCCACCGGCTCGCCGCCGACCGTGCGCGGGTCCAGCAGTTCGATGTCGGCGCCCATGGCGCGCAGAATCGTGATCACGCCGATGCGGGTCGGATTGACGCCAACCCCCGTCAGCAGCAAGTCCGAGCCGGGCGCGATACTGGCTCCCACCAGAAAGAAGGCGGCCGACGAGATGTCCGCCGGGATCTGGAGCCGGCAGCCGGTGAGCCGGCCGCCGCCGGTGAGACACACCTGCGCGCCGCTGCGCCGCACGCTGTAGCCAAAACCGCTCAGCATCCGTTCCGTGTGGTCGCGGGTCGGGGCCGGCTCGCTCACGCAGGTTTCACCCTGCGCATAGAGCCCGGCCAGGAGCAGACTGGACTTGACCTGCGCACTCGCCACCGGCAGCGGATAGGTGATCCCATGCAACCGCGGGACTGGCGTGATCGTCAACGGCGCGGTGCCCGCGGCTGTTCCCAGAATGTTCGCCCCCATCAACCCCAAGGGATCGGTCACCCGACGCATCGGCCGGCGCGACAGCGACCCATCTCCGCCCAGCACCGTGGTGAACGCCTGTCCGGCCAGGAGCCCCGCCAACAAGCGCATGGAGGTGCCCGAATTGCCCATGTCCAAGGGCCCGTCGGGCGCCGCCAGGCCGTACAGGCCCACCCCCTGCACCCGCACTCGCCCCGCGTCCGGCCCTTCGATGGTCACCCCCATGCGCCGGAAGGCGACCAAGGTGGCGAGCGCATCGGCGCCTTCCAGGAACCCTTCGATGCAGGTCTCACCGTCCGCGATGGCGGCCAGCATGATCGACCGATGAGAGATCGACTTGTCGCCCGGAACTTGCAGGCGCCCGCTCAGGCCCGTCCCAGTCGCGTCGGGCGTGACCAGAAAGTTTCGATCGGTCTGAGCATTCACAGGCACTCCAATGCCGCCGCAGCGGGCGTCGCGCAAAAGCGGGCGATGATAGACCGGTAACAACGAGGGGTAAACCACTGTCGACCGCGTCAGGGCACCTTGGCGACTCCCCGCCGCGGTCGTCATGTGGCTTTGTTGCGGTCAGCGCCTGGCCGTGCGCCGGGCAACGACACCACCGGCGAGGCCGATACCGAGGAGAGCCAAGGTTGCCGGCGCGGGGACAAGGCCGGTGATCGCGATGTTGTCGATACCGACCGCCGAAGAGTTGGGTGCAACCTCTTCGCGGAGCCTGAAACGAATCTGATCGACGCCGGCCGCGAGCAGATCATTGAGCGCCGTTCCGGTCAGCGTCAGACTGAAGGTGCCACGCGTCGTGCTGACGACGCCCGGTCGATCAGGTGTCAGGGACGTAGCCGAGCCCTGCAAGTAATCGTAAACAGTCGACCCGGCCAAAAACTCGACACTGAACAGATCCGAACTGGGGTTGCTGGGGTTGTTGGTATCGAACACCCAGTCGTAACCGATCGTCAGCGCAGTCAGGTCACTGGGGAGGTTCAGCGCGAAGCTGACCGTCGAGGTACCGGCATTGGATTGACCGATATTACCCTCAAAGTCTCCGACCATCATGAACTGACTGCTGAAGAACTGATCAAAAGTCCCTAACCCGGGAGCCCCGTTGCTGGGGTCCGTGGACGGGCGAATATTGACCCAGGTGTCGGCCACGGGCGTGCTGATTGCCGAGGCACCCACGAGCCCGTCTTCGAAATCCCTGGTGAGAATTTCAACGACCGACGCGCCGGCCGACATTGGTAACCCCATAAGCACACTGAGGGCCACCACCGAGGTCTTAGCGTTCGCCTTCATCCGGGCCGTCCTGTATCCAATGCTGGGGTCTTACATGAGCGCACGACGAATACGCGTTGAAGTTTAGTTTCTTGAACCGGATTTGCCAAGTGCGGCAGGGACCGAGTACCAAGGTCAGCGGCGCCGGCTCCTGCGATCAGCTGCCGTCACTTAGGCTTTCCCTTGTCTGGGTGATGAATTATTCTGACGCCCCGGCCCAAACCTCCGAGGCGACAGGCCCCCAACCCGGCACGCTGGATAGTTGGGTCGCTCGCGGCACGCACCGCGATCACCTCTTCCGATCACAACCGTCGAGAAGGCAGAAGATGTTATGTTCAACAAACTCGCTGAAAGTCTAAAACCGTCGCAGAGTCACAGCCTCGCCAACGCGTTCCGACGTCTCGGCTGGACCGGCTTTTGGGTCCAGGTCGTCATGGGCGCCCTCCCGGTCGTCCTGATGTTCTACACTTTCGTGTTCAGCCGGTCGCTGACCGGACCGCGCGCCGGGCTCGCGCTCGTCGAGTACCTAACGATGATCAGCTTCCTGATCCTGCTGTTCACTATCTTCTGGTTTTTTCGTTACACCCGCCTCGCCCCCCGCATCGCGGACGCGAGCACCCGCCCCTCCCAGAGCGCGCTGACGGCAACCGCCTGGACCGGGGTGGTTGCCAGCGTTCTGGGCATCCTGTTCTCGATGACCGTGATGCTGCTTGAAGTTGGCCATCTCCTGTTCTATTTCCTGTCCGCGCCGCAAGCCGGCGTACCGGTGGTGCAGGCGCAGATGGCAGGCGCGGTCGGCGCCAGTTGGGTGTCGGCGGTCGACATCATGAGCCTGATGTCGCTTATCCTGCTGCTGGGCGCCGAGGTGGCGGTGCTGATATTCGGTCTCTGGCTGGTGTTCCGGACGACGCAGACCACCGCCGAGTTCGCCTGAGCAAGGTCCCGCCCCCGGCGGGAACTCCGGACGGCCCGCGGCGACTGCGGTCGTCCGGCAAGTTCAATCCATGGCTCCGCTATTCGCCCCCAGCCGCGTGCTTGAGACAAAGCGGGGCCATTTCTGTTTTTTACACCGCGGATTCCGGTGCGCCGGACCCGCGTGGGAGAGTATCGCGTGCCGGCATCCAACCAAAGTCGCTTCAGACGCTATCTGACCCGCGGACTGATCGCGCTGGCGGTGGTCGCGGCGAGCCTGCTCGGGCTGCGGGCCTATGTTGCATTGAACGGGCCCCCGCTGGAACCCTGGCACACCTTCGTGCCGGATGAACTGACCGTGGACGAATTGGATGCCGCGAACTGGGATCAGTACGTCCAGGCCGAGAACGCCATCTTCGAGCGCATGCGGGTCGAGGTGACCCAGCAACTGGACCCGGAGGACCGCGTACCCTACAACCGCTACTTTGAGGGCAGCCCGGTCTACCCGGCGAACCTGTTCGAGGACTGGAACCGCTCCTACCTGATGGAGCCCGCGGGCAAACCCAGTGGTACCGTGGTCATGCTGCACGGCCTGACCGACTCGCCCTACAGCCTGCGACATATCGCGCGGCGCTATCGCGAGCACGGCTTCCTGGTCATCGGCATTCGCCTGCCGGCCCATGGCACTGTCCCCGCCGCTCTGACCGCGGTGGAGTGGGAAGACTGGATGGCGGCGACGCGGTTGGCCGTGCGCGAGGCCCGACTGCGCAGCGATCCCGCCACGCCGTTACATCTGGTCGGTTTCTCCAATGGCGGGGCCTTGGCCGTCAAGTATGCGCTCGATGCCATCGAGGATACACAACTGGCGCGTCCGGACCGGCTGATCCTGATCTCGCCGATGATCGGCATCACCCGCTTCGCCGGCATGGCCGGGCTCGCCGCGCTCCCGGCGCTCCTGCCCGCGTTTGAAAAGGCCGCCTGGCTGGGCCTGTTGCCCGAATTCAACCCTTTCAAGTACAACTCTTTTCCGGTCAACGGCGCGGTCCAGTCCCATCGTCTGACCGAGGCCCTGCGGCGGCAAACGCAACGCCTGGCCGCCGCCGACCGCCTGACCGGACTGGCGCCGATCCTGACCTTCCAATCGGTGCTGGACTTCACCGTCAGCACGCCCGCGATCATTTCCGGGCTCTATGCGCATTTGCCCGAGAACGGTAGTGAACTGGTGCTGTTCGACGTGAATCGGACGCTCAAGTTCGGTCCGCTGATGCGTCCGGCCACCACGGCGGCGATCGATCGCCTGCTGCCGACCCTGCCGCAGCGCTACCGGATCACCATCATCGCCAATGCCGACACGGATGACGCGGACACCGTGGCCCGCACCATCGCCCCCGGCGAGACCACCGCGCAGACCCGACCGCTCGGGATTCCCTATCCCATCCAGATCTTCTCACTGTCCCACGTCGCCATTCCCTTTCCGCTCGACGACTCACTCTACGGCCTGGAGCCGAATCCGCACGAATTCTTTGGTGCCCATCTCGGCGCCATCGCCGCGCGCGGGGAGCGCGGCGCCTTGATCGTCAATCTGGATTCCTTGTTCCGGATCGCCAGCAACCCCTTCTTTCCGTACATGCTCACTGAGATCGAGGAAGCGATTGTGGACCCGGCGCCGGTGGTGCCGGCGCAGCCCTCGGCGGTCTTTGCCACGCCGGCTGTGCCGCCACCCACGGACCCACGGCCGGACGACTATGAGGACTTCTTCGTGCAGCCCGCCGAGGACCCATAACGCCGGAATTCGCGATCAGGCGCCCCGCTTACGCCCGGCCACGCGCAGCCGCAGTGCATTGAGCCGGATGAACCCGGTGGCATCGCTTTGATCGTAAGCCCCGGCATCCTCCTCGAAGGTGGCAATGGAGGCATCGAACAGGCTGTCGGTGGCGGAGCGGCGCCCGACCACCATCACGTTGCCCTTGTAGAGCTTCAGGCGCACCTCGCCGTTGACCACGCGCTGCGTCTGATCGATGGCCGCCTGCATCATCAGCCGTTCCGGACTGAACCAGAAGCCGTTATAGACCAGGCTCGCGTAACGGGGCATCAACTCGTCTTTCAGATGCGCCGCCTCCCGATCCAGCGTCAGTGACTCCATGGCACGATGCGCCTTGAGCAGGATGGTGCCGCCGGGGGTCTCGTAGCAGCCGCGGGACTTCATGCCGACAAAGCGGTTTTCAACGATATCGTCGCGGCCGACGCCGTTCTCGCCGCCGATGCGGTTGAGCTCGGCCAGCAGCGTGGCCGGGCTCATCGCCTGACCGTCCACCGCCACACAATCGCCCCCCGCGAACGTCAGCGTGATCTCGCGCGGCCTGTTGGGGGCGTCCTCGGGAGCCAGAGTCCAACGCCACATCGGCTTGCCGGGTTCGACCCAGGGGTCTTCCAGATCATAGCCCTCATAGGAGATATGCAGCAGATTGGCGTCCATCGAGTAGGGCGACTTGGTGCCGTCACGCTTCATCTCGACCGGGATTTGGTGTTCCTCGGCATAGGCGAGCAGCTTCTCGCGTGAGAGCAGATCCCACTCACGCCAGGGGGCGATGATCTGGATATCGGGCTTGAGCGCATACGCGGTCAGCTCGAAACGCACCTGATCGTTCCCCTTGCCGGTGGCCCCGTGGGAAATGGCATCGGCCCCGGTCGCGATGGCAATCTCCACCAACCGCTTGGCGATCAGCGGGCGGGCAATCGAGGTGCCGAGCTTGTACTCGCCCTCGTAGAGTGCGTTGGCGCGCAGCATGGGAAACACGAAGTCGCCGACGAACTCCTCGCGCAGATCGTCGATATGAATCTCCCGGACCCCGGCGGCCGTCGCCTTGGCGCGCGCCGGCTCCAGCTCCTCCCCCTGGCCGATATCCGCGGTGAAAGTCACCACCTCGCAGCCGTAATGCTCTTGCAGCCACCGCAGGATAACCGAGGTATCCAGCCCCCCGGAATACGCCAGCACCACCTTGTTGATCTTACCCTTAGCCATCGACGCGACCTCTCGACCCACGCAAAGACGCGCATTATAGACCCCACCTTGGCCGGTCGGGGTAAGATCGCGGACATCCCGGCGATTCCGACCAACCTGGACGATGACTGTTCGAGATATCAGGCGATGGTCTGAAAAGCGCAAGCGATTCCTTGAAGTGGATCGCGCCGGGCAACCGGGTGGATCGTCCGGATCGCCTCCTTGTTCCGCCATGCCGAGACCCGCCATGCGCCGCCGCAGACTGCCGATCGGAATCCAGACCTTCGCCAAGATCCGCGAGGGCGATCATTATTATGTGGACAAGACCGGCTGCATCCGGCAATTGACCGACCAGGGCAGCCACTATTTCCTCTCCCGCCCGCGGCGCTTCGGCAAGTCGCTCCTGCTCGATACCCTGGGGGAACTTTTTGCCGGCAACGAACCCTTGTTCCGGGGGCTGGCGATTCATCCGCACTGGGACTGGGGCACGCGCTTTCCGATCATCCGCTTCAGCTTCGGGGGTGGGATGGTGCGGGATGCGGATGGACCGCGATGAGATCCGCCGCTGGTACAACGGCTACAACTGGACCGGCGCGGCGGTCTACAACCCCTTCGACGTGCTGTTGCTTTTCCAGAAGCGCGAATTCCGCACCTGGTGGTTCGAGACCGGTACCACCCCGACCTTTCTCATCGACCAGCTCACCGAGCGCGGCTTTTTCACCCCGCGGCTCGCCGGTCTGCTGGCCGACGAGGCCCTGCTCTCGGCCTTCGACGTGGACTGCCTGGCCCCCGAGGCCCTCTTGTGGCAGACCGGCTATCTCACATCGGTCGCTGGGCCAGCCGATCCACCTGATCGGCATCGAGTTCAGCAAGGCCCAGCGGACCCTGGTCGGGTTCGAGGTGGAGACCGTCTGACCGGAATGGGTTCCCCCATCCGGTCCGCGTCAGCGCGCCGCGTCGGCGAGTCACCGGGAGCGGGCCAGGGGCGATCAGGTATCCCATCTTGCCTAAATCGCTCTTAATCGCTACGATTAATAGTGATTAAGAAATAGGAGACAAGACCATGGCACAGACAGATACCAAAGTGTTTACTGCACACGTGCCTCTTGCGTTGGCGGACAAGGTCGATCGGTTGGCGGTCCGTCTCGACCGTTCCCGCGGGTGGATCGTCAAGCAAGCGTTGGCGGCCTGGATCGACCAGGAAGACGAGCGCAGCCGTTTGACGCGCGAAGCCTTAGCCGATGTGGACGCCGGGCACGTCATCGACCACCAGGCCGTGCAAGCCTGGGCCGATAGCCTCAGCACGGCCGAGCCGTTGCCGGTACCTCGTTGATGAGACTGACGTGGACGAGCAAGGCACTCTCGGACTTGAC
>CAYYAY010000098.1:0-17234 GCA_964470155.1 uncultured Lamprocystis sp. | reverse complement strand
CGGAGCGTGGGAACGAGAAGCCGTGCTGTCGGCGCTTAACTTAATGGCAGTGAGGCCCTGGAGGTCGAGCAGGGTCGCCCCGGTTGGCGCTCCGGACCTGCAGGGTGGCAAAGCGGCGGCGTCTGGGCTAAATTCCATCGCGGCAGGTTCTTCGGACATATTTTCCAACCCTCGGTGAGTTTGCACCTCCAAGGGTATGAAAGTTCAAGGAACCTGCCAACCTCCTTGAGGCCGATCGCCGATCGCCCAGCGCTGCGCGCGATCTGGGGCGAAGTTATGATCACCGCCGACTTGCGGTTGCCTACGGCTTTAGCCGCACACTTGGCCGGTGCGGTTGACACCGCACCGATGCCAAAATTACGCATCCCGTCCTGGGCGCGGTTTAGACTTGGGCGACTTCATTCCGCCTCACCAGACACCAGTCGCATTGATGGTTCAATTTGAGCATATCCGATACCGGATTGACGGATGGGTTGGACTGGTTCGGTCAAGTAAAGGGTGCCAGGTCTCGGGCTCATGGGGTCGGTTGGGAGTCGCCTCTCAGTTTGCTGGGGCTCATCAAGTTTTCCGCTATCCCAGGGATACCGCGATCAGTCCCGGAGTACTGCCACAAGATCACCGATAGCATGGCGGCCTGTGCATTTCCGGATATCAGCCCGGCGGCAATGCGTGATTATCGGCCACGCGAGTCCGAGCACCTCGGAGACTAGGGCGAGAATATCTCGCCGGTACTCTTGCGGCTATGCCAGGATCAGGGGCTCAAGGCTGACCTCCTCGACTGGCTGTCGGAGCTATGCGCACCCACGATTGAGGATATCGGTTTCGATATAACCGGCCAAGGCGAGATCCGCTTTGAGGTCATCGAGTCCGGAGGGGTAAGAATCAGTGCACGTAGCCTGTTGGACGGGACTCTGCGGTTTCTCGGGCTGATCGTCTCACTGCTTCTGCCGCCGCCCGGATCGAGGCCGGGGTGTTGCTGCGCCGACTTCAACGCGGGGAGACGCTGCCAATGCCCCACTCGCGACTCGCGGCCGATGCCGGTGATCGGGCCGCGCTGTCATGAGTTGCGTATCAACGACACGGACGGGACTTGGCGCATTATCTATCGGCTGGATCAGGACGCCGTGATTATCGGCGAGGTCTTCCGCAAGAAGACGTCAACCACACCCGGTCCAGTGATCGCCACCTGCAAGCGACGGTTTGAAGCCTATGATCGATGAAGCAAAGCAACGGCGCCTTGAAGGCCAGGGCTGGCGGGTCGGCAGCGCCGATGAGTTTCTTGGGCTGTCGGCGGAGGAATCGGCCTATGTGGCTCTGCGGCTCAGATTGGGCGATGCGTTGCGAACGAGGCGCCGGCAGCAGCACCTGACCCAGGTCGAGCTGGCCCGGCGCATCCAGTCCAGTCAGTCGCGCGTCGCCAAGATGGAGGCCGGCGATTCGTCCATTTCGCTGGATCTCCTGATTCGCTCGCTCTTCGCCCTCGGTGCCTCTAACCGCGATCTCGCCGAGGCGATTGATGATCCAGGCGCCATCGTCGCTTGATGGTCACGTACTGCCTTTTCTGGTGCCGAGCAGTCCATAGGGCACCAGGACCGGTTCCTTTCTCGCTCCTATGCTCCAGTTCGACTCCCCCCTCGATGCCCTGGTGGCTGAAGTTCAGCGCTTGAGCCGCTACGAGGCCGAGGCCAGGATGGATTCAGCAGACTTTTTCGCCCGCTACATCATAGGGAAATCTTGGCGACGCGATTCGCAGCATCGAGTGGGCCAACGATTACCGCCACTTTCTTGCCCTGCGCGCAGTGCGGAAGCGCCAGGCAGTGAAGGGGCGGACCTAAGTGCGCTGGACGGTGGTAATCAAAAGCGTCCGGCATCCAGATCGCCAAGCAGCTTCAGGGTCACGTCATCGAAGTGCAGGATGCGCTTAGCCGCATGATCATGCAGGAAGGCTTGCGCATCCTCACGGGTTTCGAACGGCACCAGTTCATGTCCCATGGGTCCGAGCACATCCGAGCCGATCACATACCAGGCCTGGCGGGCGTCGATGCGGGTGACACTGTAGTAGTCGGTCACGGCGATGGTCAGGATCTGCCCGGCCTGGTGCCCCGGCGCCCATTTGGGGAGATCCAACAGGTATTTGAACAGGTCCTTGGCGCCGTCGAAGTGGTGGGCGTGGCCGTCCTGATAGAGCACGGTGGCGATCCAGTCCGGATACTTTGCGACGAACATGCCGCACACGGGGCAGGTATCCGTCGGCGCCGGGTTCGGGGTGTCGACCGGCGCGGCGCCGCCGGCGGGGCTGAGTGCGGTCAGCAACAGTAGGACCGCAAGCATGACGGGTCGCTTGGATATGTTCATTTGATCCATCGAAGAAAAACAAGGCTCAGTTCGGCCGGGATCTTGTGGGAGCGGCCTCCGGCCGCGACGAAACCTCGCAAACCGCAGCGTCGCGGCTGACCGCGGCCTCGCATCGCGGCCGGAGGCCGCTCCCACGAGGGACTCTCATCTTCCGCGTCGGTTCAGGTTCCCTTCTTTTCCATCATCTTGTGGAGTTTCTCGGCCCGGTTCTTACGGATCATGAGCGTATCCTTCGCCATGCTGAGATAGGACTGGCTCAGGGCCGCGTCGAAGCTTCCCAACTCTCCGCCCTGGTCGGCCTTGGCCGCTTGCGCCGCGGCCTGGTCCGCGAAGGCGAGTTTGCTTACGGCGCTCATGGTGCCCTTGAGCTTGCTGCCGATGAGGTAGGTGGCGGTATCCACTGGGACCAGCGGCTTGATGGGTGCCGTGGAGCCGAAGTCGGCGGCATAGATGGCCTTGGGGCCCCGATCCATATTCAGCGCCAGACTGATGGCCAGGCAGTGGATGGAGCAGAGGCCGTCCACCAGATCGTCGTCGTACTGGACCAGATGGCGGCTGTGCTGATATTCGGTACGGTCCATGCCGCAGTAGGGACACTTGGGATACTTTTTCAGCTCATCGGTCAATGGGTCCGGGTCCGGGGGCGTGCGGGGGATGAACTGCAGCGGGGTGCCGTCGCCGGGACAGGCCGCGGCGCCGACCGGGACCCAGCCTTTGCCGGGCACCATGGCGCCGATCGGTTTGTCGTTGGCAGCCAGGACAGGCCCGGCCAGGCCGGCGATGCTCAGGGCACCGGCCAGTTTGAGCAGGTCGCGGCGGCTCTGGTCGTGATCAGGATGGTTGCACATGGATCGAGACTCTTTCAGTGACGTTTGAAAAGCGGTCGTCAGTTGCTGAGACCGCGGATGATGTCGAAAAAAATCCAGCCCTGGTAAAGGGTCCAGAGACCGAGGACGATGACGGTGCCGCCGGCCAGGGTGGCGAACCAGTCCTGGGTGTGCCGGCCGACGGCGGTCCCGAGCAGGCTGACCAGCGCCATGGTCGGCAGGGTGCCCAGACCGAACACCAGCATCAGCAGGCCGGCGCGCACCGGGTCCGCGGTGGCCGCCGCCGCGATGGCGATGGAGACGGTCAGGCCGCAGGGGACCAGGCCATTGCCGGCCCCGGCCAGCGCCGCGAGCCAAGGTCCGGGGCGCGGCGGCGCGACTCCGAAGGCCACCTCCCGGCGTGGCGCCGGCGGGTGAGTCGGCCCGGCGCGCCGGCTGTTCCAGCCCGCAAGCGGCCGCAGTCGGCTCAGGCCGAGCAGGACGATGACCAGGCCCGCGAGCATCATCAGCAGCCCCTGTCCCTTGCCGAGGAATCCCTGCTGGACCAGGACCCGGCCCGCCAGGGCGCCGGCCGCTCCCAGAACCCCGTAGACCAGAATGCGCGCGCCGTGATAACTCAGCACGGCGCCGACTCCGCTGCCCCGGCACACGAAGTAGCCGCCGGCGAGACCGCTGCACATTCCCAGGCAATGGAAGGCGCCCAGCACCCCGGTGAGGAAGGCGAGCGGCAGGGTCAGTTCGGGATTCACAATAGGCCCTTGATCACCCGCTCAAACACCTCCGGGGTCGACTCGCCCAGGATGCGCGCGGCCAGCCGGCCCTGGCGGTCCACGAAAAAGGTGGTCGGCAGGCCGCTGACACCATAGGCGCGGGCGACGGCGCCGTCGGTGTCGAGCAGCACCTCATAGCTGATCCCCAGCGGCGCGATGAAGGCCGCGGCGGTCTTGCGGTCCTGCCGCACGTTGATGGCCAGCAGGCGCAAGCCTTGATTGCGATAGGCCCGGTAGACGGGTTCGAGTGTTCGCATCTCACCCTCGCAGAAGGGACACCAGTCGGCCCAAAAACGCACCGCAACGACCTGTCCGGCCAGATCCGCGGGGAAGGCGACGGGTGCGCCCGTCAGCGCATCGAGCGTGAAAGCGGGGGTGGGCTCACCCTTGGCGAGCTTGGGCGGCGCGTCGCCGCAGCCGCCGAGCAGCGCACCCGCCGCGAGCAGCAGGAGCAGGCAGGCCCAAGCCCCGAGCCCGGCCCGCCGGCCATCCGCCATGCGCCATCGGTCGCCGGGATCGCTCACCACCAAACCCCCGTCATTGTGAGATTCGAGGTCAGGATAGCGTAGGTCGCCACCCCGTAGAAGAGCGCGAACAGGGCCAGTGCCAGGGCGGTGAAGCGCCGCCCATCCGCCCGCACGGCCGCTGTCAGACTGGGGATGCGGCCCCATCCGGAGATGAGGCCTACCCCCAGCGATAGGGCGGTGGCCGTGAACAAGGGTAGATAGAGCCAATAGCCGATGAATCCGTGTCCGCCCTTGAGAATACAGAAGGGACAATGGTGATGGGGGTGCTCATAGACATAGAGTGCGACGCAGGAGACGATGGCCGCGAGCGCCGCCGCGAACGCCAGGGCGCCGGACAGGGCGAAGCCGACGCCGCTCGCGCCGCGGCGGGTGCGCCACCCGTGCATCGCACCCAGTCCGAGCACGCTGAGCCCGAGCCCATACATGGCCGCCAGGGACCAGCCGGGATCCAGGGCCGCGACGGTGGCGGCGACCCCGTCGCCATCGGCGGTGAACAGTGACCCACAGCAGGAGGTGATGACGTCCGGATCGAGTCCCAGGAAATAGCCCAGTTGCACCCCGGCCTCCACTGCCGCCAGCGGCAGGAGCCCGAGCAGCAGCCAGTATTTCACCCGCACCAGGGGATAGTCCGGGGCCTGATTGTCCAGCCGGTTGAGCATCAGCCAGGCGGCGCCGGCAAAGAAGATCAGGATCTTGAGAAACAGCGTCGGCCAGCCCAGCGGATGGGCGTTGAGCACGCCGGTGGCGCACATGGCACCGACGAACTGGGTCGCCATCTGTTCGGCGTTGTAGACGAAGAGCAGCAGCGAGACGACCGCCGCGGCGAAGCTCCAGGTCACCAGGGTCGCGATGAGGTAGGTCCGCCGCTCCAGTTCGATCTGGCGTTCGCTGCCGCTGCTGAGGTCCCAATGCCGGACCACTTGGAGCGCGAAACCGGCGGCCAGCATGAGCATCAGGGTCACCGTGAAGGAGACCCCGTTGAGTGCCAGCACCGCGGGACTGAGCAGCATCAGGCGTCCTCCGCGAGCAGGCCGTCGCGCAGTTCCACCACCCGTGAGACCCGGGCGGACTCGAACACCAGCGGGTCGTGGGAGGCCACCAGCACCGTCTTGCCCAGGTCCTGCAACTCACCGAGCAGGCCGATCAGCTCACGCGACCGGGCGCTGTCTAGGTTGGCCGTGGGTTCGTCGGCGATCAGGATAGGCGGTGCGTTGATCAGCGCCCGGCAGATGGCCGCGCGTTGCGCCTCGCCGCCGGACAGCCACTCCACCTTGTCGTCCGCCTTGGCTGCCATGCCGAACTGGGCGAGGAGTGCGCGGGCCCGGCGCCGCAGGTCGCCGTAGTCCGGCGCCAGCGGATAGGCCGGCAGCATCACGTTCTCCAGCACGGTCAGGCCGCGGATCAGGTTGAAGCGCTGGAACACGAAGCCGAAGGTGCGGCGCCGCACCTGCGTCATGAAACGTTCCGGCAGGTTCGACAGCAGCGTGCCGTCGAGTGAGATACGTCCGGACGTGGGCCGGGACAGTGCCCCGATCATCGACAGCAGGGTGGTCTTCCCCGACCCGCTCGGGCCTGTGAACACCGTCACCTGCCGCGGCTCCAGATCCAAGGTCACGCCGCGCACCGCCCAGAGTTCGTTACCGCGCCCCTGGTTGAAGACCTTCTTGACGTCACGCAATTCGATCACGCCGGCATCCCTAACGCATCACCGCATCCGGGTCGGTCACCGCCGTCCGCCAGATGGGCACGATGGTTGCCACCGTATAGGGAAAGACAGTGAAAAAAAAGAGGGTGGCGACCTGGATTGCGTCGACGAACGGGATCGGGCGGAAGTCCGGGTAGAGCACCGCCCAGCCTTTGAGCACAGGCTCGAACAGGGCGGCCGAGAGGTAGAACACATGCGCATAGGCCAGCAGATAGCCGAGGAAGAACGCGGTCAGCGACAGGATCGCCCCCTCCCAGAACTTCATCCGCAGCACGTCGCCGGTCTCCCAGCCGATGGATTTCAGGATGCCGATCTCGCGGCGTTCCTCGCCACTGAGCCCTGCGGCCCGGTCCCAGGCGAAGATGACGAACGCCAGTACCATGCCTCCCATGAGCACGAACACCAGTCCCTGGCGCCAGCCGAAGACCGCGTCATAGGTGCGCAGGATCTCCTCGCGCAGGATCGGGCGGGTGTCGGGTAGGGCCAGGCTGAGCTTCTCGGCCACCTTGCGCACCTCCCGCGGATTGCGCACCTGCAGCACGATGTCGGTGAAGCGGTCGGCGGGGAAGGCGAAAAAGCGGCGGAAATCATCCGCGCCGAGCAGCATCAGGTCGGCGCTGACGAGTTCGGTGCGGTGCGGAAGGAGGGCGGCGACGCGGAACGCGAAGGGTTCCCCTCGCGCCGAGTGCAGGCTCAGATAGTCACCCGGCTCCAGGCCGCGGGTGCGGGCGATGCCGGCGCCGATCACGATGTCTCCCGGCGCCGGTTCACCGTGCGCGGGGGACCCGGATGGCGGCACCATCAGCGTGTAGTTGGCCCGCACCGCCGGATCGTAGAAATAGCCCCAGAGTCGGCCGTATTGCGCGCTCACACCCCGGATGCGTCCGATCCGGTCCAGGTACTCGGTCGGCATCAGGTCATGGCGGCCGGCGATCTGGCGCTGGAGGATGATCTCCGGGGATTGGGCCAGCACCAGCGCCGCTTCCCGGCGCAGTGACTGGGTGAACAGCATCACCGAGGCGAGCAGGAAGACGACCAGGGTGTAAACCAGCAGCAGCGCCACGTGTTTCCCCGGCCGCCGGGCCAAGGCCGCGAGGCTGTAGTCGATCAGATACCGCTGGCGGCGCAGGAACTGCTTCACGGTACCGGCCGTCCGGGGACCGGTGCCGGCACCAGTGAACCGGTGGGGAAATGTTCAAGCGCCATGGGGTGGTCCTGAAAGGCGCTGTGCAGATCGGCTTGGCTCGGGTGTCTGGTATAGCGCGCCTCGGTGAAGAGCGCCGGATCGGTCAGGTCCAGGGCCGCGACCAACGCGGACCGCTGGGCGATCACCGGGGCCGCGGCGCGGGCGCGCAGACCCGCATCGACTGCACTGAGCAGCAGCAGGGTCGAGGCCGCGGCGATCGCGCGGAAGAAGAGGTCTGACTTACGCATAGGATACAGCGGCGTCCGGGGGTCGCTCAATTGCGCTGACAATCCCAATCCCAAAGTGTCGCTCGGCTCCTTTGCTGATTAAGCCGTTCGTGTCCGGCGTAGCGGCTACCACCCGTCGTACGCGTTGTTCCGCGATTGGTGGTATTGGTACTGGTTGTTCCGGTACCTGGTGTCCTGGTAGCGCTGATTCTGATTATTTGTCCGGGTTTTTTGGTCGTGGTCATAGAGCAGACCGCCAACCGCGCCGGCGCCGGCGCCGATCAGCGCGCCCTTGCCGGCGTCGCCGCTCAGCGAGCCGATCGCGGCCCCGGTGGCGGCGCCGACCGCGGCCGAACTGCCGACGCGCGAGGCAGTCGTGGTGCCGCAGCCGGACAGCACGGCAAGGCTGGCCGCAGCCAGTAACCTGATGGTAGTGAGTTTCATCGAATACGCTCCAAATCTCACACTGCGATGGTCCCAGGGTTTGGGGCCTTGGATTCAGCATAGACTAACCGGATGCCCGCTGATAGCGACCGCACATGAACTCAGTGTAATAACGAATGGGAAATCGTGCGCTTTTGCGCCTGGATACGCGCGTTCGCTCGACAGGATGATGGAAATAGTCGTTATACTTAGGTAAGAAATCTCGATATAAGAGAAATAATGTTTGCTGTTACGCTCGATGAGTCGGAGGCGCTTTGCGCGCTCGGCGCGCGTCTGCGGCGGCGGCGTCTCCAGGCCGGTGAGCCCCAGTCCCGCGCGGCCGGACGGATCGGCGTGTCGCTGCCCACGTATCGCAAGTTGGAGCAAGGCGACCCGAGCGCCCAGATCTGCGTGTGGGTGCGCGCCTTGCGTCTCTACGGTACCCTCGACGACCTGGCCCTGCTGTTCCCCGAATCACTGTTCGACGCGACCGCCACGCGTCAACGGGCACCGCGGGGCGGCGCATGATCGCGCTCCAGGTTCGGTCTCGTCGGTCCGCGTCCCAGCGCGGATGCCGTGGGCGCGCTCGGCGGTGCTTTCGGACTCTCGCCCCGGCGGACGCGGCGGATCGTCGCGGAGGTCGTGGCCGCGGTCGTCGGCTGGCCGGCGCGGTTCGCTGATTATGGCGTGCCGACCGCCGACAGCGATCGGCTGGGGCGCGCGATCGTGCGGCGGCTCGCCGGGTATCGGTCAACATCGGGGTGATGCCTGGAGTTAAACGGCGCCACACCAATGACGCGCCAGCGGGCGAGTGGACAGCGCGGCGGAACCGCCGCGATCGTTGCCAATCAGCCTTCCCGCCCGGTTACAATCACGTTTTTACCCCCGATGATTCGCGTCATGATCCCTATCTTCCGAGAGCATCCACTGCGCCGCACCGTCGCGGCCGAGCTGCATGCCCGTATCTACGAGCCGCTGCGCGCCCCCGAGCGGGTTTCGCATCTCGCCGTGATGAGCGATGGGCCGGGCAACGGCCGCGACCTGGCGCATCTCAAGCGGCTGCTTGCACACTATGCGCGGCCAATCCCGGAGACGGTCGATCAGCATTATGCGGCCGACCTGGGGCCGATGCGCATGCGCTGGGAGCGTCATACTGAATTCGTCACCTACACCTTCAGTCAACAGGGCGCTTTCGATCAGCCATTTGCCGCGCCCGTGCTTGGCCAACTCCCCGCGGACTGGCTGCGCGAGCTGCCCGGCGACGTGATCGGCGCGGTCTCGCTGGCCGTTGAAGATTGCGGGACGCCGGAGCGCGACTATGAGCAGTTGACCGCGCTCTTCGATGGCCATTCAGTCATCGGTTCCGAGGTCGTGGGCGGAGCGGCCCGCGCCTGGTCGGATCTGCGAATCGATGCCGACGGGTTCTTCCGGGTCCTGATCCGCGACTGCAGCATGTCCGAGAACCAGGCCGGGCGGCTCGCCAAACGGTTCCTGGATATCAACGGCTACCGCGCCCTGGCCTTGCTCGGATTTCCGTTGGCCCGCGAAGTCTCCCCCGTGCTCACCGATGCCGATCGTCGCCTGGCCCTGGTGGCATCGCGCATGACCACCGGCCGCACCCCGGACGCGCCGACCTTCGAGAGCGACCTGCTGGCCGAGTTGACCAGTCTCGCCGCCGAGATCGAGGCGATCGCGGCACGCACGACCTATCGCTTCGACGCGTCGCGTGCCTACTACGGGATGGTGCTGCAGCGCCTGGAACAACTGCGTCAACAACGTATCGAGGGCTTGCAGACCTTTACCGAGTTTCTCGACAGCCGCCTGGCGCCCGCCATCGCCACCTGCGAGTCGACCCAACATCGCCAGACCGATCTGGCCGAGCGCGCCGCCCGGTTGACCAGCCTCTTGCGGGCGCGGGTGGAGGTCTCTTTGCAGGAGCAGAATCGCCGGGTGCTAGAGTCCATGGATCGCCGCGCGCAACTGCAACTGCGTCTGCAGGAGACGGTCGAAGGGTTGTCCGTCATCGCGATCGGCTATTACGGGGTCGGGCTCGTCGGCTACGCGCTCAAGGCCATGGAGGAAGCCGGTCTGCCCATCGACGCCTCGCTCGGCATGGGCATCGCGCTGCCCTTGGTGGTCGGCTTCGCCTGGCTCGGGCTGCGCCGGGTCAAAAAGCGCCTGGCCGGCGCGGATTGATCCATGTCAGTGTGCGCTGAAACTGCAACGAATCGCTTCTCGCCATCCATGGCGACGTCTCCAACGTCCGAAAATAAGACTACTCATGAATACCACCAACCGTAAACCCCTGCCCGGTACCGACCTGAGTTACTTCGACGCGCGTGCCGCGGTCGATGCGATCACGCCCGGCGCCTACGCCAAACTGCCTTACACGTCGCGCGTGTTAGCCGAGAACCTGGTCCGCCGCTGCGATCCGGCCATGCTGACCGATTCACTGAAGCAGCTCATCGAGCGCAAGCAGGATCTGGATTTTCCGTGGTTCCCGGCGCGCGTGGTCTGTCACGACATTCTCGGCCAGACCGCACTGGTCGACCTCGCCGGTCTGCGTGACGCCATTGCCGAGCAGGGCGGCGATCCCGCCCAGGTCAATCCGGTCGTGCCGACGCAATTGATCGTCGACCACTCGCTGGCCGTGGAATGCGGCGGCTTCGATCCGGACGCCTTCGTCAAGAACCGCGCCATCGAAGACCGGCGCAACGAAGACCGCTTCGACTTCATCAACTGGACCAAGAAGGCGTTCAAGAACGTCGACGTGATCCCGGCCGGTAACGGCATCATGCACCAGATCAACCTGGAGAAGATGTCGCCGGTGATTGCGGTGCGTGACGGCGTGGCTTTCCCGGATACCTGTGTCGGTACCGACAGCCACACCCCGCATGTCGATGCGCTGGGGGTGATCGCCATCGGCGTCGGCGGTCTGGAGGCTGAAACCGTGATGCTGGGCCGCGCGTCCATGATGCGCCTGCCCGACATCATCGGCGTGAAGCTGACCGGCAAGCGTCAGCCGGGCATCACCGCCACCGATATCGTGCTGGCATTGACCGAGTTCCTGCGCAAAGAGCGGGTGGTGGGTGCCTACGTGGAGTTCTTCGGTGAAGGTGCCGCCAATCTGACCATCGGCGACCGTGCCACCATCTCCAACATGACCCCGGAGTTCGGTGCCACTGCCGGCCTCTTCTACATCGACCGGCAAACCATTGATTATCTCAAGTTGACCGGTCGCGAGCCGGAGCAGGTCGCGCTGGTCGAGACCTACGCCAAAACCACCGGTCTGTGGGCCGATAGCCTGGTCGATGCCGACTACGGGCGCGTGCTGGAGTTCGATCTGTCGTCTGTCGTGCGCAACATGGCCGGCCCCTCCAACCCGCACCGGCGTCTGCCGACGTCCGAACTGGCGGCGCGCGGCATCGCCGGTGCCTGGGAAGAGAAAGCGGGCGAAATGCCGGATGGCGCCGTGATCATCGCCGCCATCACCAGTTGCACCAACACCAGCAACCCGCGCAACGTGGTGGCTGCCGGCCTGCTGGCCCGCAAGGCCAACGCGCTCGGTCTGGTGCGCAAGCCCTGGGTGAAATCCTCGTTCGCGCCGGGTTCCAAGGTGGCCAAGCTGTACCTGGAAGCGTCCGGTCTGCTGCCCGAACTGGAGCAGTTGGGCTTCGGCATCGTCGGCTATGCCTGCACCACCTGCAATGGCATGTCGGGCGCACTGGACCCGAAGATCCAGCAGGAAATCATCGATCGAGACCTATACGCCACCGCCGTGCTGTCCGGCAACCGCAACTTCGACGGGCGGATTCATCCGTATGCCAAGCAGGCCTTTCTGGCCTCGCCGCCATTGGTCGTTGCCTACGCCATTGCCGGTACCATCCGCTTCGATATCGAGAACGATGTGCTGGGGCTGGACATCCATGGCAAGCCGGTCACCTTGAAAGACATCTGGCCGTCCGATGAAGAAATCGACGCCATCGTCGCCGCCAGTGTAAAGCCGGAACAGTTCCGCTCGGTCTACATCCCGATGTTCGCAGTCCAGCAAGACGATGGCGTGAAGGTGAGCCCGTTGTATGACTGGCGCCCGATGACCACCTACATCCGTCGTCCGCCGTATTGGGAAGGCGCGCTGGCCGGTGAGCGCACCCTGAACGGCATGCGTCCGTTGGCGGTGCTGCCGGACAATATCACCACGGATCATCTGTCGCCGTCGAATGCGATCATGGCGAACAGCGCGGCCGGTGAGTATCTGGCCAAGATGGGCCTGCCGGAGGAGGACTTCAATTCCTACGCCACCCACCGCGGCGACCATTTGACCGCGCAGCGCGCCACCTTCGCCAACCCGCAGTTGGTGAATGAAATGGCGGTGGTCGACGGGCAGGTCAAGAAGGGCTCACTGACCCGCATCGAGCCGGACGGCAAGGTGACCCGGATGTGGGAGGCGATCGAAACCTACATGGAACGCAAGCAGCCGTTGATCATCATTGCCGGTGCCGACTATGGTCAGGGTTCATCGCGTGACTGGGCGGCCAAAGGCGTGCGTCTCGCCGGTGTGGAGGCCATTGCCGCCGAGGGGTTCGAGCGGATTCACCGGACCAACCTGGTCGGTATGGGTGTGCTGCCGCTGGAGTTCAAACCGGGCGTCAACCGCAAGACCCTGGGCATCGACGGCACCGAAACCTTTGATGTCATCGGTGAGCGTACCCCGCGCACCACGCTGACACTGGTCATCAATCGCAAGAACGGTGAGCGGGTGGAAGTGCCGGTGACCTGCCGTCTCGACACCGCGGAAGAGGTGTCGATCTACGAGGCCGGCGGTGTCTTGCAGCGATTCGCGCAGGACTTCCTCGCGGCGCGCAAGGCGGCCTGAACCGGACTGAATCCGGTCTTCTCGCTCCCACGCTCCAGCGTGGGAGTGTCGAGCGGGCGCTGCGCGTCCTGATAACCTCGCTTGGACAATCCTTTTATGGCTCACGTACCGCAAATCAAGATCCCTGCCACTTACATGCGTGGCGGCACCAGCAAAGGCGTCTTCTTCCGCCTGCAGGACTTACCCGCAAGCGCGCAAGTGCCGGGTGCGGCGCGCGATGCGCTGCTGCTGCGCGTCATCGGCAGTCCGGACCCCTACGGCAAACAAATCGACGGCATGGGCGGTGCGACCTCCAGTACCAGCAAGACCGTCATTCTGTCCAAGAGCAGCAAGCCGGATCACGACGTCGACTACCTGTTCGGTCAGGTGTCCATTGACACGGCTTTCGTCGACTGGAGCGGCAATTGCGGCAATCTCTCCGCCGCAGTCGGTTCCTTCGCCATCAGCAGCGGCCTGGTCGATGCCGGCCGGTTGCCGCGGGACGGTCTGGCGACCGTGCGCGTCTGGCAGGCCAACATCGGCAAGACCATCATCGCGCACGTGCCCATGACCAATGGCACCGTGCAGGAGACGGGAGACTTCGAACTCGACGGTGTGACCTTCCCGGCTGCCGAGGTGCAGTTGGAGTTCCTCGATCCGGCTGACGAGGGCGAAGGGGAGGGCGGCGGTTCGATGTTTCCCACCGGCAACCTGGTCGATGATCTCGAGGTTCCCGGAGTCGGTACGCTGAAGGCCACTCTGATCAATGCCGGCATCCCGACCATCTTCGTGAATGCGCCGGCCATCGGCTATACGGGCACCGAGTTGCAGGACGCCGTCAACAGCGATCCCAAGGCATTGGCCATGTTCGAGACCATTCGTGCCTATGGCGCGCTGCGCATGGGCCTCATCAAACACATTGACGAGGCGGCCAAACGCCAGCACACCCCCAAGGTCGCCTTCGTGGCCACGCCGGCCGATTACGTCTCATCCAGCGGCAAGCCGGTCGCCGCCGACGACATCGACCTGCTGGTGCGTGCACTCTCCATGGGCAAATTGCACCACGCCATGATGGGCACCGCCGCCGTGGCCATCGGCACCGCCGCGGCCGTCCCCGGTACCCTGGTGAACCTCGCCGCCGGCGGCGGTGCGCGCACCGCGGTGCGCTTCGGTCACCCCTCCGGCACCCTGCGGGTCGGCGCGGAAGCCACCCAGGTCAATGGCGAATGGACCGTGACCAAGGCCATCATGAGCCGCAGTGCCAGGGTGTTGATGGAAGGCTGGGTGCGTGTGCCTGGTGATGCGTTTTAAGCGATCGTGCGGGCTGAAGAATGTCCGCTTGGCATTTTTCAGCTCGCGAGCCGAGAAACCAGATGTTGACGACAGTTCTCCGTGACTCATGCTCATGGTTAGCTTAAGTCGCCGAACCAGATCGGGAGAAGGGAATGGACAAAGGTCGGCTCAGCGAACGTGATATCTGCACCAAGTTCATCACGCCCGCTCCAGGGAAGTCAAAAGTTTCTCGGATTCTATAATGAGAAGCCCGCCGACATCAAGAATTACCTATATATTGCTTGGGCCTTGTGGGGATACCTTGTTACCAAACAAAAAGAAGTGCTCATAGCGCACAATGAGGATGCATTGCCTTTTTACAACGCGATTCCGAGGCAGATTCGGGCTATTACCCTAAATTACACCGCCTTTTTGCAGCAACACTTGGGGCACGCACAAACCATCTAGTATCCATTCGAGGCTCTACGCGAGGGGTTGGTCAATGCTTTTGCGCATCGGGATTATTCGGGCTTTTCAGGTGGCGTCGCTGTTGGCATTTATTCCGACCAGATCGAGATCTGGAATTCCAGGCATTTCCCGGAAGGGCTAAGACCGGGTGATCTCAACAAGAACCACCCCTCTTTACCGACCAATCCAGACATCGCCCATGTGTTCTATCTGCGTGGCCTGATGGAGCGGATCGGACGCGGCGGCCAGTTGATCATCAATGCCTGCCGGGATCACGGATTGCCGCCTCCACGGTGGGCGGATCGACCGACCGGGGTCACTCTGACGATCTTTGGTCGTCGTGGCCGCCCGGCGGCGTTATGGACAGTGAATCCTCGCCAGCAAGCCCTGTTGCTGCAGATCGGTTGCGGTGACCTCATTCGGCCGGGAGACTATCACCGGCGATTCGCGTCAGAGGTTTCTGATCGACAGGCACGTCGCGACTTGTCGGAACTGGAGGAGGTGGGGTTCCTGCTGCGTATTGGCAGAGGTGCGGCTACGGTTTACCAGCGGACCAATCGGACATGGGAGGACGGGAAGCGGACATGAACCGGACGTGAAACAGGGTGTGAAGATGCAGGGCCTGGCATGCTAACGATTTGTAATCAAAAGGTTGCGAGCACGAAGAAGCATCCTGAAGGCTCGCCGGTTTGTTGATGCGGACATGTCCGGACAAAACCGGACATCATCGCCAGCCGCGTCGGCAGCCTGTCGGGCGTTCCCGCTGCGCGCTGGCCGACATCGCGGTAGACTGCCGACATAACTCCTGACGGCTCCCGACCACGAGCGGTTTTCGCCCGATCGACTGCGATACCCCAGACCGTTCCTGCGGCGGACGCGTGCGGAGCTATAGCCTTCGGACGTGATAACCGGACGTAGGGGCGGGTTTCAAACCCGCCCCTACACGAAGGTCTGTCTGGATATCAGGTGCGAACGCTATATGATCAAGGCGGCCGTTCTTGTGATCCGGCCGGACAGAACAACTTGAATCCTCAGCGAGTTCTGCTCGCTGATTCGACCCATTTCGATACCACAGCGAGGTACGGCAACCATGTCGCAGGTTATTCCCGAAGCCGATTATCTCATGCGCATGGCGGATGGGACCGTCAAGCAGGTCAATCCCTTTACGCACACGGAGGTCTGGACCGTGCCGGGCCGGGGTAATCGGCCATTGGGGGTGAGTTCGCCCAACCCGGCGCCGCTGAATCCCGCCGAGCATGATGCGCACTGCGCATTCTGCGCCCGCCGCTATCTGGAGACGCCGCCCGAGAAAGCGCGGCTGATCAACACCAACGATGGCAGCAAGCTGCTGCGCTATCTGCCGGCGGAGCACCTGTTCGACACGGTGGCCGAATTTCGCCGTATTCCCAACCTGTTCGAGATCGTGTCCTTCGACTATTGGCAACAGAACTTCAACTACCGGATGCCGGAGCATCTTGAAGCGCACCGGCGTCATTATCTGGCCTCGGAGCTGGGCCGTCAGCATGTCCTGCGCGTGGTGGAGCAGCGGCTGCGGGCCTCCGGGCTCGATGAGGCCGAGCGCAACCGGCTGTCGCTCGAGGAGCGTCTGAAACTGGCCAATGCCTTCTTCGGCGGTGGTCATGAAATGATCGTTGCCCGGCGCCATTATATCGATGGCGCTACCCATGACCATCAGCTGGCGTCCTCGGGCACCCTGACTCCGGACGAGCATGATCAGTATCTGTGTTTCACCGTCGATGCCCTGCGCGAGATGTATGCCAATAATCGCTATATCCGTTTTATCGCGGTGTTCCAGAACTGGCTGAAGCAGGCCGGCGCGTCATTCGATCATCTGCACAAACAGTTGGTGGCGATCGACAAGCGCGGCGTGCAGAACGATCTGGCCCTGCGACGGGTGCGGGACAATCCGAATATCTATAATGAAGCGGCGGTCAACTTCGCCGCCTACCGTAATCTGGTGGTGGCCGAGAACGATCATGCCGTGGCCTTCGCCGGCTTTGGTCATCGCTTCCCGACGCTGGAGATCTTTTCCAAGAGCGAGCGCAGCCAGCCGTGGAGCCACTCGGCTGAAGAGCTGCGCGGGATGTCCGATCTGGTGCACGGCTGCCATGCCGCCGCCGGGCCGGATATCCCCTGTAATGAGGAGTGGTATTACAAGCCGCCCGATGTGGATGTGCCGATGCCCTGGCGCATCCTGATCAAATGGCGCGTCTCGACCCCGGCGGGATTCGAAGGCGGCACCCGGATCTATGTCAACACCATCGATCCCGAGGCGCTGCGCGACCGAGTGGTGCCGCGGCTGTTCCAGCTCAAGAATGAGGGAAAAATCGCGCCGATGAAAATCGCCTTCGAGTGTGCCTGCACGCCGAATTGCCTGCGCTACAATCCCGCCGTTCGGCAGCAGGAATCACCTGATCGGGAGTGTCCGCCGTGGTCTGAAGGCCCCGCGTCGGGGGAGTGATGTCTTGCGAATGCCGACGCGGCCTTGATCTTCGTTCCGGGCGGCGGTCCGCACAGCGGACCCTACGGTAAAACCGTGACCTGTAGGGTCCGCTGTGCGGACCGACGACCGCGCAATGCCGGGCGGGGTGTCGCCAC
>CAYYAY010000097.1:0-17513 GCA_964470155.1 uncultured Lamprocystis sp. | reverse complement strand
CCGATGAGAATGCTGATGCCGGTGGCCGCCACGGCATAAATGAGCAGCACCCCGACCAGGCTGGCTGAGGCGCGCCGAACAAGTTTGCGCACGCCTCCTCGGCCACGAGGAGGCGCCCTACGCCTGACGTTTGTCCTTGTAAATCGAAAACACTGCTTTAAAATTGCAAGGATGTTCCCCCGCCACGCACTCCAGACCATCGAGCACGCGCTTGCCCGCCAGGCGTCGGTCGCCTTGATCGGGCCGCGCCAGGTCGGAAAAACAACGCTGGCCTTGACCATCGCCGAGCAGACGAGTGCCCTGTACCTTGACCTGGAGTTGCCCCAGGAGCGCGCCAAACTCGCGGACCCGGCGCTGTTCCTCGCGGCCTACGAGGACCGGCTGGTGATTCTGGATGAGATCCACCGGGTCCCGGAACTGTTCCAAACCCTGCGCGGGCTCATCGATCAGGGGCGACGCGTGGGGCGGCGCACCGGCCGCTACTTGGTTCTGGGCTCCGCCTCGATGGATTTGCTGCGGCAGTCGGGGGAAAGTCTGGCCGGGCGGATCGAATACGTCGACCTGGCCCCGCTCGATTGCCTGGAGGCGGCACCGGACCGCGCCGCGGTGGATCGGCTGTGGTTGCGCGGGGGCTTCCCCGACAGCCTGCTGGCCGCGTCCGATGCCGATAGCCTGATCTGGCGTCGGAACTTCGTGCGGACCTACCTGGAGCGCGACGTCCCGCAGTTCGGCCCGCGGATACCCGCTGAGACCTTGGGGCGCTTCTGGACCATGCTCGCTCATAATCAAGCCACCTTGCTGAATGCCGCGCGGCTGGCCGCGGGTCTGGGGATCAGCTCGCCGACCGTCGCGACCTACATCGACCTGCTGACTGACCTGCTCCTGGTGCGCCGCCTGCCGCCGTTCTTCGCCAACACCGGAAAGCGTCTGGTAAAGTCGCCAAAAGTGTATGTTCGCGACTCGGGGCTGGTCCATGCCCTGCTCGGGATTGTCGACCACAATGCGCTGTCCGGACACCCGGTGGTCGGCGCGAGTTGGGAGGGGTTCGTGATCGAGAACCTGCTGGCAGTCGCGCCCCCCAGGACCCGGGCGACCTTCTATCGGACGGCGGCCGGGGCCGAGGTCGATCTGCTGTTGGAGGTGCCGGGCGGACCGGGGCTCTGGGCGATCGAGATCAAACGCGCGCTGGCCCCGCGGGTCGAGAAGGGATTCCACAGTGCGCGGGCGGACCTGGCCCCGACGCGCAGTTGGGTGATCTATCCCGGCGAAGACCGCTTCCCCCTGGCCGCGGGGGTGGAGGCCATCGGGCTGCGGGCCGCTTTGACGGAGCTGGCAGCCGCCGCCGACCCTCAAGGCGCGCCCCGGCGACCCGAGGGGACCAGATAAGAAATCAAGAGTTTGTTTAACAACGCATACAATCGTTGTCGTTGTCGGAGAAGCAATTCAATGACGACCACCAACGACCGGCCTTGATCCTAATCCCGGCCAGCGGCGTGCGTCGTCAGGGCTTCCAGCCCTGACGGTGTCAGGCCAGGATGGCCTGCCTACGCACCCGGCGAGCCCAAGTAGCCGGAATCTTGATCGAGGCCCAACGACCGAAACGCCAAAGCGTTCCGCCTAGTGCACTTGTTTCACTTCGTGATCCGGCTCCCCCGCTCCAGCCACTGCTCCAATTCCGACGGTCGCAGCGGTTCGGCATAGAGGTATCCTTGCACCTCGTCACCGCCCATGTCCCTGAGCGCGGCGGCCAGGTCGATGTGATCGACACCCTCCGCGTCGGCACGATCAGGCCGCTCTCCTCGGCGACGGCGATGAAGTCACCCGGCATGATCGGACCGCGTTCCGGATGGTGCCCGCGAATCAGTGCCTCCGCGGCAACCGGCTGATCAGGCTACCCCGCGCGGCCCAGGCGCAACTGCGGTTGGTAGTACAACGCGAACGCGTCGTGCTCCAATGCCCGTTCCAGCGCCTCCTTGGCAGTGATCTGGAACAGTCTGCGGGGTCGAAACACCGGACAGGCATTCGCCAGTCACCGGCACGCCGCCACCGGCGTCGTTTGCTGCGTCGCTGGACTATGGACGGGCACTCTCCCGTCACCCTCCTGAGTCGGCGCTGGACCACCGAGCCGCCCATACTGTCGGTCAGTCCAACCCGGCGAGCACGATCCCATGCAACTGAATGACCCTACCCTGCTGCGCGACCAGACACTGATCGACGGTCGCTGGACCCAGGCCGAGACCGGCGACACCTTCGCCGTCATCGATCCCGCCACCGGCATGACCATCGGCCAGGTCCCCGCGATGGGCGCCGCCGAGACCCGGCGCGCCATCGCGGCCGCGGACCGGGTCTGGCCGGCCTGGCGGGCGCTGACCGCGGCCGAGCGCGCGGCGATCCTGCGCCGCTGGCATGACCTGATGCTCGCGGCCCAGGACGATCTGGCGCAGCTCATGACCGCCGAGCAGGGCAAGCCGCTCGCGGAAGTCCGCGGGGAGATCGCCTATGCGGCGTCCTATTTCGCGTGGTTTGCCGAAGAGGGTCGGCGGGTTTACGGTGAGTTGATCCCGCCCCATCAGCTTCACCGGCTCGACCGCGGTCGGGCGGCTGCTCATGCGCCAATGCGCCGAGACGGTAACGGTCTTATGAATGCGCAACTGCATCACCTTGCCATGCTTCTCCGCTGTCAGCCTGAGGCCCAAGCCGTACGCGCGCAGGCGAAGCTGTGAATGATTGAAGTTTTCGAGCAGCAGCAGGTGGAAGGTGATGGCTGGCGAGGTCTCGCAGACGAGCCGCGACCAGGCGCCCTTGGCGGTGTGTAGGCGCTGGTGGATCGCGTCGAACATCGTGAGGCAGCCACGGACTGTCGGATCCCGGAGCCAGTTCCGGACGAACCAAACGGCATCGGTCAACCAGAGGGACAACGCTTGCGGCTCGTCGCCGAGGGCCGCCGGCGGCACCGGTGCCAACACGAGCGCATCGAAGAACTCACGCGCCGCCGGCCGTGTGCGGTAGGTAAAGCACGGACCACCGCCCGGCAGCGTCATCCACGACCGGAACTCGTCGAACGCGCCGTCCAGACAAGCCAGATACCAGTGCAGCAGGAAAAGTGTCGTCAGCCGCTGCTGTCCATCGAGCGGCTCAAGCGTCTTCGCGCGCACGTTCCATCTGCCATAGACGAAGTCCAGATCCACAGCGGCGGTGATCTTTGCCGTGGGGTCCAGCGCCTCGGCGAGGGCGTCGAGGAAGCGCCCGCGTACTTCGCGGCTGTGCTCATCCGAGCGCCCTTGCGCGTAGTCGCGCTGGATGACCGGAATCTCCACCCGCCGGCCATCGCCGAAGAGCGCGCGGAAGCTGGTGTGCCCCGTCTGCATACGGACTCCTTGCGGTCCACCAGCGGCGCGAAAAATTGCTGCAAGGTGGCAGTGATTGCGTCGCTATAGGCCTTACGGTCGGCACGATCCCAAAGCATCAGTTGCGCCGCATGCGGCGAGTAGTACTTCAGGAAGACGTTGCGCGTAGCAGGAGGGATAAACTGACCCTGCTTGTCGAGTTCGATGATACGCATGCGCTTCACGGGAAAGATTGCGTTCTGATAAGACCGGTTGGTGCCCATGTCCAGCAACGCCAGATTGGACAACGCGTCGTCCTCTCGCCCATCGGCCTCACCGCTGAGTGTGCGAACACGATCAAATACCGCCTTGAACGCCTGTTCTTCGGGTGAGGGCGCGGCGATCAGTGCCGCAATCTTTTTTGCGAGCGCCTCCGACTCTGCCCGATTACGCGCGGTCGCCACCGGGCTCGCCACGAAGTCGCGAGCATGCGTCAGCCAACGCCGACGATCGGCGGCGGCTATGGGTATGTATTCGGCCACCGACCGGACATGTTCGATGTCCCAGGTGTTGTTCTTGAACCCGTCGAACTGGAACCGCTGGGTGGACGCCGTCTGCTCCAGGAGGCCCGCGATATTGAACAAGAGCAAGACCGGGCGGACCGACGCCGAACCGTAGCTGAGCGCGTCGATGCGCTCGGTGATTCGCCGTGCCAGTTACGGCGCCGTGAGGCCGTCAGCGGGAAGCTCGGCGGCGCGTGGGCCGGCAAAGCGCCGCCAGGCCAACCGCCGGAGATGTCGGTCGAATGCCGTGGCGGTGGACTTCCTGCGTTCCAGCAAGAGATCAAACAGAACCCGGGCCTCGGCCTGGCGCGACCGGGCGTCTGCCGTCTTGTCCGAGGTGACCGTGGCGACGAGAAAACCGACAAGGTGGTACAGGACGCGCTCCTCATACCAGTCTTCCAGTGTCTGAGTGAGCGTTTTGAACTCTTGCCACAAGGGCCACACCTCGTCCGGCTTGGCATCCAGCAGTGCCTGGAACGCCAGAAACGTCGCCAGCGGATCATTGGCCAGGCCGTCCGCCGTGGGTTCGCGCTTCATGCGAATGAAGACATCGAACAGGTACTCGATGCGCGTCGGCAGAGCCGAACCCTTGTTCTGCAAAAAGAACCAGTAGGCATCCTCTTGCAAGCGGCGCTCGATCTGGAACGCGGCCAGATCGTCCAGCAGCGCCTCAACCTGTCGCGCCGTCCAGCGATAGCCACGCTGGTAGGATGGGACAAAGAACTTGTCCTTCAGGAGATCAAAGATCGAACGGAGTTGCAGCGTCGATGTGGCCGTCATGTCCAGGATCAGTCCGATTTGATGGGTTGTTGACAGGGCGATTCCTGGCCCGTGCCGATGCTCACCTGCTACGGCGACACACTCATTCACGAGACCGCGGGCGGTCATCAGGATGTGCCGCCGCGCCCCTCAGTGCAGCACCGCGTCCAGGCGGTCGGCGGTGAGAGGTGCCAAGCCGGCTGTCGCGCCGCTCGCCCGTCATCAGCATCGCTTGGCTCGCCTCGCCGCCGGTGCGCACCTGCGGGCAGATGTCGTAGGCCGGGGTGAGCCGATAGGTGCGGTCGTCCCAGAAGGCGGCGTGGTTACGTGCATGGTCATCGGTGTTGCCGCACAGGACATTGAAGACCATGCGGCCGTAAAGCTCGGCGAGGGTCGCGCGCGCATCGGCGAAGTCCCGGCGGATACGATGGGCCAGGTCCTCATAGCTGGCATAGCGCGCCTCCATTTCGCGCAGTCCGAGCAGGGTCAGCGCGGACAGCATGGCGCGCCGCTGCCAGCCGTCGCCCTGGCGCACGCGGTCGAAACGCTCGATCAGGAGCACCTCGCGGTCCAGCGAGCGGGTCAGCGTGACCGGGGCGACCTCCAGACCCGCCAGGCTGGCCAGACGCATGGCGAGATATTCCGCCTTGACCACGTTGTGAACGTCAGTGCTGGTCGAGAACTTGGCGATGTACTTGGGGGTGCCGCTGGTCAGCAGCGCCTTGGGGCGGGCGCCGCCGACCGAGGTGCCATGCTGGAGGGCCAGGCTCAGGGCCGGGGACAGGGGTTCACCGCGCTCCAGATGCAGGGCTGCATCCAGCAACGCGTCCAGACTGGCCTCGGTGGATGCGCGCGGCTGGTAGTCGGATGGCGAGGCCTGGAAATCCAGGGCGCCGATCCGGTCGGAACCCGACTCCAACAGGTAGGTCAGCTCGTCGAACTCGACCAGCGCGGCATCCTGGCCGTGGCGTCCGGTCAGCCGATTGATGATGACGCGGCGTCCCCAGGCATCGGGCGCCGCGTCGCGCAGACAGGCGTGGAGGTCGTCGTCGTGGCGGCGCTGCCCGCCCGGTTGCAGCGGCAGTTCGTCCGGAAAGAGGCTGATCGCAGCGTCGCGCCGCAGGTAGGATCGGCCATAGGTGAAGCCATAGCCGCCCCGCGCATCCCGGCTCAGCACGCCCGCAACCACCGGCGCGAACGCTCCCGGCAGCCAGACCCAGACATAGGCCCGATCGGCGTGGATCCCGCGCTCAGAAGTCATCGTCCACGGGCTCCGTGGCCGGGCGACGGACCCGGGAGGGCAGCAGCGTCAGCTTTTCCTGTTGGCGGGACAGTTCCCGTTCCAGTTCCCGTGGCGATTCCTGTCCGAACAGCGGAATATCCACCAAGGCCGCTGCCTCGAAATAGGTGCCGATGGCCACGCCCGGCTCGCCGCGGGTGATCCGTCGGACGGTAATGGTCCCCACGCCGATCCGCTGCGCAAGCACTTCCCGTGACCAGCCCTTGCGGATCCGGCCTTCCTCGATCAGACCGCCCAAGAGGCGCAGGGCCTGGCGGGCGGCGGGAGAGAGCATGGGGTGACTGAGAGCCACTGGTTATTAAAGCAACGGTTAGGGCGTTAACTGATCATATAGTAGATGCGCGCCACCTTCAGCACGATGAGTCCGGCGTCTCTGCCCCCGTGATGGCCGCGCGCTGATGCGGCTTCCAGCCCGACTTCGCCTATTCGACCTGGGATGCCGCCGTTTTGGGGCCATTTTGGTGCTTGATGGTAGGGTAAGTGCCTGAGCAAGCGAGATCATCTTCTGGCTCCCACGCTCCTGCGTGGGAGCACGTGCGGGCGCTCTGCGTCCAGTCCCAAGACCGGACGCTGAGCGCCCGCCCGGCATTCCCACGCGGAGCGTGGGAACGAGAAAACAGTTTGGCGGCCTGCGACTGACTCAGCCCGGTGCGGGCAATATGTTCTTTCAGCGCCATCATCAGCGCCGAGCGGAGCTTCATGTTCGTGGCTTCCGCTGGCGTGTTCTCGATGGCATCCCAGACGCTGTCAAATCGTTCGTTGCTCATTGGCCTCGCTCCTTCACCAAATCCCGGTAACGCTTCTCGGCCAAAGCCAAGTCGGCCGGAACTGCCTCAGGCCAAGCGGGCTCTGCCCGAGCGCCGGGCAGCAGGACCGGGAGTTGAAACTGGGGCAAGCACCGGAGGTCTTGTGGCACGGACCGGTCGTGGTTCCGGCCGGGGGTGAGGACACCTTGTTCAGCCGGTGGTGTGCCGATGGCGTGGAGCCGTCCCTGGCGCACTGGCAGCGGTCGTGGTGTGGGGACCGGCCGTTGTTCGTGGGGCTCGACGCCACGGGCGGCGACCGTTGGCGCCAGCCGCCGGACTGGCACGCCTTGCTGGCGGAGGGCATCGCCCAAGGGGTGGGGCGCGCCTTGCGGGTGGTCGGGGGGCGGGAGACCGCCGCCGGTCGGGTCGCCGACAGCCCGGCCCAGCGGGCCAAGCGCCGGTTGATGGACAGCTATCCCTTACTGGGCGCCCTGGCCGCCGGTTTCGATCTGGAGGAGGACCTGGCGCAGTGCCGGCAGTACGACATTCAGGTGGCGGCGATCGATGTCGGGGCGCGGCGGATTTGGATGAATCCGGCGGCACGACTGAGCCATCCGGAGGCGCTGTTTGTCTTCGCCCACGAACTGCTGCATGCCGGGTTGAACCACGGCTCCCGGCGGCGCGGGCGCGATCCATTGCTATGGAACGTCGCCTGCGATTTCCTCGTCAACGCCTGGCTGATCGACATGGGTGTCGGTACACCGCCCGCGTTGGGCCTGTTGCACGATGCCGCCTTGGCCAAGCACAGTGCGGAGGAGGTCTACGATCTGCTGGCCCGCGATCTGCGCCGCGCCCGCAAGCTCGCCACACTGCGCGGCCCCGGTCAGCCGGATATGTTGGGCGAGGCGCGGGACGGGCCCTTTGTGGATGCCGAGGAATACTGCCGCCGTGCCCTGGCGCAAGGGCTGGAGCGGTGTCTGTTCGGCGGCGGGCGCGGCACCGTCCCGGCGGGGCTGATGGAGGAGATCCGCAGCCTCAGCCAGCCGCCGATCCCCTGGGATGTGCGGCTGGCGGACTGGTTCGACGAGCGTTTTCCGCCGCCGGAACTGCGCCGGAGCTACGCCCGACCCTCGCGCCGTCAGTCCGCCACCCCCGGCATCCCCCGGCCGTCACCACTGAAACCGCCGGAGGAAGAGCGCAAGAGCCGGGTCTTCGGCGTGGTACTCGACACCTCCGGGTCGATGCCGCCGCAACTGCTGGGCAAGGCGCTCGGCGCCATCGCCAGTTATAGCCTCGCCCGTGACGTGTATGCGGTCCGCCTGGTGTGTTGCGATGCCGCCGCGTATGACAGCGGTTGGGTGGAGCCGGAACGCCTGCTGGAGCGCTTCACGCTGAAAGGTCGGGGCGGCACTGTGCTGCAACCGGGCGTCGATTGCCTCCGCCGCCTCGCCGAGCGTGGGGAGTTTCCCCGCCAGGGTCCGCTGTTGGTGATTACGGATGGGGATTGCGAAGACGCGGTGGACATTACCTTCCAGCACGCCTTCTTGCTGCCGGAGGGCCGGCGCCTGCCGTTTGCGCCCAAGGGGGAGGTGTTTGCAGTGAAATGAACGACCCGGATGTCATGGCGGTCTGCGGGGAGCGGCTGTTCTGGGACGACCGCCGGGACCTCATCACCAATCCCACGCTCATCGTCGAGGTCCTCTCCGACAGCACCGAGTCCTACGACCGCGGCGACAAGTTCGCCTACTACCGCAGCCTCCCCAGCCTGCGCGCCTATCTGCTGCTCTCCCAGCGCCGGGTCAGTGCCGAGCTTTTTCTGCGTCAACCCGGGTGCGACTGGATGCTCAGTACCTATAGCGACCTGCGCGCGGACGTACCGCTGACCGTACTCGACACCGTGCTGCCGCTCGCCGAGGTCTATGACAAGGTCGCGTTCGGGCCGGGGTCCTAGGCGGGGACGAAGCGGTCCGCCAAAGCCCAACGCGGTGGGCGGTTCGGGCACGACTCCGCTCCCACGCGCCGGCGGTGGAGCCGGTGCGAACGTTTGCGCGCCCGGGGAGAAAAAAGGACGCGGAGCGCCCGCTCGACACTCCCACGTGGGAGCGAGAGAAGCGAGAAACGGTCGCGGGTGCCTCTGGCTCCCGCGCTCCTGCGTGGGAGCAAGCGCAGGCGCTCGGCGTCCATGCAGCAGACCGGGCGCGACGCGCCCGCTTTGGCAGGGGATACGCTTGAATGGTGCGCGGAGGGGGACTCGAACCCCCACGGGTTGCCCCACTGGAACCTAAATCCCCGCCCGGATCTTGAGCATCTTTTTTAACAACCACTTAGCGCAAACCGCCCCATGCGAAAGTGACTCAAGAAGCCTCATTGTACCCGGACTTGACGGTAGCTCGTCACGTTTCCGTCACGGTCGCCGGTGACAGGATAGCAGCGAAAGAGAGCCCCCGCGGCGCGCCGCGGGGGGAGACGTACGGTAACGAGATAGCGAGATGGGCTATGCCAACACCTGGGACTTGAGGCCCCAAACGTCGGCCCAATCGAGCCCCTTCGCACCCTCCGGGATCGGTCCCGGCGGCAGATTCACCGCCACCTGGATGCCCTTGGTCAGGAGCCGATCTCGGAGCCTGTCAGCGGCAATCGCCCCTCGCCCGGAGCGGTCCAGGTCCGCCCAGATAACGACGAGAGTCACCCCAGGTGGGGGCTCGAAGGCTTCTACAAGTGCTGCTGAGACTCCGGCCCGAACCGGCATGTCGGTGCCTTGGCGAACCGCCAGAGCGGTTTCGATCCCTTCGGTGATTCCCAGATCTGGACCGGCCGGATAAAGCCGGATGGCGCCACCGACGATCGGCCCCAGCGGGACCATCATCTTCTTGGGACTCGCCACCGGGGTCTTGCGCCCGTCGGGGGTCAGGTAGATCCGGTGAAGGCTCACCGGCTGCCCTTGTGCGTCCGACACCCGGGCGATGATTGCCGGATAGGTGCCGATCCGTTGTCCGTCCTCGTAGTACCCGCCTCCAGGGCGTCACGAAAAGCCCAGTTGTTCGCCCACATCAGCAGAGCGAACCCGTCGTGGAAGGCCCCGCAGGTGTTGCAGATCCCTCCCCCGCTCTCGTTGGCATCCTTGAATACCCGGAAGCCGTCCCGTCCTCCATGGACGGGACAGGGGACGTGCCGACCCGGACGGGCCAGGGCCTGCTCCAAGCTCGGCGCCAGACGCCCGACGATGCCAAGCCATTGACTACGCGCGTGTTGGCGGACCACTGCCGCCTCAATGTGATGATTCATCTCGATCTCCAACGTCGGATGCAGCGACACGGAATACCGATCGGCGATCCCGTGTCCCCTCTGGGCTCGCTAAAGCAATCCACGTTCAGCAAGCGAGGTGGTCTCCCCCTCGCCGACGATCAGATGGTCGAGGACCCGCACCTCGATGAGGGCCAGCGCCTCCTTGAGCCGTTGCGTGATGCGCAGATCCGCCTGACTGGGCTCGGCAACACCACTGGGATGGTTATGGGCAAAAATGACCGCGGCGGCATTGGTCTCGATGACACGGCGCACCACCTCGCGGGGATGCACACTCGCCCCGTCGATGGTGCCCCTGAACAACTCCTCGTAGCGGATAACCCGGTGCCGGGTGTCCAGGAACAGGCACACGAAGACCTCGCTCGGCAGGCCAAGGAGCTTCAGTTTCAGATAGTCGCGGGTATCTTTCGGACTGGTGAGGCAGTCCCCCTTGGTCAGGTAGACCGCCTCCAGGCAGCGGATGGCTTGCGCCACCAGCGTGCGGTCGGTGCGCGACAAGGCCGGGCGGCGGCCGTCGTCTTCGGTGTCGTCTGCGAACAGGGAAAATTGTGTGGCCATGATGGTGTCCTGGTTTGGTGAGACCGGCAGACACACCGTCCCCATCGGGAGAGCGCGTCTCCCGTTGGGGATCAAATCGGCCATGCACCCGCTTTAAGGTGCGCGAGCCATCGGTTTAGTGGTCGTGAGCCGGGTTATCCCCGCGACTCAAGTTCGTCATGCGCAAAGGCCGCGATGCTGAGATTGCCCTCGGCATCCAGGGACAACGCATAGAGGCCGTCGTCCAGGGAGCGGTCGTTGGCGCGGTGTTCCTTCGCCCTGGCGAGTACCGCGGATTCGTCCAGGAGGCCGATCAAGAAGGGCTCCAAATCGCCCTCCATGATCAGCAGCCAGTGGCGGGCCGGAGCGCGCGTCGCGGTTTCGCTGCCGTTGCTTGGTGTCATGTGTCTCTCCGGTGAAATGGGGAGACGCACGGTCCCGATCAGGGAGGCGGCCTCCCCTTGGGGGTTGATCGAACGGGTTTGATTACTCGGTCGCGGCGACGCCGTTCGGGCCGACCACGACTAGCTTGTTCCCGTCCTTGACGTGCTGATACACCTGCTCCAGCAAGGTGATCGCTTCACAGTCCAACTGGGTATCAGGATGAGTGGCGACCTGCGCGACGATCGCCGGAACGGCGTCGTAACAGAACAGTCCGGCCCTTGAGCCATCGCGTACCGACGGCCAGGCTTTGCAGTCCTTACGGTCGACCAAGAGGTACTCCGGGCACCAAGTCACCCTGGTCCGACCACCGTCCGCCGCGTCGAGTTCGGCGAGCTTCCGGCGGAACTGATAGGTCGTCGCATCGAAGACCTGACTCCCACAGGAGATCCAGGCGTGGAACAGAAAGCCGCCAATCCCAGCGGCCACCGCGGACCCTTCGCGGTGGTGACACACCACTGCACCGGGGTCCTGGCCGTCGACGCGCCAGGCGGCATAGCCGGCCACCAGGCGCACGTCGTCAATTCCCTCGCGGGCCAGTAGGTGCTGACAGGCCAAGGCGTGCCAGATGCAGTCCGTGCCGAGGTGACTGCTTGCCGTCGTAGCGATGGTCCGCACGGCCGTGGCGACCTGGGCGGCGATCTCTTCGGGTATTTTCATGGTCTTCTCTGGTTCGTGGGACATGCCACCCTGCGGGGCGTCATGCGCCCGGTTGGGGTTGCAATTGGTCATCGTTTCGGCTGCTTTTCTATGCCGCTCAGCTGGCGGCGATCTCGGTCTCACCAGGGAGAACCGAAGAAGACCTGCGTGCACTGCGCTCTCAGTGGTGAGTTCGCCAAGAGCACAGGGCACGCGCGCCTCCCGGTCCAGGCCGGGCAGTCCGTGGTGGACTGCCGGCCTGGACCTGGCGTGGGTTGGTTACTTCAGGAGCAGCTGCTCCGCAATACGGAACAGTTCGCCCTTGAGGTCGGCGACGCTGGCGATCTGCACGGCCACCGGAAACAGCCCTTCGACGCTGGTGGCAATCCCAACGCCGATCATTTCGATCCCGGCGATGCCGGCGCGCATTACCATCGCGTGGGCGCTGTCCCAGTCATTCGGGCCGCCATCGGTGAGGGTCAGGATGACCCGGCGTTCCTCCTGCCGCGCCAACAGGTCCGCCGCGGCATACCACAGCGCCCCCGTCATCGGGGTGCCGCCGCGCGCATGCTGCACGAAGGCGCCGGCCCGGGCGGCCACGCGCTCGCCGTGGCTCGTGATGCGGGTGACCCTATCGGCCTCCCCAGCGAGACTCGGAAAGGCGGTGACGGCACAGGACACCCCCCGGATGGGCTCCAGCGCGAGGGCCAGGGACATGGCCGCGTCCAGGGCGATGCGATCCGCCCCACCACCCATCGACCCCGAGAGGTCGATCAACACATGGACCGCCGTGTTGGGGGTCATCCGCTGGTCAGTGCGCTGAAAGATCCGATCGTCCCCGACCGCGGCGCGGTGGAGATGCCGGGTGCTCAAGGCGCGTCCCCGCCGCGCCGTCCTGGTCTTGGCCATGTCGTGGGCCTGGACGAGGCCCTGGAGCCGTGCCGCCAGCTTCGCGGACTCCCCTTTCACCCCGCCGAGACGGACCTTGCCAAGCGCTGCGTCGCCCTGGTAGTCCTCCACGGACGGCAGCAGCGGCGTATCGGTGCGCGCTGTCTGCCCGTTCAGGGCCTCGGCGACGGCCTCGAAGAGATCCTCGGGCAGTTCATCTTCGCCAGCCGCGAGGATCGCCCGGAGGGCATCGCGCCCGGACGGATCGTCGCCGCCGGGCTCCGGGTTTCCGGCCGCTTCCCCTTCGTCGGGCTCCTGATCCCCGGCCGCATCGTCATCGCCGAGGTCTTGGGCCCCGACCGCGTCATCGTCACGAGGCTCCCCGGCCGCGTCATCGGCGGGCTCTTCGTCCCCGGTCGCATCGTCATCGCCCGGCGCTTGGTCCCCGGCTCCATCGTCGTCGTCGGACGCTTGGTTCCCGTCGGCGTCCGCGTCGTCAGGCGCTTGCTCGCCAGCCCTGCCATCGTCGGACTTCGGCGGAGTCGGCGGCGGCTCCTGCGCCTCCTGCTGGACCAGCGCTACGATGCGTTCCGCCAAGTTGGCGGTGGACGCCGTGCTGTCCAGCCCCGGGACTTCAGCGAGAAGCCCCAGCAGACGATGGACGAAGCTGGCCGGGAAGGTCACCCGCAGCACCCGCTCCGATTCCTCGGCCAGGTCCTTGAGGACCGCCTGCCGCCGCACGCGATACCGCAGCATGGTCAGGAGAAAGGTGGTCAAGACCATCGGCGGGCGGTCGCCCTCCTTGGCTGCCTGGGTGGTGCCCTGACGGACCAGCCATCCCAACGTCTCGTCCAGCGTCTTCGCGGACCCCGGGTAAGGCCCCAGGATCGCGTTCTCGATCCGCACGTCCTCCAGAATGTTGAGGACGGCCTTTACGAGCGGGGTCTTCATCGCGGTGGCACGATACGCCGTCATGTCCGTGAACCGCACATGGGCCGCCTCGTGGGTCAGGTAGCCCCATGCCAACGTCTTGGCGACCGGCTCGTCCCGGATCTCAGGGATGACGATGGTCCTGCCATCCGTGCTGGCTTGGGTTCCCCCAACCTGCACCTTCACGCCGAATTTCCGCCCGTAGGCGGCGGCAACGATCGGCAGGGCCTGCATCAGATTGCCCTTGTTCATAGTGCGCTCCAGAAAAATTGGGGCGCACCACCCCCGGCGGGGATCGGCGCCCCGCTCGGGTGGTAGACAGCGGATCGGGCGCCAAGGCGCGCAATCCGCCCCATGGTCAGAAGAAGAAGCCCCCGCCGTCATCGACGGCCAGTGCCTCTTCGTCTTCCTTCTCCGCAACCGCAGGCTGCGCCCGCGGTCGGTCGTCGATCTCCTCTGCGGTCTGACTCGCGACGGATGCCGACTCAGCCCCGAAGATCGCGTCCAGTTCCTCATCGAATGACCGCTCAGGGACCTGCGGTGACGCCGTCTCAGCGACGACGGGCGCCTCGTCCATGGTCACGGCGCCAGTCTCGTCGTCGTGTTCCGGCACCGTCTCGCCGGTCTGCATCGCCCGTTGCCCAGCGCCGTGCCGCGCCATGCGCTTGGAGTCTCCCAGCAGGAGCGCCAGGCCCATCCCCTCGTTGAAGATCGGCCCCTCGATCGGACCGTCCGTTGGCACTCGGGCGAACCAGTCGTCGATCGTGTCGACCACCGGAGCAATCCGTTGGTCGATGAACGACAGACAGGCCAATTTCTCCCGGATACGGCGGAAGGTCCCCAGCGCGCGGCGGTGGAGTTTCTCCTTGCCCTCGAAGCTTTCATCCAGCTCCCGGGCCATCTGCTCGACCTCGGCGAAGATCCCGTCACCGAGCCCGTTGACCTCCTGCTCCAGGGTCCCCGGCTGATCGGCCGGGGCGATCTGGACCAACTGGAAGCCGAAGCGCAGCCGGCCGCCAACCACAGTGGCCGGCTCGATCGCCCGCCGGATCGGCTCCTCCCAGGCCGGGAGGCTGGAGATCCACTCCTCCAGTGCCTGGTCGTAACCGGACAGGAAGGTCTGGGTCTCTGCATCAAACGCGGCCTTCACCGTCGCCAGCGTGTCCGCCAAGGACTCGGCATGGGCGTTGGGGATCGCAAACCCGCCAAGAAAGCGGGTTCCGATGTGCAAACAGGCCCGTTCACCGACCTTCTTCAGCCGGTGGAACTCCTTCAGCGCCTCCGGGCTGCAAATGCGTTTCGACCCCAACGACACCAGGTCCGCCGGTGGGCTCTCGGTCCCGAGCTTCAGGTCTTCCGGCCGGAGCTTTTTACGACCCGACCAGATGTTCACGCCCAACACCACCAGCGTGATCTGATCCGTGATGCGATGGATACGGTGGATGTCTTGCACGGTTGATCTCCTTGCCAAACCCGGCGCAAGCGACCGCCTGGCGGCGACCACCGGCGCCGCGGTTGGCGGTTGGATTAGACGATGGGTTTAGAAGTAGCAGCCGTCTTCATCCCCACCCAGGAGGGCAGCGAGGTCGATGGCGGACTTCGGCGGTTTCTTCGGTGCAGGTGGCGGCACTGGCGGGCGCTCGGATGCCGGCTGAATGCGCGGCAGGGGACTGACCGCTCCTTGCGTGTCGATCAGGCGCCGCCCAACGGGTTGGTAGCCCTTCTTCATCTTCGCGTCCCGACGCTGATGGACGATCGCGCGGGTCAGACCGACCTGGTTTTGTACCAGATGACCGGCTTTTCCCCAGCGGACCTCAAACAGCCCGGAACCGGTGCCCATCTCGGCATAGCCCCACTCCTTGGCCGATCCGTCCGGATGGGTGAAGCGGAAGAGCTCGTAGGTCTTGCCATTCACGGTTGCGACCCATCCCAGTAGTCGCCGAAGACGTCGGCCGCGATCCGATGGATCGCCTCCTGCTGCTGCGGCTCCGCCCGTGCGGTCAGTGCCTGCGACAAGGCATACTCGAAGACCTTCGGCGCTCCCTTGAACGTGAGCGAGAGGCCCGCCCAGCGGACCAGGGTCCGCGTACTCATCGTGACCGTCAGTTCCGCCCCACCCTCCTTGGCGCCGACGAACAGCCGGCGAATCTCACCTGCGACGGTGATCATCTTCTCCGCGATCAGGTCCGGCAGCTTCGGGACCTGGGTCTTGATGATCTCCTTCTCGACCGCGGGTTCGGGGTAACCGACCTGGACCACCCGGAAGCGGTCCATGAAGGCCAGGTTCTGGCGCAAGACCCCCTGATAGAGGCCCGAGCCGTCGCCCGCGCCCACCGAGTTGCCGGTGGCGAACACCCGGAACTTCGGGTGCGGTCGGATCACCTCCCCGCCGTTCTCGGCGATCACCAGGGGCTGGCCCTCGATGATGTCGTTCAACCCCGCCAGTTCCGACGGGTCCATCAGGTCACTCTCGTTCAGGATCAGCAGGCGCCCATCCCGGGCGGCCACGGCGAGCGGTCCGTAAATGAACTTGGTCTCGCCTTGGACCAGGATGAACTGGCCGAGCAGCGCGTGCAGTTCCATGCGACCGTGACAGGTCACGGACTGCACCGGCCAGAAGTAAAGTGGACCCCGAAAATCGGACAGTAGTTTAAGCTAGCCTCACAACCGAGTAACAATCCCCCGGCAAAGCCGGGGGCCTTCATTTGTGAGCCGCTCGAAGCGGCTACGGGGTCGCTAACGCGGCCCCGCGGTTCTTGGGCCACCTAAAGGTGGCGACTCAGCCCCAGAGGTTGAGTTGCTCGAGGCGCTGGTCCTCCTGTTCTTGGTTTCGGATGTACTCGCGGATCGTGGCCTCGTCGCGACCGACCGTCGAGACGAAATACCCCCGAGCCCAGAAGCTCTGGCCAACGAAGTTGCGCCGGCGCTCGCCGTACACCCGAGCAAGATGGATGGCACTCTTTCCCTTGATGAACCCGACCACCTGCGACACCGCATACTTGGGTGGGATCGCGATCAGCATATGCACATGGTCGGGCATCAGATGCCCCTCCAAGATGCGACTCTCCTTCTGCTCCGCCAACTTGCGGAATACCTCCCCAAGGTGGCGCCGCAACTGTTCGTACAAGGTCTTACGTCGGCACTTCGGGATAAGCACCACATGATATTTGCACTCCCATCGGGAGTGACTTAGGCTTTCGGACTCGTCCATCGGGATTCTCCGCGGTTGCGTGCTTGGCGGCTCACAACCCGGAGTTTCCTGGATGGACTCCCCGAAATGTCAAACTTCTACTGCCTCCCCGGCAGAGCCGGGGGATCTCCCGGTTTGGTTAGGGCAGTAGGAAAATGAGTGAAGCCAAGCGCAAGACGTACACGCCAGCCTTCAAGGCGAAGGTGGGCTTGGAGGCGATCCGCGGGGTCAAGACAGTCAACCAGATCGGCCAGGAGCATGGGGTCCACCCGGTCCAGGTGGCGCAGTGGAAGCGGGAGATCCAAGAGCGGGCCGAGAGTCTGTTCGCGACCAAGCGCGGACCGAAACAGGCCGCGGGTCCAGGGGATGCCGACCAGCTCTACGGCGAGATCGGGCGCCTAAAGGTCGAACTGGATTGGCTGAAAAAAAAGTCCGGGCTGAGCCTGTGAGTCGGCGTCGGGAGTGGATCGAGCGCACCTCGGCGTCGCTGGCGGTGAGCCGGCAGTGTGCGCTGGCCGGGGTGGCACGCTCCTGGGTGTATGCCGCACACCCGTCGGGGCACCTGGATGAGTGGGACCTGACGCTGTTGCGACGCATCGACGCGGAGTATACGCGGCGGCCGTTCTACGGCAGTCGGCGCATGGTCGCATACCTGACGGAGCAAGGCTATACGGTCAACCGCAAGCGGGTCCAGCGGCTCATGCGGGTGCTCGGACTGGCGGGGATGGCACCGGGGCCGGCGACCAGCCAGGCGCATCCCGAGCAGTTCATGTTTCTCGAACAGCGCGGTCAGGGACAGCCCCAGGCTATGGAAGGTGGACACCTTGGGCGCGGCGCGGTGGCTTGGCAGTGCGCCCGCGAGCCGCGTCTGGAACTCCTTCGCCGCCTCGC
>CAYYAY010000096.1:0-17523 GCA_964470155.1 uncultured Lamprocystis sp. | reverse complement strand
CCGGACGCGGAGCGCCCGCCCGGCATTCCCACGCGGAGCGTGGGAACGAGAAGCCACGCCGTCGGCACTTAACTTAAATGGCATTGACGCTCCAGCGTGGGAGCGAGTGAACACCAAGGTCGCGGAGGTCACGCGCCTTTCGCGCTCCCCGTCGGGTACTCACACACTACGGAGCAGCCATGTCCAACCAGGCCCCTGCCCTACTCCCAATGCTGCAAGGCTTGATCGGCACCCTGTCGGTCAGCAGCCTCGCACCGGCCTTCGACCACAGTAATCGGCCGCTGATCGATCTGTTGGCCGGCTGGCTCGATGCGGCCGGGTTCCGGGTCGAGATTCTGCCGATCCCCGGCCATCCGGGTAAGACCAATCTGCTCGCGACCCTGGGCGCCGGGCCTGGCGGACTGGTCCTGGCCGGACACACGGATACGGTCCCCTATGATGGGCCCTACTGGTCCTACGACCCGCTGGCGCTGACCGAGGCGGACGGCCGTTACTATGGGCTCGGCACCGCGGACATGAAATCGTTTCTGGCACTGGCGATCGAGGCGGCGCGCGGACTGACGCCGCGGGACCTGACCCGACCGCTGATGATCCTTGCCACCGCGGATGAAGAGTCATCGATGACCGGCGCGCGCGCGCTGGTCGCTACGGGCCGCCCGCTGGGGCGCTATGCGGTGATCGGCGAGCCCACGGGATTACGGCCGGTGCGCACACACAAGGGGGTGATGGGCGAGGCGGTGCGGCTGATCGGGCGCAGCGGCCACGCCAGTGATCCGCGCCTGGGCAACAATGCGCTGGAGGGGATGCACGAGGCCCTGACCGCCATCCTCGCCTGGCGCGATGAATTGCAGCGCACCCATCATCATCCGGCCTTCGCGGTTCCCTATCCGACCATCAATCCGGGTTATATCCATGGCGGCGACAACCCGAACCGCATCTGCGGCGAGTGTGAGCTGCAGCTGGACCTGCGGGTCCTGCCGGGTCTCGACCCCACGGATCTGCGCGACGAACTCACCCGCCGGGTGTCGGCCGTGGCCGAACGGCGCGGGCTTGCCTGGACGGTGGCGCCGCTGTTCCCGCCCATCCCGCCGGTCGAGACACCGGCCGGCGCGGCCATCGTGCGGGCCGGCGAGGCGCTGACCGGGTACGCCGCCGAGGCGGTCGGTTTCGGTACCGAGGCACCGTTTTTCGACCAATTGGGGATGCAGACCCTGATCCTGGGCCCCGGCGATATCGCCCAGGCCCATCAACCGGACGAGTACCTGGAAATCGCCCGCATCCCGCCGACCATCGAACTGCTGCGCGGGTTCATTCGACGGTTTTGTATGGAATGAAGTCAAATCAGGTGCGCTCAAACTGAACGACGACCGCCGTGACGTTGTCGCGCCCACCGGCCTCGCAGGCACGCCGCACCAAGGCCTGGGCGATAGGCCCGAGGTCGGCACCGCCATGAGTCACGCCAAGCAGCACGGCAATTTCCGGATCACTCAATTCCTTGTCCAGTCCGTCGCTGCACAGCAGGTAGCGGTCGCCGTCACGCAGGGATTCGATGCGGGTGTCGATTTCAACCCGATCCTCCGCGCCGATGGCGCGGGCCAGGACATTGGAATAGGGGTGGCCTGCGGCCTGTTCCGGGGTCAGCAGCCCCTGGTCGACCAGGGCCTGGACCTGGGTGTGGTCACGGGTGAGGCGGGCGATGACGCCGTCACGCAGCCGGTAGACCCGGCTGTCCCCCACCCACAGGATGCCGCAGTGATCGCCGACCGCGATCAGGGTGACGATGGTGCTGCCGATGACGTCGCTGCCGGCGGCGGCGGACTCATCGAACAGTGCCCGGTTGACGGCGGTCAGGGCCGCGCGCACGGCGTCGCCTGCCGCCCCGAGCAGGCGTGGCTGCGGCAGGGCCGCGAGCGCCTCGACCAACAGCCGACTCGCCCGATCGCCGTCGCGGTGCCCGCCCATCCCGTCGGCGACCGCCCAGAGCCCCAGGTCGGGGCGGTCCAGGAAGGCGTCCTGATTGACGCAGCGGCGCATCCCCTGATCGGTCGCGGCACCCGAGATCCAACGCAAGCCTGGCCAGAGCGCGTGCACGTCAACCCCCCGGACCCGCGGTGCGCGGCGCCTCGCCGAGCAGCCGCCAATCGCCCAGCGACCAATCGCCATTGAGCAACGCGGCAAAGCCATCGGACGGCGGTAACCCCTGACAGGCCAGGAGCGAGGGTGCGACCAGGTCGGAGCCCTGACTCCACCATAGGCTGTAGGCGAGGAACACCTGCTCCAGGGCACCATTCAGCAGGGTCGGGCAGGCCCCGTCGACCGGTCCGCCGGCCGTGCTCAGGTGCCAGGCATTGGGCCGCCCATTACCTCGATCGAAAGGGACGACCACGCCATCCGCGACCATCGGGTCACCCAGCGCCAGGACCTTGGCGTCGAAGTCATCCAGCGAGAAGGGGTCATCGAGGACTGACAGGGCCAGCGCCTCCGCCCGCTCGAACCAGTCGGTGACCTGCAAGAGCCGGCAGGGGTTGGTTCCGGTCGGCAGCGAACCAGCGAGGGTGAGTGGAAAGTAACGCCCCACCCGGTCCACGCTCGGCATCAGGACCCCGGCCCAAGCCCCCTGCCCGGCCACGCCGGGACTGAGGACAAAGCGCCACAGCGGACTGGTGAGATAGTGCTCCAGCCACGCCGCGCCAAGCCGGGTGCGGCTGGCCGCCAGCGAGGCTTGCAGCCATTGGTCCCAGGGCTCGATCAACGCGCTGGACAAGCGCCGGCCGACGAAATCGCCCAGGTGCGGGAGCTTGCCGTAGAACCCGGTCCCGACCGGGCTTGCCGTGCTCATAGGCGCTCCGGGCAGGCGAAGCCGCGCAATTCGTCCAGTTGGAAGGGATTGCGCACACTCATCGCACGCAACTCGAAAGCTGCCGACAGCCCGCCCAGGGCGAAGGTCAGGCGGAACAGTTCCGGCTGTCCGGTAGGCTGTAACTTGGCCCGGTCGAGCACCCGAAACCAGGCCCAGGGACCCTCTTCGGTCTGACCGGGCGTCTTGCCGTCGACCCCGGTGAACACCAACCGCACCTGTCCGAGCCCTTCAGGAGCAGGCCACTTGAGCACCTGTGCCTTGAGTGGCCCATGGCGGTAATCAAGGAGTTGACCGCCCAGATCGAGCGTGACCTGGGTCGCCCGCGGGTCGAGACTGGTCGGGGTCAGTGCAAACTCCACCCCAGGGGCCTTGGCCCCGGCCGCGAAGAAGGCGTCACGGATGGTCGCGGCGCGCTGAAACTGCGTCAATAGCGACGCGGGAATGCCCAGGTCAGCGTTCACCCAGCGCCACTGGCGGCGCGAGGTGTCCGCCAACGGGGCCAAGTTGGTCTTGAAGAAGGTATCGAGCAGTCCGCCGGGACCGAACAGTTGCCCGAAGTCGGCCAGGGTGGTGTCCCGGGCGCTGCCCTTGTCGAATGGGTAGCGGCCCTGGATCGCCTCGCGGCAAAACGGCAGGATCTCGGATGTCCAGAGATTGTTCAGGTGTGACCGCGCACCCCCGGCCACCAGGCCGGCGCTATCCTGCGCCAGCGCACCGAGCAATGCGGCGAGGACCGGCGGCTGGGCGGCGGCCGCCTGTTTGGCCGCCTGGATCTCGGACCCGGTGCCGACCGCCAGGGTGCCGCGCCCGGTGGCGGCGGCAGCCGCCACCGAACGCAGGTGCGCCCCGAGTTGACCGACACTCTCCAGTGACTTATCGAGCGGTGCGGGTCGGTCATCCTTGCCCTGAACCAGCTCGTGCAGCCAGGCGAAACGGCGCGTCACATAGGTTTCCGGAGCCTCGCCCGGCTGCTCCTCAGTGGTGGGGGTATCGAAATAGCGGCCGACCTGGTTGCGCAGATTGGTGACCATGCGCGTGGCGCCGGCGGCCCTGGCCGCGATCTTGGCCGTCTGGTCGCCGGCCGTCGCCGACTCCGACGGGCGATCCAATTCAGTCTCGCGGGCCGCCGCGATCAGCAGTCGGCGCAGCGGCGAGTCGTCCGGGGAGGCGAGCGCGTCGGCCATCTCGGCCGCGTGCGGCAGATCCCGCGCCGGGACCACTCCGAGGTCTTCCAGCAAGCTGTTCCACTGCGCCACATAGTCGCGCAGGTAGGCGGTGCGGACGGCTTCGACCAGCGCCTTGGCCTCAGGGCTGCCGGGGGTGAGCCGCGCGCTCGGACCCAGGACCCAGCTCTCCGCGGCCTCGTCCGCGATCAGGCGGGCGGTCACCGCGTCGAACCCCTGATGGTAGCCCGCGTAGGTGTAGAGTGCGGGAATGCCTTGGTTGATCGGTTTGCCGCTGCGCCGCTGGAAAACCAGCTTGGCCAGATCGCCGCCGGCGGTGGCGATGGTGAAGTCGGGCAGGCCCGCGCCTGGTCCCGCTTGCTTCAACTGCGCATAGACCCGGGTGGCAAGCGGGGCGCTGCTCAGGATTTCGCGCGCCTGCCCGATCAGGTCCGCATCCAGTGCCAAGGGTAACGGACTTGGCCGGGTCTCCAGCAACGCGGCCAGATGGCCGGCCAACGCCGCGCGCTGCGCGGTCGTGGTTTCGCGCGGCAGACTGCGCGCCCAGTCACGCTCGATCCAGATTTGCAGCTGCTCGGGGTCGTAGTGCTCCGCATCGTCCAGCATCAAATACGCGCGCAAAGCCTCGTAGAGCGTCGCCGGATCGGCCGCGCCCCGGCGGATTTGCTCCTCCAGCCGCAGGATCACCGCGGGCAGCAAGGCGCGCACCAGGACCCGTCGATAGGTGCGCTGCGCCTGGGAACCCAGCTTGCCGCCCTGATACAGACCCAATCCCATGGTCAGCGGTGTGCCGGCGTCGCGCTCGGCATAACCGCCGGGAATGCGGCGGGCGGCGTCGAGCAGCGGCAGGACGGCGAGCACATCGCGCCCGCCGGGCTCCAGCGCATCGATCTGGGTCTGGAGCGCGGCGACCTGGGTGGCGACCTCGGCGATATAGGCACGGTTGCGCGCGTAGCTCAGACTCCAGAGCGCGGCGGCTGTCACGGCGAGCAGCACGGCCCCCGCATAAGCGCCCCAGCGCAGCCAGCGCCGCCGCTGTTCCTGACGTGGATCGAGCCCGGCCAGCGGGGCCTCCGGAAACACCACATCGGTGAGCAGACGGTTGACGAAGAACGTCTTGGCAGTGCCGTTGAAGGGTGCCGGCCCCTGGCGCCCCAGGCCAAAATTGGCGGCGATCGCCGCGAGCACCCGGTCGATCGGGGTGCCGGTCTGGGTGCCACTGGTGAAATAGACCCCGCGAACAAGGGGCCGTACCTCATAGCGGGTCGACTCCAGCGCGTCAGTGAGAAACTGCTCAATCGTCTCGCCCAGCGCGGCGAACTGACGCGGGAAGTTGAAGACCAGACCGCGCCGCCGGGGGTCGCGCTCCTCCTGCATCCGTCCGAGCAGACGCTGATCGAGCCGCTGCGACAGCGCTTGGTGCTCGCCGCGGAAACCGCTCAGTGTGCCCGCGGCCGTGGGGGCGGGGTCGAAGGGGAAGGTCATGCCCCAGACCTGTGCGCGCCCCTCGGTGCCGAGATCCGCGAAATACTCCATGAAGCCGGCCACCAAATCGGCCTTCATGAACAGGACATAGAGCGGCACGCGAATGCGGAAGGCGGTGTAAATCTCCTGGACGCGCAGGCGGATCGCCTGAGCATGGGCGGCGCGCTCGGTCGGGGAGAGTTGCAGCAAATCGGACAAGCTGACCGCCACCAGCACCCCGTTGATCGGGCGACGCGGGCGATGGCGCTTGAGCAGCGCCAGAAAGCCGGTCCAGGCGGCGTTGTCGACCTGGGCATAACTGTCCTGCGTGGTGTAGCGCCCCGCCGTGTCCAACAGCACGGCCTGATCCGAGAACCACCAATCGCAGTTGCGGGTGCCGCCCACACCGCGGACCGGGTCCTGCCCCAGCCGCTCGGCCAGCGGAAAGCGCAGCCCCGAATTGATCAGGGCGGTGGTCTTGCCGCAGCCGGGGGGGCCGATGATCAGATACCAGGGCAGTTGATAGACCCAGTGCCCGCCAAGCCCTTTGCGGCCCGCGGAGCCCTTGAGCAGCGCCAGCGCCTCAGCGAAGCGCTGCTTGAGCGTCGCCAGCTCCTCCGCGGAGGCCGCCTGCGTCGGGTCGGGCGCGGCGGCGGGACCGGCCGCGAGTTGCTCCATCAGGCGGCGGTTGCGCAGCCGCGCCAGCACCGCCGCGCCGATTTGCCACAGCGCCCACAGGGCGAAGAGACTGCCGATGACCCACCAGCGCGCCGTCTGCCGTTCGAGCGGCACGCGCCCGGCGAAGCCGAACAGGGGGCCGACGAACCACACCAGGGCCGCCAGCGCGGCGGTGCCCAACAGGGCTAGGAACCACCGTGCCGTGAGCAATCCAAACACTGCCTTCATGGTGCGCGTTCCTCGGCGCGGGGGACGGACGGCGCCCCCGCGGCAGGCGATGTGGCCGTGCTCGGCCGCTGCAGCGTGATCTCGACACGCCGGTTGCGCGCATCGCGCGGGTTTTCCGGCACCACCGGCTCGGCGTCGGCGCGTCCCTCACCGGTGAAACGCCCCGGGTCCCCGGTGAGCTGCCCGAGCCGTTTGGTCACCTCGTCCGCGCGCGCTTGCGACAGGTGCCAGTTGGACGGATAGCGCAGTGATTTGATGGGGGCGCTGTCGCTGTGACCGGTCACCAGCACCGGACCGGGCAGTTGCGCCAGGGCCGCGGCGATACGTTCGAGCAACGGCACCACCGCCGGCGTGAGGGTGGCCTGCGCCGAGGCAAAGAGCCCGTCACCGCGGATTGTCAGGGTCTGGCCTTGTGGTCCATCCACGACACCGATCCGAGCGGCGCCGATATCCTCCGCCAGCAAGGTGCGCAGGGTGATCCGGGCGACGTCAGGCGCGGGCGCGGGCGCAACCGGCGGCAGGGCGCGGCGCGGCCGGTCGGCCGGGTCCGGAATCCCCCGATCGAGGTTGGCCAGCGACAGATAGACCGGGTCCGAGTCGCGACTGAGCGCGAAGGTGAAGGCGGTGAAGAGCCCGAGCAGCAACAGGCCGGCGACGGCGGAGAGCACCCACAGCGGAACCTGCTGGATCAGCGGATCGCGCTGGGGCGTCACCCCCCGCCAGTGCGGGGAGAGTTCCCGCTCCGGTTCGCCGCGTTGGGCGCGGATGGTCTGGTAGAGGTTGGTGCGAACCCGTTCGAGTTGATCGCGGCCCCCGTCACGCACCCGGTAGCGGCCTTCAAAGCCCTGGGCCAGACACAGATACATCAGTTCCAGAAGATGCAGATGATCGGCCGGGTAGGTCAGCAGGCGGTCGAGCGCATCGAAGAACTTCTCGCCGCCCCAGGTCTCGTTATGGAAGCTGACCAGCAGCCCCTGTTTGCTCCAGATGCTCTGACTGCCCCACGGGGTGTCCAGCACTGATTCATCCAGCAGGGCACAGATGACATAACGCGCCGGCAGCACCACCGTATCCGCCAGGCCGCGGGCCCGGGCGCACTGCTCGAAGTCCCGTACCTGACCCACCAGACGCTCGCGCAACCCCGCCGGGTCACGGTGCGTTGCGCTGCCCCGCAACTCACCGGCGACGCTGAGCAGGTCGCCGGCACAGGCGACCAGCGGGTTGTCGGTGGCGGTCGGCAGCGGCCGCGAACCCGCCCCAGGATCAGTCGCACCCGCCGGGCGCGGCGGCGCCGGATTGAACGCCGGGGGCGCCAGCGGCGGCAACGGTGCGCCGACGGCCGACCGTCGGCCGCCCGGGGTCGGCCGGATGACGGTCGGACCCGCGTCATTGGGATCGAAAAAGGGATCGTCGACGGTCACAGGCTACTCCCGAATCGCCCATAAGGTGAGTTGCAAGCCCGGAAACTCGCCGCCGATGTGCAGTCCGAGCCCCCCGCCGACGGCCAGCGGTTTCCAGAACTCGCTGTTACGGTCGAGTTCAAAGTAGTCGCAGCCGGCGTGATAGGGAATCTCCAGGGGAGCCGTGGGCAGCGGCCGCAAGGCAATCCCCGGCAAGGCCAGTTTGACGAACTCCTGAATGCGCTCGATGGGGCCGACCTTGGCCTGCGCCGGGAAGCGGTTGCGCAGCACTTGCGAGTCCAGATCGGCCTGCGCGGCCAGCACGAAACGCGCCCCCGTGAGCAGGGACCGATCGGCCACCAGCGCCACCCGGAAACCGAACTTGCGCTCCTCGATCGGAATCGCCACGGCCCGCTCGACCAATTCGCGACTGAGATAGTCCCGCAGACGCTCCATCAGCGGGGTAAAGGTCGCATCCAGGTCGTCGTGCCGGTACGACGGGAAATCCGGCGGGCGCTTGGATTCCGCGGCATAGGTGGCGAGTTCACCGGCCAGCCCGAGCAGGAAGCGGTAGCAAGGTTCCGGGTGCAGCCCCTGGATGCGCGAGAGGTGGACCGTCACCGGTTCGCTGCGGTTGATCAACTGGAGCATCAGGAAGTCGGCCCAGTCGGCGACCCCGCCGCGCCCGCCGCCGCGCACCCGCCCGCCGCGCGCCTCGGCCTGGCGGTGCAGGAGCCCGGTCACCTCCTCCAGGAAACCGGCCAGGCGGCTGGACGCCCGCACGTCCAGGCTGGGCGGGATGTAGGCCTCATCAAGGACCACCAGACGGTCGGCGCGGCATTCCAGCACCCGCGCGATACCGCAGCAGGCAAAGCCGTCGCGGGCGTCGCCCTCGCGCAGCAGACGCAGATCGAGGCGCCCGACCTCCAGCAGCGCCTCGCTGGCCGCGCCCAGACTGTTGTCGCGCACCGTCAACTCACCGGCGCGGTAGCGCAGCATGGTCTCCTGGACCGCCGGGCCGCCGCTCTCCGGCGCGCCCGGGCGGCGCAGCGGCAGCGCCAGGTAGATGGTCTGGCCGGCCGCGGCATCGTCGAGGAGCAGCGGCGGCGGCAACGGATCGCAATCCGGAGCCTCGACGGGGGTGCCGTCCGGCAACCGACAGACACAGGCGGTGACGGCCAGTCGGCCCTGCGCAAGCAACTCCCGGTCGATGGTCAGCCGCGACAGGCCCCAGGGATAGGGGCAGCCGAGTCCGGATTGGGACTCCACCAGATGTTCCAGATAGCGGTCGTGTTGCTGGAAGTGGTGAGGCTGCAGAAACAGCCCCTCGGACCATAACACACGGTTGTTCCAGGCCATGGTCTCTCCCTCAGCGCAGTTGGGCGGAAACGGCGGCGGCCCGCACCTCGACCTGGACCGTGTTGGTCTGGTCGGGCGTCAACGCGACCAGCGCGCGCCACCCGGCGCGGTCGATATCACGAAAAGCCGCAACCACCCCGAGCTGGCTGGCCGCGGGGTTCAACGGGTGCACGACCAGCCGCCGCTGACCCGGCACCAGCGTGACCTCTTCGCGCGCGATCAGGTCGCCGCCCAGCGTCGCGGGCTCGCGGTCGTAGAGACTGAAGAAGTCCGCGCCCGCAAAGGCGCCCTCGCCCTTCAATTCGTAGAGCCGCACCACGATCGGCAGCGCCCGCCCGCTCGGATCACGATTGGCATCGGGGGCGGCAATGACCTCGACCCGCAGTTCCGGCACCGGCTTCTCCGGCTCCTTCTTCGGGTCCGCGGGCTTGGGTTTGCTCCCGCAGGCCGTCAGTAAACCGATCGCCACGATCACTGCCGACAGACCCAGGAATTGTCGGCGCCGTGCCGGTCCGCATGGGGTTGCACTCATCGTTGCCCTCCTGAAGCCGGATAGACCTGTTGTTGGTTTTTCGCTTCTTGTCGTTCGTCAGCCGATGTTCGATAGTCCTTGACGAAAAACAAAAAACGAAAAACCTTTCCTTCATACGTCGTTTGCGGTTGCGCGCCCGCTGCGGTCAGGGCGACGGGCCGGACCCGCGGTCCGCCGTCGGTCCGGCGGCCGTGGCGCGCGCCTGCGCCAGCCGCTGGATCTGATCCTCGTAGGCATGGGTAAAGGCGTCCCCGAACAACTGCATGAAGTCGTCCGCCGCGTCGGTCGCCACCTGCGCGAAGGTCTCGGTGAAGAGATCCCAGAAGCGCGCCTTGCGCGCCATGGGCAGGAGCTTGTCGAGTCCGGAGGCGGCACCCAGTCGCTGTTCCAGCTCGCCAGGCTCGAAACGCGCGAGCAGTGCGCGTAAGGCGGCCCGCAAGCCGGCGATCATCGCCATTTCGTGGGCCTGAATGTCTTCGAAGGCGGCGCGTGCGGCCTCGCCGGCCGGCAGATAGCCGGGGCCGGACCGGAACAGGAGCCGCTCCAGCGCTTCGTCCACCCCGACGGAGAACTTATAGGGGTTGTTCTCGACGGCCCGGATGGTGGTTACCGCGCACCGCAGCTCGCTCTTGAACCGGGCGCGGACCTGCATGGTCGCGGTCAGGCCCGCGGTGAGGTCACGCATCAAGTGCCCGGCCTCGCGCAGAAACAGGTCGGGATCACGAACCTGGGTCGGATCGCCGACTCCGAGGCCGGACAGAAAGGCCGCAAGCCCGCTGCCGTCAGCCGCAAACGCGGCCGGCACCAGGTCGGCGACGGGGCTGGCGGTTGCCGGACCCAAGGCATCGGCCATCAGGTCATATTCATCCGGGAATAAGGGTTCCGCGGGCCGCTGCGGCTGGCTTGACGCGGGTTGGGTCTCGGGCGCACGCAGGTAAACATGCTCGCAGGGGGTCGGTGCCGGCGTGAGCAGCGCCGCGTCCGCACGCTCGGCGGGTCCGCCGAGGAAGGGGTCGAACGCCATGGCATCGGCGAATGGATCCGCGGTCTGAGCCCGCCCTGCCGCGGCGGCGGGCGGACGCGGAGTTCCCGGCATCGGTACCCCGTTCCGACCGCCGGGGCCAAGGATATCCATGATATCCGCGCTCGCGTGCAGTTCAGCGCCAGGCATCGGCACTTGGGCGTCACCGAATCCGCACGGGTCGATTGCGTGGGATGCCGACTGCTCCGCGGGTGCGCCGTGGGCACCGGTCTCGACGCACAGCTCATAGCCGCCCACATGCAGGACATCGCCGACCTGGATCCGCACCTGCTGACCGACCGGCAGCCGCTCCGCGGCCTGATTGAGAAAGGTTCCGTTCGTACTCAGATCGGTGACCCACAGGGCGCCGTCGCGCAGTTCGACGCGCGCGTGATGCCCGGAGATGACACGCTCCGGATCGCTCAGCGGGAGATCGTTGTCCGGGCTGCGTCCGATCGTGCAACCCGGTGCGGACACGCACCAACTGACGGGCCGCTCGGGCGCCACGCCGCCGTAGCGCGCGACGGTTATCGTATACTCCATGCCGTGCACTGACTCGTTGCCGTTGGGTGGAGTTTCAGTATAGCCGACTTCGGCTCATGGTCTATACAGAGCGGTTTTGAGTTTTCGGTTTTTCGTTTTTCGTTAAGGATTATCGAACATCGGGTTACGAAAAACGAGAAACGAACAACCAACAACGACGGGTATAAGTGTCGCCGGCCGCGTCCGGCAATCCGGTATCCGCGCGAAAAAAGTACCTCAAGGTCCGCGAAGGGGACAAATGAACGACGAAGCGACCAAGGTGATCGGGGCAGACAGCGCCTACGGCATCCCCCCCGGCACCCTGCTGGCCAATACCTACCGGGTCGAGCGCCTGCTCGGCGGCGGCGGGATGGGTGAGGTCTATCTGACGCGCGACGAGCGGGTCGGCGTCCAGCACGCGGTGAAGGTGATCCGCCCCGCGATGGCGGCCAACCGCCAGGTGATGGAACTGTTCTATCGCGAAGCCAAGGTTCTGCGCGGCGTCCGTCACGACGCCGTGGTGAGTTACGACGGCTTCGTGCGCGATGCGCAAGGACGGGATTACCTGGTCATGGAGTATGTGGACGGACCCTCGCTCGGCGACCGGCTGCGCGGCGGACCCCTGCCGGTGGACGAGGTGCTGACGCTGCGCGACCGGCTCGCCGCCGGGCTCGCCGAGGCGCACCGCCGGGGTGCCGTGCACCGCGATCTCTCGCCGGACAACGTGATCCTGCCGGGCAATCAGGTGACCGCCGCCAAGCTGATCGACTTCGGACTCAGCAAGCTCACCGACCCGACCCAGGAGACCATCATCGGGTCCTCCTTCGCCGGCAAGTACCGCTTCGCCTCGCCCGAGCAATTCGGGCTGCGCGGCGGAGCGGTCGACGGGCGCTCCGACATCTACAGCCTGGGTCTGATCCTGGCCGCCGCCGCGCTCGGCCGCCCGCTGGCGATGGGTGAGTCCTTCGCGGACGCCCTGGCGACCCGCCAACGGGTCCCGGATTTGACCGGGATACCGGAGATCCTGCAGCCCTGGTTGGCCGCCATGCTCGACCCCGATCCGGCACACCGTCCGGCGGACCTGGATGCCTTGTTGACGCAATGGCCCGCGGCGACCCGGGTTGGCCCCCTGACCCGCTCCGCCACCGCCGGTGACAAGGCAGCGGAACCTGTGCGCACCCGCGTGCACGACCGGGCGCCCGCTGCAGCGCCGGCCGCGCCCCGCTCCCCGCGGGTGTGGCTGATCAGCGGCGGTGCGCTCGCGCTGGTCGCGGCGGCCGCCGGCCTCTATGTAGCACTGCAACCACTGGAACCCGGCTTGCACTCGGGAACGGCGACCGGTCCGGGTCCCACGATCGCAACCAGGCCGACACCGCCCGTCCCGGCCGTTGCCGATCCCGACGCACCCGCGACAGCGGCCGGGAGCCTGGAGCAGCTCATCGCCGCACACCGCGACGACGCGGCGCTCAGCACCGCCCGGAGCCTGATCGCGGCCCGTTCGGCGGCCCCCGCGGCCAGTGCCCAGCCGCTGCCGACCGGCGCCTTCCTGGCGCTGGCCGAGCAGTTGCGAACCGCCGGTCGGCCGCACGACGCGTTCATCCTGGCGGAGGCCCTGATCGGCACCGGTGACACGCTGCCGATCGACACCCTCTGGCCGCTGGCCCAGGAGCTGCGCGCCGCCGGTCGCCTCGACCCCTGGTTTTTCCTGGTGCGCCACCTGGCGAATCGCGGCGATGGCCCGGCCAGCTTCGCCATGGGTGAAATGTACGATCCCCGGCACTGGTCGGCCGACACCTCGCCACTTGCGAAACCGCGCGCGGACAAGGCCCGTGAATGGTACGAACAGGCGCTGCGTCAGGGGGTCCGCGAGGCCGGCGAGCGGCTGGAAGCACTCAACACGAACGGTTCGTAGCGGCGGCTTTCAAACCCGTCCCTACGCCAAGAACAGGTCTGGGTTTCACCTGCGAAGGCGATATACCCGTCGTTGTTGGTTTTTCGTTTCTCGTTTTTCGTAACCCAATGTTTGATAGTCCTTAACTAAAAACGAAAAACCGAAAACTCGAAACCGTTCCGTATACCGCAAGACGCGGGCCGATCAGGACGCGGTCCCCAACTGGTCCAGGTCCAGACCCCAACGATCCAGCAGCTGGCGGTAGACCGTCAGTTCGGCGTCCGCGAAATAGCCGTCCGAGCGGGCGATCAGCAGCAGCGCACTGGCCAGAAAGCGCCGTTGGTCCGGATCGGTGACGCCGGCCAGCACGCTGTCCACCCAGTCCCGGTCCGCCAGACCCACGTAGCGGGATGTTCCGGCGTGGGCAATGAGGTCGTCGCAGTAGGCGTCGAACACCTGTGCGAACAGATCCCGATCCGCGCCCAGCGTCTCCAGTATCCCCAGGCGCTCCAGGATATCGATCTCGCCCTCCGCGACATCGCCGTCGCAGACGATGAACAGGGCGATGAGCCGCAGGCTGGCCTGCGGGCTGTTGTCCGGATAAGGGGTCAGTTCGGGCTGGGTCATGAGAACTCCGTCGACGAGCAAACGACACAAGGCGCGGCATGATCGCACAGGCGGCCCCCGCGGACGATCAGAACCATTGCCAGGGTCGGTCCCGAACGCGGAGAATCAGAAGCTATACCCTTTGTCGTTGGTTTCTCGTTTCTCGTAACCCGATGGTTGACAGTTCTTAACGAACAACGACAAACCGAAAACGCAAAACCGTTCTGTATCAAGCGCACGCGCCGCCATCCCGGATCCGCCGCCATGTTCTTCCCGATCCCCGAACCCGTTCGCCGTCAGGCCAAGACGCCGCATGAGCTGGCCATGGTCAATCTGGTGCTGTTCAACCTGCTGATGCTGATCGCCCTGCTGGGCGGGAGTTTCGTGGAGTCGGATTCATCCCTGGCGCCCTACAAGGTTCCGGGAGTCGCGCTACCGCTCGGCATCTCGCTCGCCATCGTGACTTACACCCGGGTGCGCGCCCGGCGTGCCGCGCGGGACGGCCCCTGGTTTCTGGCCGCCCACTGGCGGTTGGCCGGCACCCGCTACCAGGTGCTGTTGATCGCCTACCTCGCCGGTACCGGCCTGATCGGACTGGGCTGGCTGTTGGCTCAGGCCCAGAAATCACCCGGTATGCAGGACCTGATGTTCATCGCACTGCAACGGGTGGCGATTGCTCCCATGTTGATAACGCTGATGGTGCTCGTCATGTTGGAATCCGGCGCCATCTATCAGGCGCAGCGCGGCGAAGTGCCGAATCGTCTCGCCGAGCGCTGCCCGCCGCCCGCGGACCTCGCGGGAGCGGACACGGAGTTTGCATCGGCGCCGCCTGCGGCCTGATCATGGGCCGCCCGGCCGCGACCGGGCGAACACGTTAGAATCCTATCCCTCATCACCACTCACCGCGGAACCCTCATGAATCTGACACCCAATCTGCTTGTCGCCGCTGTCCTGTCCGCCGGCGCCCCGACCGCCATGGCCGCCAATCCGAAAGTCGCCCTGGACGTGACCATCGGCGGCGAACCCGCCGGCACCATCACCATCGAACTGTTTGCGGACGTGGTGCCGAAAACCGCGGAAAACTTTCGCGCCCTGTGCACCGGCGAGAAAGGAATGGGCAAGAGCGGCAAACCGCTGAACTATGCGGGCAGCACCTTTCACCGCATCATTCCGGGCTTCATGATCCAGGGCGGCGACTTCACCCGCGGTAACGGCACCGGCGGCGAGTCCATCTACGGGGAAAAGTTCGCAGACGAGAACTTCAAGCTCAAGCACTTCGGCCCCGGCACCCTGTCCATGGCCAACGCCGGCCCGAACACCAACGGGTCGCAGTTCTTCATCACCGTGGCCGACACCTCCTGGCTCGACGGCAAGCATGTCGTCTTCGGCAAGGTGGTCGACGGCATGGATGTGCTGAAAAAGATGGAAGCCCAGGGCAGCCGCTCCGGAACCACGCAGTCCGAGGTCAAGCTGGCCGCCTGCAAGCAGGTCTAAGGAAGGGTTCACCAACACGTGAAGCAGTTCCATTAGGGACTGCTCTTCGCGTCGTTGTCGTTGTCGTCATCGGAGAAGCGATTCAATGTGGGCATGAGCAGCCCGCTGTCGATCGGGCGCTACTTCGCCGGCGTCTACACGGCCGCCAAGCGTCTGCAAGGCTGCGCTTCGATCGCCACGCCCGAGACCAACGCATCGTTGCGATGCTTGCGACACTCGGACAGCGCAACGACGCGGTGCGCGAGAACCCTCGCCAGTATCACAAACCCGATCACGACAACGATCACGGCAACGACAACGTCGGAAAGGCACCCCTACATTGAGCCGGTGCATTCTGACCATTGCACCTCGCTGCCCGCTGATATACTCCCAGTGTCCCGCGCCCCTTTCGTTGCGACCACTTTCCGGGAAGCCCTATGAACAACACCCCCGATATCGATCCGCAAGAAACCCAGGAGTGGCTCGATGCACTCGAGGCCGTGCTTGACCAGGAAGGCGCCGAGCGCGCTCACTTCCTGTTGGAGCGGCTCATCGACCAGGCCCGGCGCTCCGGAGCCGACCTGCCCTACAGCGCCAACACCGCGTATCTCAACACGATTCCGGTGAGCCGGCAGCAGCCGTTCCCCGGCGATCGGGCGATGGAGCGGCGCATCCGCTCCTTCGTGCGCTGGAACGCCATGGCGATGGTGGTCCAGGCCAACCGGCTGTCGACTGAACTGGGGGGCCACATCGCATCCTTCGCGTCCGGCGCCACGCTGTTCGATGTCGGCTACAACCATTTTTTCCATGCCCGCACACCCGAGCACGGCGGCGATCTGGTGTTCGTCCAAGGTCACTCGGCCCCCGGCATCTATGCCCGGGCCTATCTGGAGGGCCGGGTCAGCGAGGACCAACTCCACAACTTCCGCCAGGAGGTGGATGGCGGCGGGCTGTCCTCCTACCCCCACCCCTGGCTGATGCCCGATTTCTGGCAGTTCCCCACGGTATCGATGGGGCTCGGTCCGATCATGGCGATTTACCAGGCGCGTTTCATGCGCTATCTGCATGACCGCGGGATCGTGGACACCAGCAAGCGCAAGGTCTGGGCCTTCCTCGGCGACGGCGAGATGGACGAGCCCGAGTCGCTGGGGGCCATTGCGCTGGCCGCCCGCGAGGGATTGGACAATCTGGTGTTCGTGGTCAACTGCAACCTGCAGCGTCTGGATGGTCCGGTGCGCGGCAACGGCAAGATCATCCAGGAACTGGAGCGCGACTTCCGCGGCACCGGCTGGAACGTCATCAAGGTCATCTGGGGCAGCTACTGGGACAAACTGATCGCCCGCGACAAGGACGGGCTGCTCCTGAAACGCATGGAGGAGTGTGTCGACGGCGACTACCAGACCTACAAAGCCAGAGACGGCAAGTATGTGCGCGAGCACTTTTTCGGTGCTTACCCGGAACTGCGCGAGATGGTGGCCAACATGACCGACGAGGATATCTGGCGCCTGAACCGCGGCGGCCACGATCCGGCGAAGGTCTATGCCGCCTATGCCGCCGCCATGCAGAGCAACGGCAAGCCCACGGTGATCCTGGCCAAGACGGTCAAGGGCTACGGCATGGGCGTGGCCGGCGAGGGGATGAACATCACCCACTCCCAGAAGAAGATGGGTGAGGATGCGCTCAAAGCCTTCCGCGACCGTTTCAATATCCCGATCTCCGAGGATCAGATCGCCGCCGCCCCCTTCTACAAGCCGGCGCCGGACAGTGCCGAGCAAAAATACCTGATCGAGGTGCGCGAACGCCTCGGCGGCTTCCTGCCCGCCCGTTACGACGATGCCGCGGCGCTCGGGGTCCCGCGGCTGGAGGTCTTCAAAGCACTGCTGGACGGCACCGGCGAGAAGGAAATGTCCACCACCATGGCCCTGGTGCGCATCCTGAACCTGCTGGTGCGCGACCCGGAGATCGGGCGCTTCGTGGTCCCCATCGTGCCGGACGAGGCACGCACCTTCGGGATGGAGGGCATGTTCCGCCAGCTCGGCATCTACTCCTCCCTGGGCCAACTTTATGAGCCGGTGGACGCGGATCAGGTGATGTCCTACCGCGAGGACAAGCAGGGCCAGATCCTGGAGGAAGGCATCAACGAGGCCGGCGCCATGTCGTCCTGGATCGCGGCGGCCACGGCTTATGCCAATCATGGCCAGGCGATGATCCCCTTCTATATCTATTACTCGATGTTCGGTTTCCAGCGCATCGGCGACCTCGCCTGGGCGGCCGGCGACATGCAGGCACGCGGCTTCCTGATCGG
>CAYYAY010000095.1:0-17661 GCA_964470155.1 uncultured Lamprocystis sp. | reverse complement strand
TGGCGACCCTGCGGGCACGCCTCACGCAGGGTCGGACGCGGTGAGGAACGAACCGGGACTGGTGTCGATGCGACTGAAGTCGCACCGACACTGACCGGTATCCAATATTGTCGGACGTCGCCTAAGGTTGCGCGAGCGACCGCCGACGGGCGGTTCAGGGAACGACCGTGTAAGGCTTCACCCATTGGTTGTTGCCGTCGTAGACTTCCGCGCTGAGACAGGCGGCGTCGATGAAAGCACGCAGTGACTTGGCGGTGGCCGCCCCGGCGGGGAGACCGTCGAGGGTCAGGGTGCGGCCGGCACCGGCGGCCAGGGTGCCGACGGGCAGCGCGGCGTCGCCGGCGGTGCCGCAGGCGGGGACGCCCGGCTGATCGATCCAGAGGGCGAGGGTGCCGGCGTCGCCGGGCGCGGTGCCGCGGTTCTTCACCGTCACGTCGGCACTGAAGGTCCCGCCGGCGGTGGGGCGGTTGGGTCTGAGCACGACGCCGGTGACCGCGAAGTCCGCGATCGACTGGGCCAGGACCTGGTAGCTCTTGCTGGTCTGGTTATTGGTCTCATCGGGTTCCGCGGTCAGGCACTGGTTGTCGACGAAGGTCCGCAGGGTCCGGTACCCGGCGCTGCCGGCCGGCAGGGTGATGCGCACCGTCTGTTTGGCGCCCGCCGGCAGGTTCGCCAGGCTGATGTGGGCGTCCCCTGGGGCCGCACAGTCTTGGGTCGCGCGCTGGTTGGCCCAGACGCGCAGGGTCCCTGGGCTTCCGGCCTGGGTGCCGCGATTCTTGACGGTGATGGAGGCGTTGAAGGTGCCGCCGACGAGCGGGGCACTTGGGTTCAGCGTGATGTTGGTGACGGTGAAGTCGGCGGTGGGGAGCAGTCCCCCAAACTCGACAACCGGCACGGGACTCAAGCGGTCGATTGTGGTACCGTCGCCGAGATGACCTTGCCTGTTGTCTCCCCAGGCCCAGAGGCTGCCGTCGGTCTTGAGGACCAGGGAGTGAGAATAGCCGGCTGCCACCGCCGCGACCCCGGTCAGGACCTGGACCGGCGTCAAGCGATCGGTGGTGGTGCCGTCGCCGAGTTGGCCGAACCTGTTCGATCCCCAGGCCCAGAGGCTGCCGTCGGTCTTGAGGGCCAGGGAGTAACTAGACCCGGCTGCCACCGCCGCGACCCCGGTCAGGACCTGGACCGGCATTGAGCGCTGGGTGTTGGTGCCGTCGCCAAGCTGGCCAGAGCTGTTGGATCCCCAGGTCCACAGACTGCCGTCGGTCTTGATGGCCAGGGTGTGATAACCGCCGGCGGACACCGCCGCGACTCCGGTCAGGAGGGCCTGGACCGGCCTTAAACGGAAGTAGGTGTAGTCGCCGATGGTGGTGCCGTCGCCAAGCTGGCCCCAATAGTTGTTTCCCCAGGCCCAGAGGCTGCCGTCGGTCTTGATGGCCAGGGTGTGAGCAAGGTCGGCGGAGCCGGAAGACACGGCCGCGACCCCGGTCAGGACCTGGACCGGCGAGCGCCGGGAGGAGTTGGTGCCGTCGCCAAGCTGGCCGTGCTCGTTGGATCCCCAAGCCCAGAGGCTGCCGTCGATCTTGATGGCCAGGGTGTAGTCATTGCCGGCTGACACGGCCGCGACCCCGGTCAGGACCTGGACCGGCGTTGAGCGCGGGGTGCCGGTGCCGTCGCCGAGCTGGCCGGAGCCGTTCCATCCCCAGGCCCAGAGGCTACCGTCGGCCTTGATCGCCAGGCTGTGATTCCAGCCGCCCGTGACGGCTGCGACCTCGGTGAGAACCTGAACCGGCGTCAAGTGCTGGGTAGTGGTGCCGTCGCCGATCTGCCCCCACACGTTGCCGCCCCAGGCCCAGAGGCTGCCGTCGATCTTGAGGGTTAGGCTATGGAAAGTGCCGGCGGCTAGCCGCTGTATCTCCGGAGTGTCCGCCACGGTCACCGCTGCCGCCCAAGGTGAGCCCAGCAGCGCATCCAACCCGGCCGCATCCACCCGCAGCGTCAGGCTGGCCGAACCCGCGGCCCGTTCGACCCCGTCATAGGACCCGGCCGGCAAGGCGAACAGCAGGTCCTGCGCCGTCTGCTCCAGGTCGTCCGTCGCCGCGACCGCCGCCGGCGCGCGCAGCTCCACCCGCACGGTGACCCAGCCCGCGGCGGCCACCTGCGCGCGCAGCGCGTCGGCATTGGTCGGCACTGCGGCGCCGGGCGCCGTCAGCCCGGCTGCGGCCTGGCCCAGGGCCAGACTCAGGACCAGTATCAAACATAAGAGAAAAAGCGCCGGGCGTTGGCCGCGCGGCCCCGGATGGCGTCGGAGCGGTTCGAGCATCATGTGGATTTCCTTTTGGTGGGAATGGTTGAGCCGGTGCGGGCGGACAGTAGCATGGTTGCGCATTCGTGTTCCATCGCGACCGGACGGATGGGTCGAGCCGGAACGCTGATCAAAACCCCCTGGAGCGCGGGCGTCCCGCCCGCGTGCGGACGGCCCGCGCTCCCATGAAAACCGACGCATTGCGCGCCCGTCGGACCGGGCGGTGCGCGGTGGTATGCTGAGGCGTCGTTCCCTGCCGTTCGGACCGGGCTTAGTCTTTGGAGTCTTGGCATGCGCTTTTTCAACACCGAAGGTCCCGTGCGGGCGGATCTGCATTACCGGCTGCCGCCGTTGCAGCGCTGGGATCTGGATGAAATCCTGCGGCTGATCGCGCAGCAGAAATACTTTTCGCTCCATGCCCCGCGCCAGACCGGTAAGACCAGTTGCTTACTGGCGCTGATGGCACATCTGAACGCCGCGGGGCAGTATCGGGCCTGTTACGCCAATCTCGAGATTGCGCAGACCGCGCGTGAGGATGTCGCGCGCGGCATGCGGGCCATTTGCGGCGCTCTGGCGAGCGCGGCGCGGCTCTATCTCGGTGACGAGCGGTTGGACGCCTGGATCGCGGATCTGTGGGCCGCACGGGGTCCGGACGGTATCCTCAAGGAGGTCTTGGCCCGCTGGACTGCCGAAGGCCCGCAGCCGCTGGTGCTTCTGCTCGACGAAGTCGACGCCCTGGTGGGCGACACCCTGATCGCGCTGCTGCGCCAATTACGGGCCGGTTACACCCAGCGTCCGACCGCCTTTCCGCAGACGGTCATCCTGTGCGGCGTACGCGACCTGCGCGACTACCGCATCCATGCCCGCTCCGAGGCGGCGCCCATCACCGGCGGCAGTGCCTTCAACATCAAGGCCGAATCCCTGCGGTTGGGGGATTTCAACGCCGACGAGACCCGCGCCTTGCTCGGCGAGCATACCAACGACACCGGTCAAGCCTTTACCCCCGCGGCCTTGGCGCGGGTCTGGGAACTCACCCAAGGCCAACCCTGGCTGGTCAACGCGCTGGCCTACCACGCCTGTTTTCGGCTACCCGAGGGTCGCGACCGCGGCCGTCCGATCGGGGCCGAGGTCATCGACCAGGCCAAGGAGTATCTGATCGTCGAGCGTGTCACCCATCTGGACCAGTTGGCCGATAAGCTGCGCGAGCCGCGGGTGCGCCGTGTCATCGAGCCCATGCTGGCGGGCACCGCCTTGGGGGAAGTCCCCACCGACGATCGCGACTATCTGGTCGATCTGGGCCTGTTGCGCCGCGCCGGAACGGGCGGACTGGTGGTCGCCAATCCCATCTACCGCGAGGTCCTGCCGCGCATGTTGGCGAGCGGCCCCCAAGACTCACTGCCGCAGATCAGCCCGACCTGGCTCAATGCCGACGGCAGCCTCAATCCCCAGTCCCTGCTGGACGCCTTCCTCGCCTTCTGGCGCCGGCATGGTCAGCCGCTGCTGGGCAGCGCCCCCTATCACGAGATCGCCCCCCATCTGGTGCTGATGGCCTTTCTGCATCGAGTGGTCAACGGCGATGGCACTTTGGAGCGCGAATATGCCATCGGCGCCGGGCGCATGGATCTGTGTCTGCGCTATGGTGCGGTGACCCTGGGGATGGAGCTGAAAGTCTGGCGCAACCGGCAACCGGACCCCCTGGCCGAGGGCCTGGAACAACTCGACGACTACCTCGCCGGGCTGGGGCTAGACACCGGTTGGCTGATCCTCTTCGACCGGCGTTCCAATCAACCGCCGATCGCCGAGCGAACCGCACACCAGACGGCGACCAGTCCGCGGGGCCGACAGATCGTCGTGGTTCGCGCCTGAGTCCGACTGCACCGCGTTAGTAAGGAGTCGGCAGTGTTTGTAACCTGCACATCACCTGATCCTGCAGTTCGCATACGGCGCAATACGTGCTGTATCAGCGGTGAGTCATTCTCAACCCTGTCGGCCCTCCCCGATCTGGTCGCAATAGTGGCTGAGGTTGTCGGGAACGCCGGCCGGACAGACGCCGCATTCCCGGTTGCCGGGCACGGCATAATCGATGAACTTCGGGTAGGCGAGATTCAGCCCGTTCATCAACGCGACAAAGGATTCGAGTGAGCGGTTGCCGCCGAGCCGCGGGTTGCGTATTTTCTCCTGTGCGATGCTCGAGACCCAGCGTCCCTCGTAGTCGTGCCCAGGGTAGACCAGCGTTTCGTTGGGCAGCGAGAAAAGCTTGCCGGCCACGCTGTGATATAGGGCCGTCGGGTCGCCGCTTTGGAAATCGGTGCGACCGCAGGCATCGATCAGGAGTGCATCGCGGTTTAGACCCACCGCGGATCAGCCGTCAGGCAAATCGACAGCCAGGCCTCATCGACCGAGACGTCCATGGCGGTCCAGATCAGTTCCCGCAGTTGATCCTGCTGCGCGATGGTTTGCAGGGCGAATCCCGGTCCGACGACGATGTCGATCTCGATGAAATAGGTTCTGCCGGTCTTGACCACATGATGAACGTACTTCTCGATCGCGTGCTCGGCGCTGAGCGTTTTCATAATGGCATCGAGGCGCCCGATCAGTGCATCGTTCACGTCCACCATCAGCAGGACCTCGCGCAGATTGCGATTGAGGATTCCCAGCGGTACGGGTAGCAGCAGCAGCGACATGGTCGCGACCAGGGCCGGGTCCGCATAGCTCGCCCAGGCGGTGCGGTAGGGTTCCGCAAGCGCGGGCAGCACCGCAAAACCGATCAAAGTCACCATGCTGAACGCAAAGTCCATGCCCCATTCCTTGGCATCGGTGGCGACGAGTTGGGAGTCGAGGCGCCGTGCCAGCAGCGACAGGTAGATCCAGAAGCCCAGGCAGATCACGGCGCTGACCACGCTGAACCAGATGACACCCGCCGCATCGACCGCGGTGCCGCCCTCGCGGATGCCATTGATGCCGTTGATGAACGAATAGATGCAGATCACCAGGACGAGGAATCCGTTGACCGACTGCACCAGCGGTTCCACATGGGAATAGCCATAGGGAAAGCGCTTGTCGGCCGGTTTGACGATCAGCTTGGCGGCCAACAGGCTCAAGCCCCCGGCGACCAGGCTGAGGACGGAGAAGATCCCGTTGAGGATGACGACTGCGGATTCCAGAAACAGACCGTAGGCGACGCTCCCGAGCCCGACCGCGACCACGCCCCAGATCGAACGGCGCAACACCCGCTGTTCAATGACGTTCGCTTGCCGTACCGACAGCTCGGTGTCACCGCTTGGCGGGGAGGATTCCGGCTGGGACCGCGGGTCGTCGGCCCGGTCGCCCGGGGTGGCGCTCATGGTTGCCCCGCGTCGCGATCAGGCCCCAACCGGGCTCGACCGAGTCGGGTCATGGACGCTGCCGTTGTTCGATTCGCCGTCATGTGGAATTGCCTGTGTCGGTGGAGTCTTGAGCGGCCTTGGGTCCTGATCATCCGTCAGCCTCGCAAGGCGCAGATGTTACCGTGAAAGTCACCCGGCGACCCCGCGGGAGCGGCCTGCGGCCGCGATGGGGCCTCGCGGGATAGCGGCATGCATCGCGGCACCCCGTCGCGGCCGGAGGCCGCTCCCACGGGAGAATTTCATTTTTTGCGGTGGGGCACGAGTCGCAATCCGGCAGAGACTGTATATTTATACAGTCTTTTGCCAGGTGCCGACAACCGTGTCCCAGACCTCGATTCCAGCCTATGCCGAACTGCTGTGCCGCTCGAACTTCAGCTTTCTCCGGGGAGCCTCGCACCCGGAGGAACTGGTCCGGCGCGCCCATGAACTGGGTTATGCGGCGCTCGCCCTGACCGACCTCTGCTCGCTGGCCGGGGTAGTGCGGGCGCATGGGGAGGCGCGTACCCTGGGGCTGCACCTGATCAGCGGCGCCGAATTGGCGGTGGAGGCCGGTCCGCGCCTGGCGGCCCTGGCGATGGATCGGGCGGGTTACGGTAATCTCGCGCATTTGATCACGCGGGCGCGGCGGCGCGCGCCCAAGGGGGAGGCGCGCGTGACGGCGGAGGACTTGGCCGACGGGCTGCCGGGCTGTCTGTTGATCTGGCTGCCGGGCGCGCAGGACAGCGCGGCGGAGCTGCGGGAGCAGGGCGACTGGCTGCGGCGGCTGGGTGCCGGACGGCTGTGGATCGGCCTGGTGGCGCACCGGTGCGGCGGCGATCTGGCCTGGCTGGCCCGGCTGCGCGGGCTGGGCGCGGAGTTGGCGCTGCCGCTCACCGCCTGCGGGGCGGCGGCCATGCATGTCGGGAGTCGGCGTCCGCTGCTGGATACACTTACCGCTATCCGGCTCGGGGTGCGGGTCGATCAACTGGGTGTCGCGCTGGCGCAGAATCGGGAGCACCATCTGCGCGACCGGGCCGAACTGGCGCGCTTTTATCCGCCCGATCTGTTGGCGCAGACGCTGGTGCTGGCCGCGGCCTGCCGCTTTTCGTTGGATGAGCTGCGCTACGAATACCCGGATGAACTGGTGCCGGCCGGGACCACGGCGGCGGCGCATTTGCGTCGGCTGACTGAGGCGGGCGCCGCAGTCCGCTGGCCGGACGGGATGCCGCCGCGGGTGCGCGGCCAGATCGAGCACGAACTGGCCCTGATCGCCGAACTGAAGTACGAACCCTATTTCCTCACCGTCCACGATATCGTGCGCTTCGCCCGCTCCCGCGGCATCCTGTGTCAGGGCCGCGGGTCCGCCGCCAACTCGGCAGTCTGCTTTTGCCTGGGGATCACGGAAGTGGACCCGGCGCGCATGGAGATGTTGTTCGAGCGCTTCATCTCGCGGGAGCGCGGCGAGCCGCCGGATATCGACGTGGACTTCGAGCACCAGCGTCGCGAAGAGGTGATCCAGTACATTTATGCCAAGTACGGCCGGGAGCGCGCCGCCCTGGCCGCGACGGTGATCAGTTACCGGCCCAAGAGCGCGGTGCGCGATGTCGGCAAGGCGCTGGGGATGGACCCGGATCAGGTGGACCGCCTGGCCCGCAACCTCAACTGGTGGGACGGGCAGGCGGTGGTGCCGGAGCGTCTGCTGGAGGTCGGGCTCGATCCCTACAACCCGCTGGTATTGAAGGTCATGCGCCTGGTGCATGAGATTCTGGGCTGTCCGCGCCATCTGTCCCAGCATGTCGGCGGTTTCGTGATCTCCCGCGGTGAACTGTCCCGGCTGGTGCCGGTGGAGAACGCGGCCATGGACGGGCGCACCGTGATTCAGTGGGACAAGGATGACCTCGATACACTGGGGCTGCTCAAAGTGGACTGCCTGGCGCTGGGGATGCTCTCCGCCATCCGCCGCGCCCTGGATCTGATCAATGGTTTTCGCGGCAGCCGGCTGACGCTGGCCGACATCCCGCCGGAAGACCCGGCGGTTTACCAAATGATCCAGCGCGGCGAGACCACCGGGGTCTTCCAGATCGAGTCACGGGCGCAGATGGCGATGCTGCCGCGGCTCAAGCCGGCCTGTTTTTACGATCTGGTGATCGAGGTCGCCATCGTCCGGCCGGGTCCCATCCAGGGTGACATGGTGCATCCCTATTTGCGCCGTCGGCAGGGGCTGGAGCCGGTGAGTTATCCGTCGGCGGCGGTCAAGGAGGTGCTTGGGCGCACCCTGGGGGTGCCGATCTTTCAGGAGCAGGTGATCAAGGTCGCGACGGTGGCGGCGGGCTTCTCGCCCGGCGAGGCCGATCAGGTGCGCCGTTCCATGGCCGCCTGGCGCCGCCGCGGCGGGCTGGAGTCGCTCAAGGGACGGCTGATCGGCGGTATGTTGGAGCGCGGCTATGAGCGCGCCTTCGCCGAGCAAATCTACCATCAAATCCTGGGTTTTGGTGAATACGGTTTCCCCGAGTCGCACGCCGCCAGCTTCGCGCTGTTGGTCTATGTCTCCGCCTGGCTCAAGCACCATGCGCCGGCCGCCTTCTTTGCCGCCCTGATCAACAGTCAGCCGATGGGCTTTTATGCGCCGGCCCAGTTGATTCGGGAGGCGCGTCGGCAAGGCGTGGAGGTGCGGCCGGTCGCGGTCACCGCGAGTGCCTGGGACTGCACGCTGGAGCCTGCCGATGGCGGACCAGCGGGCCAAGGCGCCGCGTCCGCCAATGGCGAGCGGGGCGGGGTCGGATCTGAACAGCCGGCCCTGCGCTTGGGTTTGCGGTTGGTCAAGGGCCTGTCGCGGGCGGGCGCCGGGCGGTTGATCCAGGCGCGGGATGCCGCGCCCTGGTTGGATCTCGCCGACCTGAGCGCGCGCGCCGCGCTCGAGCGGGGGGATCTGAAGGCGCTGGCCCAGGCGGATGCACTGCAGCCGCTGGCGGGGCATCGCCACCAGGCGGCCTGGTCGGTTTCCGGTCTGAGTGCCGCGCCGCGCACCGATCCGCGTGCCGGTCAGGCGGCCTTGGCCCTCCCGCCGCCGCCCGCGGACCCCGTCGGTCCGGCCTTGCTCGCCCCGCCCACCGAGGGGGCGGAGATCGTCGCCGATTACGGGAGCCTGGGGCTGAGTCTGCGCCGTCATCCCCTGGCCCTGCTGCGTCCGCAGTTGTCCGAGCGGCACCTGCTGACCGCGGACGCGGTGGCGGTGGTGCCGCCGGGCGCGCGGGTCGCGACCGCCGGCCTGGTGATCAACCGCCAGCGTCCGGGGTCGGCCCATGACGTGACCTTCGTGACCCTGGAGGACGAGACCGGTCAGGTCAATCTGGTGGTCTGGAAGCGGATCGCCGAGCGTCAGCGCGCGGTGCTTCTGGGTGCACGGCTGCTGGGGGTCTATGGCGAGATTCAGCGCGAGGCCGGGGTCACCCATCTGATCGCCCGGCGGCTGGTGGACCATTCAGCACTGCTCGGTGGGCTGGTGATCCGGTCGCGGGATTTTTGCTGACTCAGCGCCCCATCCAGGCCGCCAGCCGTCCCGCCAACGCGCTGTGCAGACTCGCCAGCAGCCGTTCGATCGGCTTCTTGTGCGCGCTGTATTTGAGTTGCAGCAGGTCGGTGGTCTCGCTCGCGGTGAGCAGCAGGTCGTCACTGGTCTGGATGGCGTCGATCAGACCCAAGGCGACCGCCTGGCTGCCGTGCCAATATTCGCCGGTGGCGACCCGCTCCAGGTCCAGGGCCGGGCGGTATTCGCGGATGAAATCCTTGAACAGGCCGTGGGTGTCTTCCAACTGCCCTTTGAGCTTCTCCCGCGCCGCGTCGGTGTTTTCGCCGAACAGGGTCAGGGTGCGTTTGTACTCACCGGCGGTATGCAGCTCGAAGTCCACCCCGTGGCGCTCCAGCAACCGATGAAAGTTGGGCAGTTCCGCCAGGACACCGATGGAGCCGATGACCGCGAAGGGGGCGGCGACGATGCGGTCCGCCACGCACGCCATCAGATAGCCCCCGCTGGCCGCGACCTTGTCGACCGCGACCGTCAGGTGAATGCCTTGGGCGCGCAGTCGGGCGAGTTGGGAGGCGGCCAGCCCGTGCTCGTGGACGGTTCCGCCGGCGTTTTCGATCCGCACCAGCACCTGATCGCCGTCCCGCCGGTCGAGCAGGATGGTGGTGACCAACACCCGCAGGGCGGCAACTTCGGTGGCCCGCAGGTCGCCGTTGAAGTCGATCACGAACAGCCGTTGGCGCTCCTCGGTCTGGGCTTTGTCGCGCGCCTTGCGGCGTTTGCGCTCGGCCTTGACATAGGCGCGGTACGCCTTCTTGGACAGGCAGGACTCCTTGAGCGCCTGCGCCAGGCTCTGGTAACGCTCGTTCAGATCCAGAATTTCCAGACGGTCGCCGTCATCGCTGCCGCCCATCCCCCGGCGGGCGCGCACGGCGGCCATCATCAACAGCGCAATGGCCACCACGACCGTCAGCGTCTTGGCCAGGAACAGGCCGTATTGAAGCAGCAGGTCGGTCATCGCGCGCCCCCCGCGGCGGCGACGCGTTCAGACCGCGATGGGCGCACGGATGGCCGGATGGGGGTCATAGTCCAGGATCTGGATGTCCTCGAAGCGGTAGTCGAACAGAGTGGGCGGGCGCCGCGCGAGCTGCAGCCGCGGCAGCGCGCGGGGCGCGCGGGCGAGTTGGGCGAACACGATGTCATCGGTCAGGTGGTTCCGGTAGAGGTGAAGATCACCGAAGCTGTGCACGAAGTCGCCGACTCCTAGATCGCACTGCTGTGCCACCAGGTGAGTGAGCAGCGCATAAGCCGCGATATTGAAGGGAACGCCGAGAAAGAGATCGGCACTGCGCTGATAGAGTTGGCAGGACAGCCGTCCATCCGCGACATAGAACTGAAACAGGCAATGACAAGGGGCGAGCGCCATGCGCCCGGCTGCCGCATTGGCCTGAGGGGGCTGGGTCTCGTCCGGCAGGTCGGCCGGATTCCAGGCCGAGACCACCAGGCGGCGCGAATCCGGGCGGGTGCGGATGGTTTCGATGAGTTCGCCGAGTTGGTCGATGGTGCGCCCGTCCGGGCAGGCCCAATGGCGCCACTGGGCGCCGTAGATCGGCCCCAGGTCGCCGGAAGGCGCCGCCCACTCGTCCCAGATACTGACCCCGCGCGCCTGGAGGTCACGGTTGTCGGTGGAGCCCGACAGGAACCACAGGAGTTCGTGAATGACGCTTTTGAGATGGATGCGTTTGGTCGTGACCAGCGGGAAGCCCTGACTGAGATCGAACCGCACCTGGCGTCCGAACACCGAGCGCGTGCCGACCCCCGTTCGGTCGGGCTTGTCGCTGCCGTGGTCGATCACGTCTTGCAGCAAATCCAAATAGTGGCGCATCGGTTCTTCCGCACGGGTTCAAGCAGCCGCCAAGCTAACCACGAAGGAAGGTCAGACACAAATCTGCGATCGGATCGCGCGATCCGCGTCCCGTTTCCCCGCATGGAACCCGAGTCGCTCTCGGTTCCAGTGTGCTGAAGCCGGTCTCGCGGCCAACGGGCGACAGGCGTGATCCGCTGGTAACCGATCGTTTGTAAAATTCAGTCCGGATAGAAGTCTGGGTCAAGGATCTGCTCGATCGCCCAAGGGCAGTGCTCCGGGAACAGGTCCAGGCCGGTTTCATCAATGGCGATCGCGATGGCGTCCGCCCAGACCCCGTCGAACCAGATGCTGTTATCCAGGGAGACCTTGAGGCTGGGTGTTTCCAGCAGGTGCGCGGCAATAGCCCGGCGTTGTTCCTTGATGGTCCGTTGCCAGCTGGTTCCCCGGCGGCCGGGCTGGAATTGCCATTTGAGGAGGTGGGCCATGAGGACGGCCAGGCGACTCGCGAGTTCGCGCTTTTCACTCTTGCCCACGTCCTCGATCTCCTCCGCGATATGCTCGATGTCGATCTCCGCCAGCCGGCCGGAGCGCAGCAATGCGGCCTGCTCGGTGGCCCAGGCAATGACGTCGGTGTCGTATGCGGTGTTCATGCCCTGGTATCCCGCTGTTGAAAAGCCCCGTTGGCGTAAGCGCGTAGGGCGCAATAGCCCGTAGCCCGTAGGTTGCCGTGAAAGTCCGGTGGGCTGTGGCGTAAACCCAGCCCTCGCCGTCTCAAAGAGACACGATACGGATACGAAGGCAGCTGAGCATCCGGCGGTCGGCCAAGCACCACCCCCGTGGGTGCCTATAGCGTCGCGCCTTCGGCTCGGCACCGCTAAGGATAGCCGAACTTTCATGGGCAGGGGTGAGCGAGCCGATCATGACCGTTGGGGTGAGGAACGAACCCCAACATCCCGGCCGCCGATCGTTGGGGTTCGTTCCTCACGGCAACCTACCGGGCTGCGAGTCGTTTCATCGCAAATGATGCGGTTCGTGCCTCACCGCATCCTACACCGTCGCCGGCCCCAGCAGCAGCGAGCGGCCCTGCATCTGTTTGGGCTTCGGCAGTCCCATGAGCTGCAGGACGGTCGGCGCAATGTCCGCCAGGCCGCCGCCGGTGGACAGCCGCCACTGGATTTCGTCGGCGACCAGACAGGGCACCGGGTAGACGGTGTGCTGGGTGTGCGGCTCGCCGCTGGCCGGGTCGATCATTTCATCGCAGTTGCCGTGGTCGGCGGTGAGGATGATCGAGTAACCCTGGGCCTTGGCGGCGTCCATGACGCGCCCGGCCTCGCGGTCGAGCGTGCGGACCGCCTCGATGACCGACTCGCGCACGGCGGTGTGGCCGACCATGTCGCCGTTGGCGAAGTTGACCACGATGAAGGGGAAAGCGCGGCTGTCGAGTGCCGTGATGACGGCGTCGGCGACCGCGGGTGCGCTCATCTCGGGCTGCAGGTCATAGGTGGCGACCTTGGGCGAGGGAATCAGCACCCGCTCTTCGCCGGGGAAGGGGTCGCCGCGCCCGCCGTTGAAGAAGAAGGTGACGTGGGCGAATTTCTCGGTCTCGGCACAGTGGAACTGCGGGATCCCGGCGTCACTCAGGGTTTGGCCCAGCGTGATGTGCGGGATGTCGTGGTCGAAAGCGAAGGGCAGGCCGTAGGTGTCGTCGTACTCCATGATGCAGGTGACCTGCACGCCGGTGACGCCGTGGCGATGGAAGGGCTTGAAGTCCGGCTGGAAGAAGGCCTCGACCATCTGCCGCGGGCGGTCCTTGCGGAAATTGAAATGGATGACATGATCACCGTCCTTGATCAAGTCGGCACCGGCGATGATGGTGGGGCGGATGAACTCGTCATCCTCGCCCGCGGCATAGGCCAGGTCGATGCCGGCGGCGGCGGTGGCGGCATGCCGACCCTCGCCGTCCACCAGGCCGCGCCAGGCGATTTCGGTGCGCTCCCAGCGCTGGTCCCGATCCATGGCGTAATAGCGCCCGATGACGGTGGCGATCTGCCCGCCGGCCGCCGCCAGGGCCTCTTCCACCGGCGGGAGGAAGGCTTTGGCCGAGCGCGGCGGGGTGTCGCGTCCGTCGGTGAACACATGGACCATGGGCCGTGCGCCTTCACGCCGACACAGTTCGATGAGAGCGACGAGTTGGTTCACATGACTGTGCACCCCGCCGTCCGAGACCAGCCCCATCAGGTGGACCGGCCGGCCCTGGGCCGCGGCGGCGCGCGCGGCGGCGGTCAGCACCGGGTTCTCGTAGAAGCTGCCGTCGGCGATGGCGGCGTCGATCAGCACCAAATCCTGTTTGACCACACAGCCGGAGCCCAGGGACATGTGTCCCACCTCCGAGTTGCCCATCTGCCCGTCCGGCAGCCCGACCGCCAGCCCCGATGCCTGCAGGGCGCAGTGGGGATAGTGGGCGAAATAATCGTCGAACTTCGGTGTATCGGCGATGGCGATGGCGTTGTTGGCCTTGCTCGGATTGAGTCCGAAGCCGTCCAGGATGATCAGGATCACCGGTCGGCGCGGGACCATTGTCGTCTGGTCACTCATAGGCTTGCTCGATTAGGTTAAGTGGGTGGATCGGTCGACGGGTGGCGCGGCCGGTCCGGGCGGGTCCGGCGCAAAGGTTAGTAGTTTAGTGGGTCGGAGCGCCGGGGTGGTGGAAAGTTTTCCCTGAACCTTTCCGCCGTAAGGTAGTTAGCGGGCGATCAACGGAGGTTTACCTCGCGGCGATCGGGACGTTACAGTGCAATTTTGAAAACTGTGACGTGCATCACGGTTGTCTCGGGAAACCTTCTGAGCCGGCAGCCGTCGGCGACATCCGTCGGGGCGCCTGTCGGGGCGACTTCAGTCGCCCCGTCAAATCTTCGTCTCGTTGCGCGCGCAATTGCCTGATTGAGTTTTGCCCTTCTCACCCAAGGAGCCGCTGTATGTTCAGCATCCCCCCACGACTGCGCCTGATCCCCGCCCTGCTGGCGCTCGGCAGCGGCCTACTGGCCGCCGCCGCACCCGACCCTATCCCGCCCACCGGCGGAGCGGCCGTCACCGCCCTCGCGGTGCCGCTGGTCCAACCAGCCGCACCGTCGGCCAGCGTGGCGCCCGCTCCAGCCGCCCCGGCTCAGGCGAAGATTCAGGCCGACTACGGCAAGTTGCCCTACACCTTCGAAGCCAACGGCGGCCAGGCCGATGCCGCGGCGAAGTTTCTCGCCCGCGGCCCCGGCTACAGCCTGTTCCTGACGCCCGGCGAGGCGGTGCTCTCGCTGAATACCAGCCGACCGAACCAGGCGCCGCGGCTCCGGCCCGGTGCCCGGCCGGAGCCGATGCTTGCGCCGACGCCGGCCGCCGCGCCGGAACCGCCCGCCGCGGCGACTCCTCCGGCGGTGCTGCGCCTGAGCCTGGTCGGTGCCAATCCAGAGCCGGTCATCCACGGCGAGGCCGCCCTGCCGGGCAAGGTCAACTATCTGCGCGGCAAGGACCCCGCGGCCTGGCGCACCGGGTTGTCCACCTACGCCAAGGTGCGCTACGAGGGCGTCTATCCCGGTGTCGATCTGGTCTATTACGGCACCCAGGGGCAACTGGAGTATGACCTGGTGTTGGCCCCGGGGGCCGACCCCAAAGTCATCCGGCTGGCCTTTGCGGGAGCGGATCAGATACGGCTTGATGACACCGGCAATCTGGTGCTGACCCTGGGTGAGCAGCAGGTCATCCAGCATACCCCGCGGGTCTATCAGGAGACCAACGGCGAGCGCACGCTGGTGCCGACCCGCTATGTGTTGGCGGACAACCAGCAGGTGAGTCTGGCGATCGGCGACTATGACGCCGGGCGGGCGTTGGTGATCGATCCGGTGATCAGCTATTCGACTTATCTGGGTGGCAGCGGCATGGACGAGGGCTACAGCATCGCCGTGGATGGCGTCGGGAATCCCTACCTGACGGGGTACACGGACTCCACCGACTTCCCCACCCGCCAGGCCCTGCAGCCTGATTTCGGCGGCGGTTCCTACGACGCCTTTGTCGTCAAGCTCAGTGCCGATGGCGGCACGCTGATATACGCGACCTACCTCGGCGGCAGCGACTTCGACATCGGCACTGGCATCGCCGTGGACAGCGCTGGGACTGCCTACCTCACGGGATGGACCAACTCCACCAATTTCCCGACACGCCAAGCCCCTCAGCCTGATTTCGGCGGTGGACCCTACGACGCCTTTATCGCCAAGCTCAGTGCCGATGGTGCCGCGCTGGTCTACGCCAGCTACCTCGGCGGCAGCGAATCGGAGGAGGGCGCCGGCATCGCCGTTGACGGCGCCGGGAATGCCTATTTGACTGGATGGACTCGATCCAGCGACTTTCCGACCCACCAGGCCCTGCAGGCAGACTTCGGGGGCGGAACCACCGATGCCTTTGTCGCCAAGTTCAGCGCCGATGGCGCCGCGCTGGTCTACGCCAGCTACCTTGGCGGTGGCAGCTTCGACTCAGGCAACGGCATCGCGGTGGACGGTGCCGGGAATGCCTACCTGACCGGGGCGACCAACAACTTCCCGACGCATCGCGCCCTGCAGCCGGACTTCGGCGGCGGAAGCATTGATGCCTTTGTCGCCAAACTCAGTGCCGACGGAGCCACCCTCGTCTATGCCAGCTACCTCGGCGGCAGCGGCGACGAGGACGGCACGGGCATCGCCGTGGACGGTGCCGGGCACGCCTACCTGACGGGATTTACCGCCTCCCGAGACTTCCCGACTCGCGATGCTTTGCAGCGTGACTTCGGCGGTGGATGGGATGACGCTTTTGTCGCCAAGCTCAGTCCCGATGGCGCCAACCTGCACTACGCCACCTACCTCGGCGGCAGCGATGACGACTACAGCGCCGGTATCGCGGTGGACGCTGCCGGGGATGCCTACCTGACGGGCTCAACCGCGTCGATCGACTTCCCGACACGCGATGCCTTGCAGTCTGACTTCGGCGGATGGGATGATGCTTTCGTTGCCAAGCTCAGTGCCGATGGCGCTGTGCTGCTCTACGCCAGTTCCCTCGGTGGGGATGGTTTAGACCGGGGCACTGGTATCGCCGTGGACCGCGCCGGGAGTGCCTACCTGACTGGGTATACCCTGTTCGGCGCCTTCCCGACCCGTCGGGCCTTGCAGCCTGACACCGGCGGAAACTACGATGCCTTTCTAACCAAGATTGCGGATGAGACGACCGCACCGCCGACGGCGCTGCCTTGGTTGGCGGTCCTGGGGGATCTGACGGGTGACGGCACCCAGCACCTCGCTGTCTTGTTCGCCGATACCGCGGCAGGGACGGTAACCGCCCAGATCAAGCAGGTCGCCACCGGGACCCTGATCCAGACCCTTGGCTTTGATCAAGGGTATGCCCCCCTGGACCTCGCCGTGGTCTCCGACCAGAACAGCAACGGTGCCCCGGAATTGGCCCTGCTGGGCCGCCATGCCGCGAACGGCAGCGTCCAGGTCGAAGTGCGCGACACCCGCACCGGCGACCGGCTGAGCGCGGTCGCCTTCAACCCTGCCTTCGCGCCCCAGCGGCTGGCGGTGCTCCCCGATCGCAACGACAACGGCGCGGCCGAACTGGCGGTGCTCGGCATCAAGGCCGGTAACGGGGCGATTGCCGCCGAGATCAAGGACGCCGCCACCGGCGCCGGGCTGGCGCAGGTGTTTTTCGCCAAGATCTTCCAACCCGTGGATTTCGCCGCGGTCGCCGATGTCAACGGCAATGGTGTCGCGGAACTCGCCGTACTGGGGGTCAATGCCGCTGGTCAGCCGCGGGTTGAACTGCGCGACAGCGCCAGCACGGCCCTGGTCAAGGTCCTGTGGTCGCCGAACTGGTCCACCCCGCTGAACCTGGCCGAGCTGCCGGATGCCAACGGCAACGGCACCCCGGAGATGGCGGTGCTGGGGCAGGGGCGTTCGTCTGTTCTGGTGAGGACCGCGGATACCGGCACCGGCGACCAACTCGGGTTCGTCTACTACAACCCGAACTTCACGCCGCGGCAGGTGGCCGCGGTGCCCGACCTCAATGCCAACGGCGTGGCCGAACTGGCGGTGTTGAGCCGCGATGCCGCCGGTCAGCTCAAGACCGAACTGCGCGATGCCGTCACCGGTGTGGTGGTGCGTAACCTCTGGTTCGATCAGCTCGCCCCGCTGGACCTGGCGGTGCTGCCTGATCTGAACGGCAACGGCAGTCCGGAGATCGCCGTGCTCGGCGTGCCGGCGGCAGGCGGGGCACAGGTCCTGATCAGGGATAGCGCGACCCAGGCGGTGGTCAGCCGGCTGGATTTCTAGACCCTAGTGGCGCCGGCTTCCAGCCGGCACCAACCCGGCGGATGCGGTGAGGAACTGACACCCTCAGAGCGCGGCAGCCAACTCGCCCGCCAATTCCCCGGTCTGCCAATCGTCGCAGGTCGGGCCCTTGGTCGGTAGAGCAAGAAACTTAGGCATTTCTGCCGTACTATGCCTACCTTTGAGGTTGGGCAAGGACGCGGGCGAAGGAGCCGGATGGACGCCGCGGCGCGGCAGCCGTTGGCGGGTATCGGGCGGCCCAGGGC
>CAYYAY010000094.1:0-17820 GCA_964470155.1 uncultured Lamprocystis sp. | reverse complement strand
CCGGGCTGGGCAAGTCCGCGCCGAGGATGGCGTTGAGAAAATGGATGAGCAGGTCGCGGTTGTCCTCGGCGCCCAGCAGGGCTTTGAAGACACAGTCGGTTTTGGGGTCGATCGGGTGGTTCATGCGGAGAGTCTAGGCGGGCGCGGCGGGCGGGGCAATGGCGCGATGCTCGACATGGCGAGGGGGCGCCCCAGCAGCGCGGTCCACCGGCAGTCGGAAGAATGATCAAGGCCATCGCGGGCCTTGATCATGGTTCCGGCCGCGACCCTGACCAGTATCCTACGCGTGCCCAACGGGCGGCCAAAGAGCGAGTGTGCGCCATCAGGGTCGGAGTGAACTGGCCGGTGTCGTACAGGAGTGCGCCGCCTTGGCCTTTGACGATAGGCAAAAGAAGGGCGTGTAAGGAAAATGTCTACCCTTCAGAAAATTCGACAGTGTGTCATTGATCGCGATTACTTCCTTTCGTCACACGCGGAAGAAGAGATGCTTGATGACGACCTTGACAGGATTGATGTGGAGAACGCGATCCTGAAGGGAAGAATTGAGAAACAGCTTATGCATGATTCTAGGGGCACAAGATATCGCATCGAGGGGCCGTGCTTAGACGGGCGCATAATTCACGTTATTTGCCGGTTCCGAGAGGAATCAAACATGCTGATTATCACTGTGTATGCGTTATAGGTACCGTCATGCAATGTGAATTTTGTGGTGGCGAAACCAAGAAAAAGAACGTCAGGAGACAGCACTGGTTCCAACGTCGACTTTACATCGTTGAGAACGTAGAAGCTGAGGTTTGTACTGAGTGCGGAGAGCGCTATTTTCATGCTAAGACTTTGGACGCCGTGGATACGCTCTTATTGAAACAACACGCGGTTAAAGAAACTCTCTGCGTTGAAGTTGTCGAATTTTCGAAGGCGGCAGCATAGAAAGCCTCCGGCGCAGGGACTCCGGTTGGAGTTCCGGGGACAGTGCGGCCCGGCAAGGCCGCAGTTCCGGGGACAGTTTACTTAATTACCCGAGCGGCGAGCGGAGCAGTCGGGCCATAAGTCTTGCGCGAAAAGGGACTATGGCTTTCGGAAACCGCCAAAATCTTGCTGGCACCACAACAGGAGAACTGGTTCAACCCACTCGACTGCATTACAGGATCGCTGACCCTGACGAGACAGAACGTACACTGCTGAAACTTGACTGCATGGAGTCCGATCCGACTCGAAAACGATGGGTATGGATGTATACGAAGGAAGCGTCCAGTCTTCCTTTACGCAAAGCGCCTGTAAACGACGCTGTTGTTATCGGGGAGTTTTTCTGGAATGGGGATACAGAGCTGGTCTTGAATGTTCGTTCAATCGAACGTGCGTTGGCCGCAGTGGAATTAGTAAACCCCATTAATGGAACTTGATCCTGATGCACTTGCCGCGAAGCTATTGACCGCGAAAGAGCAGAGCCGGAACGTCCATCAGCAACGCGCGGCAGCCGCGCAGATTTTAGAAGAACTGATACAACGGCGGGAGCCCGAAATGGAGAAATTACCCGTGCACTATTATGAAGATGGTATCTCATCGCTGCGATTGAAACTATATACGAGCCAAGCCGTTGCCGTACAACACTGAAAGGCAACCTGAAGTACACGTCGTATGATGCTATTCAGGGTATGATGAACAAAGCCAACTTAGCCAACGGAGGTGAAGATGTGGTTTCGTAAAGGTGTTGAGCCCCGAAAGATTTGATACAGGCGTCGTGCTAGTTCAGAAGGTCATCAGGGGCGCGCGCCGCTTTAGGCCGCAGTTATCGCGCCGGGCAAGGCTCGGCGTTTCTTGCGGGGTGGAAGTCCCCGTCGGGTGAGGGTTAGCCGCCCGCCCGTATCGCTTGTTGGTCCTGCTGCGGAGTGGCGTAAGCCGCGGTGCCGCTGCGCATGATTCACCAACTATGCGCACAATTGGGGAGCCCTCCACAACAGAGGGCTTCAGTTGAGCCCCTGCATGTCGTCCTCTAAATCCTCTACCATCCAGTTGCCGTCCTCCTTGTCCCACTTCTTCACTTTGCTCATCATATAGGCAAAGCAGGTCTGTGGCGGTATCTGGACCTTGGTTGTCACCGTTGAGGAGGCGCCGGTACTGACGTTCAGGGTGAAACCGGAGGTGCCAACTGGCGCGCTGGCCGATACGTCGACGCCGCTGGTGATCTTGCTGGCCAGCTCCCCCTCCATGACGATCCAGTCAGCGCTGACGATGCGGGCGTCGTTGCCCTCGTCTTTCAGGAAGTTGCGGGCAATGTTCGCGTGATTATTCAGCAACCTCTTCAGAGGGTTTTCGGCTAGCGAGATCTTCATGAGGACGAGATTGGCCGATTTTGCGGCATTGCGGCTGAAGCCAACCTGCCCGCCGGCCACCGTCAAATACTTGATGCCGACATTCACGTCGGTGTCCGAGAATTTGCTCCATTCGATGGAGTAAGGCCCCGAAACACTGATGTCCACCTTGGCCAGGTTATCGGCTGAGACCGTGCCTGCAACGTCGAGGTAATTGGCGCTGCTGATCGGCGTCTTTTTCTTACCAAAGGAGACAAGATTGACGTCTTCGCAGCCGCCTCGAAAGTAGCTCTTGCCGGAATAGACGAATCTTGAGTCGGAAATCTTAACGGAGAGGGACATGACGACCTCCAGAGGTGGTTGGTGGAGCAATCAATCACGCAAGCTCGGTGAACCGGGTTGATTCCAATTCACGGTTCTTAATGCAGAATCGCTGTCGTCGGGGCCGTGCTTTGCCTATTATCTCAGGATTGAGTTAGCGTAAAGTGACGCCTGTCGCGGGCCGAAACCCATCGGTTCGAGAGGTTTACACCATCCCGCGCATGGCAAGAGAGATCGCGGCCTGGTTGGCTATGATTTTGCGACAACGCTTGAAGACTACGCAACCCAATTACATCAGCTGAAGATACTAGCCCGTCTCACCAGGGTGTCAAGGTCATTCTAGGGCGTGTCATCAATTGTGTTCGTGTGGGATTTGGCCTTGGTCATAAACCCGGCCACCGCGCGATCTGCATGGTCGTCGGTCCGCACAGCGGACCCTACAGGTCACGGTGTTACCTTAGAGTACGCTATGCGGACCGTCCGCCGCCGACCGGAACGATGATCAATGGCTGGGATTTATGGTGGACCCCATGTCCAGCACAGTTTTCCCTCGAATGTAAGCTATCGTGCCTACGTTCATCACAGCGGCTTGGCGCTAACGACCGAGACGCCAAAGGTGTTCCCCAGTCGACTGGTTCAGCGCTGCACTGAACGGTTCTTTCAGGTGAGTGTCAGCTCAAAACGGACTCCCCGTCAGCCATTTCAGCGGCGGCACCAGCAGCATCTGCAGCAGCACCAGGCTGATGATGACCAGCATGGGTGAGAGGTCGATGCCGCTGATCGGCGGCAGGGCGCGTTGGGCCGGGCGCATGAGGGGGTCGGTCAGCCGCGACAGGAGTGCGACGCCCGGATTGTAGGTGCCGGGGTTCACCCAACTCAGAATGACGCGGATGAACACCGCGAACAGGAAGATATTGAGGATCAGCTCGACCAGCGCCGGTATCGACCAGAGCAGCGCCCCGATGGGGAAGACGCTGAAGCCCAGCAGCGCGGCCAGCAGGGCCAGTTCCGCCGTCTTGAGCAGCCAGGCGAGGACGATGGAGGCGGTGTCCATCCCGGCCAGGCTCGGGATCACCTGGCGCAGCGGCCGCAAGACCGGCGAGGTGACCTTGACGATGAACTGCGACAGCGGGTTGTAGAAGTCCGCCCGTGCCCATTGCAGCAGGAAGCGGATCATGACCACCGCGATATAGAGCCCGAACAGGGTCTGGATCAGAAAGACCAGGGGGTTGGTCAGATAGGAACCGCTCATGATTGCTCCAGCAGCGTCTTGGAGATCTCGACCGCGCGTTCACGGGCGGCCCGCGCGGCGCGACCCACCAGTTCGCTCAGTCCCGCCGCGGTGAACACCGCCAGGGCGCGTTCGGTCGTCCCGCCGGGCGAGGTGACCTGAGCACGCAGTTGGGCCGGCGGGGCGTCACTCTCCACCGCCATACGGGCGGCCCCCAGCGCGGTCTGGATGGTCAGCAGGCGGGCGGTCTCGGCATCGAGTCCGAGGTCGATCCCGGCTTGTTCCAGCGCCTCCATGAACAACAAGAAATAGGCCGGGCCGCTGCCGGAGATGGCGGTGACCGCATCGATCTGGGCCTCGTCATCGACCCAGCGGGTGAGTCCGGCGGCGCGCAGGATGGTCTCGGCCCGATTGCGTCCGTCGTCGCCGACCTCGGGGCTGGCGTGCAGCCCGATGGCCCCGGTCTGGACCATGGCGGGGGTGTTGGGCATCGAGCGGACCACCGGCACCGGCGAGCCCAGCCAGCGTTGGATCGCCGCTTCCGGCACCCCGGCCATGATCGAGATCACCAGGGGGCCGAGCTGGCAGACCAGATTGCCGATCTCCCGACAGACGGCCGGTGCCAGTTGCGGCTTGACGCACAGCACCAGGGTGGCGGCCCCGGCGAGGGCCTCGCGATTGTCCGCGACGGTGCGCACGCCGAAGCGTGCGTTCAGGTCCGCGCGACGGGTTGCGTCCGGCTCGGCGACGCAGATGGCAGCGGGGGGATAACCGTCGGCGATCAGGCCCGCGATCAGGCTGCTCGCCATATTGCCGCCGCCGATAAAGGCGATGCTGGGTTTGCTCGTTGGCATAGCTGGATAAAAAAACCGACTTGGGACAAGTTCAGGATCGAGGGCTGTCTACGGCGCGTTAGGTGACGTCCAACGCGACAGGTGTCCAGTGACCTCAGGTGCTGCTGCTATTATAAGGGCGCGCCCCGAATACCGCCGTGCCGATCCGTACCAGGGTGGCCCCTTCCAGGATCGCCGCTTCCAGATCGTCGGACATCCCCATCGACAGGCAGGCGAGCGGCTGATCCGGCGTGGCGAGTCGATCGCGCAGCAGTCGCAGCGCGCGCAGCGGTTCGCGCTGTCCGCGCGGGTCGGCGCAGGGGGCCGGCAGGGTCATGAGTCCCATCACGCGCAGTCCCGGCAGTCCGGCGCAGGCCGCGAGCAGATCGGCCGCGGCGTCCGGTGCCACGCCGCCTTTGCTCGCCTCGCCGCTCAGGTTCACCTGGATGCAAACCTTGAGCGGTGCGCGGTCGGCTGGGCGGTGTTCACTCAAGCGCCGCGCATGTCCGGCATCCGCCAGCCCATGCACCCAGTCGAAGCGGGCGGCGAGTTGGCGTGTCTTGTTGGCCTGGACCCGACCGATGAAGTGCCATTCGATCGGCAGGTCAGTGAGCAGCGCCTGCTTGTCCAGTGCTTCCTGCAGATAGCTTTCTCCGAAGGCGCGCTGGCCCTGGGCAAAGGCCGCGCGGAGGGCGTCGGCGCCGTGCCGTTTGCTCACCGCGATCAGCGTCACCGAGCCCGGCGGACGGTCGGCGGCCAAGGTCGCCGCCAGGATGCGGGCGTGGACCGCCGCCAGTCGGGCGGCGATGGTGTCGGCGTTCATTGGGGGGCCGCGCTCATTGATCCGGCGCCGCGGTCGCCGCCGTGCCGTCCAGCAGGTGCTGCAACTGGCGCAAGGCCTGGCCGCGGTGGCTGAGCCGGTTCTTTACCTCCGGTGCCAACTCGGCGGCGGTGCAGCCGTGGCTGGGGACGATGAAGATCGGGTCATAGCCGAAACCCGCGTCGCCGCGGGGCGCGCGCCCGATGAGTCCCTCCCAGGTACCCTGGCAGATCAGGGGCGTGGGATCATCGGCATGGCGCAGGTAGACGAGGACACATTGATAGCGCGCGGTGCGCTGCGCATCCGGGACTTGCTCCAGGTCCCGCAGGAGCTTGACCAGGTTGTCGGTGTCCGAGGCGCCCGGTCCGGCGAAGCGCGCGGAGTAGATCCCCGGTGCGCCGTGCAGGGCGTCGACCTCGATCCCCGAGTCGTCGGCCAGCGCCGCCAGGCCGCTGAAGCGGGCAGCGTTACGCGCCTTGAGGATGGCATTTTCGACGAAGGTGAGGCCGGTTTCCGCGACCTCCGGCACGCCGCGGTCACCCTGGGGGATCACATGGATGCGGGCGGCGGCCAGCAGTTGGCCGAACTCGCGCACCTTACCGGGGTTGTTGCTGGCCAGCACGATGGACTCGCCGCGGTGGGATTGCGTCATGATCAAAGGCCCAGGGCTTCACGCTGCAGCGCATGAAGCCGGCGAATTCCCACGGCCCCCAGTTCGAGCAGGGCGTCCAATTGCGCGCGGGTGAAGGGCTCGGCCTCGGCGGTTCCCTGCACCTCGATGAACCGTCCGTCACCGTCCATCACCAGGTTCAAGTCGGTATCGGCGTTAGAATCCTCGGCGTAGTCCAGATCCAGCACCGGTTGCCCCGCGTAGATACCGACCGACACCGCGGCCACCTGGGTGCGCAGCGGATCGACTGACAGCGCGCCGCTCGCCCGCAGCCCGGTGAGTGCATCGTGCAGCGCCACCCAGGCGCCGGTAATGGCCGCGGTGCGGGTGCCGCCATCGGCCTGAAGCACATCGCAGTCCAGGGTCAGCGTGCGCTCACCGAGTTGCGCCAGGTCCACCGCGGCGCGCAACGAGCGGCCGATCAGGCGCTGGATTTCGAGGGTGCGTCCACCTTGCTTGCCGCGTGCCGCCTCGCGGGGGCTGCGTTCGTGCGTCGCCCGCGGCAACATGCCGTATTCGGCGGTGATCCAGCCCTTGCCCTGGCCTTTCAGGAAGGGCGGTACCCGGTCCTCGACGCTGGCGGTGCAGAGCACCCGGGTGGCGCCGAACTCCACCAGCACCGAGCCCTCGGCGTGACTGGTGTAGCCACGGGTGAAGCGGATCGGGCGCAAGGCGTCCGGTTGACGTGCTGATGGGCGCATGGGGCGGCAGTCTCTTGTGCTGTAGTGGTTATTGCGGCTGGTCAGCCGCAACCGGGGCGGCGTCCTTGAGCCGGGTATCCTGAGCCGGTTGCGAGAACTCGGAGTGCGGCAGGTCGCCGACATGGCGCGTCAGGTACGCCAGGAGCTCGGCCGCGTCCTGCGGGCGTTTGGTCGGGTCCATCGCCATCGACCAATCGGCCGCCTCCAACAAAAAAGCGGGATAGCGGTTCTTGAGCTCCACCGTGGCGGGGATCAGCTTGTCCTCCTGGTGACGGTCGATGGCCGGGGGGGGCGTACGGCCTTCCATACAGGTGCGGATGCTGGCGCCAACCGCGTAGACATCGGTCCAGGGACCGACCCGACCGCCGCGATAGTACTGCTCGACCGGCGAATAGCCGGCGGTGATCACTTGGCCGCCGCCGGCACGACCGCGGCTTAAGGGGTGTACGGCACCCAGGTCGAGCAGCAAGGGTTGGTTGCCGTGGCGCAGGTGAATATTCCCCGGTTTCACGTCCAGGTGCAGCATCGAGCGCGCGTGCAGCAAGGCCAGGGCGTCCAGGATCGGCATGAATACGTCCAATAGGAAGGTGGTGCTCAAGCCGCCCCGGCGTTCCTGGATATAGCTTCCGAGGTTGCGTCCGCGTTCGTTCGGCATCACCAGATAGGCGGTTTGGTTGGCCAGGAAGAAATCCAGCACCCGCACGATGTTGGGGTGACGCAGCGACGCCAGCGCCTTGACTTCCTGGAAAAAGAGCTTGCGCCCGCGCTGCAGGTTCTCGGTGTACTGCGGCTCGATGGGCACCACCTGCCGACGCTGATCCCGGGCGGCGATCTTTTTCGGCATGAACTCCTTGATGACGACCTCGTCCCCGGTCTCCTCGGCTCGCGCCAGATAGATCAAGCTGAACCCGCCCTTGCCGATCGTCTCGAGGATACGATAGCTGCCGAGCAGGGTGTCGGGGGGGAGGCTTTCGCGCGCGGGGGTCATGACGATGAATGCCGATTCGGTCGATACGCGGAGCGCAATCCCTGGGTGTTGACGGTGCGGACGTTCACTTGAGTGCGTTGACGGGTGTGCTCACCTGGGTCGGATGAACGGGTATGATAGCGTTATCCGCGTCCGCAATCTGCGCTGTTGCGTCGAGTCGCCGCGGGCGTCTTTCCCCCGCAACCTGAGGCATCCGGGATGATCAAGAGTATGACCGCTTTCGCGCGGGAGACCCAAGGTGGGCCATTCGGCGAGCTGGCGTGGGAACTGCGTAGTGTCAACCACCGGTTCCTCGAACCCCATATCCGCCTGCCCGAGGAACTGCGCGCCCTGGAAACAGCGGTGCGTGACCGCCTGGCGAAGCGGCTGCAACGCGGCAAGGTGGACTGTACCCTGCGTTACGACCCCGCCGTCGGGGTGGTCGGCAGCCTGCGTGTCAACCGCGCTTACGTGGAGCAACTGTTGGCGGCCGGGGATGAGATTTCGTCCCTGATCGGCCGCTCGGCGGAACCCTCGGCATTCGATCTGCTGCGCTGGCCCGGGGTGATCCAGGAGCAGGAGCGGGATCTGGACCAGGTGACGGCTGCCGCCCTGCAGTTGCTGGAGCAGGCGCTCACCACGCTTCTGCAGACCCGCGCCCGCGAGGGTGAGCGCCTGGCCGCGCTCCTGCGCGAGCGCTGCGAGCGGCTGCAGGAGTCCGTGGTGCGCGTGCGTGCGCGTCTGCCGCAGGTCATGGCCGGGGTGCGCAAGCGCCTGGCCGACCGCTTCGTGGAGTTGCGCGCCGAACTGGATGCTGGGCGGCTCGAACAGGAACTGGCGCTGGTCGCCGCGCGCCTGGATGTCGACGAAGAACTGGACCGCCTGGAGGCCCATGTCGCCGAGGTCCGGGCCGTCCTGACGCGTGATGAGCCGGTCGGCCGACGGCTGGATTTTCTCATGCAGGAATTGAATCGGGAGGCCAACACCCTCGGCTCCAAGTCCGCCGACGTGGAGGTGACGCGCGAGGCGGTCGAGATGAAGGTGCTGATCGAGCAACTGCGCGAACAGATTCAGAACCTCGAGTAGCAGATGCACGATGCTTGGTTGACGGGGGCTTGCTGATGCACGAAGGTATCCTGTTCATCGTCTCGGCCCCGTCCGGCGCCGGTAAGACCAGCCTGGTCAAGGCCCTCCTGGAGCGCGATCCGCACCTCGCCCTGTCGGTCTCGGCCACGACCCGGCCGCCGCGCTCCGGCGAGCGGGATGGGGTGCATTACCACTTCCGCGATCTGCCGACACTGCGTGCCGAGATTGCCGCGGGGGCCTTCCTGGAGTATGCGGAAGTCTACGGCAATCTGTATGGAACCCGTGAGGCGGATGTTCGCCTGGGGCTGCGTCCCGGACGCGGTCTGATCCTCGAGATCGATTGGCAAGGCGCGCGCCAGGTCAGAGCGCGTTTTCCGCAGGCGGTGAGCGTCTTCATACTCCCGCCATCCTGGGCCGAGCTTGAGCGCCGCCTCTGCGGCCGGGGCACCGACAGCGCGGCCGTGATCGCCCGTCGGCTGGCCGAGGCGCGTACCGACATGGCCCATTGGCGCGAGTATGACTACGTGGTCATCAACGATCGCTTCAACGCGGCGCTCGCCGACCTGGCCGCCATCGTTGCCGCCGAACGGCTGCGGGCCGCGCGGCGGCGGGGGCAGGTGGAGCGTCTGTTTGCCGACTTGCCGTCCGTCTGAGCCTGAGCCCGGGGCCGGCTGGGAACCGATCCCCGTCGTTGGTGGTTCCTCGTTCCTCGTTTCTCGTAAGTCGATGCTTGATAAGCATTAACTAAGAACGAAAAACCGAAAACTAAAGACCGTTGCGTCTATGTTAAGCTAAGCGAAAAAGTCGGCTACTGGTAGTCGGCTACTGGTCAAGCTTGCCTGATGCCGAACACCTTCTTGGAGTAAGAAACACATGGCCCGAATTACCGTTGAGGATTGCCTCACTCACGTCGATAACCGATTCTCCCTGGTCCTGCTCGCCACCAAGCGGGCACGCCAGCTCGCCAACGGGGTCGAACCTACGTTGCCGTGGCAGAAGGACAAGCCGACCGTCATGGCCCTGCGCGAGATCGCCGAGGGCCATATTACCAACGAGTTCGTGCAGGCCGCGCAGAAGCACATCGATGAGAGCGCGGCGGCCCTGGAACAACGGCTGGCGTTGGAACTCGCCGCCGAACTGCGCGAACTGGATACGGATAAGGATTAAGCCCGCGAGTCCGACTTGAGTGGTCCACCGCGCTATCTGATCAGCGACCTGTGCGCTTACCTGGAGTCCTATCTCCCGCCCGAGCAGGTGAGCGAGGTTTACCGCGCCTATCTGTTCGGAGCCGAAGCCCACGAGGGGCAGAAACGTAAATCAGGGGAGCCGTACATCTACCACCCGCTGGCGGTGGCGCGTACCCTGGGGGAGATGCGCATGGACTACAAGTGCCTGATCGCCGCCCTGTTGCACGACGTCATTGAGGACACCTCGGTCTCCAAGGAAGATCTTTCCGCGGTCTTCGACGACGAGATCGCGGAACTGGTCGACGGGGTCAGCAAGCTGTCCCAGATCGATTTCGCGTCCCGTGCCGAGGCGCAGGCCGCCAGCCTGCAGAAGATGCTGCTGGCCATGACGCGCGATATTCGGGTGATTCTGATCAAGCTCGCCGACCGCTTGCACAATATGCGCACCATGGGGGTGATGCGGTCCGAGGCGCGGCGGCGGATTTCCCGTGAGACACTCGAGATTTTTGCCCCTATCGCCAACCGCCTCGGCATCAACAGCATCCGGGTCGAACTGGAGGATCTGGGCTTCAGTCACTATTGGCCGTGGCGTCATCTGGTGCTGGAACGGGCGGTGCAGAAGGCTGCCGGCGCGCGCTCCGAACTGCTGGCCACGGTCGAGACGGCACTCAAGCGGCGGCTTGCGCAGGAAGAAATCCCGGGTGAGGTGACCGGGCGCTGTAAGAACCTGTACAGCATCTACCGCAAGATGCGTGACAAACGGCGGTCCTTCTCCGACCTGGTGGACGTCTTCGGGCTGCGAGTGACCGTGGATCGGGTCGATACCTGTTACCGGGTGCTGGGTCAGGTCCACAACCTCTACAAGCCGGTGCCCGGGCGCTTCAAGGACTATATCGCGATCCCCAAGGCCAACGGTTACCAATCACTGCACACGGTGCTGTTCGGTCCTCAGGGCGTTCCCATCGAGATCCAGATTCGCACCGCGGCCATGCAGCGCAGCGCCGAGTCGGGAATCGCGGCGCACTGGATGTACAAGAGCGGGAGTCAGAGTTCAGCGCCGGCGCTGGCGTTGGCCAACGAGTGGCTCCAGAACCTGCTGGACATGCAGCGCAGTGCCGGCAACTCGGTCGAGTTCCTGGAGCATGTCAAGGTCGACCTGTTTCCGGACGAGGTCTACGTCTTCACGCCCAAGGGACGTATCCTCACGCTCAAGCGCGGGGCCACGGTCGTCGATTTCGCGTATGCCATCCACTCGGATATCGGCAACACCTGCGTGGCGGCGCGCATCGACCGGCGGATGGCGGCGCTCAATACCCCCCTGCGCAGCGGCCAGACCGTGGAGATCATTACCGCGCCGGGGGCCAAACCCAACCCGTCCTGGCTCAACTTCGTCGTTTCCGGGAAGGCGCGGGCGAGCATCCGCGGCTTCCTCAAGAACCTCAAGCAACGCGAGGCCGAGGCCCTGGGGCAGCGCCTGCTGAACGCGGAGCTGGCCGGTCTGGGAACCGAGGTCGACCGGGTCGACCCGGTTCGCCTGGGTGTCTACCTGGAAGATGCCGGTCTCCCGGAGGTCGCGGCCCTGCTCGCTGATATCGGACTGGGCAACCGCTCGCCGCTGTTGGTCGCGCGTCGGCTGGCCGGCGGCGACGGGGAATTGCCCGCGCCCGAGCACGACACCGGAGCCGATCTCCACCCCCATCGGCTCGCGATTCGCGGGACCGAGGGCATGGTGGTTACCTTCGCGCGCTGTTGCCGCCCGATCCCGGGGGACCCCATCGCCGCCCTGTTCAGCCCAGGGCGCGGCATCGTGGTCCACCGTCAGGAGTGCCGCAACCTCGGCAGCCTGGAGACCAAGCGGGACAAACGGCTGCAAGTCGAGTGGGCGCCGGAGCCGGACGGCGACTTTCCGGTCGAAATCCGGGTCGAGATCAACAATCGCCGCGGCGCCCTGGCGATGGTCGCCGCCGCCATCGCCGAGCAGGGCTCGAACATCGAGAATGTCCAATCGAAGGATCGGGACGGCATGACCACCGCCCTGGAGTTCCTGGTCGCCGTGCGCAGTCGCCGCCACCTGGCGCGTATCATGCGGCGGCTGCGCCAGATCCCCCTGGTGATCCGGATCGTCCGCGTCGGCCGTTGACCGCGGTGTAACCGCGTTGCGCCTGATCTCCCGACGAAACCCCCTCTACGTCCGCTAGGGATTGCCTTTAGTCTCTTGTCGTTGTCGTTGTCGTAATCGTCATCGAAGTGATTGCAGTACTTGGCGGTTTCGTACGACCACGCCATGCCACGGCCGGATCGAAATCCGGTCGATATCGGCTTGCTCATGAGTACATTGCATCGCTTCTCCGATTACGCCAACGACAACGATCGTCTTAGTGTTTAACGCGTTCTTCGCGCGTTATTTATCGCGTTCGACACCGCTCCCCGCCGCATCGGCGCGCCGCAGCGCACGGGCACGCGCGTGAGCCTCGCTGACCGCCGCGCGGACCTGATGGGCGCTCAGCGGTCGGTCCAGCACCTTGAAGGCCCCGCCCTGGTTGACGGCCGCCAGCAACAGGGCCGCGTTCGGGCAATCGGCGATCAGGATGCGGACGGCGTTGGGATAGAGTCGGCGCGCCCGCTCCAGGAACGAGACGGCGGTGATGAGCGGCGGACGGTGATCAATCAGGAGCACATGGACGTCTTCCCGTGCCAGATAGTCCCAGGCGGCATCCGGATCGCCGACGGTGTGCGGGTGACCGCCCAGGGCGGCAAGTTCCTGCCGCAGCCAATGACGCAGGCTCTCATCCGTCTCGACGATCAGTACGTTGCAGGTGCGGGCATCGCGCACGCGCGTTGGCAGAGTCAGCGGATACCCATCGGTCAGGTGCCCGGCGATGACGTCCGGGGCCGCCGGACGGCACAGCAGGAAGCCCTGCGCCAGGTCGCACCCGATGCCGGCCAGGAAGCTCAGTTGACCCGCGGTCTCTACCCCCTCGGCGATGACCTGGATTCCAAGATTATGGGCCATGGCGATGGTGGCGCGGACGATGGCCGCGTCGCTTGGTTCGCTCACCAGGTGGCGAATGAAGGTCTGATCGATCTTGAGGTAGTCAACCGGCAGACGCTTCAGATAACTCAAACTGGAATAACCGGTGCCGAAGTCGTCCAGGGCGATGGCGACACCCAGATCGCGCACGCGGTTGAGTTCCTCCAGGGCCTGATCCGGATCGCGCAGCAGGATGCGCTCCAGCACCTCGATCTCCAGCAGTTCCGGGTCCAGCCCGCCGGCCTCAAGGACCACTTTGAGATCACGTGCCAGGGTGCCGGCGGCGATCTGCGGGCCGGAAATATTCACCGAGATGCGGACCCGGCGCAGCCGCAGCCACTCCCGCGCCTGGGTGATCGCCTGCTCCAGGACCCAGCGTCCGACCGGGTGAACCAGATCGCTGTGCTCCACCGCCTCGATGAAGGCGCCGGGCAGCAGTAGTCCGTCGCGCGGGTGTTGCCAGCGCAGCAGTGCCTCCACGGCGGTGACGGCTCCGGTCTTGATGGCGACAATCGGTTGATAGTGCAGACGGAACTCGCCGGCGGCCAGGGCATGGCGCAAGGCCCACTCCACCTCGACGCGGCGCCGCGCGGCCTGGGTCATCTCCGGGCGATAGAAGGCGATGCCGTTGCGTCCGGCCGCCTTGGCACCGTGCAGGGCGGACTCGGCGTTGCGCAGCAAGCTGGTGACGCTGTTGCCGTCGTCAGGGAAGACCGCCACCCCGAGGCTGGCGGTCATTGCCAGGCCCGGTAAACCACTGAGATCCAGCGGTCGGCTGAACAAGGCCTGGGTCGCGCCGGCGGCGCGGGCGGCCGCGTCCAGGCCGGCGTCGATCGGGCGGGCAATCACGAAGGTGTCGCCGGCCAGGCGGGCGACGATGTCCGCGGGCTGCGCCTCGGTCGTGAGCCGCAGGCCGATGGCGCGCAAGACCGCGTCTCCGGCCAAGTGTCCATGGCTGGCCACCACGTCCGCGAAGCGGTCCAGGTCCATGACCAGCAAGGCCAGCCGCCGTTGTTCGGCGCGCGCCAGTTCCAAGGCATCGGTGAGCTGGATGCGCAGTAGGGTCAGGTTGGCCAGCCCGGTGAGCGGGTCGTGATGGCTCAGGAACTCGATCTCCGCGGCGGAACGGCGCGCGACACTCTGGTCGCTGAGGAGCGCCACGTGTTGCAGCACGCGGCCGTCCGCGCCGCGCACCTGATTGATATTGAGCCACCCTGGGTAGAGCTCGCCGTTCTTGCGCCGATTCCAGATCTCGCCGCTCCACGCCTCGGTCAGTGACAGTTGATCCCACAGGGCACGAAAAAAGGCGGCATCATGGTGTCCGGAACGCAGCAGGCGAGGGTCCTGACCGATGGCCTCCGGCGGGCTGTAGCCGGTGATGACGGTGAAGGCGGGGTTCACGGCGACGATGCGATTGTCCGCATCGGTAATCAATATCCCCTCGCTGGTGCTGTCAAACAGGGTGTTGATGAGGCGTTGCTGCTGCTGCGCGGCGCGTTCCTCGGTGAGATCGCGGGTGAACGAGATCAGCGCCTGGCGACCGTGGTAGGGGACGCGGGTGATCGTGACTTCGGTCGGGAAGCAAGATCCATCCGCCCGCTGGTGCTCCCAGGGGCCGCGGTAGCTGCCGTGCGCCTCCAGCGCCGCCATGATGTCCTGCTGCCGCCGCGCGGTCGGCACGCCGTCAGGCTGCACGGCGGGGGAGAACTCCGCGGGGTGGCGGTGTTGCAGAGCGGTCGGGTCGGCCAGGCCCAACATCCGCGCGGCCGCCTGATTGGCCATGGCCTTACCGGCATCGAGATCAATCAGCCAGATGCCGTCGCGGCTGGATTCGAAGATCCAGCGATATTTCTCCTCGCTCTCGCGCAGTGCGAGCTCCGCGTCGGTCCGCCGCAGGAACCGGCCGAGTTCGATGGCGACGGCCTCCAGCAATTGATCCTCTTCGGCCGCGAACGGGCGATCCGGTCCCGTGGCACCCTGCTGCGGCGGGGCCGTCAGGTAGGCCAGACTCAGTGCCCCGCGTTGTTCACTGCCGACCCGAATCGCGGCCTGCTGCATCCATGGAGTCAGTCGGAATCCCGTGGTCTCGATCCGGTAGTCGTCGACCTCGATCCGCACCCGGGCCAGCGTCGGATGTTGCCAGGCGGGCGGCAGCAGTTCAGTCACGGCGGTCAGGGCCGGCGGCAGGTCGAGGTCCGACGCGGCCAGAGTGCGCATGATGCCGTAGAGCGCCTTGAGCTCCTTGACACGCTGACCGAGTTGGTAGGTGCGTTCTTCGATGATCGCCCGTGCCGCACGGTCATCGGTCATGTCATGGACGGTGCCCAGGGTCCGGATGGCGCGCCCGGCGTCATCGACGCGGTGGACGCCGCGCTCGCGTACCCAGCGTTCGCCGCCGTCGGGTCGGCACACGCGGTGCTCGATGTCATACGGTTCCAGATGCTCCACCGAGTGCCGATAGGCCTTTACCACCCGCTCCCGGTCGTCCGGATGCACCAGGGCAAAAAAGTCATTAAGGGTTAGCGGGGTGGCGGGCGGCAGCCCGAAGATATGGTAGGCTTCGGTTGACCAGGTGAGCCGCTCGTGCACCAGATCGAGCTCCCAACTCCCCAGATGGGTCAGGGCCTGAGCTTCCAGCAGTCCCTCCTGAGCGCGGCGCAAGTCGCTGATGTCCTTGCCCTGGTGGGCGAGTAGTCGCTGCAGCAGTCGCTGATAAACACCCTGGATATCCTTGACCAGGTCATGGCGGGTGAGGATACCGACCAGGCGTCCGCGCGCATCTTCGACCACGAGACGCCGCACCCCCAGCGCCTGCATCTGCAGACTGGCCGCATGGGCCGCCTGATCCGGTCGTACGCTGTGCAGCGGCCGCGACATCGCCGTGGCGAGTGGAGTCGCTGCCAAGTCCCGACCCGCGCCGATGAGGCCGATGGCGTCGCGTTCGGTCAGGATGCCGACCGCCCGCTCCTGCTCGGCGACGATAATGGAACTGATGCTCCGGTCGGCCATGCACGCGAGCGCCTGCGCAACCGGGGTCTGCGGCGGCAGGGCCAAGGGATTGCGGGTCATCAGGTCCGCGACCGTACGCGGCTCCAGGAACTCGTCGACGCCCAAGGCACGGCTGAAATCGGTTTCGGTAACGAGGCCGCACAGCGCGCCTTGCGCATCCACCAGCACCAGATGCCGATAACCTCGCTGGGACATGAGCACATAGCCGTCCACGAAGGACAACTGGGCCGAGGCGGTGAGGAGATCGGGAGATCGGAAGGTCTCCAGCGGGGTGTCCAGGTCGTAATCGCCGGCGGCGACCAGCGTCAACGCATCGCGCTCGGTGAAGATGCCGACCGGCCGACCCGCGCGCACCAGCACCACGGAGCTCAGCTGCCGCTCGGTCATCGTGGCGATGGCCAGGGCGAGCGGGTCGTCCGGCGACAGGGTGACCGGTGTCGCGGATTGGCACAGATCGGCCAGGGTCAGGTTCTCGATCATCTTGATTCTGGTTTCGTCGCGGCTGGCGGTGCGTCCAGCCCTATCCTACACGCTCCAATCTTTGAAGCGAGCACGCGCGTTGCGTCGTCGGTGTCCGGCGCTCGGTTGCGGTTATGCGTACCCGCCGCGCTGCCGGCCCGACCTGGGTACCCGGGGGTGCGATCAGGGTGGTTCGTACGGTGGCGGCAGACCAGCGATCCGATAAATAATCCCGCGACCCGTCAAGGGACTTAGACTTTCCCGACATCCTGCTAGGATGCGCACCTGCGCATCCCGGAGGCTTCCCTATATGCCGACCCCCCTCAAGAAGCTGCGTCTGCACGGCTTCAACAACCTGACCAAGACCCTGAGCTTCAATATCTACGACGTTTGCTACGCGGAGTCTGAAGCCCAGCGTGATGCCTACATCGCGTATATCGACGATGCCTACAACGCGGCCCGCCTGACCGCGATCCTGACCGATGTGACCGAGATCATCGGCGCCAACATCCTCAATATCGCCCGCCAGGACTATGAACCGCAGGGCGCCTCGGTCACCATGTTGATCTCCGAGGAGCCCGTGGCGGCCGAGCAGCTCACCAACTACGCCAAGCCCGGCCCCCTGGCCAAGCCAGTCCTGGCCCCGAACGCGGTGGTTGCCCACCTGGACAAGAGTCACATCACGGTCCACACCTACCCCGAGACCAACCCCGCCACCGGCATCAGCACCTTCCGTGCGGATATCGACGTGTCCACCTGCGGGCGCATCTCGCCCTTGCGTGCGCTGAACTATCTGATCCACTCCTTCGAGTCGGATGTCGTGATCATGGATTATCGGGTGCGCGGCTTCACGCGCGATGTGAAGGGCCGCAAGCACTTTATCGACCACAATATCGCCTCGATCCAGAACTATCTGTCGCAGGACACCCAGGACCGCTATCAGATGGTCGACGTCAACGTCTACCAGGAAAACCTCTTCCATACCAAAATGGTGCTCAAGCATTTCCAGATGGACGACTACCTTTTCTGCATCGAGGAGAAAGACCTGCACGAACCGGACAAGCGGCACATCGAGCAGTTGCTGCGGCGCGAACTCTCCGAGATCTTCTATGGCTGCAATCTGGGGCGCGATCTGGAGTTTGGCGGTTGATGGGTGGGTTGAGAGGTAACGCGTCTGGGCCTTGGTCATAAACCCG
>CAYYAY010000093.1:0-17884 GCA_964470155.1 uncultured Lamprocystis sp. | reverse complement strand
GGAGCGGCGTCCCGCCGCGATGGGGGCGGGCGTGTCACCGCTGCGTTCGAGATCACCGCGGCACCGCATCGCGGCGGGACGCCGCTCCCACCAGGAACCATTCATCGTCCGAGATCTTTCCATGGCCGTAGCCGGACGAGGGCCGCCCAGACGCGAGGTCGACCGGCTACAAGCCTCGACCTCCATTCTTCTCGCGGCCGGAACGATGTCAAGGCCGTCAAACCGAGGGCGATGCACCAAGGAGTGGCGCGGGGCACCGGGTGCGGTCGGTTTCGGGGCAACCGCATCAAGGCGACAGGGCCGGTAATGGCCGCCGGGTGCCCGCAGGGATCAGCGCGATTGGCGTAGGGCTGGACCGCGCCCCGCGCGGTAGGCGATGTTGTCGGATGAGATCGGCCCCGGCAGACTCGGTGATCGCTGGAGCTGGCGCGGTGTAGCCGTCATCGGGCTGGAATCCGTCCCGTCCGAGTCCTACTATCCCAATCAGTCTTCGGGAACCCCCTGGACAAAGTAATAAGGTTGTCTTCATGAATCAGCCTCAGGCCATCGGATCGCCGTTTCCCGACCTGTCCCGGGCACCCTTCGTCGTCCTGTCCGGGGCCTCGCCGGAGACGGTCGCCAACGAGATCGTCGCTTGCCTCCAGGCGGTCGCGCAGCTGGAGCGACGCACCTGCCGGGTGTTCGAGGCGGTGGCCGTCAACGTCGGGATGAGCCCGCGCGACCCGCTGGCCGTGGCCGGGACGCGCATCGCCCTCGATCTGGATGACGGGGTGACGGGTCAGGCCCGCAACGCCTACCACAACAGCCGGCATATCTGCGAAGTCTTGCTGTGCAGCCTGTTCCTCGCCAAGCACGCCGGGCTCGCCGGCGCGCAGCAGGCACGGATCGCCGTCGCGGCCCTGGTGCATGACCTGCACCATGACGGCACCACTAACGCCGGCCAACCCTTTCGTCTGGAACGATTGGCGATGGATGCGGCCCAGCCCCGCCTGGCGGCGGCCGGGGTGGCGCAAGAAGAGATCACGCGCATCGCGGCCCTGGTGCTGGCCACCGAGGTCACCATCGGGGGGCCTTATGCACGCCACTGCTTCCGGCACTTCCACCATAGCGCCCCGGCACCCGCGGTGCGGCCCGGAGCTGACCCCCTGGGGCTGCTCGCGACCGATCCGGACCTGGCGTTTCAGGCCGTCCTGCTGGCCGAGGCCGACCTGCTCCCATCGATCGCCTTGACCTACGATCACGCCATGCAATGCCAGGAGCGGCTGTCGCGGGAGGATTGCCGTATCGCCGCCACGCCGCTGCAGAAGTTGGCCTTTCTGGAGCGACACCTAGAGGAGGGGCTCCTGGTTGCGCAGTTCTTCGAGCCCAATCTTGAGCAATTACGGTACGTGGTCCGGGCGTCTATGGAACAGTCGGCAGGCGGCTGAGGTGTAGGGGCGACTAACGTCGCCCCTACAGCCCCTAAGGAGCTTGCACCTATATGCCATCGGAACGTGTATTTTCGGGAATCGCCTAAGGCAGAATCTCGACCGGCGTCCCCCTGGTCGTAAGTTCCCAAATCTCATCGATTTCCATGTCCGAGACGGCGATGCACCCGAAGGTCCAGTCGCCGGTGCGCTGCTCGCGCCGGTTGTTGGGCTGGCCGTGGATCATGATCAGGCCGCCGGGGTCATTGCCCTGGCGCAGCGCGCGCAGGCGGTCTTCCTCGCGCGGATAGGAGATATGCAGGGCTTTGCGATAGTTGCTCCCGTCGCTGCGCCGATCGATGTAGTAGCGCCCCTCCGGCGTGCGGCCGTCGCCTTGGCGCTGTTTGTGGCCGGTGGGTTGGTAGCCGAGTGCGATCTTGTAGCTGCGGAAGGGTTCATTGCCGCGCATCAGATAGAGACGGCGCTCCGCCTTCTTGACGAGGATGCGATCCGCCATCCGCGGTTCATCCGAACGGTGCGATGGTGCCTGCCGGGGCTGGGTCTTGGCCGCGTCTTGCGGGGCGGTCTTGGTCCAGGGAAAGGAGAAAGCCGAGGCGGTCAGGGGCGCGGCAAGCGCGCCGAGCAAGAGCAGTAGGCTGGGTGGATTTAACATATAAAGCACTAAGTTGAGAAGAGAAGTTAACCTCTCCTCTATTCTATCGAATCGTCCGCCGCGGTGTCACCCCGTTAGATGCGGAGGCCCCAGACCGCGTAAACCGGGTCGGCGGCGGCGAGCCGATCCGCGTAGGGGTCGTCGGGCGGGCGCGGCAGGCCGCGCAGTGACCAGGTCTGGAGGTCGCGGTAGCGGCCGGAGTCGAGGAAGTACTCGAGTATCAGGCCCGGCCGCTCGAATTCATGAAGTGCTTCCCAAACCCGGATCGCCTTGGTCGGGAACCAGCGGTTGGAGAAGGTGATGACGAGACAGCCGTCGGGGCGCAGCACCCGCGCGGCTTCACGGAAGATCGCGTGTGGGTCGATCAGATATTCCACCGACACGGTGCAGACGATCGCGTCGAAGGCCTCATCCGGAAACGGGAGCTCAGGCGCCGCGTTGAGGTCCTGGACGACCCGGTCGGTCAAGCGCGGGTTCGCGTCCAGTTCCGCCTGATTCAGGCCGAGCCCGACCACCCGGTCCGCGGCCAAGGCGTCCGGCAGGTGTGAATGCCAGCTCGCCATCAGGTCCAAGATGCGGGCACCCGGCGGGATGAGGCGGCCGTAGAGTGCGCTGATCTGGGCAATGGCGGCGCGGTCGAGGTGATCGACGAGGCGCGGGGCCTGATAGAACACCGGGTCCGGGTGCGCGTCCCGGCGCGTGAAGGGTTGATCGGACCAGAAGTCCGTTGCCAGGGTGCGCCGGCGGGTCTGCATGCCCGGTCCGTTGGCGGTCACCAGGTCGGCCACGTCAGTGCAGCGGCCGCCGCGTTCCTCGCCGTGGGCCCAGATGGATTCGATGGTGACGGCGAGCTGGAGGTGTTGTTCGGCCAGCGGGTGATTGCAGTCCGCTTGCAGGCTGTCCGTGCGGACGTCGATCAGTCGCGGTGGGTGAGGCTTGCCCTGAACCGCGGTGGGCAAGCCATCGAACAGCGTCTTTGGATAGAAACGGCCGAGTCGCGGCTGCAGGTCCGTGGGTCCGCCGCCGGCGGCATTGAACTGGCGGCGATGCAGGCGGACACAGGTTGCTTCGCGCCAGGGTTCGACCAGTTCACCGGGGGCGAACCGCTGCTCGATCCGCTGGCCGCGCGGCTGGCCCATCACCCGCGCCTCCAGCCCCGGCGGGAACAGGTCCCGCCAGAGGTTGAGTTTGGTCGCGACCAGGCTGTCCTGATGCCGTGCGTACGGGCACTGCCAGGTCAGGTCGAAACGCATCCGCGCCATGGCCCGGCTGCTGGTCAGCGCGAGTGGTGCCGGGGTCTCGTCAGCCGCGTGTGACATGCGGACGCGCCGGGTGCGTGGTGGTTTTGGTCGCGCTCAGGACGCAAACTCGGACGCGCGCCGATAGATGCGAATCACCGCGCCGTTGCGGGGTTCCGCGTTGCCCGCGACCGGATTCCAGCGCACCAGTTCGTCGACGGTGACACCATAACGACGGGCAATCGCGTCCAGCGATTCGCCCTTGCGCACCCGATGGGTGACCAGGGTGCCGCCGCTCGGGACGGCGCTGTCGGTGTTGCCGGGGACACGCAGCGTTTGGCCGGGCAGCAGGGGCTCGCGCGGGGCCATGGCGTTCAGTTCGGCCAGTTCGGTGAGGTCGACCCCGCGGGCGCGCGCGACCGCCGCCAGGGTCTCGCCCGCTTTGACGACATAGACCTTTGACTCGACTGGAGCAGGACGCGCACGCGGGACAGCCGCGGCGAGCGTCGGTGCGTACGAACCTCCGGAGAGTGCCGTGGCGGCCATGACCCGTGCCTGGGGCAGGACGGCCGTCACGCGCTGACCGGTGCCGGCCGGAACTATGACTTGTCCCGGTCCTTCGGGCGAGGTTTGGCCGCGCTTGACACCGGCGTTGAGCTTCTGAATCTCCGCGAGTCCGACGCCGCTGGCCTGGGCCACCCGCATCAGGTCCATGGGGCGCTCGGTACGGACGACTTCGAGCTGGGGTGTGCTGGGTACCGGCGGCAGGTGCAGGCCGTACTTCGCGGGTTCCGCGACCAGCCGCGCGGCGGCCAGGATTTGCGGCACGTAATTCTCGGTCTCGCCCGGTAGGTTCAGTGACCAGAAGTCGGTCGGCTTGCCGCGTGCCCGGTTGGCCGCCTGTGCGGATTCCACCCGCCCCGGGCCGCAGTTGTAAGCGGCCATGGCCAGTTCCCAATTGCCGCCCAGGCGGCGCTGGAGTTGTTGCAGATAGTCCATGGCCGCGCGCGTAGAGGCCAGGATATCGCGTCGCTCATCGCGCCAGGCGTCTTGTCGCAGACCCATCTCGCGGCCGGTATAGGGCATGAACTGCCACATGCCGGCCGCGGCCACCGGTGAGGTGGCGGCCGGGTTGTAGCGACTCTCGACATGGGGTAACAAGGCCAATTCGGCGGGCAGTCCGCGCCGCTGGATTTCGCCGATGACGACATGCAGGTAGGGCTTGGCGCGTTCCGAGAGCTTGGCGAGATACTGCGGGTCGCGGCGGAAGCTGTTGACTTTGGCGTCGATGCGGGCATTGGCATGGAGATCGAGTTGCATGCCGGAACGGACTTTGGTCCAGAGGTCGCCGTAGCTTCCCGGCGGCACGGCGTTACGTCGCGCGAAGCGTTTTGCCTCCCCCGCGGGACGGACATAACCGTACTCACGAGCCGACACCATGTCGCCGTAGCCGTCGTCGGCAGCCGTGAACCGGTCTTGGTTGCCGGCACAGCCGCTGATGGCGGAAATGGCGATAAATAGGGCAGACGGCGCGCCAAAACGGCGTACCAATGGTTTGGAAAAGCGCATAAAAACCCCCCGATCTAAGCGTAAGTGCTTGCTTTACATAGCTTCTTACGGATGATCTTCCGTATGATACGCAAAGACGCCAGTTATTACCAGACGTTCGGCACGGTCTTGCGGTACGGGGCAGCGGGGACAGCGCCGCAAATACTGGGTACCATGAGGCGCTCGGGAGACGCCGATTGAACCTGTCCGGCTGATGTTGTCCTGGATCGGCCAGGATCGGCGCGTGCCCGGATTCACGATGGCGGTGCGTCGCGGTGCGGTGCTTCGCTGCACCGCGGGGGCGTCGCGCGCGGCGGCGGTTCCTCTTGAGAGGCATTCACATGACCGCTTGCAAAGGCCCGGGCTATCCGTTGGCAAGTTTCGAAAACTGGTACCGGACGCCGCTGGGCAAGGCCGTCGCGGCCCAGGAGGCGGCTTGCCTGGAAACGTTGTTGCTCGATACCTTCGGGTATTATCTGGTGCAGGTCGGGGTCGGCAGTTGCTTCCGGGAGGTCCTGGCCGCGACCCGCATCCGCCACCGTGTCTTGCTGCCCTGCCGCGCGCCGGCCGGGCCTCACGGACTCCAGGTCGTCGGCAACCCGGCGGCCTTGCCGCTCGCCGCCGACAGCGTCGACGCGGCACTCCTGACACATACCCTGGACTTCGTGTCTGATCCCCGTCTGGTGCTGCGCGAGGTGGAGCGCGTGCTGATCCCCGAGGGGCGGGTGATCATTCTCGGGTTCAATGCCCTGAGCAGTTGGGGCCTGTTGCGGTTGCTCTATCGTTATCGGCGGCGCGTTCCCTGGTGCGGGCATTTTCTGACCCCGTACCGGGTCGAGGATTGGCTGTCGCTCTTGGGGTTCGACATCGAGGTGCGCCAACAGATCATGTTCCGGCCGCCGATCCGTGGTGCGCTCAGTCCGCGCCTGGCGGTCCTCGATACCCTGGGTCGCGCGCTTTGGCCCGCCCTGGGCGGCGTTTATGTCATCAAAGCCGTGAAGCGGGTCTCGACCCTAACGCCGTTGCGGCCCTCCTGGAGTGCACGCCGTGCGCTGCTGCCGGGTGGGGCGATCGAGCCGAGCGCCCGCAACACCCTGTTATAGCCCGCGGATGTGATGACCCGACGTAGGGGCTGGTTTCAGACCCGCCCCTACACGAAGGTCTGTGCGGATATCAGGTGCAAACGTTATATACCCGTCGTTGTTGGTTTTGCGTTTCTCGTTTTTCGTAACCCAATGGTTGATAATTTTTCACTGAAAACGAAAAACCGTTCCGTATATGTATCACCGACCGCCGCGGCGGTGGCCTGAATGGGGAATGATGAAGGGGAGTGTCGATGACTGAGGTTGTTCATGCCTTTACCGATGGCGCATGCAAAGGCAATCCGGGGCCTGGCGGCTGGGGGGCCTTGTTGCGCTTTGGTGAGACCGAGAAGGAACTGTGCGGCGGGGAGTGCCGGACCACCAATAACCGGATGGAGCTGATGGCGGTGATCGCGGCGATGGAGTCGCTCAAGCGCCCGACCCGCATCGCGATCACCACCGATTCGCAGTATGTCAAGCGCGGTGTGACCGAGTGGATGAGTCGCTGGAAGCGCAACGGCTGGGTCACCGCTGAACGCAAGCCGGTCAAGAACCGCGATTTGTGGGAGCGGCTGGACGGCGCGTTGGCGCCCCATCAGGTCGACTGGCACTGGGTCAGGGGTCACACCGGTCACCCCGACAACGAGCGCGCCGATCGGCTAGCCAATCAGGGTATCCCGCGCGGCGGGATTGGTTGAATCCAAACAAGAACTTGGTAAGTAACGCGTCAGATTTAAGGAGTCCCCTTGCCCATGCGCCAAATCGTTCTGGACACCGAGACCACCGGGCTCGACCCGCGTGAAGGTCATCGTCTGATCGAGATCGGTTGTGTCGAGCTGATCGATCGCCGCCTCACCCGCAACAATTTCCACCAATATCTTCAGCCCGATCGCGAGATCGACGCCGATGCGGTCGCGGTCCACGGGATCGAGAACGACTTTCTGCGCGACAAGCCCCGGTTCGCGGAGGTCGCGGAGGATTTCCTGCGCTATGTGACCGGCAGCGAGCTGATCATCCATAACGCCGCCTTCGATATCGGCTTTCTGGATCATGAGTTGGTGCGGTGGCGCGCCGACGCGACGCGGATCAGCGACCTCTGCGAAGTCAACGATACCCTGCTGATGGCGCGTCGGCTGCATCCCGGGCAGCGCAACAGCCTGGACGCGCTGTGTAAGCGCTATGGGGTGGATAATTCGCATCGGGATTTGCACGGTGCCTTGCTGGACGCCGAAATCCTGGCCGACGTCTATCTGGCCATGACCGGTGGTCAGGTGGTCATGCACCTGGGCGGGGACGCCGGCACCGAGCCGGGACAGCGCAGTCTGTCGAATCAGCGCGGCCGGCTCGACCCGGGGCGTCAGCGGCTGCCGGTGATCGCGGCCGGAGAAGCGGCGCAACGTGCGCACGCCGCGCGGCTGGCGGCCATCGACGCCGCCAGTGCGGATGGGTGTCTGTGGCTAAGCGCTTAAGTGTGCTGCTGCTGACGCGTGGGTCCGGTGCCGTTGCTCAGGGTCTCCAGCCCCTCGAGATCGATCAGTCGGATGTGCTTGCGGTCGACGACCATCAGCCCGTCATCCTGATAGCGGGTGAAGAGTCGGCTCACGGTCTCGACCGCGAGTCCGAGATAGTTGCCGATTTCGTGACGTGACATGCTCAGATGGAAGTCGGTTGGCGACAACCCGCGCTTTTGCAGCCGCTTGGACATGTTGAGCACGAAGGTCGCCAGCCGCTCTTCAGCGCTTTTCTTGCCGAGCAAGAGCAGCATGTCGGTTTCGTTGGCGATTTCTTTACTCAGGAGCCGGTACATCTGACGTTGGAGGCTCGGGATCTCCGTACTCAGTTCTTCCAGACGGGGAAAGGGGATCTCGCAGAGTGCGGAGGTCTCCAGTGCCTTGGCGGCACAGGCATGGGCGTCCTTGTCGATGGCGTCCAATCCGATGATCTCCCCCGGCAGATGGAAGCCCAGCACGCGTTCGCCGCCTTCCGCGCTGGGCGCATAGCTTTTCACCGAGCCGGTCTTGACCACGTAAAGCGAGCGGAAGCGGTCGCCGTCGCGGAACAGATAGTCACCGCGGTGCAGTGGGCGGGCCCGCTTGACGATGTTTTCAAGCCGCCCGATGTCCTCCGGTTCGAGCCCTAAGGGCAGGCACAGGGCGCCCACCGAACAATTTTTGCAGGCGACCCGAAGCGTCTCAAACGAAATGATGTTGCGCTGGTTCAAGGCGGCTGCCCCCAGTTGGCGTGTTCTCAATGCTCTATATTGAGGGCAAGCTTTGATCTGGATCAAGTCAAAGTCGATTGGCACTTGTCCCGGTCGACGCTATGGGGCAGGCGGAGCGGCAACGGTTGGTCGAATCGCAGGTTCCGGGCAAAAAAAAGGCCGCGCCTGGCTGGCGCGGCCGGCGGCGTCGCGGACGCCTGCTGGTTACTTGGTCTCGGCGACCGGCGGGGCGGGGGGCGCCGGGGGGGCGCCGTAGGGACCCATCGGACCCATGGGCGCCGCGTAGCCGGGATAGCCGCCGCCGTAGCCATAGCCGGGGTAACCGCCGCCGTAGCCATAGCCCGGATAGCCGCCGCCGTAGCCGTAGCCCGGATAGCCGCCGCCGTAGCCGTAGCCCGGATAGCCGCCGCCGTAGCCGTAGCCCGGATAGCCCCCGTAACCCTGATTGCCGTAGCCGCGTCCGTCGCCGCGTCCGTAACCGCGGCCATAGCCGCGACCGGTGCCGGCGCCGCTGCCGCTCATATTCATGTTGAAGTCGCCGGAGCCGTCACCCATCATGTCGTTCCACATGTCGCCCATGCCGCTGCCGTCCCCCCAACCGCCGCCGTTGTTGTTGCCGCCGCCGGGGCCCCAGCCGCCGGGCCCGCCCCAGGCCTGCGCGGTGTTCGCTGCAAAAGCAGCCGCGCCGGCGATGGCGACGACACTGATCAACTTGGCAAATGTCTGCATCTGTCGATGCTCCTGATAGGTAGTAGTCATTCGGGTGGGAGGCCGCCGCCGATCGGAGATCGCGGCCTGACCTGCGTTTCATGCGATGTGACGCGCTCCCGGACTATACGCGCCTGTTAGCCGATTTGATAGGTAAACTATTGGCGCAACCCGAGCGTCTGCGCCGCCGGCCGTCGCCTGTTCGCCTTGGCCGATCGGGGGTGGCGCACCGGTTTCGCGGTAGCGATCGCGAGGGCGCATTGAGGGGTTGCGGCGAATTTGGTAGCGTGTCGGGGATAATCGGGCTCAGCCCTGGATCAGTTCATCGCATCGTTGACCGCTTATGACCAAGTATATCTTCGTAACCGGCGGCGTCGTCTCGTCGCTGGGCAAGGGCATCGCCTCGGCGTCACTGGCGGCCTTGCTGGAAGCGCGCGGCCTGAAGGTCACCATGATCAAGCTGGACCCCTACATCAACGTGGACCCGGGGACCATGAGTCCGTTCCAGCATGGCGAGGTGTACGTCACCGACGACGGCGCCGAGACCGATCTTGACCTGGGCCACTACGAGCGCTTCCTGCGCACCCGCATGGGCCGCCACAACAATTTCACGACCGGTCAGATCTACGACAGCGTGATCCGCAAGGAACGCCGCGGCGAGTATCTGGGCCGCACGGTCCAGGTCATCCCGCACATCACCGACGAGATCAAGGCGAACATCCGGCTCGGCGCCGCCGGTTGCGACATCGCCATGGTGGAGATCGGCGGGACCGTGGGCGATATCGAGTCGCTGCCGTTCTTGGAGGCGATCCGCCAGATGCGGGTGGAGGAGGGCCGCGAGAACGCGCTCTTCATGCATCTGACCCTGGTGCCTTTCCTGCGCACCGCCGGGGAGATCAAGACCAAGCCCACCCAGCATTCGGTCAAGGAGTTACGCTCCATCGGCATTCAGCCGGACGTGCTCCTGTGTCGGGGCGAGACGGCGATTCCGGATGAGGAGCGGCGCAAGATCGCGCTCTTCACCAATGTGCCCGAGAATGCCGTCATCTCCGCGGCGGACGCGGACAATATCTACCGCATCCCGCGCCTGCTCCATGCGCAGGGACTCGACGAACTGGTGGTGCGGCAGTTTCGCCTCGAGGTCGGTGAGGCGAATCTCAGCGAGTGGGACCGGGTGCTCCACGGCTTTGACCACCCCGAAGCCCAGGTGCGGGTGGGTATGGTCGGCAAATACATGCACCTGACCGAGGCCTATAAGTCGCTGTCCGAGGCGCTCGCCCATGCCGGTGTGCATACCGACACCCGGGTGGCAGTGGTCTACATCGACTCGCAGGATCTGGAACGTGACGGCACGGCCAGTCTGGTCGGGCTGGACGCCATTCTGGTCCCCGGCGGTTTCGGTGAGCGCGGCATCGAGGGCAAGATCCTGGCCGCGCGCTTTGCGCGCGAGCAGCGCGTGCCCTATCTCGGGATTTGTCTCGGGATGCAGGTCGCCGTGATCGAGTACGCCCGCGACGTGTGCGGGCTGGAGGGCGCCCACAGCACCGAGTTCGACCGCCAGACGCCGCACCCGGTCATCGCGTTGATCACCGAGTGGCGCGACGAGCACGGCCAGGTCGAGACCCGCGACGAGCAGTCGGAGCTGGGCGGCACCATGCGTCTGGGCGGCCAGAACTGTCGGCTGGAGCCGGGCAGCCTGGCGCGGGCGGTCTACGGCAGCCCGCAGATCCGCGAGCGTCACCGGCATCGTTATGAATTCAACAATCGTTACCTGAACCAGATGCAGGACGCGGGGCTGCGCCTGTCCGGATGGTCGCTCGACAACCGGCTGGTCGAGATCATCGAAATCCCGGATCACCCCTGGTTCATCGCCTGCCAGTTCCACCCCGAGTTCACCTCCACGCCGCGCGACGGCCACCCGCTGTTCTGCGGTTTCATCAAGGCCGCCCTGGATCAGCGAAAGGTGCAACCACAGCCGCGGGCGGGGGTCGATACCCCATGATGGAACTGGCCGGATTCGAGGTCGGGCTCGACCGCCCGCTGTTCCTGATTGCCGGTCCCTGTGTGATCGAGAGCGCGTCCCTGGCCGAAGAGACCGCCGGGACCCTGCAGGAAATCACCGCCGCGCTCGGTATCCCATTCATCTACAAGTCCTCATTCGACAAGGCCAACCGCTCATCCACGGCGAGCTTTCGCGGGCCGGGTCTGGCCGCCGGACTCAAGATCCTGGAAGGGGTGCGCGCCACATTCGGCGTGCCGATCCTCACCGATGTCCATGAGGACACGCCGCTGCACGAGGTCGCGGCGGTGGTCGATGTGCTCCAGACCCCCGCCTTTCTGTGTCGGCAAACCAATTTCATCCAGGCGGTCGCCCGCCAGGGTCGGCCGGTCAACATCAAGAAGGGTCAGTTCCTCGCTCCCTGGGACATGCAGCATGTCGTGGACAAGGCACGCGCGGTGGGCAATGATCACATCCTGGTCTGTGAGCGCGGCGTCTCGTTCGGTTACAACAATCTGGTATCGGACCTGCGCGCGCTCATGGTGCTGCGTGCGACCGGCTGCCCGGTGGTCTACGATGCCACCCACTCGGTGCAGTTGCCGGGCGGGCAGGGCGCCTGCTCGGGCGGTCAGCGTGAGTTCGTGCCCGTGCTGGCCCGCGCCGCGGTGGCCGCGGGGGTCGCCGGGATTTTTATGGAGACCCACCCCCGTCCGGAGGACGCCTTGAGCGACGGCCCCAATGCGTGGCCGCTGCACCGGATGCGCGCGCTCTTGACGACCCTGGTCGAGATCGACCGGCTGGTAAAATCCGCGGGTTTCGTGGAAGCTGACGTGTAGGCTGGGGCGATTGGGTGTGATGTGGTTTGTTTGGGCCGGGCCTTTCGGTAGGATGGGCAGAGCGGGAGCGATGCCTATCCTCAAGCGTCGCGGTGGCCGGCTGGGCATCGCTCTCGCTCTGCCCATCCTACACGCTGATGTGTCAGGGAGGACACCGAGGTAGAAGAAGAGGACAGGTCAGTTGCCCGGCCGCCCGCGGGCGCAAGCCCCGGCGGACGTCTGGTGTCTGCCGTCTGACCGTCCCATTGATCGCGTTGTTACCCCTAGAATCTGTTTGTTCGTTAACTGGAGATCCGCGCCATGTCTGAGATCGTCGACGTCCGTGCCCGTGAAGTCCTGGATTCACGCGGCAACCCCACGGTGGAAGCCGATGTCATCACTGCCGAGGGCGCCATTGGCCGCGCTATCGTCCCCTCGGGTGCCTCGACCGGCTCCCGCGAGGCGCTGGAACTGCGCGATGGAGACAAAGGCCGCTACGGCGGTAAAGGTGTGCTCACCGCGGTTGCCAACATCGCCGGTGAACTGCGCGAGGCCGTGCTCGGTCTCGAGGTCACCGATCAGGCGGCGATCGACCGCTGCATGATCAGTCTGGACGGTACCGACAACAAGCGCCGGCTCGGCGCCAACGCCCTGCTGGGCGTGTCGCTCGCCGCCGCCCATGCCGCCGCCCAAGAGAAGGCCCTGCCGCTCTACCGTTCGCTCTCCGCCGGTCCCTACCGGCTGCCGGTGCCGATGATGAACATCATCAACGGCGGCCAACATGCGGACAACAGCGTGGACTTCCAGGAGTTCATGATCCTGCCGGTGGGCGCCTCCAATGTCCGCGAGGCGGTGCGCTATGGTGCCGAGGTCTTTCATGCCCTGAAGTCGGTCCTCAAGGGCCAGGGTCTGGCCACCGCGGTGGGTGACGAGGGCGGCTTCGCCCCTGACCTGCCGTCCAACGTGGCCGCGGTCGAGGTTATCCTGGAGGCAATCGGCAAGGCCGGGTTCAAGGCCGGTCAGGATATCTATCTCGGGCTGGACGTGGCCGCCTCCGAGTTCTACAAGGATGGCGTCTACGACCTGGAGGGCGAGGGCCGCAAGCTCGACTCCGACGGCGTGATCGAGATGCTCAAGGGCTGGGTCGACCAGTACCCGATCATCACCATTGAGGACGGTCTGGCGGAAGGCGACTGGGACGGCTGGAAGCGCCTGACCGATCGTCTGGGCAGCCGGGTGCAGATCGTCGGCGACGACCTCTTCGTCACCAACACCAAGATCCTGCAGGAAGGCATCGCCAAGGGCATCGCCAACTCCATCCTGATCAAGGTCAACCAGATCGGCACCCTGACCGAAACCCTGGAAGCGATCGGCATGGCCCAGGCCGCGGGCTACACGGCAGTGGTCTCGCACCGCTCCGGTGAGACCGAGGACACCACCATCGCCGACCTGGTGGTGGCGTCCGCGGCCGGTCAGATCAAGACCGGGTCGCTGTCGCGTTCCGACCGGGTGGCCAAGTACAACCAGTTGATGCGCATCGAGGACCAGTTGGGTGACGAGGCGGTCTATGCCGGACGCGGCGCTTTCCGCTGGTTGTGAGTTAACCGCACCGCGGACCAGTTGGTTCTGGTCCGCGGTCGGCACCCTGCCGCGCCCGTTCATGCGCCTGCTGATCGTTGTCCTGGTTGCGCTGGTCGTGGCTCTCCAATACCGGCTCTGGGTCGGGGCGGGGAGCCTCGCGGATCTGCATGGGCTGCAACAGGAAATCGCCGCGCAACGCCAGGATTTGGACCGCCTGCGGACGCGCAACCAGGAACTGCAGGCGGAGGTCGAGGACCTGCGCACCGGGGAGGCCGCCCTGGAGGAGCGGGCACGCGGCGAACTGGGCATGATCAAACCGGGTGAGGCCTTCATCCAGGTCATCGAGCGGCCCAAGGTGGAAGCCGCGGCGCCGGCGGCGCCTACGAAATGATGTCTTTGCCGTCAATCAAAGCAACTGGCCATTCATTGAATACCACAAGACGCTGGGCAGTGGTGCCGGCCGCCGGCGTGGGCCGGCGACTCGGTGCCGTCATTCCCAAACAATATCTGGAGCTGGCGGGGCGGCCCGTGATCGACTGGACGCTCGGCACCTTGCTCGCCGACGCGCGGATCAGCGGAGTCCGGGTTGCGCTGGGTCCGGACGACGGCTATTGGTCGGCTACGGCCTACGCCAATCACCCCCAGGTGCGGCGGGTGGCGGGTGGCGCCGAGCGCTGCCATTCCGTGCTGAACGCATTGGATGACCTGGCGGCCGAGGCCGATCCGGCCGACTGGGTGCTGGTACACGATGCCGCCCGGCCCTGTCTGCGTCGGGCCGACCTGGATCGGCTCATCACCGAACTCGCCGACGACCCGGTGGGCGGCATCCTGGGCGTACCGGTCCGCGACACCATGAAAGGCGCGAACCCCGACGGCCGGATCGGCTCCACCATCGATCGCGCGGCCCTGTGGCACGCCTTCACCCCGCAGATGTTCCGGCTCGGCGCCTTGCGCGGCGCCTTGCGCGCTGCGATTACCGCCGGCGCTCTGGTCACCGACGACGCCTCCGCCATGGAGCGCAGCGGATTGAGCCCCCGCTTGATCGAGGGGCACGCGGACAACATCAAGATCACCCGTGCCGAGGACCTTCCCCTGGCGCGTTTTTATCTCGACATGCAGGCACGCTCATGCTGATCGGTCAGGGTTTCGACGTCCATGCCTTCGCCCCCGGGCGCCCGTTGATCCTGTGCGGCGTCACGGTGCCGCACGACCAGGGGCTGGCCGCCCATTCAGACGGTGACGTGGCTATCCACGCACTCTGTGACGCCCTGCTCGGTGCCGCCGGTCTGGGTGACATTGGTCACCACTTCCCGGACACCGATCAGGCCTATGCCGGAATCGACAGCCGCATCCTGCTCCAGCGGGTCATGACCAGCCTGGCCGGGCTGGGGCTCGCGGTCCACAACGCGGACCTGACCATCATCGCCCAGCGTCCGAAGCTGGCCCCCCACATCGCCGCCATGCGCGGCCTGCTCGCCGCCGACCTGGGCTGCGCCCCGGCGCGCGTCAACGTCAAGGCCACCACCACCGAGCATCTTGGCTTCACCGGCCGCGGTGAGGGGATCGCGGCTTTGGCGGTGGTGTTGCTGAATGAGTAGCTAGGGAGACTGAACCGCTAAGGCGTCACTGTAAAGGCCGTCACCGTGTTGACGCTTCCCCCCTTAGTCGTCACTCGAATCTTGCCGGTGGCCGCACCTGCGGGGACGGTCACCGTGACCTTGTTGTTGGTGTTGATCACGAAACTCGTTATACCCGTCGTTGTTGGTTTTTCGTTTCTCGTTTTTCGTAACCCAATGTTTTATAGCCCTTAACTAAAACCGAAAACTCAAAACCGTTCCGTATACTTTGCCGCCACCAAATGTGACCGAGGTGGTCTGAGCCAAGCCGGTACCGGTAAATACGACCGAACTGCCTACCGCTCCGCTGTCGGGGCTGAAGCCGCTCAGCGTCGGCAGTTGTCGAAAGGCCTTGAGCGTCTTGGTCGTACTGGAGGACGTTGTCACCTTGATAATCCCGGTGGCCGCACCGTCCGGCACAACGGCTGTACGGTAGGTACTGCTGCCTCCGGTCAGTACGACACCAACCCCATTGAAGGTGGCGGACACCGGCCCCGCGAAAATGCTCGGAAAACTACCCAACAGCTTCACCGAACCTCCGACCGGCGCCACATTAGGTACCGCCGCGACGAATAGATCACCACCGTTACTCGTCGTACCGTAAAACGCGCCGTCGGAGCCTAAAAGCAACGGGGCGTTGGGACGGGCACCCTCCGGCGCAAAGACGTCCGCGGCACCGACCTGAGCGATGCGGCCATCGCCGCGATCACCGGACTCGGCGTCGATGACCTCGCCGCGCTGCGGCGGGCTTTGTAGCAACATCGGGGTCCGGCCGTTGTCGGTGTCATCGCAAATGACATCCCGTAGGATGGGCAGAGCGAGAGCGATGCCCATCCGGCCACCGCGACGCTTGAGGATGGGCATCGCTCTCGCTCTGCCCATCCTACTGAAAGGCTTGGCCCCATCTCGTCTGATCAGACCCGAAGGCTCCCCCGTACCCCCTCCGGAATCGGAAGATCAGAGTGTCGGAGTTCAGAGTGATCAGAGTCCAGAGCTGAAGAAACAGGGGCAGCACGCAACACGACACGAAAACCCAGGACATCGGCCCGGTCGGCGGGAGGATTCTCGAAGCGAAAGGCACAGCGCGCGCCGACTCGATGGTCGAACCACGAACCGCCGCGCACGACCCGGTAAACCTCACCCCCCGCGTCGAGCGCCTCGCGCCGCGTGTCATCCTGTGCCGGTCGGCCGCTGTCGCCGGCGAACCAGGGCAGTTCGTTGGCGCGCAGGCTGAGCCAGGCCAGGTAGCCCCGGCGCAGCGCGTCCGCACCGGCGCCGGGTTGGACGGCCTGTTGGATGAAGGTCTGGTAGATGCTGCCCGCGCTGGTGTTGATGGGCGCGGCGTTGGCGCGTTCCACGATCACCGCGCCTTGACCGGCGGCCTTGGCCGTTCGGCCCTGCGCGATGGCGCCGCTGCCGTTGAGGGTGGCCTGATCCGCGGGGTGACCCGCAGCGGCCGGCGCACTCTGGTCGGGTGCGGCGGTGATAAATCCATGCGCCGTCGGTTTGTCGACGATCATCGAGCGCCTCTTTGCTCAAACAGTGGTTTTCTTCTTGGCACGCCAAGGTTGGCCAAGCATCGGGTCCTGGGCGTTGCTGGCCTTGATCATAAACCCGGCCGCCGCGCGATCTGCACGGTCGCCGGTCCGCACAGCGGACCCTACAGGTCACGGTGTTACCGTAGGGTCCGCTGTGCGGACCGTCCGCGGCCGGCCGGGGCGATGATCAAGGCCGCGTTGCTCATCCATCCGGGTCCGTTCCTCACTGCATCCGACCCTGCGCGAGGCGTGCCCGCAGGGCCGCCAGGTCGTGCTCCAGGCGCTGCCGTGCTTGGGCCTCGGCGTCGGCCCGGTCCACGGCCTCGCGTTTGGCCCGGGCTTCGGCATCGGCCCGCTGCGCCTCGGTATCGGCCCGTTGCGCCTCGGCATTGGCCCGTTGCGTCTCGGCAGCGGCCCGATTCAGGGCCTCGCGTTTGGCTTGGGCTTCGGCATCGGCCCGCCGCGCCTGCGCCGCGGCCTGCCGCGCCGCGGCCGCCGCGCGCTCCCGATCGGCGCGCCAGCCGGGCAGGACGAAGCCGGCATAGACCGGGTCATCACGCAGCGCCTCCAGCTCCGGTCGGCGCGCCAGGTCGGCCGGGCGGAATTGCAGCCCCGGCAGCACCCGCGAGCAGATGACTCCGGACTGCGGTGCGATGGGCGTATAGAATCCGGCGGCGGTGCGGGTGTAGAAGGCCTGGTGGTCGGGGTTCTGGTGCAGGATGTAATACTCGGGTACGCCCCCGGCGGCGTATTCGGCCTTCTTGGTGAAGGTATCGCGTTCGATGCCGCTACGCTCTTGGTCGGACAGAGCCTCGATACAGAGGTCGAAGACCCCGCGGTAGGAGCAATCCAAGGGCAGCAGCGGCTGGGGATTGTCGTTGCGCACCACGCCGAAATCAGGCTTGCGGATGACGGTGCCGCTCGGCAGCGGCAGCCGGAAGCCCATCTCCAGGCCGACCAGTTGCGCGCAGGGGTGGGTGCGCAGGAAGTGCCGCACCAGTTCGCCGAACCAGGCATAGACCAGAAAGGTCTCGTAATCGGACACCGGTTTCTCCTCCAGGCGGCCGTTATTCCACTCGTAATGGTGGTCCGACTCCAGGTAATACTCAGTCCAATAGACCGCCTCCGAGACCAGGAGACCGTCCGCGGAGCCCGCCGCGGGCAGGCGCCGGGGCGGCGGGGCCGGGACCTGCGGCGCGGGTGTGGGTTGAGTGGCGGCGCTGGAGGACATGGGCGGCAGGTGTCCGGTCTTGGAATGGCAGGAATCAAGCCTAGCACGAAGCGGGCGGGATCGGCGTCGCCGCCGCCGGCAGCGTGTTGGCGGCGAGGCTGATGGTGGATGCGGCTGATGGGGGTTTGGGTGATGCGGTTCGAGTACCGACACTGGTGGCGAATTCGCTTGCTCCCACGCTCCAGCGTCAATGCCATTAAGTTAAGCCATTCTGGCTCCCACGCTCCT
>CAYYAY010000092.1:0-18250 GCA_964470155.1 uncultured Lamprocystis sp. | reverse complement strand
GCGCCGTCGGCGCTTAACTTAATGGCATTGAGGGGGCGGGTGCGATCCAAAGTGGGACGGCCGCGCTCCCCCGTTCGATGTCAATCCCGGGCGCGGTTGGCGCCGTCGATGACCCGTTGGCGCAGCGCACGATCGTTGCTCGTACCGCTGGTCGCTGCTCCAGTCAGCTTCTCGATGGTTTCGTGGTGCAGGAAGATGCCCACGATCTCCCGCATGGGGGACGTAAAGCGGCCGTAGACTTCGGCCCCCACCCCCGCATGGGGCGCCGGCTCGGCCGAGTAGGTGGCGCGCAGGTTGGTGATCACCGCCTGCCGGTTCACGACCTGGGCCAGCCGCCCCGCCTCCCCGTCGGCCGGCAACCCACGCAGATAGTCGGCCAGACTTTGACCCGCTTGCCGCTGCCAGGTCCAGACCGCCGGGTCGCGCTGCCGCAGCGCGACCAGTCCGACCAGACGCCGCTCCAACGCGGCCAGCGCCGCGGGCGGCGGGGCCGGGTGGACCCGGTAGATCGGCTCGATGGCATCGTCGGCGTTGTCGCCCTCCAGGAGGTAGCGCGCGCCCTGCGTGTTGCAGAGCACCGAGACCTCTTCATTAGCCGGTCCGGCGCGCAGGCACCGCTGATTTTCGTTGAGATCTCGGGAATCGCCACCGGCTAAGCCTCGACCTCCGGTCTGTTGTGCATGTGCATCTTCATCCGGTGATCAAGGCCCGAATCGCTCGGGATCGGCCAACACCCAGGTCCGGACACGGGGCACCGTGAGTCCCGTGTCCTCGGCGAAGATCCGCTCCGTTTCGGCCAGCGCATCGTCGTCGAACACGCCGGTCGCATTCAGGCCATCGGACGCCCACAGGCGGGCAAAGACGGCCGCTGCGATCGGCGGTGAGAGCCCATAGAATTCAACCAGCTTGGCTATCGTGTCGTCCGGGTGCGCGCGCAGATCCCGGAGCGCGCGCTGATAGATCCTGATGAACGCCGCGAGGGAGGCGTGGTGGCTGCGACTGCCGAGCCACGATCGATTGAGATTGGCCACCACCCCCTGATACCGCGGGACGACCGCATTCCCGCTCAAGGCGGCAATGCGGGTGACGCCGGGCCGGTAAGAAAACGGCGGGTTCAAGAGCGTCGCGTCGAGCTCCTGTGCCCGTAGTTTTTCATAGCGCAGGTCAGTCGCACCGGCCATGACCCACACGAGTTGGCGATACGCGTCAGCGCTCGACAAACGATCACGCAGGTATCGGCGCAGCGCCCGCGCATAACCCGTATCGGTATCAATGCCCACGCGGTTTTTGTTGGCGGCCACATCAAGGGTGCCGCACAGGTCCAGCAGTCCGCCATGGATGGGCATAAAGGCCGCGATCTCACCGTACTGCTCCTGAAGCGCCATGGACAAGGTATCGTCGTAGGACATGAACACGATGTCCGCTTGCTGCCTTCTCAAGCGGGAATGGGCTTCGTCGGCGTTCTTGACGTAGGTGATCTGGAGAGCGACGGCATAATCCTTGCGAACAGTCTCGAGTAGGAAGGCCGAAATGTCCCGAAATGCGGCGATCTGCAAGGGTGGCGTGGCTGGATCAGCGGCACAGCGCTGGCCGCGCAGCAACACCGAAAGAAGCAGCACGCCGAACAGCACCCAGGCAACAAGCGAGCGATCGAACATCGTTGGTGTGTCCGATGGTGGCAACGGTGTCGGCGATTCTAAAGAAATCGGCGCGCTGCCGATAGACCGTCCCGGCACTGAGCGAGCTTGCACCGGAGCAAGCGCTCGGACAGTCGCCGCTGTCCGAGCCGGTGATGCCCCAAATCAGCCGATCAAGCGGGGTCAGGTCGCCCGCGTCTGCCCGCGGGCGCAGATCGACCCAAGTCCGTTCGGAACAATGCGCAAGGCCCTCGATGGCGTAACCGGCCTTCCCGTCGCCGTGCTTGCAGCGGGCCACGGCAAAGACGGCGTGCCGGGTCTGACGGTGTAGAATCGGATGCCCCGGCACAACCGGCGAGATCATAACGGCTTCTCATTCCATCGTCTGAAAGGAGGAAATTCCGTGAGTCTTCGATCATTCATCCCACCCGCAGTCTGCTGCAGCATCGCCCTCGTCATGGCGGCGATCAATCCGGGCACGGCCCTGGCCAAGGACAACGTCTTCGAGTCGCTGCCCCATGCCGTCGAGGCCTACATCTACGGCTATCCGCTGGTCACGATGGAAATGACCCGGCGAGTGATGACCAACGTCGAGAGACCCGACGGCACCCGCGCCCCGATGGGCCAGTTCGTGCGGATGCGCGAATATCCGACAGCGACCTTTCGCGACGTGACGGCCCCGAACGCCGATACGCTCTATACAACCGCTTGGGTCGACGTCAGCGATGAGCCTTGGGTACTGAGCCTGCCCGACGCCCAGGATCGCTACTACTTGTTTCCGATGCTCGACGGCTGGACCGAAGTCTTCGAGGTGCCGGGCAAGCGCACCACCGGGACCGGCGCCCAGACCTACGCCATCGTCGGTCCGCACTGGAAAGGCAAGCTGCCCGCGGGGGTGAAGGAGTATCGCTCGCCTACTGACATGGTCTGGCTGTTGGGCCGCATCTACTGTTCCGGCACGCCGGAGGACTACGCCGCCGTCCATCAGCTCCAGGACGCGATCGCGCTTGTCCCTTTAAGCGCTTACGGTAAAGCCTATACGCCGCCGCCGGGAAAGGTCGATCCCGGCATCGACATGAAGACCGCCGTCCGCGACCAAGTCAACGCCATGAGCGCCGAGGCGTATTTCAACCTGCTTGCCCAGTTGATGAAGGACAATCCGCCGCAGGCCGCCGATGAGCCGATGGTGCGCAAGATGGCCCACCTCGGCATCGTTCCCGGCAAGCCCTTCGACGCCGCGAAGCTCGGCCCAGTCGCCAGGGACGCCCTGGCCATGGTGCCCAGGATCGCCCAGGACAAGATCATGTTCTGGATGAAGGAAGGCATCTTGGCGGGCGACATGAAGCTCGAGAACGGCTGGCTCTTCACGACCAAGACCGGCCGCTATGGCACCAACTACATCCAGCGTGCCCTAGTTACAGCCATCGGTCTGGGGGCGAACCGTCCGCAGGATGCCGTCTATCCCACCTCCGAAGGGCCGTCGGTTCTCGGCTCCTATACTGGGGAGAAAGACTATGTGATGCACTTCGACAAGGGCCAGCTTCCGCCGGTCAAGGGCTTCTGGTCGCTGACCATGTACGATGGGCAGTACTTCTTCGTCGAGAATCCGCTCAACCGTTACAGCATCAGCCCGCGGCAGGATCTCAAGCAGAATCCGGACGGCTCGGTGGATCTCTACATTCAGCACGCGAGTCCCGGTGCGGATAAGGAATCGAATTGGCTGCCGGCCCCGCCGGACAAGTTCATCCTGATGTTGCGACTGTATTGGCCGGATGAGACACCGCCCTCGATCATCGACGGTTCCTGGACGATTCCGCAGGTCAAGGTCGCGGACTAGGCAGCCGCTTCAGGATTGAGGTTTGTCGGCAGTCAAGGCACACGCTCGTGACACCGCTCCGCGGTGTCACGCCTGTCTGAGGCGCTCTGCGCCGAGTTTCACAACCTGTCGGCGCCGCGGTACGCGGGAGTGGACATAGGGTATGGGTGATCTTATGAAACCCGGCGCTCGCGTGATGATCGGTCTCTCGGGCGGGGTGGACTCGGCGGTGGCGGCGCACCGGCTGATCGCGCGGGGATACCGGGTCGAGGCCCTGTTCATGAAGAACTGGGAGGAGGACGACACACCCGGTTACTGCGCTGCCGCCCAGGATCTGGCCGATGCCGCCGCGGTGGCCGACCGGCTGGGGATCCGGCTGCATACGGTGAACTTCGCCACCGAGTACTGGGACCAGGTGTTCGCGTATTTCCTAGAGGAATACCGGGCGCTGCGCACTCCCAACCCGGACGTGCTGTGCAACCGCGAGATCAAGTTTCGCGCTTTCCTGGACCACGCCCTGGGGCTCGGCGCCGACGCGATCGCCACCGGTCACTATGCCCGGATCACCCGCGACACGGAGGGTTGCCAACTGCGCTTGTGCGCCGATCCGAACAAAGACCAGACCTATTTTCTTTATCTCCTGGACCAGACCCAACTCGCCCGCAGCCTGTTTCCGCTGGCCGATCTCACCAAGCCGGAGGTCCGGGCCATCGCCCGCGGACTCGGGCTCGCCAATGCCGGCAAGCGCGACAGCACCGGCATTTGTTTCATCGGCGAACGGCGATTCCGCGATTTCCTCGCCCGCTATCTGCCGCGCACGCCCGGTCCGATCGAGACCCCGGACGGACGCCGCCTGGGTGAACATCAGGGCTTGTCCTATTACACCATCGGCCAACGCCAGGGACTCGGCGTCGGCGGGGTGGCGGGCGGCGGTGAGGCGCCCTGGTTCGTCGCGGCTAAGGATCCCGCCCACAACCGCTTGATCCTGGTCCAGGGCGGCGACCACCCACTGCTCCAGTCCCATTCCCTGACCGCCGACCGGCTGCACTGGATCAGCGGGTCGCCACCCGGCCCGGTGCCGTTCACCTGTCACGCCCGGCTGCGTCATCGCCAGCCGTTGCAGGCCTGCACGCTGATCGGGATCACGGAGCAGCGCTGCGAGGTCCGGTTTGCGCAACCCCAGCGGGCGGTGACCCCCGGCCAGGCATTGGTTTTCTACCGGGGGGACTGCTGTCTTGGCGGAGCCACGGTGGACCGGGCACAGCCCTAATCGCCTCAAGGCAAAACGGGGCGGTCGCTGGTATCCTGTCACCTTGCAAGCAATCGCCCCAAGGAGCCGAATCCCCCATGGCCCATGACGATCAGGATCGCATCACCGCCCTCGCCGGCATGTTTCAGGCGGTCGCCAGCGTGGTACGCATCGCCCGCACCGGGAGCGCCGACGTCAGCGCCATGGAGCCCTGCATCTATAGTCTGTTCCAAGTCGATGCGGATAACGTGACCGCCGTCTACGGCCCGCCGGGGGTCGTGGCCAATGGGGCGCGTCAGATCGTCGCGCAACTCACCGGCCGGCCCGAGCGCGACCTGGAACTCACCCGTTGTATCGTCTCGGTCCTGAAGCTCGAACGCAGCCTGTCCGCCCGCCCCGACCTGCTCGCGCGCATCGGCCAGGGCATTGAGGCGGCGGCCGAGAAGCGCGAACACTTCCCCTTGCTGCACCCCAGTCTGCTCGCCCACTTCGCCGACCTCTACAGCGAGGTGCTCAGCCGCCTGTCGCCGCGCATCCTGGTGCGCGGCGTGGCCCTGCACTTACAGAACCCGGACAACCAACACCGCATCCGCGCCCTGCTCCTGGCCGCCGTCCGCTCGGCCCTGCTGTGGCGCCAGATCGGTGGTAACCGATGGCAGATTCTGTTCGGACGCAAGCGGCTGCTCGCCGAGGCCCGCCGTTATCTCGATCAGGCGGGCCGCTTCCGGCCGGCCGATCCTGCACCGCGGGATGACGCGAACTGAACGCCCACGCCTTGCGGTAGACCGCTGATCGACGCTCGCTTGCTCCAAACCCGCGGACGCTCCGTGACGGACCGAAGCGGGCGCCGCTTGCCTCCCGGGCTCAACCGAGACGCAACGGTGAGTGCCACGCGGCCCCGTGATACACTGATCCCGTTGGAGAATACGCGCGCCATCGCGATCACCCGACGCGCCCGGGCCCCTATCCTTTACATCGAAGACCTGCAGAGCGGCCGCGACAGCGACGGCATCAAGGTCGAACACCCCTTCCGCACACAGCCATGACCACTTCAAGCCGATCCACCGCCAACTTCATCAACGTCGGTGAACGCACCAACGTCACCGGCTCCGCCGTCTTCAAGAAGATGATCTGCAACGGCGACTTCGATGCCGCCCTGGACGTGGCGCGCAACCAGGTGGAGAACGGCGCCCAGATCATCGACATCAACATGGACGAGGCGATGCTGGACTCCAAGGCGGCCATGGTCCGCTTTCTGAACCTGATCGCCGCTGAGCCGGATATCGCCCGCGTGCCGATCATGATCGACTCATCCAAATGGGAGGTGATCGAGGCCGGGCTCAAATGTGTCCAGGGCAAAGCCATCGTCAATTCCATCAGCATGAAGGAGGGCGAGGACGTCTTCCGCGAACACGCCCGCAAGTGCCGACGCTATGGCGCGGCGGTGGTCGTGATGGCCTTCGACGAACAGGGTCAGGCCGACACCGAAGAACGCAAGTTTGAAATCTGTCAGCGCGCCTACCGCATCCTGGTCGACGAGATCGGTTTCCCGCCCGAGGACATCTGCTTCGACCCCAACATTTTCGCGGTCGCCACCGGCATTGAGGAACACAACAACTACGCGGTGGATTTCATTGAGGCCACCCGCCGGATCAAGGCCCACCTGCCCCATGCCAAGGTGTCGGGCGGCGTCTCCAACGTGTCCTTTTCGTTCCGCGGCAACAACCCGGTCCGCGAGGCGATCCACTCGGTCTTTCTCTACCATGCCATCCGCGCCGGCATGGACATGGGCATCGTCAACGCCGGCCAACTGGCGGTCTATGACGACCTGCCGGCCGAGCTGCGCGACGCGGTGGAGGACGTGATCCTCAACCGCCGCCCCGACGCCACCGAGCGTCTGACCGACCTGGCCCCCAAGTACAAGGGCGACGGCTCCGGGATCGAGAACAAACAGGATTTGACCTGGCGTGAACAGCCGGTCGAGAAGCGCATCCAGCATGCGCTGATCAAAGGCATCACCGACTTCATCGAGGCCGATACCGAGGAGGCCCGCCAACAGTTGGGCAAACCGATCAATGTCATCGAAGGCCCGCTGATGGCGGCCATGAACGTGGTCGGCGATCTGTTCGGCGAGGGCAAGATGTTCCTGCCGCAGGTCGTGAAATCGGCGCGCGTCATGAAAAAAGCCGTCGCCTATCTTGAACCCTATCTGGCGCAGGAGAAGTGCGAGGGCGACACCCAGGGCCGCATCCTGCTCGCCACGGTCAAGGGCGATGTGCACGACATCGGCAAGAACATCGTCGGCGTGGTCCTTCAGTGCAACAACTATGAGGTGATCGACCTGGGCGTCATGGTCCCGGCCGACCGCATTCTCGCCAAGGCGCGCGAGGTCAATGCCGATATCATCGGGCTCTCGGGGCTCATCACCCCCTCGCTCGATGAGATGGTTCATGTCGCCAAGGAGATGCAGCGCCAGGGCTTCACCGTGCCGCTGCTGATCGGCGGCGCCACCACGTCCAAGCTCCACACGGCGGTCAAGATCGAGCCTCAGTACGCGCATCCGGTGGTGCACGTCAAGGACGCCTCACGCGCCGTTGGGGTGGCCGGCAGCCTGCTCTCCAAGGATCTGAAGCCCAACTACGTGGCGGCCATCCGCACCGAGTACGAGGACATCCGCATCCGCCGCGCCGCCCGCGACGAGGCGCGCGACCTGATCCCGCTGGCGCAGGCCCAGGCCAACCGGGTGCCGATCGACTGGGAGCATTATCAGCCGCCCACCCCGGCCGAGCCGGGGATTCAGGTGCTGCGCGACCTCCCGCTGGATGAGATCGCCGCCTATATCGACTGGACCTTTTTCTTCCACGCCTGGCAGCTCAAGGGACGCTTCCCTCAAATCCTGGACGACCCCGAGAAAGGCGAGGAAGCGCGCAAGCTGCACGCCGATGCGCTGGCCATGCTGCACCGGATCGTGGCCGAACAATGGCTGTCCGCCCAGGCCGTGATCGGGCTCTTCCCCGCCAACGCGGTCGGCGACGACATCGTGATCTATACCGACGAGACCCGAAGTGATGAGCGTCTGCGCTTCCACTTCCTGCGCAAACAGGGCAAGCAGCCCCCGGGCCGGCCCAACGAGTGTCTGGCGGACTTCATCGCCCCGACGGAGATCGGGATTCCGGACTATCTGGGCGGTTTCGCCTGCACCGCGGGCGCGGGGATCGACGCCCATGTCAAACGCTTCGAAGCCGATCACGACGATTATTCGGCCCTGCTGCTGAAGGCGCTCGCCGACCGCCTCGCCGAGGCCCTGGCCGAACTGCTCCATCACCGCGTCCGCACCCGTCACTGGCGGTATGCGCAGGACGAGGATCTCGACACCACGGCACTGATCGACGAGCAATATCAAGGCATCCGCCCAGCCATCGGCTACCCGGCCTGCCCGGACCACACCGAGAAGGACCTGCTGTGGGAACTGCTGGACGCGGAACGCCAGACCGGCATCTGGCTCACCGAGTCCAAGGCCATGGTCCCCACCGCGGCCGTCTCGGGGCTGTATTTCTCTCACCCCGACAGCCGCTATTTTGCCGTCGGCAAGATCAATAAAGACCAGGTGATCGACTATGCCGAGCGCAAAGGCATGCCGCTCGCCGAGATGGAGCGCTGGCTGGGACCCAATCTGGCCTATGACCTCTGAAGGGTCTCGACCACGAAGCCGACCAGGCCGCGCTGCTCGCGGATGCCCCGTCCCGCCGCCAGGACGCCGCGGGCCGCAGAGCGGCCGAGACATGGGTGACACCGCGGAGCGGTGTCACCAGGAAACAGGAAAGCGGTGTCATCAGGATCAATGAACCTGTGAGAACGGCTTTCCGCCCCACGGCCTCGACGGAAGGCCTGGCCGGTACGACGGCCCCCCAGATGATCGGCGGCCTGAACGGATGCAGGACTCCTTATCGGGCATCAGCGTCAGATCCGCCGGACGTCCCCCGCTTACGCGCGGCCAAATCCAGGGCGCGCAGACGGTCGAGCTTCTCGCTGATCCGGATCTCCAGACCGCGGTCGGTCGGCTGGTAATAGCGCCGTTCGCCCAAGGCGTCGGGAAAATAGGTCTCGCCGGCGGCATAGGCTTCCGGTTCGTCATGCGCATAGCGGTAGGCGTGCCCGTAGCCCAGGCCTTTCATGAGTCGGGTGGGGGCATTGCGCAAGTGATTGGGGACCTCCGCGGTGCCGAATTGGCGGGCGTCGGCCAGGGCCGCGTTCCAGGCCAGGTAGACGGCGTTGCTCTTGGCCGTGCTGGCCAGGTAGACGGCGGCCTGCGCCAGGGCGAGTTCGCCCTCCGGCGAGCCCAGGCGCTCCTGCGCATCCCAGGCATTCATCGCCAGCGCCAGGGCGCGGGGATCGGCATTGCCGATGTCCTCGCAGGCCATGCGTACCAGACGGCGGGCGATGTAGAGCGGATCACAGCCGCCGTCGATCATGCGCGCCAGCCAATAGAGCGCGGCATCCGGGGCTGAGCCGCGGATGGATTTGTGCAGGGCCGAGATCTGGTCATGGAACAGGTCCCCGCCCTTGTCGAAACGGCGCACCTGACCCGCCGCCACCGCGGCCACGGACGCCGCGGCGATGACCCCGCCCTCCCCCGACTCGGCCGCCAACTCCAGCAGGTTGAGCGCGCGGCGAGCGTCGCCGTCGGCCGCCTGCGCGAGCAGTCCGGCCGCGTCAGCAGGAAGTGTCAGACCGCGCGAACCCAAACCATTGACCGGGTCTTGCAGCGCACGGGTGACCACGGCGGCAATCGCATTGAGATCCAGCGGCTTGAGCACATAAACGCGGGCCCGCGACAGCAGGGCGTTGTTGAGTTCGAACGAGGGGTTCTCGGTGGTGGCACCGATGAAGGTGAGGGTGCCGTCCTCGACATGCGGCAGAAACGCGTCCTGCTGAGCCTTGTTGAAGCGGTGCACCTCATCGATGAAGAGCACGGTGGCCCGGCCCTCGCTCCGGCGCACCTGCTGCGCCTGCGCCACCGCCTCACGGATGTCCTTGACCCCGGCCAGCACCGCCGAGAGATTGAGAAAATGCGCACCCGAGCGCACCGCCGCCAACCGCGCCAGGGTGGTCTTACCAGTGCCCGGCGGCCCCCAGAAAATCATGGAGTGCAGCCGACCCGAGTCGATCGCCTGGCGCAACGGCTTGCCGATGCCGAGCAGATGGTCCTGACCGACAAAGCCGTCGAGGTCGTGCGGGCGCATCCGATCGGCCAGGGGTGCGCCAGGCGTCGGGGTGGTCATGCGGCCTGGACTCAGGGTCTCAATCGAATGACAGGAAGTCCCCGCCGGCCTTTTCGTCCACCGTGAACAGGGCGGCGTCGAGCGACGGGTTGCGCTTGATCTCGGTGAAGTTCAGCCGGGTGGTCTGGCCGAAGCTGTCTTCCATGATCATGCTTTCGATCCCCGTGTCGCCGAACCCCAGTTCGATCCGGATCACGTCGGTATCCGCCGCCTTGGGCGTCAGCTCGACCCACTCGCGGCCGTCGGTGCTGTCGATGGGCTTGGCGGTGAAATGCCGGTCGATGGGGTCGTTGTTCGCCAGCAACAGGGCCGGCGTGCCGCGCAGGGCTTTCTCCTCGGACTGATGCGAGACCTGATCCAGTTCCAGATCGTGGAGATAGACCCGCTTGCCGTCGGCGATGATCACCTGTTTGCCGGGCGTCTCGTACTGCCAGCGAAACCGTCCGGGGCGTTGCAGATAGAAGGTGCCGCGCCCCTCCATCATGCGCGTGCGGTCGGCATTGAAGGTGAACTGGGCGAAATCCGCCTCCAGGCTGGTCAGCCCCTTGAGGTAGGCGTCCAGGCGCCGCGTTCCATCGGCACCGGCCGGCAGCCAGATCAGGCTGAGGATGGCAGTCAGAACGAGCACACTGGACGCGGCAAGTCCGCGCCGGGCCGCGGTGCGGGGGTGCAAATGACGCATAGGCATTCAATCCTCGTGGACAACAGGGGGAGCCAGCACCTCACGGTTCCCATTCGTCTCCGGAGGGCCGACGATGCCGATGCGCTCCATCTCTTCGATCATGCGCGCGGCACGGTTATAGCCGATCTTCAGTCGGCGCTGTACCCCTGAGATGGAGGCGCGTCGGCTCTCTACAACGATCTGCACCGCCTCATCGAAGAGCGGGTCGCTGTCCTCCACATCACCGCGCGGCTCCGGATCGATGCCCGGCAGCGACTCCTGGGACTCGCGCAGGATGTCCTCGATATAGTCGGGCGCGCCCTGGGTCTTGAGAAACTCCACCACCCGGTGCACCTCATGATCATCGACAAAAGCCCCGTGCACCCGCTGCGGGATGTTGCCGCCCGGCGGCAGATAGAGCATGTCGCCGTGACCCAGCAGTTGCTCCGCGCCCATCTGATCCAGCACGGTGCGCGAATCGATCCGGGAGCTGACCTGGAACGAGATACGGGTCGGGATGTTCGCCTTGATCAGACCGGTCAGCACATCGACCGAGGGCCGCTGGGTGGCGAGCATCAGATGGATGCCGGAGGCGCGCGCCTTCTGGGCCAGGCGGGCGATCAGTTCCTCCACCTTCTTGCCGACCACCATCATCATATCGGCCAGTTCGTCGATGATGACCACGATATAGGGCAAATGGCCGATGGTGGGCACCTCCATCCCCGGGTTCTTGGCGAACTCGGCCGCCAACACGGGGTCGCGCAGCGGTTCCCCGGCGGCTTGCGCATCCGCGACCTTGCGGTTGTAACCGCCGATGTTGCGCACGCCCAGGGCGGCCATCAGCCGATAGCGGCGCTCCATCTCACCGACACACCAGCGCAGGGCATTGGCCGCCTCTTTCATGTCGGTCACTACCGGGGTCAGCAGGTGGGGAATGCCCTCGTAGACCGAGAGCTCCAGCATCTTGGGGTCCACCATGATCAGGCGCACGTCCTCGGGTCCGGCCTTGTAGACCAGACTCAGGATCATCGCGTTGATGGCGACCGACTTGCCGGAACCGGTGGTGCCGGCGATCAGGGCATGGGGCATGCGCGCCAGATCGACCGACACCGGCAGACCGGAGATGTTGTGACCCAGGGCCAGCGTCAGGGGCGATTTGGACTCCAGATAGTCGGTGGAGCCCAGGATTTCGCTCAGAAACACCGTCTCCCGTTTCTCGTTGGGGATCTCGATGCCGATCACCGATTTGCCGGGAATGACCTCGACCACCCGCACGCTGATCTTGGACAGCGCGCGCGCCAGATCCTTGGAGAGACCCAGAATCTTGCTCGACTTGGTACCGGGCGCCAACTGCAACTCGAGCAGGGTCACTACCGGTCCGGGGTAGGCGGCCACCACTTCCACCTGTACGCCGAAGTCCTTGAGCCGCACTTCCACCAGACGCGACAGCGCCTCGATCTGCTCATCCGTATACCCCTTGCCGGTCTTGCGCGGCAGGTCCAGCAGGTCGAGCGGAGGGCGGCGGCCCTCACCGGTCGGCACGGATTCGGACCGGACAACCGGGCCCCCGGCAACCGCCGCGGTGCGTCGCACCGTTTGGACGCGCGGCGCTTCTTTGGGTACCGGCCGCTGGCCCTTGATCAGATCGGTCAGGGTCAGAACCGGCTCGGACGCTGGCTCAGCGTCGGGCTCGGACTCCCCGACCGCGGCGGTCGCGGCCTGGGGCACGGCGGCCGCGGCGGCAGGGGCAGGCGCATCCAGCCACGCGCAGTCCCGATCCGCCAAGGACTCCGCCGCCGGCTCCGCGCCGGCCTCGAGCGGCTGACGCCTGGCCGCGCGGGCAACCGCCTCCGCTTGGGGCCAGTCCCAAGCCGCCGACGCGTCCGCCGCATCCCGCGTCGGTGCCAGCTCGGCGGCGTCGATCAGCTGGAGCTCCTTGGGGAGTTCGGTCGGCACGGACCCGCCCCGGCGCCTGACCACGGCGGACAGCCCACCCGCCACGCTGGAGCCCAATGAGCGCAGCCCCTGCAACAAGCCGTCACCCAGCGATTCGATCAGCGCGAACCAGGAGATCCCGGAAAACAGCGTGAATCCGACCAGGAGCACGCCGGCCAGCAGCACCTCGGTGCCGGCCCCGAAGCGCTCGGCCATGAGCCCGCTGACCGCGTGTCCCAGGCCGCCGCCGCTGCCGTTGGGCAGCCCCGTACCCAGCGCGATGAAGTACATGGTCGCAAAGCCGCAACCCGCGGCCAGGGTCAGCACAAAACCGATCCAACGCAGGGCCAGCATCCAGGCCCGCGGTGCGCCCTCCTCCTCGCGCCCGCGGAACAACACCCAGGCGCTGAACCCCACCATCAGCGGCACCAGATAGGCAAAATAGCCGAAGAGATACAGACTGACATCGGCGAACCAGGCCCCGGTCCGCCCCCCGGCGTTACTGATCCGCGTGGTCTCGCCGACGTAGGACCAGCCCGGGTCATCCGGTACGTAGGTCACCAGCGACAACACCAGATAAAGGGCGACACACATCAGCGTCCACATGGCCCCCTCGCGGAGCGTCCGTTCGACATAATCGCTGAAATTCAACTGTCCGCTACGCGTCGCCTGAGCCATAAGCACCTCCCGGAATCTGAGTCGACAGTATAGCTTTGCCCACCACAGTTCGGGTGATTTCCGGATTGCATCGGAAACTGTCGTGCAAAAAAGGCAACATGTGCTATTTTTGCATCCGGCGCTTGGATCGGGACGACCAACCCCAACTGAACGCCTGGTCTATCATCAGTTATCCGGGTATCGCTCCATGAAAAACATCTATCGAAGCACACTCTCCGCCTTCGTCCTTGCCGCTCCGCTGGCTGCGATCGCACAAACCGACTACCAGACCGACACCCTGCCGCGGTTCGATGACCGCTGGTACATACTCCCCTTCGCCTCCTACACCTGGGCGGACGAGAATCGGGGCGTCGACGACGGCTTCGGCGGCGGGTTCGCCGTCGGCAAGCCGCTCAACGAACGCCTCAATCTGGAACTGCGGATGACCTATACCGACCTGGCCAGCCAGGACGACGCCGGCGGCGACTTCCGCATCGGCGACCTGGGTGTGGACGGTCTGTTTTTCCTGAGCCGCGGCCGCTTCCAGCCGTTCCTGCTGGCCGGCATCGGTGTCATCAACGACGATTTCGAGTGCAATATTTCCGAGGTGAACATCGGTAACTGCACGTCCGGCAGCGGTTACAGCTTCATGGCCGAGGCCGGTGCCGGCTTCGTGGTGCCGCTCACCGAATATGCCTCCTTGCGGATCGACGGCCGCTACCGCTACGACGACAATGCGGCCCGCCTGATCGACGATGAAGACTTCGGCGACTGGATCGTCACCGCCGGCGTCGTGATTCCGCTGGGCAGCCGCGCCAAGCCGGCGCCGGTGACCCGCACCTTCGAACTATCCGCCGACGCCCTGTTCGCCTTCGACAAGGCCACCCTCAAGCCCACCGGCGTAGACCGGCTGAACACCTTCGTCGGCGATCTCAACCAGGTCAATTTCAACGACATCCAGGTGGCCGGACACACCGATCCGATCGGCTCGGAAGCCTACAACCTGGCCTTGTCCGACCGCCGCGCCAACACGGTGCGCGACCATCTGGTCGGTCAGGGCATCCCCGCGGATAAGATCTCGGCACAAGGCTTCGGCAAAAGCCAACTGAAGGTCACGCCGGCCGACTGCGCCGGTGCCAAGTCCAGAGAGGCGCTGATCGAATGCTATCAACCCAACCGCCGCGTTGACGTGACGGTCGAGGGCATGGTCGCGAAGTGATCCGCCGGGCGGGCAACCGCGTCCTGAAGACAGGCCGCGGCTGTCCGCAGACCCGATCCCGATCAGTGCCGCTCGAGGAACGGATAATCGGTATAGCCGTGTTCAGCGCCGCCATAGAAGGTCGCCTGGTCGGGCGCGTTCAGGGGGGCGTCGAGGCGCAGACGCTCCACCAAGTCGGAATTATACCCCTCGTTGTTGGTTTTTCGTTTCTCGTTTTTCGTAACCCGATGTTCGATAGTCCTTAACGAAAAACCGAAAACTCAAAACCGTTTCGTATAACATGGACTGGTGGTGGCGTAAATGGGACTCCATCACGCCGGACGTGGATGACCAGTATATCGCCTTGGTCGTTGGACGCCGCACCCGAACCCCCGTTGACACCGTATGAAGCGGGCGTAGACTGAGGGCCGAACCGCACTTTCGGCGGTGTGTTGTCCGACCTCGAGCAGCCTTCCGGCCAGGCCCCTGGGGCACGGACGGGGGATCGCCCCTGATCGAGGCCCTCTTCCATCCTTGCCGCAGGACGATCGAAACGACCATGAACTCCCCAGCCACCGCATTGAAAGGCTTCGTCGTGATTGCGCTCCTGGCGCTCGCCGCGGGCTGCGCCAGTGATTTTCAGGAAAAAGAGAACCTGGCCGTGGCCGCCGGTTTCAAGGCGATCACCCCCACCAAGCCCGATCAGGTGACACTGCTCTCAACGCTGCCGGCGGATCGGGTCACCCAGGTCGCCTATAACGGCAAGACCTATTACGTCCTGCCCGACGTCAAGAACAACCAGGCCTTCGTCGGCGGACCCAAGCAGTATCAGACCTACCAGCAACTGCGTCTGGCCAGACAAATCAGCAACGAAAACCTGGAGGCCGCCGAGATGAATCAGGCGGCCGCGATGAACTGGGGTGCCTGGGGCGGTTGGGGCGGCCTGGGCGGGCCCGGCTGGTATTGAGCCGAGCAGAGCGACCGGAGCGGCCGCACCTCGGGGACAGGGCAGTCCCCGTGCGAGCGGCCGCCGGCCGCGATTGGACCTTGCGGACCATCGCGACATCGGCATTCTCCGTGAGACCCAATCGCGGTCGGAGGCCGCTCCCACAGCACTGATGCCCGTCAGCTCTTGCGCCGCCGCCGTCCGGACCCCGCCGCGCGCGTCTCCTCGACCGCCGGCGGCGCCAGCACGAAATCGATCTTACGGTCGTCCAGATTGACCGCCGCCACCTGAATCCGCAGCCGGTCGCCCAGCCGGTAAACAGTCCCGGTGCGCTCGCCGGCCAGCCGGTGACCGATCGGGTCGAAGTGATAATAGTCGTTGTCGAGCGCGGTGATGTGCACCAGACCATCGACATGGATCTCGTCGAGCTGAACGAAAATGCCGAAGGAAGTCACGCTGGTGATGAGCCCCTCGAACTGCTCGCCCAGCTTATCCTGCATGAACTCGCATTTCAGCCAGTCATTGGCGTCGCGGGTTGCCTCATCGGCGCGCCGCTCGGTGCCTGAGCAGTGCTCACCGATCTGCTGAAGATCGGACTTGGCGTAATCCAGATCCGCCGGCGCGCCGCCGTCGAGCAGGTGCTTGATGATGCGGTGGACAATCAAATCGGGATAGCGGCGGATCGGCGAGGTGAAATGCGTATAAGCCGTATAGGCCAGGCCGAAATGACCCACGTTATCCGCGCTGTACATGGCCTGCTGCATGGAGCGCAGCAGTACGGTCTGGATCAGTTGGCGGTCCGGACGATCCTTGATCTCGAGCAGTAACCGGGCATAGTCCGCGGCGGTCGGCTTGACCCCGCCCGGCAGCTTGAGCGCGAGCTGACCCAGGAACTCGCGCAGGTCATTGAGCTTCTCCTCACTCGGCAAGTCATGGATGCGATAGAGGGCCGCGATCTTCTTGCGCTCGAACAGCCGCGCCGCCGCCACGTTGGCGGCCAGCATGCACTCCTCGATCAACCGATGGGCATCGTTGCGGATCACCGGCACCACCGCGGCGATACGCCCCTGCGCGTTGAACTCGAACTTGGTCTCGATCGAGTCGAATTCGATGGCGCCGCGGGCCGCGCGGGCGCTATGCAGCGCCTGATACAGGGCATAGAGTTCGTGCAGATGCGGCAGCAGCTTGGCGTGACGGACGCACAGGTCCGGGTCGCCATCCACGATCATCGCCGCCACCTGATCATAGGTGAGCCGCGCCTGCGAGCGCATCACCGCCGAGTAGAACCGGGTGCGGGTGACCTTGCCTTCAAAATCAATGTACAACTCGGCGGTCATGCACAGCCGATCCACCTCCGGGTTCAGCGAGCAGAGCCCGTTGGACAGGATCTCCGGCAGCATGGGGATGACGCGATCCGGGAAATAGACCGAGTTGCCGCGCGCATAGGCCTCGCGGTCCAGGGCGGTGCCGGGAACCACGTAAGCCGAGACATCGGCAATCGAGACCAGCAGCTTCCAGCCCTTGGGCTTGCGCTCGCAATACACGGCGTCGTCGAAGTCGCGGGCATCGGCCCCGTCGATGGTGACCAGCGGGAGTTTGCGCAAATCCATGCGGCCGGCCTTCGCCGCCTCCGGCACCTCCGGGGTCAGCGCCGCGATCTCGGCCTCGACCTCCGCCGGCCATTCCACCGGCAGATCGTGGGCGCGGATGGCGATGTCGGTTTCCATGCCGGCGGCCATATGGTCGCCCAGCACCTCGGCGATGCGGCCGATCGGCGGCGTGCGCACCGTCGGCTGATCGGTGATCTCGGCGACCACGATCTGGCCTTGGGTGGCGCCGCCCAGGCGGTCGCTGGGAATGATGATGTCGTGGGCGAGCCGCTTGTTGTCCGCCGCCACGAAGCCCACCCCGCCCTCCTGATAGAGCCGACCCACCACGGTGCGGGTGTTGCGCTCCAGGGTTTCGACCAGCGACCCCTCCAGACGCCCGCGCCGGTCGCGCCCGCTCACCCGCACCACCACCCGGTCGCCGTGGAACAGCGCCTTCATGTCCTTGGGATACAGATAGAGATCATCGCCGCCCTCATCGGGGCGCACGAAACCGAAGCCGTCCGGGTGTCCGATCACCCGCCCCACGATCAGATCGCGGTGATTGACGATGCAGAAAGCGTGCTTACGATTGCGCAGGAGCTGACCGTCACGGACCATGGCACCCAGCCGACGCTCCAGCGCCACCAGATCCGCGGCGGCGGTCAGATCCAGGATCCGGGCGAGTTCCGGCAGTTCCAGCGGGGTGCCTTGCGCGGCGAGGGTTTCGAGGATGAACTCCCGGCTCGGGATCGGGTTCTCGTACTTCTTCGCTTCGCGTTGGCGATGCGGGTCCTTCTCGCGGGCGGTCCGGCTCGGGGGCGGGGTTTCGGTCTGCGCGGGGGTCGTTTTGCGTCTTGCCACGTGGTGTTACTGACTCTGCTCTGAATAGTGTCCAATGTTTGGTAGTGTACCGTTGACACGACGCCCTTGTCTCACTAAGATGCGCGCTCCCGGTCACAGTCAGCCTACGGGCCGATCAACCGCCGGGATCAGCCGAGGTGGCGGAATTGGTAGACGCGCTAGTTTCAGGTATTAGTGGGGCGACCCGTGGAGGTTCGAGTCCTCTCCTCGGCACCAATTGCTGATCAGCTGTCAAACTGATCAAAAAAAAAAAGCGCTGTTTGCACAGCGCTTTTTTTTTGTTTCCGGCGGACCGTCCCGGTCCGCTTTTCGAGTACTCACTGTATCCTACGCGCTCCGGGCGCAGATATAGCCTTCATACCTCATATCCAGACAGACCCTTGGTGTAGGGGCGGGTTTGAAACCCGCCCCTACGTCCG
>CAYYAY010000091.1:0-18312 GCA_964470155.1 uncultured Lamprocystis sp. | reverse complement strand
CTCGAAGAACGCTACCCGAACCTGCCGGAACTGGCCACCCAGGGGCATTTGCGCGAGAGCGAACTGCGGTTGCAGAAGGGCATCGAACTGGTCCGCGCCGAACTGAAGGAAACTGAACTGCGGTTGCAGAAGGACATCGAACTGGTTCGCGCCGAACTGAAGGAAACCGAACTGCGGTTACAGAAGGAAATCGTGCAGGTGCGCGCGGACCTGACGGTCCAGATCGAGCAGTTGCGCGGCGAGGTGAAGACGGAGATCGAGCAGTTGCGCGGCGAGGTGAAGACGGAGATCGAGCAGTTGCGCGGCGAGGTGAAGACGGAGATCGAGCAGTTACGCGGCGATTTAAAGACAGAGATCGAGCAGTTGCGCGGGGAGGTCAGAACCGCCATCGAGCGCAGTCGCAACAGCCTGTTGTTGTGGCTGATCCCGCTGATGTTCGCCCAAGTCGGCGCCATCGCGGCCTTGGTGAAGCTGCTGTAGACCTGGTAAGGAGTCAGCGCCGAATGGCCCTGACTGACCCGAGAGCCGGTCCGTCGCAATCGCCAATCCCGGCAGCCAACCCGAGGAACTGACCGGCAAGTTCAACAGGGCGCGCGTTAGTGCCAAACATTGGCGCTCACCAACACCGCAACCGTCGTTCCCCAGGGTAGAAACCAATCCCCACGCATTGAACCGTTGGCCGGACCGGGCGCGGGCGGCTACTATGAGTCATTGATCCTGGCGGACCACCGCCCCTAGACTTGAGGGCCATCGCCATGGCAACCGCTTCGACCCCCTTCCACATCCTCTGGATCAAACCGTCACACTATGATGATGACGGCTATGTGATCCAGTGGTGGCGTTCCTCCCTGCCCGCCAACAGCCTGGCCACCGTCTACGGCATCGCCCTGGACTGTGCCGACCGCCAGGTGCTCGGGCCGAATGTGGAGATCCGCCCGCGCGCCCTGGACGAGACCAACAGCCGGATCGACGTGCCGCGCCTGATCAGCGGCTTCGCGCGCGATGGCGGCAAGGTCCTGGTGGGCATGGTCGGGGTACAGTCAAACCAGTTTCCGCGGGCGCTGGATCTGGCGCGGCAGTTCCGCGCGGCCGCGCTGCCGGTGGTGATTGGCGGTTTTCACGTCAGCGGCTGTCTTGCCATGCTCAAGGAATTGCCGCCGGACCTGCGCGCGGCCCTGGATCTGGGTGTTACCCTGTTTGCCGGCGAGCTGGAAGGACGACTGGATGGACTGTTGCAAGACCTCGCGGCCGACCGGCTGCAACCGATTTACAACTACCTTGCCGATCTGCCGGACCTGACCGGGACCCCCACGCCCATCCTGCCCGCCGACCGCATCCGTCTCACCATGGGCAAGCGGGCCAGCTTCGACGCCGGGCGCGGCTGCCCTTTCCAGTGCAGCTTCTGCACCATCATCAATGTGCAGGGCCGCAAATCGCGTCACCGCGATGCCGACGACGTGGAGCGCCTGGTGCGCGCCAACGCCGAACTGGGAATCAGCAATTTTTTCATCACCGACGACAACTTCGCCCGCAATACCCACTGGGAGCCCATCTTCGACCGGCTGATCGCGATGCGCGAATCCGGCACGCCGATCACCCTGGTGATCCAGGTCGACACCCAGTCACACCGTATCCCGCGCTTCATCGACAAGGCCGGACGGGCCGGTGTCACCCGCGCCTTCCTGGGGATGGAGAACATCAACCCGGACTCACTCAAGGGCGCGCAGAAAGGTCAGAACAAGATCACCGACTACCGCGCCATGCTCCAGGCCTGGCACAACGCCGGGGTGCTCACCTATGCCGGATACATCCTGGGCTTTCCGGACGACACCCCGGAGACCATCCGGCGCGACATCGCGATCATCCAGAACGAACTGCCGGTCGACATCCTGGAGTTCTTCGTGCTCACCCCGCTGCCCGGGTCGGTCGACCACCAGCGCCTGGTCGAGGCCGGCGCCCCCCTGGACCCGGACATGAACAACTACGATACCCAGCATGTCACCATGGACCATCCGCGGATGACCAAGGCACAATGGGCCGGCATCTTCCGCGAGGCCTGGGACCTGTATTACAGTCCGGTGCACGTCGCCACCGTGCTGCGCCGCGCCCGCCGCTGGGGTTATGACCCCAAGCACATGATGGGCAAGCTGTTCGCCTTCCACGCACCCATGATCTTCGAGCGCATCCACCCGTTGGAGGGCGGTCTGATCCGTATCAAGCGGCGCCGCGAACGCCGGCCGGGTTACCCGATCGAAAGCCCCCTGCGCTTCTACCCCAAGCTGATCTGGGAGTTCGTGACCAAATACGGCGGCGCCTATGCCCTGCACCGACGTTACCAGCGCATCCTGAAACAGGTCCAGGCTGAGCCGCTGGGCGCCTACCCGGACGCCGCCATGGAGCCGGTCACGGACGGTGAGGAGCAGCGCCTGGAGATCTTCACCGCCACGACCGCCGCGCAACAATATGTCGAGAAGCGCCGCGCCCGCGGCGATCTGCGCCGCCATGGGGCGGTCAAGGTCACGCCGGACGTGCCGTTGACGAGCCGGTGATGTTCAGGCGCCATGCGGGCCGGCCGCCGTTGTGACCTTCGTCAAGCTGCTCTGAGGCTGAATGATCGATAACAAAGACCACACGCCTGTCATGCAGCAGTACCTGCGCTTCAAGGCGGAGCATCCGGGGATGCTGCTGTTCTTCCGCATGGGCGATTTCTACGAATTGTTCTATGAGGACGCCGAGCGCGCCGCGGCGCTGCTGGATATCACGCTGACCAAGCGCGGGGCCTCGGCCGGGCAGCCGATCCCGATGGCGGGGGTGCCCTATCATGCGGCCGAGGGCTATCTGGCCAAGCTGGTCCGCCAGGGGGTGTCGGTCGCGATCTGCGAGCAGATCGGCGACCCAACCAAGACCAAGGGACCGGTCGAGCGGCGGGTGATGCGCATCATCACACCGGGAACCCTGACCGATGATGCGCTGCTCGATGAGCAGCGGGATAACCTGCTGGCCGCGGTCGCCGAGGGCCCGGATGGTTACGGCCTGGCGGTCCTGGAGTTGGCCAGCGGGCGCTTCTCGGTCCTGGAGGTAGCGACGCGCGAGGCCCTGGCGAGCGAGTTGGCGCGGCTGCGCCCGGCCGAGGTACTAGTAGCGGAAGACAGCCGGCTACCCGAGGAACTGGGTCTGGGGCGCGGCGTCACCCGCCGCGCCGCCTGGCACCTGGACGCGGACAGCGGCGAACGCCTCCTGTGCGAACAGTTCGGCACCCGCGACCTGACCGGTTTCGGATGCGCGGCGCTGCGCCTGGCGGTCGGCGCCGCGGGCTGCCTGTTGCACTATGTCCGCGACACCCAGCGCGCCGCCCTGCCCCACCTGCGCGGTCTGACGACCGAGCATCGCGACGACGCGGTGATCCTGGACGCGGCCACCCGCCGCAACCTGGAGATCACCGACAGCCTGTCCGGCCGCCCCGAGCACACCCTGGCCGGGGTCCTGGACCAGACCGCCACGACCATGGGCAGCCGGCTGCTGCGCCGTTGGCTGGCCCGGCCGCTGCGTGATCAGGCGTCGGTGCGCACGCGTCATCAGGCACTCGCCGCTCTGATCGACACCGCGACGGGCGGGCCGCTGCGGGAGGTCCTGACCGGCAGCGGCGATCTGGAGCGCATTCTGGCCCGCGTCGCCCTGGGCACCGCCCGCCCCCGGGATCTGGCCGTCCTGCGCGACTCCTGCGCCCTGTGCCCCGACCTCGGCACCCTGCTGGCGAGCGTCGAGGATCCACTCCTGGGCGACCTGCATGACCGCATCGGCGAGCATCCGGACCTGGTGGCGTTGCTCGGGCGGGCCATCCTGGCGCAACCGCCGGTACTGATCCGTGACGGCGGGGTCATCGCCCCCGGCTATGATGCCGAGTTGGACCAACTGCGCGCACTCTCGACCAACGCCGATCAGTTTCTGCTGGATCTCGAAAGCCGCGAGCGGGAGCGCACCGGCATCGCGACGCTCAAGGTCGGTTACAACCGCGTCCACGGGTATTACATCGAACTCGGCCGCGCGCGTGCCGATCAGGTGCCGCCGGACTTCGTGCGGCGCCAAACCTTGAAAGGAGCGGAACGCTATATCACCCCGGAACTCAAGCGTTTCGAGGACGAGGTGTTGAGCAGTCGGGAGCGTGCCCTGGCCCGCGAGAAGGCGCTCTATGAGTCGCTGATCGCGACCCTGGCCGAGTCCATCGGCCCGCTCCAGACCAGCGCGGCGGCCATCGCCGAACTGGACGTGCTGGTGAATCTGGCGCTGCGCGCGCAGGCGCTGAACTGGTCGCGGCCGGACTTCACCGCCGAACCTCTGATCGCGATCGAGGACGGGCGCCATCCGGTCGTCGAACGGGTCATTGACAGCCCCTTCGTCGCCAACGGCCTGCGGTTCGACGAGCGGCGGCGCATGCTGGTCATCACCGGACCCAACATGGGCGGCAAGTCGACCTATATGCGCCAATGCGCGCTGATCGTGCTGCTGGCCTACGCGGGCAGCTTCGTCCCCGCCCGCGCCGCCACCCTGGGGCCGGTGGATCGGGTCTTCTCACGGATCGGGGCCTCCGATGACCTGGCCGGCGGACGCTCCACCTTCATGGTGGAGATGGAAGAGACCGCGAATATCCTGCACAACGCCACCGAGCAGAGTCTGGTACTGATGGACGAGGTGGGCCGCGGCACCAGCACCTTCGATGGGCTCTCACTCGCCTGGTCCTGCGGGGTGGAACTGGCCACCCGTATCCGCGCCTACACCCTGTTCGCCACCCATTATTTCGAGTTGACCACCCTGCCCGACGAATATCCCGGCATCGCCAATGTGCATCTCGATGCGGTGGAGCATGGGGCCTCCATCATCTTTATGCACGCACTGCTGGAAGGGCCGGCCAATCAGAGTTATGGCCTGGCGGTGGCCGCACTGGCCGGCGTCCCGCCGGGGGTCATCACGCGCGCTCGCGGGCGGCTGCGTGAACTGGAAGACGCCGCCCGCCGCCATGCGGAGCAGGGAGCGGTGCAGCTTTCGCTCTTCCTTCCCGAACCGAGTCGGCCGGCACCGCCCCCGAGTCCGCCGGCTGAGCATCCGGTCTGCGATGCACTGCGCGGGATCGACCCCAATGAACTGAGCCCACGGGCGGCGCTGGAGGCGCTGTACCAATTGAAGGGGCTGGTCGAATAAGCGCGTTCCGGCCACCAGAAAACCGGACGTCGAGGCGTCCCGCAAGAGTCGCGTAGCGACCCTGTGGGAGCGGCGTCCCGCCGCGATCGGGCCATGGGCGCGTCACCGCAGCGTTCGAGGTCACCGCTGCACCGCATCGCGGCGGGACGCCGCTCCCACGGGGCCCTTTATCTTCCGGGGCACTGGCCGGAACGATCATCAAAGCTTTGAATCGCTTCTTCGATTGCGACAACGACAACGATATGTATTTCGTTGTTTGGCATATCTTCTAAGCAACTGATTGGTAATAAAGATTCTGCGGATGCCGGGCCTCGGCGAAGAAGTACCAGCGCTCGAACAACAGACCCAGGTATTGCACGGCAAAAGCGACGATCGGCAGCGTCGGAGACCGCGTGGCATAGGCAGCGCCGATCAGTAGAATCGGCAGCGGAAAGACCAGGAAGAGGAACAGCAGACGCACGGTACGCAACGTGCCCGCCGAACGGCCGTGGAAGAACTCGCGGGTGTTGAATGATCCGGCGGTCGCGCCCTGAGCCTTTTGACTCACGCTCTGGTGGCGCACGCCGATGGCGCTCTGCACCGTGCTCTTGTGCCGTAAGTGGGCATTACGGGTGAGCGAGGCGAAGCGGCTGACCAAGGCCATAACGGTAAAGATCACCGACCAGGTGCCGAAGAACGCGACCAATTGATTGCCGATAAAAGCCGAGTAGGCCGCCGCCAGCATGAATCCGGAAGCCAGGCCGAAGAGCGTGAAATTGACGACCGTGAGTGGCGAATACCACTCTTCCAGGAAACGGACACCCGCATAAATCATCGCGGTGCAGATAAACAGAGCAAAAACCGCAAGAGTCGCGGCCAAACCGATCAGTAGTGTCACATCGACCGCCAGCCAGTTTCCCAGGATGAACAGCGGCTGAGTATGACCGGTCCAATGCGCCAGCCCATAGGCGAAGACCAGCGCCATAGCCAGGGGCAGCACCAGCACCTCACGGGAGAGCCAGGAAGTACGCCAGCGGGCCGCCGCCCGCCAGGCGCGCTCCGGCCGTCCCAGATGAAAGAATGAGGCGATCAGCCCGCCGAGGAGCAGGGCCAGTGCCACCAGGCTGCCGAAGGCATAGAACTCATCCCCCTGCGCGGGCAGCAGGTTGGCCAGGGCATAGATCTGCCCGGTATACAGGGCCAGGAACAGCCCCTGTCCGGCGCCGATCAGGGTGGTCAGAAAGATGACTGAGAAGGCGGGATGCATAAATGTTTCCTAATGGACATATTTCGCCTATTCGTGATCGGTCCCCTACCAGGTCACATCGTCCAGGGATTCCTCACCACTGTAGGTCGTGAGGTCCTCTTTGCGTAGCGGATTGTCCGCCCGGATCAGCTCTTCGGGATCGATGTAGATGCGGGTCTTGCGCCGCGGCAGATAATGGTTGGCGGGCTTGGTGCCCCATTCGGGCATCAATTGATAGCCGCCGCGCTCACGAATGGCGATTGACACCTCGGAGTCGGGGTCCTGCACGTCGCCGAACAACCGCGCGCTGGTCGGGCAGGCCAGCACACAGGCAGGCTTGCGCTCGCGTTCCGGCAGGGTCAGGTCGGTGATACGGTCGATGCACAGGGTGCATTTCTTCATCACCTTCTGCTGTTCGTCCACCTCGCGGGCGCCATAGGGACAGGCCCAGGAGCAATACTTGCACCCGATGCACTTGTCATAGTCCACCAGCACGATGCCGTTGTCCGCCCGTTTATGGGAGGCCCCGGTGGGGCATACCGGCACGCAGGGGGGATCCTCGCAATGCAGGCAACTCTTGGGGAAATGGACCGTCTCGGTGTCGGGAAAGGTACCGACTTCGAAGGTCTGCACGCGATTGAAGAAGGTCCCCGTGGGGTCCGCGTCATAGGGGTTCTGATCGACCAGGGGTCCGGCCCAACCGGAGGTATTCCACTGCTTGCAGGAGGTCACGCAGGCCTGGCAGCCAACGCAGACATTGAGGTCGATGACCAGGGCCAACTGGCTCATAAGCTCGTTTCTCGCTCAGTTACGATACCGGCGAACGGTGTCCGGGTCGGCATCGTCGTCGTCTTGTTCTTCCTCATATTCCTCCTCATATTCCTCCTCACCTTCCTCCTCATATTCTTCAATCAGCAACTCCTCGGCCAGATCGGAGGGCTCCACCTCAAGCCCCATGAGTTCCTCATCCCAATTGGTGCCCACCAGAACGCCGTCCTCGCTCATGCCGGCCAGCCAGGTATCGATGAATAGATCCAGATCCAGGCTGGTCGGAACAAAGCCGGCCCAATCGTCGGTACAGTGGGCCGCGGCAGCCGCCTCTTCCGACCAAAAGGGATAGACGTCCGTATCTTCGTATTCATTCGACTCACAGATGGCCCAGCCCTCATCGGACTTGAGCCCCCATACCTGCCCCGTCTCGCGCACGCGCGTGACAAAGCGCTCATGGTGGTCTTGATAGTCGGGGCCGAGATCGCTCATGGTGCTTGCCTGGTTGGCGGGTACGCGCGGCGCGCACCCGACGGATGATTCGGAGAAAACCGGGTATCAGCGCTTGCCGAAGAGTCCGGCAACATAGGCTTGCCAGCGCCCGCGCCGCCGTTCCTGACCGGGCAACAGGGGCATAGGGTCGAATTGGGGCGAGCTGATCCGGGGCTCATCCGCCCCGGCCTTGTACACCCGCACCCGCACATCGAACCAGGCGGCCTGACCGGTGATCGGGTCCGAGTTGGACAGATGCTCCCCGCTGCCGGTCGGCGGCAATTCTTCCGTGATCAGATGATTGAGCAGAAACCCCTGGCGCGATTCGTCGGCGCCGTAACTCAGACCCCAGGCGCCGGACGCCTTGCCGATGGCGTTCCAGGTCCACACGGTGCCGGGCTCCACCGCTTCGGAGAAACGGCACATACAGCGCACCTTGCCATGCGGCGACTCCACCCAGATCCAGTCGCCGTCGTCGAAGCCGTTGGCGGCGCCCACCTTCGGGTTGACGAACAGGTAGTTGTGGCTGTGAATCTGGCGCAACCAGGCATTCTGGCTGTCCCACGAATGGTACATGGCCATCGGGCGCTGGGTGAGCGCATTGAGCGGATACTTGTGGGTATCGGTCAGCTTGGTTTCGAGCGGCTCGTAATAAAACGGCAGCGGATCGAAATAGGACTCGACCCGGCGGCGTAGCCGCTCCGGCGGCCGACGGCCGGGGCGCTTGCCCTGCGCGGCCAGGCGGAAACGCTGCAGCACTTCCGAGTAGACGTTGAGCAGGATCGGCTCGGCGTAGCGGGTCATGCCGTGTGCCCGCGACCAGTGCAGATAGCCCTTATTCCAGTTGCGCATGTACTGGTAGGAGCGCGGCAGTTCATAGTGATAGAAACAGCCGTTTTTCGCGTACATTTCCCACTGCCGGGGATTAGGCTCGCCCTTGAGGAACTTCTCGCCGCCGCGTCCGCGCCACCCGGCCAGGAAGCCGATGCCGGACCCCGGCGAGGTCTCGTAGTTGACGATGAAATCCGGATAGTCGCGATACTTGCGGCTGCCGTCGTCACGTACGAAGGCCGGCAGCTTGAGCCGCGAACCCAGCTCGACCAACACCTCCTGGAAGGGCTTGCAGTCGCCCTTGGGCGGCAGCACCGGGATGCGCACTGAATCGACCGGCCCGTCGTATTCCGAGATCGGCCGGTCCAGCATGGAAAACACGTCGTGCCGCTCCAGGTAGCTGGTATCGGGCAGTACCAGGTCGGCGAAGGCGACCGTCTCGGAGGAGAAGGTGTCGCACACCACCAGGAAGGGTATCTTGTATTCACCGTCCTCACTCTTGTCGACCAGCATCTTGCGGACTTCGACCGTATTCATGGTCGAGTTCCAGGCCATGTTGGCCATGAACAGGAACAGGGTGTCGATCGGATAGGGATCGCCGCGCCAGGCGTTGGTGATGACATTGTGCATCAACCCATGCACCGCCAGCGGATACTCCCAGGAGAACGCCTTATCCAGCCGGACCGCCTCACCCGCGGCATCGACGAACAGGTCCTCCGGGCGCGCCGGCCAGCCCAGCGGCATGCCGTCCAGCGGGGTGTTGGGCTGGACCGCCTCGGACTCATGGGGCGGCTTGGGACAGGGCGGAATCGGCCGTGGAAAGGGCGCTTTGTGGCGGAAGCCGCCCGGACGGTCGATGGTCCCCAGCAGGGTCATCAGGATGCCGAGCGCGCGGATGGTCTGAAAGCCGTTGGAATGAGCGGACATGCCGCGCATCGCGTGGAAAGCCACCGGATTGCCGGTGACCGAGTCGTGCTCGTTATCCCAGCAGTCGGTCCACTGGATCGGCAGCTCGATTTTCTGATCGCGCGCGGTCACGCCCATTTCCTGGGCCAACCGCCGGATGGTGTCGGCCGGGATGCCGGTGATGCCGGCCGCCCATTCCGGCGTGTAATCCTCCACCCGCTCCTTCAGAAGCTGGAAGCCGGGCTTGACCGCGGTGCCGTCGTCCAGGGTGTAGCTGCCCATCAGGCGCGGATCGGCACCGGGGGTGTGGGTCAGCACCGGACCCTTGGCCCGGTCCCACCACAGCTTGTTTTCCGGATCGATACAGCCTTCTTCGATCGGCACGTCGACCCGCCGATGGAAGAGCCCATGATCCGCGTGCGTGCTGTCGTCGACCACCAACTCCGCGGAGTTGGTGTACTGGATCAGGAAGTCCCGGTCATAGAGTCCGAGCTTGATGATCTCGTGGATGATGGCGAGCAGGAGGGCGCCGTCGGTGCCGGGCTTGATCGGCACCCACTCGTCGGCGATGGCCGAGTACCCGGTACGGATCGGATTGATGGAGACGAAACGCCCGCCCCGGCGCTTGAACTCGGAGATGGCGATCTTCAGCGGGTTGCTGTGATGGTCCTCGGCCGTGCCGATCATCACGAACAACTTGGCCCGGTCCAGATCCGGCCCGCCGAACTCCCAGAAGGAGCCGCCGATGGTATAGATCAGGCCGGCCGCCATGTTGACCGAGCAGAAACCGCCGTGGGCGGCATAGTTCGGCGTGCCGAACTGCTTGGCGAAGAGACCGGTCAGCGCCTGCATCTGGTCGCGCCCGGTGAACAGCGCAAAGCGTTTGGGGTCCTCGGCACGGAGCCGGCCCAACCGCTCGGTGAGCAGCTCGAAGGCTGCCTCCCAGGAGATCTCCTCGAACTGCGAGGTCCCGCGCTCCGCGCCCGGCTTGCGCCGCAACGGTTTGGTCAGGCGCCCCGGCGAGTACTGCTTCATGATCCCCGAGGAACCCTTGGCGCACAACACGCCCTTATTCAGCGGGTGGTTGGGGTTACCCTCGATGTAGCGGACCTCGCCGTCGCGCAGGTGCACCCGGATGCCGCAGCGGCAGGCACACATGTAGCAGGTGGTTTCTTTGACCTCGACTCGGCCGACGGTGGAATCCGAGTAGGTGATGGGATCCTGCATAAGGGCGACCTGGGCATGGGGCGTTAACTTCAGCAGATTCTAATGTTCTTTCGCGGTGCTGCGCAAACCCGCGTTGTTCAACCACCCACTTTCGTGGTGATATCAACCCTCCCGCCTGGCGCATCAGCGCCAGGGAAAGCGCACGGAGCAACCGTCATGCGCCGGCTCGCGTCAACGCCGCTTGCCGGACCTGGACCGGGGAGTCAAGCTTGCCGGGAGCCCGCGCCCGCGCGCGGCTGCCGCCTTTTTTCCACCCTCGGTGCTGATGGAGTCTTGCCTTGCGAATCCCGCTCATCCGCTCGCTGTTCTTCGGTGTAGCGATTCTCGTCTCCTGGGCCTGTGACGCCCTTGACCTGCAAACCATCGAAGGAGTCGAGCTGGTTCCGACCCAGTGGGCCGACGGCGACAGCTTCCGCGTGCGGTTTGCCGACGGCACTGAGCATACGGTACGCCTGTACGGCGCGGACTGCCTCGAATGGCATATCACGGACGGCACGGACGCGCGGCGACTGCGTGATCAACGCTGGTATTTCGGGATCACCGGCTACGGCGGCACACCGGCCGCATCCATCGCGCTCGCCAAGTCGCTCGGCGAGGCGGCCGCGCTCGAGGTCCGTGCCCGGCTGGCCAAGCCCTTCACCATCCATACTGCCTTCGCCGATGCGCGCGGCGATGCCAGATTTCGGCGCATCTATGCTTTCGTCACCACCGCCGAGGCCGAGGACCTGGCAACCGTCCTAATAACCAAAGGTCTTGCCCGCGCCCACGGCGTCTATCGCGGGACACCCCAAGGACAAAGCCGCACCGAGTATCAGGACCAACTGCGCGATGCCGAACTGCTGGCGGCGCACAACGGTCAAGGCATCTGGGCCTACACCGATTGGAGTTCATTTCCCGTCCAGCGCGGGGCACTGCGCAGCGAGGACGCGGCCGGCAGAGTCACCACCGGCAAGACGTTGCCCAATACCGCGCTCGACATCAACACCGCGTCACGCGATGAGCTCATGAGCCTGCCCGGTATCGGGGAAGTCACCGCCAACGCCATCATCGAGAAACGCCCCTATCGGCGTGTCGATGACCTGCTGCGCGTCCGCGGCATCGGCCCCAAGCTGCTCGACAAGCTGCGGCCCGGGGTCGCGGTCGGGCACTGACCGCCAGGGGCTGCAGTGGCCGGATCCCTGACCAAGTCACTCGGTCGGAATTCGATCCTTATTCCGCGCCAGCCAGGTGCGGAAGTCCTGCAGGCGCGGATTCAGCGCGAGCGCAACGGCCGGATCGCGCGCCGCGCAGAAGTCGGACTCGAAATCCGCCTTGAACTGAAACATGTTGCCCAAGTCATCGGCGCCCGGAAATCCGAAGGCGCGATACTGTGCCGGGGTGACGGCGTTATAGATCACGTCCTGACCCAAGGCACGGCTGAGTTCCTCGGCCATCCGTGCGCCGGTGAGATGCTCGCCCGCGACCCCGACCGTCTTGCCGATGAATTGATTGCCGCCCTTGAAGATGCCGTAGGCGCAGCGCCCGATGTCCTCGGCAGCGATGCCGGGAAGTTTCTTGTCGCCCATCGGCAGGGTGAATGCAAGCCGGCCGTCGGGCCCCGGCTTGGGTGCCATCCCAAAATGGATCAGATTGTCCCAATAGAACGAGGTCAAGAGAAACGTGGTAGGCACGCCCAGCTCGGTGAAATAGGCGTTGGACTCACCCTTGGCATCGAAATGCGGCACCTTATACTCCTCCATGAGCGTCGGCATGCGCGTATCCCCGAGCGGGACCCAGCGGCGGGTATCCTCCAGGGTGGACCAGATCACGTGGCGCAACCCCGCGGACTTGGCGGCCGTAGCCAAGCCGCGCGCCTGCGCCTTCTCGCGGCCGGGCGAGAAATGGTCCCAGAAAAAGGTCACGAAGTAGGCCCCGTAGGCACCCGCGACCGCGCGCTCCATGCTCGTCGGATCATCGACATCGGCGCCGACCACCTCCGCCCCCATTGCGGCAAGCGCCCGCGCCTTCGGGGCGTTCGGGTCGCGGGTGACCGCACGGACGGTGAATCCCCCTTGCGGATCGTCCAGGATCGCCCGGACCAATCCGCCGCCTTGGGCACCGGTGGCCCCCAGAATCGCGATGATTTTTTTGTCAGCCATGTTGGTTCACCTGTTGCGATGGTTGGAGTCAAGGCCGGTCTGAATCATCCGCGTGACACCGCTCCGCGGTGTCACGCGAGAAGTTGGCGCTCCGCGCCCACGAGCGCCGTTGTCCTCGTTCTTGAGGAGAATCGAGCGTCGCGGCGCAGCACACCAGGGGATAGGTGACACCGCAGGAGCGGTGTCACAAGAGCAATCTCGGGAGCGGGGTCACGAGAGCACCCTGGACTCCTGGTCCGGCACCCCGTGCGCACGATGCGCGACCGGCGACAACAGCAGATAGAACGCCGGGACCACGAACAGCGTAAAAATCGTCCCGATACCCAGACCCGTCATGATCACGAGGCCGATGTCGAACCGGCTCACCGCGCCCGGCCCGCTGGCGATCAAGAGCGGGATCATGGCGACCAGCATGGAAACCGTGGTCATCAGGATGGGCCGCAGGCGAATCGCCGACGCCTGCTCGACCGCCTCGCGCTTGGACAATCCCTCGCGCTCACGCAACTGATTGGCGAATTCGACGATCAGAATGCCGTTCTTGGCAACCAGCCCGATCAGCGTAATCAACCCCACCTGCGTATAAATGTTGATGCTCGCGAAGCCCAGGAACAGGAAGGCCATGGCCCCGGCAATCGTGAGCGGCACCGACATGAGGATGACGAAGGGATCGCGCCAGGACTCGAATTGCGCGGCGAGCACCAGATAGATGATCAGGAGCGCCAGGAAGAAGGTAACCTCCAGGGCCGTCCCCTCGCCCTTGAACTGGCGCGATTCGCCTTTGAAGTCGAAGCGCACCCCGCGCGGGAACAGCGTCTTGGACTGTTCTTCCAGATAGCCGAGCGCATCGCCAAGGGTCACGCCAGGCATCGGTACGCCGGAGAGTGTGATCGAGTTCAATTGCTGGAACTGAGTGCGCTTGGACGGCTCGACCTCATGGCGAATGTTCACCAAGGCACTCAAAGGAACCAGCTCACCGGCGCGGTTGCGCACATGGTAATCGCCCAACTCGCCGACATCGTTGCGGAAGCGCTGCTCGACCTGCGGAATGACCTTGTAACTGCGCCCCTCCAGGCTGAACCAATTCACATAGTCCTCATTCAACATGCCGGCCAGACTGGCGCCCAGGTCCGCCATGCTGATGCCCATGTCCCCGGCCAGGTCGCGGTCAACCTCCAGGACGACACGCGGACGCTCCAACTTGACATCCTTTTGCAGGAACATGAACTTGCCGCTGGCCATGGCGGCGCCGAGCAACTGCTCCGCCAAGCCGTCCAATTCGGCGTACTCACGATCGGAGACGATGACGAAGTCCACCGGAATGCCGGTCCCGGGTGTCGGCAGGCTGGGCAGCGGGAAGACGACCGTGTTGAGGCCGGTAATTTGCGACAGGGCGCCCTGTAACTGCGGCAACACCGCGTCCTGCGAGCGCTCGCGCTGCGCCGCCGGGGGCATCTTGAAGCCGCCGAAGGTCATGCTTTGATCACCGCCGAAACCGGCCAGCAGGAAGGACTCGTCATACTCCGGAATGGACTCGAAGATGGGCAGCATCTCCTTGATATAGCGCAGATCATAGTCGATGGTCGCGGTCTGCGGAGCGGTGGCCATGAAGAACAGGATGCTCTGATCCTCGGTGGGGGCCAGTTCCTTCTTGGTCATACCGTACATGGCATAGGTGGCCGCGATCACCACCACCGCGACCAGCAAAGTGATCGAGGGATACTTGAGCCAGGCGTGCAGCAGTGACTTATAGCCCCGCGCCAATGACTCGAAGGCGTGCTCTACCGCCAATTCGAAACGCCCCTGCTGGCCCCCGGCGCGCAAGGCCCGGGCGGCCAGCATGGGCGAGAGTGTCAGCGCCACGATACCGGAGACGAGCACCGCTCCGGCCAGAGTGAAGGCGAATTCGGTGAAGAGGGTCCCCACCAGGCCGCCCATGAAACCGATGGGGGCATAGACCGCGATCAGGGTCGTGGTCATGGCGATGATCGGCAGGGCCAATTCACGCGCGGCGTCGACTGCCGCCTGAATGTTCGACTTGCCCATCTCCAGATGCCGATGAACGTTTTCCACCACCACGATGGCGTCGTCCACCACCAGGCCGATCGCCAACACCATGGCAAGCAGCGTCAGCAGATTGATGGAAAAGCCCATCAGCAGCATCAGGAAACCGGCCCCAACGATCGACAGCGGTACCGCTACCGAGGGCACCAGTGCGGCGCGCATCGACCCCAGGGACAAGAAGACCACCAACAGTACGATCAGCACCGCCTCGGCCAGGGTCTTGAACACCTCGCGGATCGAGGCCTCGATGAACTCGCTGGCGTCATAGGGGATGAAGGCATTGAGCCCTTCCGGGAAATCGGCCTTGAGACTGGGCAGCAGGGCCTTGACTCGCCCGGCCACATCCAGCGGGTTGGACCCCGGCGTTTGCTCCACCCCGATGAAGATGGCCGGGATGCCCTTGTAGAGCGTGCTGGAATCATAGTCCGCGGCACCCAGTTCGATGCGCGCGATATCATCCAGGCGCACCAGGGTGTCGGCCTCCGACTTGACCACCAGTCGGCGGAAGTCCTCCACCTGACTCACGTCCGTGGTGGCCGAGAGATCGATCTGGATCAGGTTGCCCTTGAGCCGGCCCAGACCGGCGAGGTAATTGTTGGTCTGCAGAACACGGGCGACATCGTCCCCGGTCACGCCCAGCGCGGCCATGCGCGCCGGATCCAGCCAAATCCGCATGGCGAAGGTCTGGTTGCCGATCAACTCGGCCTTGGCCACGCCCTGCAGCGCCTGCAACTGCGGCTGGACCACCCGCAACAGATAATCCGTGATCTGCGGCAAGTCCATCTCCTCGCTGTAGAATGCGAGATACATGAGCGCGGTCGAATCGCCGGTAGTGGAGTCGATCACCGGATTCTGCGCCGCTTCCGGCAGCACATTGATGCGGCTCGCCACCTTGGCCTGGATTTCGGCCATCGCCGCCTTGGGGTCATAGTTGAGGCGCATGTTCGCCTCGATCAGCGACACTCCCGGCGTGCTGGTGGCTGACAGAAAATCGATGCCGTCGGCTTCGGCGATCGCCTGCTGCAAGGGCGTGGTGATGAACCCCTTGACCAGCTCGCTGCTCGCCCCCGGATAGGCGGTGGTGATGGTCACCACGGTGTTCTGGGTCTTGGGGTATTGACGGACCTCGAGATCCAGAAAGGCGCGAATGCCCAGGATGAAGATGAGCAGGCTCACGACACTCGCGAGCACCGGTCGGTGGACGAAGCTGTCGGTGAACTTCATTGCGGCTTGGTCTCAGTCTGAACCTGGGTCGCGGTCTCGGCCTGAATCTGCACTTCCTGCCCATTGGTGAGCTTCACCTGCCCGGCCGAGACCACCCGGTCACCCGCCTTCAGTCCATCCAGTACCGCGACCTCGTCCCCACGGACCGTGCCGGTCCTGATCTGGCGCCGCTGCACCGTCGTTTTCCCGTCCTTCTCCTCGACCAGGAACACCGAATCCCCGTAGGTGTTGAAGGTCACCGCCTCGCGCGGCAGCGTCAGCACCCGCTCCTGCACCGGCAGCACCGTCTGCACCCGCGCGAACATGCCGGGCCGCAGCTTCAGACCCGGATTCTTGAAGCGGGCGCGCACCTGGACACTGCGGGTGCCTTTGTCGACGCCGGGGGTGATGGCCGTGATCGCCCCCTCGAACTGGTCTTGCGGATGGGCGGCGACCTGCACCCGCACCGGCTGCCCGACCCGGATCTCGTCGATCTCCCGCTCGGGCAGCGAATAATCCACGTAGACCGGGTCCAGCGCCTGGAGCAACACAATCGGCGTCCCCTCGGGAAGGAACTGTCCGACATTGACCTTGCGGATGCCGAGTTGACCGGCGAAGGGTGCGCGGATGGTTTTCTTGTCGATGGTCGCCTGCTTGGATTTGACCAGGGCGCGGGTCTGATCGACCTGGGCCGTCGCCTGATCGACATCGCCCTGCGAGACTGCCTGCCCTTTCAACAGTGAACTGTTGCGCCCGAGGCTGAGCACCGCCAGGCGCTCCGCCGCCTGGAGCCCTTCCAAATCCGCCTGATCCACATCGTCATCGAGCAACACCAGGATCTGGCCCTGGGTGACGGTGATCCCGGAATCGAAACGGATCTCCTCGATCTGCCCATCCACCTGATTGCTGACTTCAACCCCCTGCACCGCCACGACCGAGCCGACCGCGTCCAGCGTCGGCTCCCAGCGGGTCTCCCGCACCCTGGCCGCGGCGACCATCGGGGCCGGCATGGGTTGGGAGAACATGGCGATCTCCCCCTGGATCTGGCCGTACTTGAGCCAGGCGAGCCCGGCGACCACGGCGAGGAGAACGAGCAAAACCAGCACGAAGCGCAAGAACATGGAAGCCTTTCCGAAAGCGGGACCGCGGGCCAGGCAAGACCAAGCACCGGGGTCATTGACGGGATCAAGCCGCGATTATAGTTTGCCGCGCGGCGGAGCGCGCGCACCGCTCGATCGAGTGTCGATTGGACAACAAGCGACAGGGGCCAATCCACGGGCGGATAATCGGGAAAATCGCCCACATTGAACCAAGAGCCCGGCCATGCCGACCCCTGCCGATCCACCCAAGACCGCCCAGGCGATGTCCATCAACCGCCCCGCGGCCTATCGACGCCTGGAAGAAATCGACCTCATGGCCGAACTGGTCCCCATGGCGGGGTGCGCTGTCCTGGAACTGGGCTGCGGAGCCGCCTGGACAACCCGACTGCTGGTCGAACGGCTGGGGGCACGCGCGGTCACCGCCACCGAGGTCGACCGGATCCAGCACGCGAAACATGCCCTGATCAGCGACCTGCCCCAGGTCACCTTCCGCTACGGCGGCGCCGAGTCGATCGCCGATCCGGACGGCACTTACGACTTGGCGGTCATGCTGAAATCACTGCACCATGTCCCGGTACCGCTGATGGATCGCGCCTTGGCCGAGGCCCATCGCGTCCTCAAGCCCGGCGGGCGGCTCTATTGTTCCGAGCCGGTCTATTGGGGCCCCTTCAATGAGATCATGCGCCTGATCGACGACGAGCGGATCGTGCGCGAAGCCGCCTTCGCCGCCTTGCAGCGGGCGGTCGCCCAGGGTCTGTTCGATCTGGACGCCGAGGTCTTCTTTGAATCGGCAGGCACCTACCCGGACTGGCCGACGTTCGAGGCACGCTTCATCCACGTCACGCACAGCGAGCGCAACCTGGATGCCGAGCGCCTGGCCGTCATCCGCGCCGCCTTCGAGCGCCATCTGACCCCGAGCGGCGCCCATTTTCTGAAGCCGCATCGGGTGGATGTGCTGCGGCGGCGGCCGTGAATCCATAGGGCGCAATAGGGCGCAATAGGGCGCCGACCATGAATCCCGAAGATCCGCGCCGAAGGCTATGATCGTCGTTCCGGCCGCAGCGATCATCCGGATTTTTCTCGTTCCCACGCTCCAGCGTCAATGCCATAAAGTTAAGCGCCGACGGCACGGCTTCTCGTTCCCACGCTCCGCGTGGGAATGCCG
>CAYYAY010000090.1:0-19899 GCA_964470155.1 uncultured Lamprocystis sp. | reverse complement strand
GCCTGGCGGTCGACGACCCCACCCGCGAGCGCCTGCGCAGCACCCGCGACCCCGAGCGGCTGCGCGCCTGGCTGCTCGCCGCGGCCCAGGCCGATACGCTGGCCGGGCTGTTCGATGCCTGAACCGGGAAAGGGTTCGGCGTTCGATCCTCTCGCCGAGGAGAACGAGCGTATGACGGAATGGTATAGCCTTCGTACCTGATATCCAGACAGACCTTTGGTGTAGGGGCGGGTTTAAAACCAGCCCCTACGTCCGGTTATCACATCCGAATGCTATCTCAGCGCGGACGCTATACCCGTCGTTGTTGGTTTTTCGTTTCTCGTTTTTCGTAACCCGATGTTCGATAATCCTTAACGAAAAACGAAAAACCGAAAACTCAAAACCGTTCTGTATAAACACGAGGATACTCACTTGACTATTGCACTTGCCGATTGGTTCAATAACGGGCGATGCGCCTGGTTGCGCATCATCGTCTCCGGCCTGCTCTTAGCCGGTTTGGCCGGTGCCCGGGCGGCGGACGAGGTGGTCGTCTATACGTCGCTGGACCAGGTCTACTCCCAGCCGATCCTGGACGCGTTCGCGCAGGAGACCGGGATCAGGGTCAAGGCGGTCTACGACGTGGAGGCGGCCAAGACGACTGGTCTCGTCAATCGGCTGATCGCGGAGCAGTCACGCCCACGGGCCGATGTGTTCTGGAATTCGGAGGTGGGCCGGACCCTGGTGCTCGAGGACAAGGGTGTGCTGGCGCCCTACCGCTCCCCAGCGGCTGCCGATATTCCGGATCAATTCAAAGACCCCGACGGCTTCTGGACCGGCTTTGCCGCACGCGCCCGGGTCCTGATCTACAACAAGACGCTGCTGTCCGCGGACCAGCTCCCGAAGTCGATCTTCGAGCTGACGCAACCGCGCTGGCAAGGACGCGTGACCCTGGGTTACCCCCTGTTCGGGACCACGGCGACCCAGGTCGCCGCGCTCTATGCGGCGCTCGGCGCGGAGCAGACCGAGGCCTTCCTCTCCGGACTCAAGGCGAACGGGGTGGTCATCGTCGACGGCAATGCGATGACGCGCGACCTGGTGGTCCAGGGGGAGGTCCCGATCGGCTTCACCGATACAGACGACGCCTCTGTGGCCATCCAGGCCGGCAAGCCCGTGGGGATGCTGTTTCCGGATCAGGACGGGGTCGGGACCCTGCTGATTCCAAACACGGCGGCACTGATCAAGGGCGGGCCGAATCCGGAGTCCGGCAGACGCTTGATCGATTATCTCTTGTCCCGCGAAGTCGAGCGTCGGCTCGCCTTCTCCGAGTCGATGCAGATCCCGGTGCGCGACGGCGTGGAACGTCCACCGCAGGTCCCGCCGTATGCCGGCATCAAGACGATGCAGGTCGATTACGCCGACATTGCGGCCAATCTCGACCGTGGCGCCCGCTTCAGCCGCGACCTTTTCGTCCGCTGAGCGGTGCACTTTCCCTGGTGGGGTCATGCCGCGGTCTGGCTGCTGTTTGGCGCCATCGCCCTGGCGCCATTGCTGCAATTGGGCGCCGCCGGGCTGGCGCCTGCCGGCCGATTCGACGCCGACGGCCTGGCGACACTGCTGCTCACGCGCGGTCAATGGGAGTTGCTGGGTTCGAGCCTCTTGCTGGCGACCGGCACCATGGCACTGGCGGTCGCGATCGGCGTCCCATTCGCACTCCTGTGCGAGAAAACCGACCTGTTCGGCCGCCGGTCATTCGCGCTCGCCGCGCTGCTGCCGCTGCTGATCCCGCCTGCCGTGCACGCGATCGTCTGGGGCCGCCTGCTCGCGCAGAACGGGCCGGTCAACACCTTTCTCGTCGGCCTGTTGGGATTGCAGTCCGCGCCGCTGGACGTGCATCATCTGGGCGGGACGATCTGGGTGCTGGCCATGGCCTATTTCCCGTTTGTCACACTGCTCGCCGCCAGCGGCATCAAGACCCTGGACCGGAACTGCGAGGCGGCGGCCCTGGTACAGCGGGGTCCGCTCCCGGTCCTATGGCATATCACGCTACCACTGGTGCGCCCGCAAATCATTGCCGGCGCACTCTTCGTCTTCATGTTTGCACTAATCGACTTCAGTGTCCCCGATCTCCTGCGCCTACGCGTCTTCCCGGTGGAAATCTTTATCCAGTTCAGCGCACTCTATGACGAGCGGGCCGCCGCACTGCTGAGCCTGCCGCTGCTGGCGCTGGCCATGGCGGTGACCGCGCTGCTGGTCGCCGCCATGCGCAACCGTTCCTACGTCAGCCTCGGTGCCGGCGTCGCCGCACCACGACGCTACCGACTCGGTGCCTGGCAGCCTGTCGCCTTGTTGTTTGCAATGATTGTCATCGGGTTATCAGTCGCCGTGCCCCTGCTCGCGCTGCTGGTGTCCGCCGGTCACTGGACGGCCTATATCAAGGCACTGACGGCCGCCGGCCCGTCGATCGGGTTCAGCTTGCTGCTGGCGGCCGGCGCGGCGGCCCTCATGACGCTGCTCGCGTTGTTCGCCGCTGTCTCAATCCAGCAGGCGCGCGAGCCTTGGCGAACCTTGCTTCACTATCTCAGCCAGGTCCCGTTCGCGGTCCCGGCGATCGTGCTTGGTATCGGGATGATCCGACTCTGGAACCGGCCCGTGACCGACTGGCTGTATGGGACCCCGCTCATCATCGCGCTCGGCTATTGCGCGCACTTCATCCCATTCGCGGTGCGCGCGGTCCATGCCAACCTGCTACAGGTGCATCCGCACCTGCTGGAGGCGGCACGGCTGGCGGGTGTGACCGAACTGCGGCTCGGCCTGCGCATCCTGCTGCCGCTCCTGCGCAACGGCCTGCTCACCGCCTTTTTCATCACCTTCGTGCTTTCCCTGGGCGAACTCGGTGTCACCCTGCTGGTGACCCCGCCGGGCACCACCACCATTCCGATCACCATCTACAACTATATGCACTATGGCGCCGAGGCGACCGTGTCGGCACTGTGCCTCATCCTGATCGCCATCACGCTGCTGATCGGCCTCGCGGTACTGAGCGCGTTACGCCGGCCGATCGGGGATGCGCGATGATCAGCATCCGCGCACTGGATAAAGGCTATGCGGGTGTACCGGTCCTTGATCGGTTGCACTTAGACATCGCGACGGGGGCAGTGACGGTGATCCTGGGACCCTCAGGCTGCGGCAAGACGACGCTGCTGCGGCTCATCGCCGGTCTGGAACGTCCGGATCACGGCGAGATACGGATCGACGGCCGCCGCGTGAGTGCCCGCGATCACCTGGCGGCACCGGCCACCCGCGGCCTCGGCATGGTCTTTCAGGATCTTGCACTGTGGCCCCATCTGCGGGTCAGGGAGCAGGTTGCCTTTGGGATGAAGGCGAACACCCATGGCCGGGCAGCGATCAGGGCACGGGTGGGCGAGTTGTTGGAACGGCTTGCCATCGCCGATCTGGCCCACCGCTACCCGCACCAACTCTCCGGCGGCCAAAGGCAGCGACTCGCGATTGCGCGAGCCTTGGCCCCTGGGCACCCGCTCCTCCTGATGGACGAGCCATTCAGCAACCTGGACCCGCTGCTCAAGGCCGATATGACCGGGCTGGTGCGCAGCCTCAGCGCATCACTCGCGACCACCGTCCTTTATGTGACACATAATTTGGACGAAGCCCTGGCGCTGGCGGAACGGATCGTCCTCATGAACCACGGCCGGATTGCCGATGCGCTCGATCGGTGTGAACTGACCGGTCTTACCCTGGGACAACTGATGACCTGGTATCGGGAACGACTATGTGGCTGAGACCCTCCCTGCTGATTATCGCGCTGCTCATCGTCAACCTGCCCCCGACGACAACGGCGGATGAACCAACCTTCGTCACCTGGGAGACACTCGAACCGGACAAATGCGCGTCCATCTGGCTCATCAAGCGGTTCATTGCACCCGCGGCACAGATCCTGTTCATCGCACCGGATACAGCACCCCCTCCCGGGGCCATCGTGTTCGATACCCCTGACGCACCGCTGCGGCGCAGCCACAATCGATCAACCTACGAGACGCTCCTGGCCCATTACCGGCTCACGGATGCGCGGCTGATCCAGATCGGCCGGATCATGCACGACATCGAGATCAATCTCTGGGCTCGCAAAGCCTTGCCCGAAACCCGCGCGATCGAAGCGGCGTTGAATACGCAACTGAGCGGCGTCGAGCCGCAGGCAGCGGTTGGGCTCTGTCTGCACTATTTTGAGGCACTCTACGCCTCGGCCGCCAAATAACAGCTTGACCGAGCGTACACTTTTAGATCACGCAGCAACAAACGCGCGCACTGTCGATTTCGCGCGCCTCACCGACCACGCACCACTGGTCACTGGCCACTCAACCGTATACTATCCCGCGCCATGCTGACCTACCCCGACATCGACCCCATCGCCATCGCCATCGGACCATTGCGCGTCCATTGGTACGGACTTATGTATCTGCTCGGCTTTGCCTTCGCCTGGGGGCTGGGTCGATGGCGCGCGTCGCGCCCCGGCTCGGGCTGGAACGCGGACATGGTCGACGACCTGATTTTTTACTGTGTCATCGGGGTCATCGCCGGCGGCCGGCTGGGCTACATGGTCTTCTACGGGTTTGACCAAATTCTTGCGAACCCGCTGAATTTAATCAAGGTTTGGGAAGGCGGCATGTCCTTCCACGGCGGCTTGCTCGGCGTCGCGCTGGCGGTAGCCCTGTTCGCGCGCCGCCACGGGCTGCACTTCTTCCAGGCGGCGGACTTCATCGCCCCCTTGGTACCGACCGGGCTCCTGTTCGGGCGCATCGGCAACTTCATCAACGGGGAACTTTGGGGCCATCGCACCGATGCCCCCTGGGGCGTGCAACTGCCCTGCATCCAGTTTCCCGCCCAATGCGCGGATCAGCCGGCGAGCGCACTGCTCAGCCCCGCGGTGCACGCCTCGCAGATCTACGAGGCCGCGCTGGAGGGCCTGGTCCTGTTCCTGATCCTCTGGATCTTCTCCAGCCGACCGCGGCCAATGATGGCGGTCTCCGGGCTCTTCCTGCTGCTCTATGGGTGTTTCCGCTTCCTGGTCGAGTTCGTGCGCACCCCGGACGCCCACCTCGGCTACCTCGCCTTCGACTGGCTCACCATGGGGCAGATCCTCTCATTACCCATGATCCTGTGCGGAGCGCTGTTCCTCGGCCTCGCCTACCGTCGGCGCCCGCCAGCCTGAGCCGCCGGAGTCCAAGGCGCTACCAAGGCCGATACACCAGCCCCGGGATGGCCCGCGAGGTGAACACCGCCGGCAGTTGCCGCACAAACTCCTGAAGCTCATCCAGGTCCATATGCTTGCCATAGGAAGCCTTCGCGGCCTCCACCGGCAGTTCGACCCAGTACCGCGCCGCTTTGGGCTCACACAGGATTTGGAGCGTGGTGTCCTGTGGATCGATGAGACCGAGAAAGTCATCCTCGGACTGAAGCCGCGGCAGCAACTGCTCGCGAATGTCACGTGCGCTCATCTCAATGGCACTGGCAGAGGACACGGACTCGCCGGAGCGCTCGAAGAGATAGAAGACTCGATAGTGCATAGTGCGCAGAAATCCTTGGTTTAGAGACCGAACCCACCCGGCGGCATACCGCCTCCCGGGAATCCCCCTGGAAAACCGCCCGGCATACGCCCGCCGATCGCGCGCATCATCTTGCTCATACCGCCACCCTTCATCTTCTTCATCATCTTCTGCATCTGAATGAACTGCTTGAGCAGCTTGTTCACGTCCTGGACCTGGGTTCCGGACCCCAGCGCGATGCGCCGACGGCGCGAGCCCTTGATCACTGCCGGAAACTGTCGCTCCTGCGGCGTCATCGAATTGATGATCGCGACCAACTTGCCCATCTCCTTGTCGTTGACCTGATTCTTCATGTGCTCCGGGACCTGGTTCATCCCCGGCAGCTTGTCCATCAGGCTCGCCATGCCGCCGAGCTTGCTCATCTGCTCCAACTGTTCCTTGAAGTCGGCCAGATCGAAGTCCTTGCCTTTCTTGAGCTTCTTGACCAGCCGCTCGGCCTGCTCCCGATCGACCTTGGACTGCATCTCCTCGACCAGCGAGATCACGTCGCCCATGCCGAGAATACGCGAGGCGACCCGATCCGGATGGAAAGGTTCCAGGGCGGTGGTCTTCTCGCCGGTTCCCAGGAACTTGATCGGCTTGCCGGTGATCTGGCGGATGGAGAGGGCCGCGCCGCCGCGGGCGTCACCGTCGGTCTTGGTGAGGATGACACCGGTCAGCGGCAGCGCCTCGTTGAACGCCTTGGCGGTGTTGGCTGCATCCTGGCCGGTCATGGCGTCGACCACGAACAGCGTCTCGATCGGATGGATGGCGGCATGGATCGCCTTGATCTCGTCCATCATGGCCGCGTCCACATGCAGCCGGCCGGCGGTATCGACGATCAGCACATCCTTGAACTGTTTGCGCGCCGCATCCAGACCGGCGCGGGCGATGGCCACCGGGTCCTGATCGCCGCTGCTCGGCAGGAAGCTCGCGCCGACCTCGGCGGCCACCGTGCGCAACTGCTCGATGGCGGCCGGACGATAGACGTCGCAACTCACCACCAGCACGGTCTTCTTCTGCTTCTCCTGCAGCCAGCGGGCGAGCTTGGCCACGCTGGTAGTCTTGCCCGAGCCCTGCAAGCCCGCCATCAGCACCACCGCGGGCGGCTGCGCCGTCAGATCCAGACGCTCGTTGGCCTCGCCCATCAGGGCGATCAGCTCGTCGTTGACGATCTTGATCAGCACCTGACCCGGCGTCAGGCTGCGCATGACCTCCTCGCCCAAGGCTTTTTCGCGGACTTGATCAACGAACTGACGCACCACCGGCAGGGCCACATCCGCCTCCAGCAGCGCCATGCGCACCTCGCGCATCGTGTCCTTGATGTTGTCGTCGGTCAAACGCCCCTGGCCGCGCAGGTTGTTCAACACGCGCCCGAAGCGCTCCTGGAGATTCTCGAACATGCTTGACCTCAATGATGCCTGACAGTGGTCGCCGGCCCGCGGCGTGCGACATCCGCAGCCCCCGCCAACGGCGTCGCGCGCAAATTTTGGCAGTATAGCGCCGCCGCAACGTTTTCCGGACCGCCGCTTTATGCCATTATCCGCACATCATGACGCACATACTCCTCTCCGCTTCCGCCATCCTGTTCTATCTGGCCGCCACCAGCGTGATCGGCTTGCGCCTGTTCCGGCCGAATGAACCCTGGGTGCCCAGCCGCGACCTGGCCCTGTCACTCGGCTTCGCCGGCCTGATTCTCCACACCTGGCTCCTGTGGAACAGTATTTTCAGCCAAGTCGGCCTGAACCTGGCCTTCTTCAACGCCCTGGCCCTTACCTCCTGGACCGTGATCACCCTGCTGCTGGTCTCCAGCCTGACCAAACCGGTGGAGAACCTGGGTCTGATCCTGCTCCCGGTGGCGGCAGTGACCCTGCTGCTCGAGTCGGCCTACGGCGAAGTCGCATTCATGAGCGCGACCGCGAGCTGGCCGCTGAAACTCCATGTCCTGCTCTCCATGCTCGCCTATAGTCTGCTGACACTGGCCGCCGTCCAGGCGATTCTGCTGGCGATCCAGGACAACCATTTACGCAACCGCCACGCCAGCAGCTTCGTGCGGGGGCTCCCGCCGCTGCAGACCATGGAGAGCCTGCTATTCGAAATGATCGCCGCCGGCTTCGTGCTCCTGACACTGGCCCTGCTGTCCGGATTCGCCTTCCTGCAGAACATGTTCGCCCAGCATCTGGTCCATAAAACCGTGCTGTCGACCCTGGCCTGGGTAGTCTTCGGCTCACTCCTGCTCGGACGCTTTCGCTACGGCTGGCGTGGACGCACCGCGATCACCTGGACCCTGAGCGGCTTCCTGATCCTGATCCTCGCTTACTTCGGCAGCAAGATCGTCATCGAATTCATCCTGCCGAGGTAACGGGAAGCTACGCAGGACTTGCCGGGAGCCCGGCAACAGTGCAGAATTCGCGTTCCGTGATGGGGGCAAGCCCACCATCCGGAGCCGTCCCTTCGGTCGAACCACCGATGTTCGGGGCACCCTCTTTGGGGCAGTAGCTCAGCTGGGAGAGCGCCGCGTTCGCAATGCGGAGGTCAGGGGTTCGATCCCCCTCTGCTCCACCATTTACTTTCAAAGTGTTACCGACGTTTTTGCGAGACTGCTGCATAACGAACGTGACGCTTTCGTGACTTAGGGTTCAGTGTTCAAGCAACGCGACGGCGGCCCGGACGTTTTCCGGCGCCAAGTGCGCGTACCGCTCGGTCATGCGCACCGTGGTATGGCCGAGGAGGTCTCGCACCTCAGCGAGCGGCACCCCCGCTGACACCAGCCAGGCCGCACAGGTGTGGCGCAGGTCGTGGATGCGGAAATTTTCGATCTCGGCGCGTTCGCAGGCCGAGGCAAAGCTTCGTTTCACGTCCCCGATCCGTGCCCCGTCAGGATGACAGAACACCCAGGGACTATTAGGGCAATGCTGCGCCCGATACTTCGCACGCCCCATCATAGCATCCTTCGCAATGGCGTTAAGCGGCACGCTCCGGCGTCGCGCCGTCTTGGTGTGCTCCGCGCCGAGGTAGATCAGGCCTGCGGCAAGATCCACACGCGCCCACTCCATGTTCAGCAACTCCCCCTTGCGGCAGCCGGTATGCAGCGCCAAGCGGATGAAGTCGTTCAGGTGTTCGGCCTGGGCATCGCCACCGCTGGCTTCCTCCAACAGCCGCTTGGCTTGATCCCGAGTGATCCAGCGCACCCGGCCTTCCGGCTCCCTCAGTTTCCGACCCGCCACCGCATTCGGGATCTCCCATTCCCACTCACGGCGAGCATAGTTGATCGCCGCCGAGAGCACACACAGTTCCCGGTTGATGGTCGCCGGGGTAACCTCATCCTTGCGTCGCCCGTCGATGTAAGCACGTATCCGTGCTGGGGTGATGGATCCAAGCTCCATGCCTGAAAAGGCGTCCCGCAAATGCCGCGTCGCGTCCTGATCACGGCGATATCCCGTAGGCCGCTTGGTGGTAGCACTGGCCTGCAGGTACCCGATCATCAAATCCTCGAAGGTCCGCGACGGCTGGTCGCCCCACTGGCGCTCCCGGTGGGCCTCAAGCCGCCATTTCGCGAGGAGCGCTTCGGCTTCCTTTCGCTCGGTCGTTCCAGAAGAGCGTCTAACGCGCTTGCCGCTTGCGTCTGTGTACGACATCCACCAGCACTGGGAGTCACCCCGCTGGTAAAGCCCGTCTTGGTCTTGCTTGCGTTTCGGCATGTGTCGGTCTCCCGCACATCCGGCCCCACGCGCGCCGGATTATCGCTGTCCGGGTTCCCCCGGTCCACATAGGCGAGAAGAGACTCCATAGTCACCATCAGACGACTGCCAACCCGTACGGTACGAAGCGACTGCGCCTTGATGAGTCGCCTCACCGTTCGTGTGCTTACGCTGCCAAGTTGGCGCGCGGACTCCACCAAGTCGACCAAGAGAGTGTCGCTCATCGCCCTAACCTCTCAAGGCTGCGAAAAACTCGGAGCAGTCCAACACTGGCACACAAGTCAAGCTGCACCGCTGCCTCAGGGGCACTTGACCACCAGCCTTTAAGTTCATGATTACATTTCTTTTATATCAATACAGGACGTGTCATACTCAAGAATATCTCTTAAAGTGCTATATGTCAACACTGAAAGAGCGCGCCGCGTTACTCTTCCATCCCGAAAAAGGAACCCCGACCGGCAGACGCCGGTCGGGGTTTGTGACAGCAGAGATGTCACTGGCAGTAGCTAAGCCGCCTCCAGATCCTTGAGACTCCAGAGATCGGCCCAATCCAAGCCCTTCATGCCCTTGGGGATAGGTCCCTTCGGAACATGCACGGCGACCCGCACGCCTTTGGCCACAAGCCGGTTCAGCAGCACCTCAGCCGCTCGCTCGCCAGTGCCAGAGACATCCAAGTCTGCCCACACCACGACCAACGTCACCTCCGTGGGGGGCTCGAACCGCTCCATCAGAGTCGCCGACACACCGGCCCAGACTGGCATCCCAGTGCGCTGTCGGATCACCAAGGCGGTCTCAATGCCTTCGGTGATGCCCAGCGTCGGTCCGGCCGGATAAAGCCGGATGGCGCCACCGACGACCGGCCCCAGCGGGACCATCATCTTCTTGGGACTCTCCACCGGGGCCTTGCGCCCGTCGGGGGTCAGGTAGAGCCGGTGAAGGCTCACCGGCTGCCCTTGCGCGTCCGACACCCGGGCGACGATCGCCGGATAGGTGCCGATCCTCCTTCGATCCTGGTAGTACCCAAGTCCCGGGTGGAACCGGACGACACGGGGGTCCGGTTTCGCGTCAATGCCGCGGTGCAGGAGATACCGCTGGAGCGGTCGGGCCTTGGAGTCCTGTGGGTCCAGGCTCTCGGACCAGACGCGCCTTAGCGCCGCCTCAGCAGCGGCATGGTCCTGACACTGCACCGGAGCGGTACTCGGTCTGAGTTGCGCTCGTGGCGCTATCCACCTGTTCCCGGCGTCCAACCGGAGATCCCGGGCGACCGCCTCCAGGGCGTCACGAAAAGCCCAGTTGTTCGCCCACATCAGCAGGGCGAACCCGTCGTGGAATGCCCCGCAGGTGTTGCAGATCCCTCCCCCGCTCTCGTTGGCATCCTTGAATACCCGGAAGCCGTCCCGTCCTCCATGGACGGGACAGGGGACGTGCCGACCCGGACGGGCCAGGGCCTGCTCCAAGCTCGGCGCCAGACGCCCGACGATGCCAAGCCATTGACTACGCGCGTGTTGGCGGACCACTGCCGCCTCAATGTGATGATTCATCTCGATCTCCAACGTCGGATGCAGCGACACGGAATACCGATCGGCGATCCCGTGTCCCCTCTGGGCTCGCTAAAGCAATCCACGTTCAGCAAGAAATGTTGACCTCAACATTTCTTGCTGAATGTGGACTTCTGTGAAATGTGGAGTGGCCCTCGGGTCTCACTGGTAACGGCGGGAACCGAGCTCGGTGACTCCACATAACTGAAGGGGCGACTGCTAGCTTGGAAATCTCCATCACCATCGTTGGAGAGTGCCATGCCTACCGATCTGTTCCCCAAAACGCGCGCGCTGATCGAGCGTTCCGACGACACTCAGGAGTTGGACGATTTCTCGGCGTGGCTTTGCGCCGAGCGGTACACGCCGGACGTCATCCACAAACATCTCTTGCGCCTGGACTGTGTGCTCCCGCGCATGCCCGTGATCGCCGAATCCAACGCCAGTGCCCGCGCCGATCTCGAAACGGCTTTCGATGTCGGCAATGGACTGGCCAGCCGTATCCACCGCTTTCAGGCAACCCGCCGCGCATACACGCGGTTCTTGCAAGCGCGTGGCCAACTACGCGAACCCCGTGTCGACGATCCGTTCGCTGGTCTGCGACGGGAGTACGCGGACTATTTGAACGCGGTGCGCGGTCTCTCGGTCTCGGCACGAAGTCATCATGCGCACACGGTCACCGACTTCCTGACGCGCGGCATCGGTTGCGCTCGGACCATCGGCGAGCTGACAGCGCTGGACGTCGAGCGGTTCGTGGTTCGACGCGCACGGGAGCTGTCGAGACATTCGATGCAGCATGTGGTCGCGCACCTGCGATCCTTCCTGCGCTATTGCCACGATCGGGGATACCTCCCCACGCGACTCGATCGGCAGGTCGATACGCCGCGCATCTACCGCGGCGAGTTGCCGCCGCGCGCCCTGCCCTGGGAGAGCGTCCAGGCCCTACTCGCGTCGATTGACCGGCAGAGCAAGGGAGGATGGCGCGATTACTGCGTTCTTCACCTGATCGCCCACTACGGACTACGACCCATCGAGGTGGTCACCCTGCGGCTGGATTCCATCGATTGGGAGCGCGCCGTGCTGCACGTGACACAGCACAAGACGCGTTCGGAACTGACCTTGCCGATCGCCCCGCCGACCTTGCAGGTCCTTCGCGACTACCTGCAACAGGATCGCCTGCAGCAGGACTGCGTTGATCCGGAGCTGTTCCTGCGGCTGCGCTGCCCGAATGGCCCACTGCGGCGCACCGCCGTCGGTGACATCTTCGACAAGCGCATGCGCGAAGCCGGTTTGCCGCAGGGGGTTCACGGTGCCTACAGCTTGCGCCACGCATTCGCGATGCGTCTGCTGACGCGAGGGGTCGGCGTCAAAGCCATCGGCGATCTGCTCGGACACCGGAGCCTGGAAAGTACCTGCAACTATCTGCGTCTCGATGTCGAGGCGTTGCGCGATGTTGCACTCGATATTCCCGGGATCGGAGCCGGTCATGGAGGGTGTCATGACAACATGTAAGACCTTGTCCCGCTGGGATGAAGCCGTCAGCGCCTATCTGACCAATCGCCGCGCGCTCGGACGCGGCTACCGGAGGGAAGAGGCGATTCTGAACGATGTCCGCGCAGTCCTGGTCAGGGAAGATCGCGAGGATCTCGATCGCGCCCTCTTCGATCGGTGGCGAGCATCCTTCGCCGGGCTGAGCCCCAACAGTCGGATAGTGTATGAGCACGCCGTCTATAACTTCTGTCTCTACCATCGGCGCCGCGAACCGGATGGTTTCCTTCCGGATCCGGGCTCCTTTGCACGGCGGGGGCCAAGTCCATTGCCGACACTCATCGAACCCGAGCAGATTGAGCAGTTGCTGACCCATCTCGCCGGAGTACGCCCGCTGCCTCATGACCGGCTGCGACCCCTGGTGCTGCGCATGGCGATCCTCTTGCTGTACACCACCGGATTGCGGCGTGGCGAGCTGACGCGGTTGACCCTCGCCGACGTGGATGCCGAGCAGGGCGTGCTCTTCATCCGCGACTCGAAGTTCCACAAGTCCCGTTGGGTTCCGGTCTCCGAGAGCGTGCGCACCGAGTTGCGCGCGTATCTCGTGCAGCGCCGCCAACTGGGGATCGACAATCGCGACAGCGCCCCGCTGCTTTACACCTGCCGCGGTCACGCCTACACCGGCGCCGGCCTGTATGCCAGCTTGAGAAACGTGCTCACCGCTGCGGGGATCCGTGGTTGCGGCGGTCGCCGTCCGCGGGTTCAGGATTTCCGCCACAGCTTTGCCGTCGCGGCGCTTCGGCGCTGGTACGAGGACGACGCCAATGTCCAAGTGAACCTCCCGAAGCTCGCCCTCTACATGGGCCATGTCTCCATCGTCTCCACGGCCTACTACCTGCGCTGGATGCCCGCCGTGATCGCCCATGCGAGCCGGCGCTTTGAGCGCGCGTACGCAGGTGTATTGGAAGGAGGCCAATCATGAGACGGACACGACCGACGGACCTTGGACGGGATCTGGTGCAGTTCTTTGAGGATTTCTTGCCCGCGCAACGCGGCATGAGTCCGCACACGATCCATAGCTATCGGGATGCGCTCCTGCTCCTGCTGCAATTCGTCTCCCGCGCGAGCGAGCGCCCGGTCGATCAGCTCGAAGTCGCCGACCTGACGGCCGAGCGCGTCCTCGCGTTCCTGAACTTCCTCGAGGAGGAGCGCGAGAATGGGATCGCGACGCGTAACGGGCGGCTCGGCGCAATCCATGTCTTTGCCCGCTTCGTCGCTGCGCACCGACCCGAGCGTCTCGGCATTCTGCAGCAGGTCATCGGGCTACCGTTCAAACGCGGCGCCAGGGAGGCGCCGATCGACTACCTCGAAGCACCGGAGATCGAGGCACTCCTGCAGAGCATCGATCGGGGTACCCCGCTTGGGCGGCGCGATTACGCGCTCTTTGCCTTGATGTTCAACACCGGCGCCAGGGTCCAAGAGGTGCTGGATCTGCGTCGATGCGACATCCGGCTGGACACCCCCGGCCAGGTCCGCCTCAACGGCAAGGGAAACAAGACTCGACTGTGTCCGATTTGGCCCGCAACGGCCCGGGTGCTGAAGAGCCTAATGGAAGAAACCGCGGTGACGGGATCCAATCCGGCACAGGCGTTCGTGTTCGCCAATGCGCGGGGTCAGCAGATGACGCGCTTCGGGGTCCGCTACCTTCTCCGCAAATACGTCGCCATCGCCGCTACCTCGACGCCGACGCTGCGCGACAAACGTATCCACCCCCATTCCCTGCGCCACACCACGGCTGTCGCGCTGCTCAAAGCAGGAGTGGACTTCGCCACCATCAGCCAGTGGCTGGGACATGCGGGCCTGAACACGACGATGCGTTACGCCCGCGCCGACCTGGACCTCAAACGGGAGGCACTTTCACAAGTGTTTCCCGAGGCACTGGCGCCACCAAGCCGCCTGCACCCGCTGCTCGATGCCGAGGATCTGGTCGCTTGGCTTCGGCGGATGTAGTTCGACTATGTGAAGCATTCAGACCCACCGGCGCGCGGTTGCTAGGGCCGCGCGCCCGACTCCACATTTCACAGAAGTCCACATTCAGCAAGCGAGGTGGTCTCCCCCTCGCCGACGATCAGATGGTCGAGGACCCGCACCTCGATGAGGGCCAGCGCCTCCTTGAGCCGTTGCGTGATGCGCAGATCCGCCTGACTGGGCTCGGCAACACCACTGGGATGGTTATGGGCAAAAATGACCGCGGCGGCATTGGTCTCGATGACACGGCGCACCACCTCGCGGGGATGCACACTCGCCCCGTCGATGGTGCCCCTGAACAACTCCTCGTAGCGGATAACCCGGTGCCGGGTGTCCAGGAACAGGCACACGAAGACCTCGCTCGGCAGGCCAAGGAGCTTCAGTTTCAGATAGTCGCGGGTATCTTTCGGACTGGTGAGGCAGTCCCCCTTGGTCAGGTAGACCGCCTCCAGACAGTGGATGGCTTGCGCCACCAGCGAGCGGTCGGTACGCGACAGGGCCGGGCGGCGGTCGTCGTCGTCGATGTCGTCTGCGAACAGGGAAAGTTGTGTGGCCATGGTGGTCTCCTGGGTTGGTGAGACCGGCAGACACGCCGTCCCCAGGGGGAGAGCGAGTCTCCCGGTGGGGATCGAGCGGGCCGCGCACCCGCTTGAGGGCGCGCAAACCATGGGTTCAACGGTCGTGAGCGGAGTTATCCCCGCGGCGCAAGTGCGTCATGCGCAAAGGCCGCGACGCTGAGGTTGCCCTCGGCATCCAGGGACAACGCATAGAGGCCGTCGTCCAGGGAGGGGTCGTTGGCGCGGTGTTCCGTCGCCCTGGCGAGCACCGCGGATTCGTCCAGGGGGCCGATCAAGACGGGCTCGCAATCGCCCTCGACGATCAGCAGCCAGTGGCGGGCCGGAGCGCGCGTCGCGGTTTCGATCCCGTTGGTTGGTGTCATGTGTCTCTCCGGTGAAATGGGGAGACGCACGTTCCCCGATCAGGGAGGCGGCCTCCCCTTGGGGGTTGATCGAACTGGTTTGATTACTCGGTCGCGGCGACGCCGTTCGGGCCGACCACGACGAGCCTGTTCCCGTCCTTGACGTGCTCATACACCTGCTCCAGCAGGGCGATCGCTTCGGCATCCAACTGGGTATCGGGATGAGTGGCGACCTGCGCGACGATGGCCGGAATCGCGTCGTAACAGAACAGTCCGGCCCGTAAGCCGTCGCGCACGAACCGCCAGGGTTTGCAGTCCTTGCGGTCCACCAGGAGGTACTCCGGACACCAGGTCACCCTGGTCCGACCACCGTCCGCCGCGTCGAGTGCGGCTAGCTTCTGGCGAAACTGATAGGTCGTCGCATCGAACACCTGGTCACCATCGGAGACCCAGGCGTGAAACAGAAAGCCGCCGGTGCCGACGGCCACCACGGACCCTTCGCGATGATGACAGACCACCGCACCGGGGTCCTGGCCATCGACGCGCCAGGCAGCATCGCCGGCCACCAGACGCACATCGTCGAGGCCCTCGCGGGCGAGTAGGTACTGACAGGCCAAGGCGTGCCAGATGCAGTCCGTACCGAGGTGACTGCTCGCCGTCGTGGCGATGGTCCGCACGGCCGTGGCGACCTGGGCGGCGATCTCTTCGGGTATCTTCATGGTGTTCTCGGGTTCTTGAGGGGGACACGCCACCCCGCGGGGCGTCATGCGCCCGGTTGGGGTTGCAAGTGATCATCGTTTCGGCTGTTCTTCTAGGCCGCTCAGCTGGCGGTGATCTCGGTCTCACCAGGGAGAACCGAAGAAGACCTGCGTGCGCTACGCTCTCACGGGTGAGTTCACGAAGAGCGCAGGGCAGGCACGCCTCCCGGACCAGGCCGGGCAGTCCGTGGTGGACTGCCGACCTGGACCTGGCGTGGGTTGGTTACTTCAGCAGCAGCCGCTCCGCAATACGGAACAACTCGCCCTTGAGGTCGGCGACGCTGGCGATCTGCACGGCGACCGGAAACAGCGGGTCGACGCTGGTGGCAATGCCGACGCCGATCATCTCGATCCCGGCGGTGCCCGCACGGTTGACCATCTCCTTGGCGCTATCCCAGTCATTCGGGCCACCATCGGTGAGGGTCAGGATGACCCGGCGTTCCTCCTGCCGCGCCAACAGGTCCGCCGCGGCATACCACAGCGCCCCCGTCATCGGGGTGCCGCCGCGCGCATGCTGCACGAAGGCGCCGGCCCGGGCGGCCACGCGCTCGCCGTGGCTCGTGATGCGGGTGACCCTATCGGCCTCCCCAGCGAGACTCGGAAAGGCGGTGACGGCACAGGACACCCCCCGGATGGGCTCCAGCGCGAGGGCCAGGGACATGGCCGCGTCCAGGGCGATGCGATCCGCCCCACCACCCATCGACCCCGAGAGGTCGATCAACACATGGACCGCCGTGTTGGGGATCATCCGCTGATCAGTGCGCTGAAAGATCCGGTCGTCCCCGACCGCGGCGCGGTGGAGATGCCGGGTGCTCAATGCGCGTCCCCGCCTCGCCGTCCTGGTCTTGGCCATGTCGTGGGCCTGGACGAGGCCTTGGAGTCGTGCCGCGAGCTTCGCAGATTCCCCTTTCACCCCGGCGAGACGGACCTTGCCGAGTGCCGCATCGCCGTGATAGTCCTCCAAGGACGGCAGGAGCGCCGCGTCGGTGCCCGCCGTCTGCGCGTTCAGGGCGTCTGCGACGGCCTCGAAGAGATCCTCGGGCAGTTCGTCTTCGCCAGCGGCAAGGATCGCCCGGAGGGCGTCGCGCCCGGCCGGATCGTCGCCACTGGGCTCTGGGGCCCCGGTCACATCGTCGTCGCCGGGATCCTGGTTCCCGGCCGCTTCCCCTTCGTCAGACTCCTGATCCCCGGCCGGGTCGTCATCACCGAGTTCTTGGTCCCCGGCCGCGTCATCGTCGTCGGGCTCTTGATCCCCGGCCCCGTCATCGTCACCAGGTTCTTGGTCTCCGGCCACATCATCATCGCCGGGCTCTTGATCCCCGTCCGCATCATCGCCTTGCACATCATCGTCGGCCGTATCGCTGGGTTCCGGAGTTGGGGGTGGCTCCTGTGCCTCCTGCTCTACCAGCGCCACGATGCGTTCCGCCAAGTTGGCGGTGGACGCCGTACTATCCAGCCCCGGGACTTCAGCGAGAAGCCCCAGCAGGCGATGGACGAAGCTGGCCGGGAAGGTCGCACGAAGCACCCGCTCCGATTCTTCGGCCAAGCCCTTCAGGACCCCTTGCCGTCGTACGCGGTACCGCAGCATGGTCAAGAGAAACGCACCCAAGACCATGGGCGGGCTGTCTCCCTGCTTCGCCGCGGTGGTCTTGCCCTCACGGACCAGCCATCCCAACGTCTCGTCCAGCGTCTTAACGGAACCCGGGTAGGGTCCCAGGATCGCGTTTTCGATCCGCACGTCCTCCAGAATGTTGAGGACAGCCTTCACGAGCGGGTTCTTCAGCGCGGTGGCACGATACGCCTTCATGTCCGTGAACCGCACATGGGCGGCCTCATGCGTCAGGTAGCCCCAAGCCAGCGTCTTGGCGACCGGCTCGTCCCGGATCGCGGGGATGACGATGGTCCTGCCATCCGTGCTGGCTTGGGTTCCCCCAACCTGCACCTTCACGCCGAATTTCCGCCCGTAGGCGGCGGCAACGATCGGCAGGGCCTGCATCAGATTGCCCTTGTTCATAGTGCGCTCCAGAAAAATTGGGGCGCACCACCCCCGGCGGGGATCGGCGCCCCGCTCGGGTGGTAGACAGCGGATCGGGCGCCAAGGCGCGCAATCCGCCCCATGGTCAGAAGAAGAAGCCCCCGCCGTCATCGACGGCCAGTGCCTCTTCGTCTTCCTTCTCCGCAACCGCAGGCTGCGCCCGCGGTCGGTCGTCGATCTCCTCTGCGGTCTGACTCGCGACGGATGCCGACTCAGCCCCGAAGATCGCGTCCAGTTCCTCATCGAATGACCGCTCAGGGACCTGCGGTGACGCCGTCTCAGCGACGACGGGCGCCTCGTCCATGGTCACGGCGCCAGTCTCGTCGTCGTGTTCCGGCACCGTCTCGCCGGTCTGCATCGCCCGTTGCCCAGCGCCGTGCCGCGCCATGCGCTTGGAGTCTCCCAGCAGGAGCGCCAGGCCCATCCCCTCGTTGAAGATCGGCCCCTCGATCGGACCGTCCGTTGGCACTCGGGCGAACCAGTCGTCGATCGTGTCGACCACCGGAGCAATCCGTTGGTCGATGAACGACAGACAGGCCAATTTCTCCCGGATACGGCGGAAGGTCCCCAGCGCGCGGCGGTGGAGTTTCTCCTTGCCCTCGAAGCTTTCATCCAGCTCCCGGGCCATCTGCTCGACCTCGGCGAAGATCCCGTCACCGAGCCCGTTGACCTCCTGCTCCAGGGTCCCCGGCTGAGCGGCCGGGGCGATCTGGACCAACTGGAAGCCGAAGCGCAAACGGCCGCCGACCACATTGGCCGGCTCGATCGCCCGCCGGATCGGCTCCTCCCAGGCCGGGAGGCTCGAGATCCACTCCTCAAGCGCCTGGTCGTAACCGGACAGGAAGGTCTGGGTCTGCGCATCAAACGCGGCCTTCACCGTCTCCAGCTTGTCCGCCAAGGACTCGGCATGGGCGTTGGGGATTGCAAACCCGCCAAGAAAGCGGGTTCCGAAGTGCAGGCAGGCCCGTTCACCGACCTTTTTCAGCCGGTGGAACTCCTTCAGCGCCTCCGGGCTGCAAATGCGTTTCGACCCCAGCGACACCAGGTCCTCCGGTGGGATCTCGGTCCCGAGCTTGAGGTCCTCCGGCCGGAGCTTCTTCCGGCCCGACCAGATGTTCACGCCCAGCACCACCAGCGTGATCTGGTCCGTAATGCGATGGATGCGGTGTCTATCTTGCACGGTTTGTCTCCTTGCCAAGCCGGGCGCACGCGACCGCCTGGCGGCGACTACAGGCGCCGCGGTTGGCGGTTGGTTTGGACGATCGGTTTAGAAGTAGAACCCGTCTTCATCCCCACCCAGGAGGGCAGCGATGTCGATGGCGGACTTCCGCGGTTTCTTCGGCAGAGGCGCTGGCGGGGGCTCGGATGCCGGCGGCTGAATGCGCGGCAGCGGGCTGACCGCCCCTTGCGTGTCGATCAGGCGCCGCCCCACCGGCTGGTAGCCCTTGTTCATCTTCTCGTCCCGACGCTTATGAACGATCGCGCGGGTCAGACCGACCTGGTTTTGCACCAGCTGGCCGGCTTTTCCCCATCGGACCTCAAAGAGCCCGGAGCCGGTGCCCATCTCGGCATAGCCCCACTCCTTGGCCGATCCATCCGGATGGGTGAAACGGAACAGTTCGTAGGTCTTGCCGTTCACGGTTGCGACCCCTCCCAGTAGTCGCCGAACACGTCGGCCGCGATCCGGTGGATCGCCTCCTGCTGCTGCGGCTCCGCGCGGGCGGTCAGGGCCTGGGACAAGGCATACTCGAAGACCTTCGGGGCCCCTTTGAATGTCAGCGAGAGACCCGCCCAGCGGACCAGAGTCCGCGTACTCATCGTGACCGTCAGTTCCGCCCCACCCTCCTTGGCGCCGACGA
>CAYYAY010000089.1:0-20265 GCA_964470155.1 uncultured Lamprocystis sp. | reverse complement strand
TCCTACCGAGAGGCCCGGCCCCATCAGTTCTGATCACACCCGGCCGCGGCGGATTCTGCGAGTGGGCAGGCTGGGTCGGGGCGGGTTTCAACCCCGCCCCGACACCAAGGGTCTGTCCGAATATCAGGGTCCAGGTTCAGCCCCCGCCGCGCGGCCCCTCCGGCCGAAAGAGCTGGTCCAGCCGTTCGATCTCGGCGGAGGGCACATGACGCGGGTGCCCGGCGAGAATGCCGGTCACGTTGCGGAAGGCGGCGCCGATGTGCATCCCGGTGCCGTCGATGGTGAAGGCGCGGATCTCCTTGTCGTGGGCCGAGCCGCGCATCTTCAACACCGTGAGTCCGCGCTTCATCTCACCGAAGAGCTCCACGTACCGCAGCAGGATGATGGCGTCGGTGATGGTGGAGATGTGGGTCTCGGTGACCGACTCGCCGCCCATCAGGCTGTTGGTGGTGGCGGTGAAGAGCCCGGCGATTTCCTGGTGCTTGATAAAGCTCGTCAAACTGATGACGAACTCGCGGAAGCCCTTGATGCTGCTGACCCGCTCGAGTGCGGAGAGGCTGTCGACCGCCACCCGGTTGGGCTTGAACGAGTCGATCTCCCGCTTGATGCGGATCAGATGGTCCTCCAGCCCGGCCGATTCGGGGTAGAGCGCGACCACCTTGAGCAGACCCTCGCGTTCATAGCGGTCGAAGTCGCGGCCCCAGCCCGAGGCATTGCGGCTCAACTGATCGCGGCTCTCCTCGAAGGCCATCAGCAGCGAGCGCTCGCCGTTGTCGACACCGCCGCCGATGAACTCGGTGGAGGTCAGGGTCTTGCCGCAGCCGGTGGCCCCGGAGACCAGGATCACCGAATCGCGGAAGAAGCCGCCGCCGCACATGGCATCCAGCTCCGCATTGCCGGACGAGATGCGCGTGTAGGAGGAGCGCTGATCCAGTTCGATGGCGGACAGCGGGATCACCACGATCCCCTGATCCGGCATAATGGTGAAGGGGTATTCGCCTTTTTGGTGGATCGTGCCGCGGAACTTGAGGACCTCGACCGTGCGGCGGCGCTTCTCGCCTTCCAGCACGTTGCGCAGGATCACCACGTTGTCGGTGACGAACTCCTCGACCCCGTGGCGGCTGATTTCACCGTACTCGCTGGTGCGCTCGGCAGTCATCACCGAGGTGACACCCATGCCCTTCAACGCCGAGGCCAGCCGGAAGAGTTCGGCGCGCACGATCACCTCGTTCTCGAAGCGGGAAAAGACCGCCCCCAGCGAGTCGATCGCGACGCGTGCCGCCCCGGTGCGCCGCACCGCGGCCTCCACCCGAACCACCAGGGCACCCAGATCGAAGGCGCCGCTCACGACCACTTCATCGCCGGGTTGGGGGGCGGCATCGACGAAAGCCCATTTGCCGGCCGCCTCCCAGCCGGCCACGTCCCAGCCCAATGACGACACGTTGGCGCGAATATCCGCGGCGGACTCTTCGAAGGTGACAAAGACGCCGGCCTGGTCGTACTGGCGGATGCCCTCCGCCAGGAACTGGGCGGCGAAGATGGTCTTGGCGCTGCCGGCCGAGCCTGATACCAGGGTGGTGCGTCCGGTCGGTACGCCGCCCAGGCTGATATGGTCGAAACCTTCGATGCCGGTTGGCGACTTGGTGACCGCGGGTCGCTGTGCGGGTTCAGCCATGGCGCTGCTCCTCCTGGTCGACAGGGGATGAAAGATCCAGTCCGATCAAAACCTTCTCCTTATTCGAGAGATCCCCGATGATGCGTCGCAGCGGTGGCGGCAGGGCCTTGATGAGGGTGGGTGTGGCGATGATGCGGGCATCTTCCGCCGCCTGCGGATCCTCGATCACGTCGATGACTTCCATCTCATACTGCCCGTCCAGTTCGGCCTGGCAGATGCGTTGCAGGTTGGCGATGGCACGGTTCCCTTGCGGCGTGCGCCCGGTGATATAGAGCTTGAGGAGATACTTACCCATGGTGCTTTGACATGGTGCTGGTGAGTCCGGTGTGGTTGGTCATGCGCGGTCCGGTATCAGTCCGGTTGACGCTCGACGGCGCCGCCCAAGTCGTGCGTGCGCGGCATACTGTTCAGATAATAACGACGATAATAGCTGACGAGGTACCCCATGAGTTCCAGGACGACGATACGTCCCTCGAGGGCAATCTGGCGTTGGTTGGCGGTACTCAACTCCTGATCCAGGCGGATCAGGGCTTCGGTATGAATCTCGATGGTGTCGCGCGGGCCGGCCCCCAGGAAACCCAGGTGTTCGGCCAGCGGACGGGCGCTGCGGGCCGCTCCGGGTTCAGTACGGTAGACCTGGCCCTCGGCCGTATGTTTGATCAGCTCCACATAGTCGCCGACGATCTCGTCGAACAGTTGCGGGTCGGTCTCGCGCAGGGTGGCGGCGCCGTAGATGCGCGCGGCCTCCCCGGGGTGGCGGTTCGGGTCGAGCAGACGTCCTACGTCGCGCCGTTCGCGCGCCCCCTGCACCTCGAGTTCCGCTGCCGCGGTTCGCTGCCGCGCCCGCTGGCGGGCCAGCGCGTGGCGCAGGGCGCGCGCGAGCGCCTGACCGTTGCCGCCGCGGCATACAGCATCCTCGGCACCCGCCGCGATCAGTGCCGGACCGAGATCCTCGCCGCTGTCTGGTGTGCGCACGACCACCGGCACGTCCGGCCGCTGCGCACGCAGCCGGGCCAGGGCCTCGTACCCCTGGGCATCGCCGCCGGGCAGGTCCAGCAAGACGCAGTCCACCTGTTCCTGGGCGAGCACGGTCAACCCATCCGGCAGGCCGCGCGCCGGTTCCAGCCGAAACGCGTCGGCGCTCAGCGCATCCGCGGGCGGCACCGGCGTGTCGGAACCTGTCGGCCGGTCAACGATGACCAGCACGCGCGGGCGGCGATCGGTCGGCGCCGCGGCGGCAAGAACGCCGGTCGACGCGGGTTGGGGTTCGCTCATGAACGGAGGGCTCGGAGTCGGTGGCAGTCGTGTTTGGCGTTTCCGGCCAGCCTGAGGTGCAGGTGACCCGAGACCGGGTCAGGGATTCTAACAGCCTACGCCGGAAGCGGTGGAACAGAGTGTGAGGCCGTTGACAGGCGCGGTTGCGGTGAGGACTCCGGGGCCCTGCATTGTTCTGTCGGATGCGGTGAGACACGAACCGCATCATCGCCACATCACAGAATCGGCCCCGCGGGAATCGGACGTCCCAGCAGATAACCCTGCACCGAGTCGCATCCCAGCTCACACAGGCACGCGAGCTGCGCATGGGTTTCGACGCCCTCGCCGACGGTGCGCATACCGAGGTCGTGGGCAAGACGCACGGTGGACGACACCACGGCCAGGTCACGCGGGTTGTCTGGTAGTCCGCCGACGAAACTGCGGTCGATCTTGAGAATGCGTGCCGGCAGGTTACGGGCGTAGGCGAGCGACGAGAAGCCGACGCCGAAGTCGTCGATGGCGATGGTGATCCCCGCCGCGGCCAGTTCGGCCAAGACGGCGCCGGCTTGGTCGGGATGCTCCATGATTTGGGTCTCGGTGACCTCGATACAGAGTCGCGACGGGGCGATCCCGGCCGCTTCGAGTCGTTGCAGAACGTCTTCGACCAGACCGGGAGAGGCCAACTGGCAGGCCGAGAGATTGACCGCGCCCTGGAGTGTCGGCAGCGGCCAGGCGGCGAGTTGCCGCAGGGTCTCGGCGAGCACGAAATCCCAAATCCGCGCGATCAGTCCGGTCGCGTCGGCCAGCGGGATGAAGTGGTCCGGACCCACCAGGCCGCGTCTGGGGTGCTGCCAGCGGACCAGGGCCTCGACGCCCCGCAGTCGCAGTTCATCGCCGGTCAGGTCGCGCGGGTTGCCATCCGCGGACGGTGCGGCGGCGGCGGCGCGAGGCAACAGGTCGAACACCGGCTGGTAATGCACAACCAATTGCCCCTGCTCGATGGCTTGGCGCAGTTCGTCTTCCAGCGCGGCGGTGGCGCTGCCGAGAACTGACCAGCCGGGGTCGTAAATTGCGACCTGATCGCGTCCGCCGCGCTTGGCGTGGTAGAGCGCGGTGTCGGCCTGATGCAGTGTTTCGACCGCATCGGCGGGTTCCTGCGGGAGCGTCACGCCGACACTGGCCGTGACGCGGAGGCTGAGCTGCGCGGACAGCGCGAAAGGTTCCTGGAAGCTTGCAATGATGCGCTGGGCAACGGCGGTCGCCCGCTCCGGTTGCGCCAGGTCAGCCAGCAGGAGGACGAACTCGTCTCCCCCCAGTCGCGCGACGGTGTCGCCCGAGCGCACGGCCCGCTCGAGGCGCCGCGCGGCCTCCACCAGCAGGATGTCCCCCGCCCGATGACCATGGGTATCGTTCACCTCTTTGAAGCGGTCGAGATCGACAAAGATGACCGCGATCGGGTTCCCGCGCAGTTGCGCCTCACGCAGTCGTTCGAGCAACAGTGCCCGGTTGGGCAGGCCGGTGAGCGTGTCATGCATGGCGAGCCGCAGCAGCCGGTGCTGCGCGCGGTGCAACAGGAGTTCCGGGAGGGCTTGCGCGAGTTCATGGGCCGCGGCGAGCTCGGCACGTTGCCAGGGGCGGCTGCGTCCGCGGACCGTCTCGCGCCATTCGGCAAAGGACGTTCCGGGGGTCAATCCGCCGTTCCACGGGGGCGTTTCCACCCGCTGGCCGTCCGCTCCGACGGCTCCCGCCCAGCGCACGGTCGCGGCGCGCTCATGGCGCAGCCAGAGGATGAAGTCTCCGCCGCGGTGTCCGACCGGCAGGTACAGTGCACCGGCGGCCAGCCGCGTCAGGTCCGAATCGACCGGTGCAGCCGTGCCGGTGTGCTCCGCCAGCAGCTTGGGCAGCGCGGCGGTGACCAGCGGTGGGGGCTGGGTCTCGGCCAGCGCGGCGAGGTACGGTAACACCCGGTCCAGGATCGTCATGGGCGCAGCCGCGCCGACGCATACCCGCTCGCCGCCGATCTGCAGGAGTGCGGCATCCGCATCGACCATGCCGAGCAGGGATTCCGGTGCTGCCGCGGCCCCCACGGGCAGGCTCTCACCGGCCGCCATGGCGGCCACGGTCTGCGAGACCAGTCGAGCGAGGCGTGCCTCGCAGGCATGTTCCTGTTGCGTTTCGGCGGCGCGCAGCTGCAGCGCCAAGAGCTGACCGATCATTTCGCCGGCCGCGCGCACGCGGGCGGAGACCTGTTTCGGGGTCCGGTGATGGCAGGCGAGCATCCCCCACAGACGGTCTTCGATGATCAGCGACACGGTCATGGTGGCGGCCACGCCCATGTTGCGCAGGTAGTCCAGGTGCACCGGTGCGACGCTGCGCAGGACCGACAAACTCAAGTCCAGCGCCGTGGGATCCGGCAGATGCGGGGAGACCACCAATGGGACCGGCCGGTAATTTACATTGGCGATCAGGCGCAAGCGGTTGCGGAAATAAAGTCGGCGGGCCTGACGCGGGATGTCGCCGGCAGGATAGTGCAGCCCCAGGTAAGGGTCCTGGCCAGGCGCCTGTTCTTCGGCGATCACCTGGCCGTGGGCGTCGCTGTCGAAGCGATACACCATGACCCGGTCGTAGCCTGTCAGTTTGCGCAGTTCCCTTACCGCCAGGCGACACAGGGCATCGATATCGTCGATGTTGTGAAGCTGGTCCATGGTGCGGCCGAGATTCTGGTAGAAGCCGATCAGTCCCTGATCACTCAGCGCACAGGCGGGTTCCAACTCCAGAACCAGCCAGGGAGGGCTGCGGTGCAGGGTCAACTCGTAATGGTTGAGACCATGGCCGCCGGGCGCGGGCAGGGACAGCGCCACCGGGTTGCTTTCGTCCTGGCGGGGCTGTCTGCCCAAGTGCTCCACCAACGCGGTCAGCTCGACGCCGAGCAGGGTGTCCAGTCGGCGGCCCAGTGTTGCGTTCGGTTCCTGTCCGGTGAAGTGGGCCAGATTGGCACTGACCACCTCGATCGTCATGGCGTCGGGTTCCAGCGCGAGCAGGAACCCATGGGGTTGGATGGCACCACAACGGTGGATCGGTTCCCGGTCGCAGTCGTTGCGTGCGCCCAGGGTCGCCAGGCCGGCTGCGGTCAGCTCTTGATTCCACGTATCATCCGCTGTTGTCAAGCGCATCGGATTCTCCGTTGAGTGCGCGCGAGGGTCGTGAATCTGGTTGGAGCGTCGCCCCGAACACCACCATCCGTGCCGATTGTCCCGGCCAAGACGGCGTAAACTGCGACCGTCTAACCCCATCGCATTGCTTAATCGCAGCGCGGATCGTTCCCCGATCGGCCGCGCGGCAGCCTGCCGCGGGGACCTGGTGGATCAGGCCCCGGAGCAGGGTAAAGCCGACTGTCGGTTGTCGGCTGTTGCTCCGGCGAATTATGCACTACCGTGGAGTACGGTTGAACCATAGCCGGGATTCGGCGGTAGGATGGACCTACGCGCCGGGTTCGCCCCCTATCGCCTCGCGTTCCTATCGCGTTCGTCATCACGCTATCTTCACTGCGGAGTCCGTATGCCATGAAATCCAGCACCAAAACCGTCGTTGAGCGAGGCGCCGCCACCCGTGATCACTTCAGCCGTCAGGTGGCGGGTGTCGATGCCATCGAGATCAAGGCCACCGTTGCGAATCATCAGGTTGAAGAAGCGCTGACCCGTTTCAACCTGACCGTCGACAACGATGAGGAGCGTTACATCTATTTTTTCGATACCCCTGAGCTGAATCTGTTCAAGGCGGGGATGATCGCGCGGGCGCGACGCATCGTCGGCGATGAGCACGACAGCACGGTCAAGTTTCGTCCGGTGGTACCCACCGAGGTGTCGGCGGTCTGGCGCGCGTTCGACGGCTTCAAGCTCGAGGCGGATGCGAGCGAGTCCGGGGTGACCAAGTCCGCCTCGCTTACCATGCCGGTGGCCAAGGGGCTGATCAAGCAGGTGGTGGCGGGAGAAAAGCCGATCGGCAAGCTCTTTACGAAAGACCAGGAGGACTTTCTCTCGGCAATCGGTCAGCAGCACATCGACTACGATGCGTTGCGCGTCCTGGGCCCATTGCAGGCGCATCGCTGGAAATTCGAGGACGCGGCCTGCCCTTGGCCGATTACCGCGGAACTCTGGAAGCGTCAGGACGAGGCGCGCCTGATGGAGTTGTCGATCAAGGCCCCAGTGGCTCAGGCCGCGGTGGCCATCGCGGGCTTCATGGCCTTTCTCGCCGAGATCGGCGCCGAGCACGATCTGGAGCAGCAGACCAAGACCCGCTGGGCGCTGGAGCACCACGCGGCGCTGCTGCGCGAGCCGGTCGCCGGCGTTTAGGCGATTGTCGGAACATCCGGGCTTGATCATCGTTCCGGCCAGCCGGGCCGACGGCCAACTGGACTCCAATCATTACTGGCAAATAATGGCCTGATTGATCGGACGTATCATCAGGGCTTTCGCTATCGTACAAACATAGCGGATAACCCAGGTGGCGGCGGCGCTGCTGTGCGGCGCTCCCGTGGTTACCGCCGGATTGGTGGTGAGTGACGCGCAGACCCCGCCGGAGACCAGACTGCGCTCCCCTCAAACCCGCACCCCAAGCCACAGGCTGACCGCGGCCACCGCAAGGGTGCACAGGGTTACCGGGACGCCGATGCGCGCATGGCGCCGCCAATCGATCGGGATGCCGCGCCGCTGCGCGGCCTGGACCACGATGATGTTGGCGATGCTGCCGACGATGAACAGATTGCCGGCCAGGGTGCTGGAGAGCGCCAGCAGGGTGCCGCCCAGGGGGTGGGTGGCGGTCGGCAGCAGCAGCATGACGGCCGGGACGTTGGAGACCAGATTGCTCAGCAGAAAGCCGGCGGCGAACAGCGGCGCCGGGTCCCGCAGGTCGATGCCGACAGTGGCGAGTTCAGTCACCGCCTGTGCCGGGAGACCGGTCGCCTGGAGCGCATGGTTGACGACGAACAATCCCATGAAGAGCACCAGGAGTTCCCAGTCGACCAGCCCGAGCATGCGCCGGGAGTGCAGCCGCCGGCTGGTCAACAGGAAGCCGGCCCCGGCGAGTGCCAGCAGGTCGCGCGGCCAGGGCACGAACAGGAAGGCGGCGCACAGCAACGCGGCAACCGCGAGCCCTTTGGCACTCTGCCAACGGTCAAATCGGCGGCCGGGCTCGGCCTGCGGCTCCGCGGCGGCAACGGCCGTGGCCAGTCCGTCGGGCAGTGCCCAGCGTCCGCGGGTGAGGACCAGAATCAGACCCCAGGTCACCGCCATTCCCAGGCCGGTCGGCAGGGCGGCGTGGGCGAGATAGTCGGCGAATGACAGGTGCAGTGTTTCCCCGATCAGCATGTTCTGGGGGTTGCCGATCAGGGTCGCCGCCGAGCCGATGTTGGCGGCACAGGCGAGCGCCAGCAGGAAGGGCACCGAGTCCAGGCGCCGCGCGAGACAGAGCTCCGCCAAGACCGGGGCCATGGCCAGGCACACGATGTCGTTGCTGAAGACCGCCGCAAGCCCGCCAGCCACCGCGATCAGAGCGCCCAGGAGCAGCGGCGGCTGCACCGGCAAGGCGCCCAGGCGTCGCGTCGCCCAGTCGTAGAAGCCGCCCAGCCGCAGCTGGGCGGACACCACCATGAACGAAAACAACAACGCCAGCGTCGGCGTATGGATCGCCGCGCGCGCCGCCTCCTCGGTCACCGCCCCGCTGGCCACCAGGACGATGGCCCCGAGCAGCGCGACCCCGGTCCGATCGAGCCTCAGGAACGGCAGTCCGCCCAGGATCATCCCGAGATAGACCAGCAGGAACACGGTAAGGACAAGAGGCGTCATGACGCGGCGGTCGGCGATGCAGAAGCGCTGAGTTTACTCCCGCGCCGCGCGTAACGGACCCGCGGTAGCGACTCAGGGGCGCGGTCAGGAATGCAGTTCAGCGAATCATCGATCTGTCAAGTCTCTACATGTCACTGAATTAATTACCCTCGAATATAAGCGTGTGATGGATATGGTCGGTTCCGGAGTCGGTGCGAATGATCGCCGGGAGCGTTAAACCATGTAAAAAAAATGGTTGACATCGGGTCCTTGTATCGCTCTCCGGATTTCAATGCGCCGGCATGGGAGGCTTCTACGGCTTCCCTATACTCATCATTAACGAAAAGGACAATTTTCGTGTTGATAAAACATTACCATCCCGAGTCATTCAGTTACCGACTTGGCTGACGTTCCCAGCGCCCGGTTATCAGGCCCGCCCCACGGGTCGGCGCAGGTGACGTAGCGTCCGGCGGTTCACCGTGATCGGGTCATACTCAAGCCTCTATGGAACCCATTCTGATTGAACCTATCCTGACCGCCGTCGGCTTCATGACCGTCCTTGGTCTGACCTTGGCCGGCATCTTGGTCGTCGCTAACAAGCGACTCTATGTCTTTGAAGATCCTCGTATCGATCAGGTGGAGGAATTGCTGCCCAGGGCCAACTGCGGGGCCTGCGGCAGTCCGGGCTGTCGGCAGTTCGCCGAGTCCGTGATCCGCGGCGATGCCGCCCCCGGTGCCTGCACGGTCAATGCCGGGACCATGAATCAGCTCATCGCCGATTTTTTGGGCGTCGCCGTGGGTTTTGCCGAGCGGCAGGTCGCGCGACTCGCCTGTGCCGGCGGCAGCCACGTGGCGCATATCAAGGCGTCCTACCGTGGCGTCAAGTCCTGTCGGGGCGCGGCCCTGGTGTCGGGCGGCGGCAAAGGCTGCTCCTGGGGTTGTCTGGGATTCGGCGACTGCATGACAGTCTGTGATTTCGGCGCCATCAAACTCGATCGCTTCAGTCTGCCGATCGTTGATACGCAGAAATGCACGGCCTGCGGCGACTGTGTCGAGGTCTGCCCCAAGAATTTACTCAGCCTGCACCCGGTCAGCCATCGTCTTTGGGTCGCCTGTCTCAGTCATGGTGTCGGCGACGTGGCCGAGGCGGACTGCGACGTGGTGTGCACTGCCTGTGGGCGTTGTGTCCAGGATTCGCCCGAAGGCCTGATCGCGATCAAGGACAATCTGGCGGTGATCGATTACGCGAAGAACGCCCTCGCATCCCATGTGGCGATCGAACGCTGCCCGACGGGAGCGATTGTTTGGCTTGAAGCGGACGGTTCCAAGCTCAAAGGGCGAGATGCGAAGAAGGTCATCCGTAAAGCCGCCTTACCGACGGCCTGACAGACGCAGGCTCCGGCGACGACCCCGGCGTCATCCTGATGGTGTTCGTGGAGACGGGGCGGGTACGCGACAGCTGATGGATCGGATCGGACTGCCGGTCATGTGCCTTCTGTAGGTGCGCCTTTCGAGGAAGCGGCCGGCGTCTGCGCAGACGTTGCCCGTATCCCCCAATTCGCTCAATTCGGATGGTTGCGGCGCCGTTGACAACGCCAGCGCGGTGCTTGCGGCCGGTCGACACGCGACCGCGACAGAGATCGCCCGGCGCACTTGGCGCCCTGACTTTTTTATTCAGTTGAAGGCTGGCAATCGATCGCCGACAGCCCACCACACGAGAAGCCCCATGTCCGCTAAGAAAGACGAAAAACAGTTCAAATACCCCGGTATTCGTATGGCGATGGACGGCAACACGGCCGTGATCATGTGCGAGCGGGAGGCGTCGGACGCCGCGGGGGCCTATCCGATTACCCCATCGACCCAGATGGGTGAATACTGGGCCGAGGAAGTGGCTGCCGGCCACATCAACATTTCCGGTAATCCGCTGATCTTCGTCGAACCTGAATCCGAGCACGCCGCCGCGGCGGTGACCGCCGGCATGTCGATGAGCGGCCTGCGGGCGGTGAATTTCTCGTCCGCCCAGGGCGTGGCCTTCATGCACGAGTCGCTCTATGGGGCGGTCGGCAAGCGATTGCCTTATGTGCTCAATATCGGCGCCCGCGCCATCACCAAGGCGTCACTGAACGTCCACTGCGGCCACGATGATTACCACTGTATCGACGATACCGGCTTTTTCCAGGTCTTCGGCAAGAGCGCCCAGGAGGCCGCGGACCTGAGCGTGATCGCGCGCAAAGTGGCTGAACTCTCGCTCACTCCCGCCGCGGTCGGCCAGGACGGCTTCCTGACCACCCATCTGATCGAGCCGTTGATGGTCCCCGAGCGTGCGCTGATCGCCGAGTACCTGGGCCGACCGGACGACATCATTCCTTGTCCCACGCCGGCGCAGAAGATGATTTACGGGGAAACCCGGCGGCGCGTCCCCCTGCTGTGGGACGTGGACAATCCGGCGCTGTCCGGCCCGGTGCAGAACCAGGATGCCTATATGCAGGCGGTGGCCGGCCAGCGTCCCTATTTCTTCGATCACATCGAGGCAATCGCCGATCGGGCGATGGATGAGTACTACAACCTCACCGGGCGGCGCTACCGGCGGGCCAGCGGCTATTGCATCGATGACGCCGAGTATCTGATCTTGGGCCAGGGCAGTATGGTGACCCAGGCCGAGGCGGTCGCGGACTATCTGCGCGACACGCGTAAACTCAAGATTGGTGTCGTGAATCTCACCATGTGGCGCCCCTTCCCAGGGGATCTGATTGCCCGTCTGCTCCAGGGCAAACGCGGGGTGGCGGTGCTCGAACGGACCGATCAGCCGCTGGCTGAAGATTTGCCGATCATGCGCGAGGTGCGCGCGGCACTCGCCAAATGCCTGGAAAATGCCGCCGTGGGCAAGGGCGAAGCGCTCCCCTATCCGGCGTATCCCGCCTACAAGCAGGGTGATATGCCCCGGCTGTATTCCGGTTGCTACGGGCTCGGATCACGCGATCTGCAGCCGGAGGGTCTGATCGCCGCGGTGGAGAACATGCTGCCGGGCGGCAAGCGTCGCAGCTTCTATTATCTGTCGGTCGATTTCGTGCGCGAGGCGGCCGATCCCAAGGATGAAATTCGCATTCACCGGCTCACCGATGCCTATCCCGGCATCGCGGATCTGGCACTGCGCGGCAGCGAGAATCCCAATCTGTTGCCCAAGGGCGCGATCACGGTACGCATGCATTCGGTCGGCGGCTGGGGTGCCGTGACCACGGGCAAGAACCTGGCCATGACACTCTACGATCTGCTCGGTTTCGATATCCGGGCCAATCCCAAATACGGTTCGGAAAAGAAGGGCCAGCCGACCACCTACTTCCTGTCCGCCGCTCCGCAGGAAATCCGGCTCAATTGCGAATACACCTATGTCGATGTGGTGATGTCGCCCGACCCCAATGTGTTCACCCATTCGAATCCGCTGTCCGGGCTCGATCAAGGCGGCTCATTCATCGTTCAGTCGAGCCTCGACACTCCCGAGCAGGTGTGGGCGAGTTTTCCGCCCCAGGCCCGCAAATACATCATCGACAACGGCATCCGCGTCTTCTATATCGACGGATTCAAGATCGCTCGCGAAGAGGCGTCCGATGTCGAACTGCAATACCGTATGCAAGGCAATGCTTTCCAGGGCGCCTTCTTTGCAGCCTCGCCCCTGATGGAGCGGTCCGGACTCACCGAGGAGGGCCTGTTCACGGCGATCGGCGATCAATTACGCGAGAAGTTCGGCGGTAAGGGCGAGCGGGTGGTGCAGGACAACCTGCGCATCGTGCGCCGCGGTTTCGACGAGATCGTCGAGATCACAGACAAGCCGGTCATCGCCGGCCAACTCATTTCGCGCAAGGCGCCGGGGCTGCCGGTCATGCTGAAGGCGCTGCCGGAGGGCGATGGCGGCATCACCGACGTGCATCGGTTCTGGGAGCAAACCGGCGTCTTCTATGCCACCGGTCGTGGCAGCGACAATCTGGTCGACCCGCAAATGGCCGTGGCGTTGATGCCGGCCTCCACCGGCGTCTACCGTGACATGACGCAGATCCGGTTCGACTATCCGAAATACCTTCCGGAAAACTGCACCGCCTGCGGCAACTGTTTCTCAGTCTGCCCGGACAGCGCCATCCCCGGTCTGGTGAACACCGTTTCCGACATCTTCGCCACCGCCATCAACCGGGTCGAACGGACCCTGCCCACCCAGCACCTGCGCCGTGAGACCCGCAATGTAGAGAGACGCCTGCGTGAACTGATCGCGGGCGCCGGGGAAGCGGCGGATATGCGTACCCTGATGGATCGGGCGGTGCTCGAGACCCTGGCGGCCTTCAGCGGTGAGCCGGAGCAGAAGCCGGTGCTGGAAAAGGAAATGGGCCTGATGATGGCCGCGCTGGGCGATTACCAGTTTGCCGTCACCAAGCCGTATTGGACCAATCGTGAGAAGAAACAGCCGGGCACCGGCGGGCTTTTCAGCATCACCGTGAATCCCTATACCTGCAAAGGCTGCATGGAATGCATCGAGGTCTGCGGCGACGGCGCCCTGATCGCCGAGCCCCAGACCCCCGACAGCATCGTGCAGATGCAGGCCCGCTGGAAGACCTGGCTGGCGCTGCCGACCACCGACCCGTCCTTCATCCGCATCGACGATCTGGACGGCAAGGTAGGTGCTCTGGAGACCCTGTTGCTCGACAAGGACAATTACCAGTCGATGGTCTCGGGCGACGGGTCCTGCATGGGCTGCGGCGAGAAGACCGTTATCCATCTGTTCACCGCCACGGTCGCCGCCCTGATGCAGCCGCGGGTCAAGGCGCATCTGGCCGAGATCGATGATCTCATCAACCGGCTGGAAACCCATGTGCGCCTCAAGCTCGCCGCCGGGGTCAACCTGAGCGACAGCGCCGCCATCGTGCGGGCGCTCGACAGCAGCAAGGATGCCGACCTCACCCTGTCGGATCTCTCCGCCCAACTGGACCGCAGCGGCCAGCCGGTCGATACGGAATGGCTGCGCTGGGTCACCGGACTGCTCGATAAGCTGCGGCATCTCAAGGCGCAATACACCAAGCCGCAGCCGCGTTCGACCATGGGCATCGTGAACTCCACCGGCTGCACCTCGGTGTGGGGTTCCACCTGGCCCTATAACCCCTATCCCTTCCCCTGGACCAATCACCTGTTCCAGGACTCCCCGTCCATCGCGCTCGGACTCTTCGAGGGTCACATGTGCAAGATGGCCGAGGGCTTCAAGGCGGTGCGGATGGCGCGGCTGGAGCTGGAAGGCAAGTACAACGAGGCCGCGCATCGCAAGTTCTTCACCTATTACGATTGGAAGCAGTTCAGCGAAGAGGAGTGGCGACTGTGTCCGCCGGTGGTCGCGGTGGGTGGTGACGGGGCCATGTACGACATCGGGTTCCAGAATCTCTCGCGCGTCCTCGCCTCGTCGCATCCGGTGAAGGTGCTGGTGCTCGATACCCAGGTCTATTCCAATACCGGTGGTCAGTCCTGTACCTCCGGCTTCATCGGCCAGGTGGCGGACATGGCGCCCTACGGCAAGGTCGGGCGGGGCAAGACCGAGATCCGCAAGGAGGTGGCCCTGATCGGTGCGGCGCATCGCGGCTGCTTCGTCCTGTCCAGTGCGACCTCGCATATGACTCATCTGCTGGAGGGCTATATCGACGGTCTGAACAGTCGCCATCCGGCCCTGTTCAACGTCTACAGTTCCTGCCAGCCGGAACACGGTATCGGCGATGATATGTCCACCCGTCAGGCGCGGATGGCCGTGGAGTCGCGCGCGTATCCGTTATTCCGGTTCGACCCGGACGCGGGCACGACCTTCGAGGAGTGCTGCTCGGTCGATGGCAATCCGAACATCGACCAGGACTGGATCTCCTGGACCCTGAAGTACACCGACGACAAGGGTACTCCGGCCGAACTGACCGTGCCCTTCACCTTCGCCGACTTCGCGATGAGCGAGGGGCGCTTCCGCAAGCACTTCCGCAAGGCGCCGCCCGAGACCTGGAACGACTCCATGGTGCCCTTGGCGGAGTTCCTGGATCTGTCCGAATACGAACGGGAGGGGATGTTCCCCTACATCTGGGGGGTGGACGGCAAGAATCGGCTGATGCGTGTCCTGGTGGCCGCGGAACTGGTGCGCTCGACCGAGGAACGCCGCGGCTACTGGTCGCAGTTGCGCGGTATCTGCGGCCAGCTCAATCAGGTTGACGTGGAACAGATCCGCAACCAGGCCAAGGCCGAAATGGCCCAGAAGCTCACCAGCAGCCTGCTCGCGATGGCCGGTGGGGACATGGGGGCCTTGGTTGCACTCGGCGGCAACGGCGGCATCGGCATCCAGGCCGACAGTGCCGGCGCCGGTACCGGGCAATGGTCGCCGGTGTGGATCGACACCCCGGAGTGCACCGCCTGCGACGAGTGCATCAATATCAACCCGAAGATCTTCAAGTACAACGCGGCCAAGCAGGCCGAGGTGGCGGATGCCCGCGGCGGGCCCTTCAAGGATATCGTCAAGGCGGCCGAGAAGTGCACCGCCGGGTGCATCCATCCGGGAACGCCCTTCAATCCGGCCGAGGCCGGGGTCGATAAACTGATCAAGCGGGCGGAGAAGTACCAGTAGCCATGAGCAACGGCACCTCACAAGACCCGCCGAAAGGGGCGGGCGGCACTTGGCGGCCGATGATCGCGCGCATGCTCGCCGGTTTGCGCCCGGCGTCCGCCCGCCCCGGCGGTCATGGGTCGGGGCTGCTGCGGATCTTCCGCAAGCGCAAGACCTTCCCCCACGGGATCTATCCCGTGGAGCACAAAGAATGGACGGCGGATAAGCCGATCCGGCGCCTGCCGTTCGCACCGGTGTTGATTCTGCCGTTGGCCCAGCATCGGGGGGCGCCGTCGCAGCCCCTGGTGCAGGTCGGTCAGGAAGTGGTGCGGGGCGAGCCGATCGCCCGCGCCGCTGGGTTCGTTTCGGTGCCCATGCACGCGCCGGCCACCGGGATGATCCAGGCGATCGACCTGGCGCCGACCCCGGAAGGCCCCAAGACCATGGCCATCCATCTCAAGGTCTACCAGGCGGACCCGCAGCAGGTGCTGTTCGACACCGGCCACGACATCGATGCCATGACCAATGAGGAGGTGGTGGCGGCGGTGCAGGAGGCCGGTCTGGTGGGTCTGGGCGGCGCCGCCTTCCCCAGTCATGTGAAGCTCATGCCGCCCAAGGATGCGGTGATCGATACGGTGATCGTCAACGGCTGCGAGTGCGAGCCCTATCTCACCTGTGACCATCGGGTAATGCTGGAGCAGACCGACGCCCTGCTGCGCGGCATCCGCTTGATCATGCGAATCACGGGGGCCAAGCGGGCCATCATCGGGGTGGAGGACAACAAGCTGAACGCGGTGGATCAAATCCGCGCCAAGCTGCCCGCCGATCTGCCGATCACTGCCGAGGCGGTCGAAAGCAAGTACCCGCAAGGCGCCGAGAAGATGCTCATCAAGAGTCTGCTCGGCAAGGAGGTGCCGGTCGGCGGCCTGCCCGCTCATGTGGGCGTGGCGGTGTTCAATGTCGGCACCCTGGCGCAGATCGGCGATCTGCTGCCCAAGGGCCGCGGCCTGATCGAGCGGGTGGTGACGGTAAGCGGGCCGGCGGTCGCCAATCCCGGCAACTTCATGGTGCCGATCGGCACCCCGGTGCGGTTCCTGCTGAACCATGTCGGGACCAAGCCCACCCTGGGACAGGTGATCTTGGGCGGGGCCATGATGGGGATGTCCGTGTCCTCGATTGATGTGCCGGTCACCAAGGGTGTCTCCGGGATCGTGGCCCTGGAGCGCGACGAGGACGATCCGGCACGGCGCCAGGTCTATCCCTGCATCAAGTGCGGCGAATGTCTCAAGGCCTGTCCGATCAATCTCAATCCATCCATGCTGGGCGAGTTGGCGCAGGCGCGCGAGTACGGGCTCATGGCCCAGGGCTACAATCTGGATCAGTGCTTCGAGTGCGGCAGTTGCGCCTATGTCTGTCCATCGAACATCCCGCTGACCCAGTATTTCCGTATCGCCAAGTCGATCAACCGGGAGAGGAAGAACTAAGCCGCCATGGTCAAAGGCATCGAGATCCGCACCTCCCCGCACCTCAAGCGGGCGCTCACTGTGCAGCAGATCATGCGCAGCGTGGTGTACGCCATGCTGCCGATCTGTGCCTTCGCCATCTGGCAGTTCGGGCTCAGCGCCGCCCTGCTGTTGGCGACCACCACCGGTGCCGCGGTGGCCACCGAAGCCTGGTTCTCGCGCCTGCGCGGGGCGGGCAATACGGTGGCCGACTGGTCGGCGGTCATCACCGGCATCCTGCTCGGACTCACCTTGCCGCCCGGCTTTCCGTTGTGGATGGCCGCGGTGGCGGCCTTCGTGGGGATCGGGCTCGGCAAAGCCCTGTTCGGCGGCTTGGGCTACAACGTGATGAATCCGGCCCTGATCGGCCGGGCCTTCGTTCAGGCCGCGTTTCCGGTGGCCATCACCACCTGGACCCCGGCCTTCGCCCCGAGCCGCTTCGTCGAACTGATCCCGACCACGCTGACCGCACCCTTCATGCGGCCGGAGTCGGTCACCGAGTGGATCGCGGGGTTGGGTGTCGATTCCTGGACCGGCGCGACCCCCCTGGCGATGCAGAAGTTCCAGCATGTCGAAACACCGGCCTGGGACACCTTCGCCGGACTAGTGTCCGGTTCGGCAGGCGAGACCTCGGCCTTGCTGATCCTGGTGTGCGGTCTGTGGCTGGCCTGGCGCGGCTGTCTGGATTGGCGCATCCCGGCCAGCGTGCTGGCGGGCGCCGCGCTTACCGCGGCTCCGTTCTGGCTGCTCAATCCCGGCCTCTATCCCTCGCCCTGGTTCGTGCTCTGTTCCGGCGGTCTGATGCTCGCCGCCTGGTTCATGGCCAGCGACATGGTGGCCTCGCCGGTGACGCCCTGGGGGGCGATCATCTACGGTGTTTTCATCGGTGCGCTGACGGTGATCATCCGGCTCTTCGGCGGATTGGTGGAGGGGGTGATGTATGCCATTTTGCTCGGCAATGCCGCGGGTCCGCTGATCTCGGCCTGGACTCAGCCGCGGGTCTATGGGGCGGTGAAAAAGGCGCGCGCCAAGTCCTGATCTCCGGCCGCGGGTGCGCCCGCGACTCAGGGTTGCACCGCCCAGTACCGCGGTGCCGGGCTGCAGCTACCGCCGTCAGGGCAGATCAGCGCGCTTGCCGCACCGCGCCGGTGTGCGGACATTCTCAGGATCAACAGGTTTTTTCCGACTATGACCAATGACGCACAAGTCGAGGCACCACAGGCCCCGCCCGATGCAACACCGACCTTCGCCATGCTGCGCACGCTGGGGGGGATCTCGCTCATCTCCGGTCTGCTGGTGGTGCTGGCCTATCAATTCACCCTGCCGATCATCGCTGAGAATCAGCGCGTGCGCACCGAGCAGGCGGTCTTCCGGGTCATTCCGGGTGCCGTCTCCAAGCGCGACTTCGTCCTGACCGACGCGGGGTTGGCGCCGGCGGGGGAGGGTGTTCAGGGCGAATTGATCTATGCCGCTTATGATGCGGCCGACCAACTCAAGGGCATCGCGATCACCGGTGTCGGCAACGGCTACGCCGGGCCGGTGACCGTGCTGTTCAATTACGACCCCGCCTGCCAATGCATCGTCGGCAGCAAGATACTGCAAATGACCGAGACTCCGGGATTCGGCGACAAGATGGAAACCGATCCGGAGTTTCTGGAGAATCTGAAGGCGCTTGATGCCAAGCTGAACGCCGACGGGACGGCGCTCATCAATCCTATCGTGACCGTCAAGCACGGCACCAAGACCCACCCCTGGCAGATCGACGCCATCAGCGGCGCAACCCTCTCCTCCAATGCCATGGGTAAGGCGGCCAATACCGCCGCACAACGGGCCACGCCGGCGATCCAGCGGGATCTCGCGAAGCTCACCGCGGCCAACCACACCGGGCAGGACTGACATCATGGCCGAATTGCCGAAACACCAGGAAGATCTGAGTCTGGATACCTTCGTTCGGGGACTCTGGAAGGAGAACCCGGTTTTCGTCATGCTGCTCGGTATGTGCCCGACACTGGCCGTATCCAACTCGGCGATCAATGCCATCTCGATGGGGCTCGCGACGACCTTCGTGCTCGCCGGCTCGGGGGCGCTGATCTCCGGGCTGCGGAATTGGATTCCCAAGCAGGTGCGGATCGCGAGCTATATCGTGATCATCGCGACCTTCGTGACGATCGTGGACTACGCCATTCAGGCCATCAGCCTGGATCTCTATGCCGCGCTGGGCGCTTTCATCCAGCTCATCGTGGTCAACTGCATCATCCTGGGCCGCGCCGAGGCCTATGCCTCGCAGCAGCGTCTGGTGCCGACTCTGGTGAACAGCCTGGGAATCGGTGCCGGCTTCACCATCGCCCTGTTCGCGCTGGGGTCGGTGCGTGAAATCCTGGGCAGCGGGACCCTGTTCGGTCTGCACCTGTTCGGCGCGGGATTCCAGCCTTGGGTGGTGATGGTCCTGCCTCCCGGCGGCTTCTTCGTACTGGGTGCCTGGCTCTTGTTGTTCAACTGGATCAAGCAACGCGGCGAGCGTCGCGCCGATGCGCCGACTGGAGTTCCCGCCAATGCACGCTGAGTCGCTCCCGTCGATCTTCCTCAACGCCGCGATCGTCAACAATTTCGTACTGGCGATGTTTCTCGGCATCTGCCCCTTTCTGGGTGTCTCGTCGAAGAAAGAGACGGCCTGGAACATGGGGCTGGCGGTGATCTTCGTGCTGCTGGTCAGCTCCGCCTCGGCGTTCGGAATCAATTGGCTGCTAGTCAATCTGGAACTCGAATTCCTGCGGCTGATTTGCTACATCGCGGTCATCGCCTCGACCGTGCAACTCGTCGAGATGTTCGTCAAGCGCTATAGCCCCGCGCTGTTCCGGTCGTTGGGTATCTTCCTGCCGCTCATCACCACCAATTGCGCGGTGCTGGGACTGGCCTTGTTCCAGACGCAGAAGGAATACGACTTCATCCAGAGTCTGGTCTACGCCCTGGGTGCCGGGGCCGGATTCACTCTGGCCCTGATGCTGATGGCCGGGTTGCGCGAGCGTCTGGCCCTGGCGCGTGTGCCGAATGTGAGTCAAGGTGCGGCCCTGACCCTGATGTTGGCAGGGCTGCTGTCGCTGGCCTTTATGGGTTTCGCCGGGCTGGGGGGCTCCCATGGTTAAGGTGTTCACCGCCACCCTGGTGATTTTCGCCGTCATGCTGGGCTGGCTTTGGGTGCAGGCGGCCTATGCACGCTTTGCGCGGCGCTACCCGGAACTGGGTCCCTTCCGCGGCGATGGCGGGTGCGGCGGGGGTTGCTCCTGCGGTAAGGGAAGCTGTGAACGCGATTGAGGACCCGCGGTCAGCCGTCGGCTGATCCGCGGGATCAACATTTTATACAGAACGGTTTTGAGTTTTCGGTTTTTCGTTTTTCGTTAAGGATTATCG
>CAYYAY010000088.1:0-20616 GCA_964470155.1 uncultured Lamprocystis sp. | reverse complement strand
GGGAGCGACCGCCAGCGTGCTGACGCTCGGCGTGCGCAATGCCGGCACCGGCACCGTGCCGGCCAACGCGTCGGCCTGCGCCCTGGATCAGGGCGTCGCGGCGGCGGTTGGCGCCTGGCCGCTGAAGGACCTGGCGCCGGGGCAGGAGACCGAGATCTTCCTGGTGCTCCAAGAGGGCGCCGTGGCGAATGACCCGAGCGGGACACCCCGGTGATCGATCTCAAGACCCGGTGGGCGACCCTCTCGCCCGGCGTCCAGCGTGCGGTCGCCTGGGGTGCGGGCGGCTCCGTGCTGCTGATCCTGGCCGCGATTGCGGTGCAGAGCGCCGGGACCCCCACGCCCCGGGGTAGTCCCCAAGAGAAGCTGGTGCGGAACCTGCTCACCGATACCGATCCGCGCTCCTTGGGGATCGAAGGCCTCGCCGCCCGGCTGGAGCGCATGGAGCAGCATGTCGATGACGTCAAGAAGGCGCTGGCGAAACCCCCGGAAAAACCAGACGTACCCCCGGTCGATCCCGCCGTGGTCGAGGCCCAGCGCGTCGAGTTGGCCCAGTTGAAGGATGAGATGGACGGCCTGCGCCGCCAGCTGGAGACGGCCAGGCAGACGCCCCCGCCCGGATCGCCGTCCGCCGTGCGGCCCCCGGGTCGACTGCCCGAGCCGGCGTCGCCGCCGCCCCCGGCGCCAGCCGCACCAGCACCAGCGCCGCCGGGTGAGCGGCCGATGGATCAGATGTTCGCCCCACCGACCGCCAAGGCCCCGAGCCCGGCGGTGCCCGCGGCGCGCGCGAGCGGCGCCAACCGTACCATGGATATCCGCGTGGTCAGCGCCCCGCCGCCGGCACCGTCCCCCGGTCGTCCCGCCGCCCCGGCCCCGGGCGAATTGTTCATCCCAGCCGGCAGCATCCTCACCGGCGTCCTCCTCAACGGCCTGGACGCGCCGACGGGGCAGGGCGCCCGCCAGCAGCCGACCCCGGCCCTGGTACGGATCAAGCACGACGCGCTCCTGCCCAATCGGTTCCGCGCGGACGTCAAAGAGTGCTTCGTGATCGTCGGCGGCTTCGGCGACCTCGGGTCGGAGCGGGCGTATCTCCGCGCCGAGACGCTGACCTGCGTGCGCACCGACGGCGGGGTGATCGAAGTCCCGCTCGACGCCTATGCGGTCGGGGAAGACGGCAAGGTCGGGGTGCGTGGGCGTCTGGTGAGCAAGCAGGGGGCCATGCTCGCCAAGGCGTTGCAGGCCGGGTTCTTGACCGCGTTCTCGAAGGTGTTCACCCAGGTCCCGGCGGCCTCGTTCAGCAACGCGGCGACCAGTGGCCAAGTCCAGTTCCAGTCCATGTTTACCCCCCAGGCGGCCGAGGCCGGCGTGGCGGGCGGGATAGGCGGGGCGATGGATAAGTTGGCCGACTATTACATGAAGATGGCCGAGAACACCTTCCCGGTCCTCGAAGTCGATGCCGGACGGGGGATTGAACTCATCATCAACAAGGGCACCTCGCTCAAGCTGAAATGATGTCGACCCCGAAGCCACGCATCCTGCTCGTCGTTTCCGACCTCATCAGGCAGCGCCTGGTGCGCACGGCGTTGTCGCGCAGCGGGGCGCTGGTCACCACCGAGGAGTCGGGGGAGGCAGCCCTGCGCCGGTGCGCTGTTGCCCCACCCGCGGCCGTCATCGTGGCGATGAGCACGGCAGGGCTCAACGGGTTGCAGGTCCTGGCGCGACTGCGTACCGATTATCCCACGCTGCCGGTGTACCTCATCGACGACGACAGCGCGGGCGGGCGGATGGGCGCCGAAGGCCTTGCCGCGGGCGCCGCGGGCGTCGTCCAGAGTGCCCAGGTGGGTGCCTGGGCGAACCAGATCGTCAAGGACCTGGCGAGCGCCGCGGCGGTTGGGCCGGCGGCGGCCTGGCTCGACGATCCGCTGCCGGGACCGAGTGCTTACCGGGTGAAAGAGCACGGGGCCGAGGACGGCCTGGCGGTCTACTCAGACCGCGATGGTCTGCTCTGGGTGAACGCGGACCACTTGCTGAGCCAGTCTCTGCCGCCTCTCGCCGAATCCGAAGCCTCTGATTTGTCTGCTGTGGCCGACGACGCCGAGCGAATGGCAAGGCGAGCCGCGCGGCTAGGCCGGGAGCCGGCTGTGCCGCGGCGGGGGCCGGCGGCACCAATGGAGAGCCGACCGCCGGTCCAGACTAACGGCGACCAGCGCGAGGCCGCGTTGTGCAGCGCGCCGCCCCCGAGTGAGGCGCATCTACTCCCGGTCCTCACCGCCTTGCTGGAGCGGCAGCTCCCCGTCATCCTCGCCGATCTCCTCGCGCATTGTCGGCGCCACCGTGAAAGCGGTGCAATACAGCCGACAACAAAACGGACCGCCAACGGCATCGGTGGGGAATACTGACGGGGCATGAACAGAGACGCCGCCGGTCACCCCGAGTGACTGGCGGCGGTCTTGGGCGAGCGCGATGGCGGATGGGACTCAGGCGTCGGTCTGATCGCGCATGCGATAGCTGCGGCCCTCAATCACCACCGACTCGGCATGATGGAGCAGCCGGTCGAGCAGGGCCGAGGTCAGCGTACTATCGTTGTTGAAGATTTCCGGCCACTGCTTAAAGGCACGGTTGGTGGTGATGACGGTGGAGCCGCGCTCGTAGCGCTGGCTGATCACCTGGAACAGGCCGTCGGCGCCGAACTTGTCGATCGGCAAGTAGCCTAACTCATCGACCACGAGCAGTGTAGGCTTCAGTAGGCGCGCCAGTTCTCGCTTGAGCCCACCGGTGGCCTGGGCGGCGGCCAGGGCATTGAGGATATCGACTGCACGGGTGAAGAGCACGGTGTGGCCTTGCAAGCAGGCCGTGTGGGCCAGGGCGATGGCCAGATGGGTCTTGCCCACGCCGACCCCGCCCAACAGGATGACGTTGCCCTGCTGGGGCAGGAATTCCAGGCGGAAGAGGTGCTGTACCTGAGCGCGGTTGATCTTCTTCGGCCAGCTCCAGTCGAAGCCCTCCAGGGTCTTGAGGCCGGGCAAGTGGGCGGCCTTCACGCGGCGCGCCACGCGGGCCGCGTCGCGGCGGGCCGCCTCACCGGCCACCAGTTGTTGGAGAAAGTGGCCATGGGTCCAGGACTCGCGCGCCGCCTGCACCACCAGGTCCGGATAGTGCTGAAGGAAGTAGCGCAATTGCAGCCGCTCGAGTTGCTGTACCAGGACGTGCTCGGTGATCGCCATGTGGGTTACTCCTCGGTCCCATAGAGCGAGAGGTCCGGCGGCGGCAGTTCCAGGTCCAGGACATCCTGGCGGCGGATCAGCACCAGCGGGCTGGGTTGTGGCAGCTGGCGGCCCCGCGCCTGGATCAGATGGGCGATGTACTCGCTGCTGAAGGCTTCAAAGGTCAGCGCGTCGGCCAGGGCCCGGACGACTGCGTCCTCGCCGTGGATGTCCGCCAAGGCCACGATCTTGCGGACATGCGACAGGGCATTGCCGCGTCGCTCCAGCAAACCGGTGTGGTACTTTGCCGCCAGCGGCGACAGGGCGGGGAAGCGCTGGAGGACATGGGCGTCCTGGGCATGGCGACGTTGCGCCACCAGCGCCTTGGCGTGATCCGGGTCTTCGCGATCCTGGTGCCGCTCGTAGCAGCGGACATGGCGGGCGATCAGTTCCTGCGCGTGATAGACGCACAGATGCTCTGGATACACCTTCAGCGTCACCTGGGCGCCGGCAAAGCGCGCTGGCACCGAATAGCGGTTGGCCTCGAAGGTCACCCGGAGAACTGGCGATTGGCGCGCACCGCCAGCACCCGGCCGACATCGAAGGGGCGCGGATTGACCGGTTGCAGATGAGCCCGCTCCTCAGCCCACAGTTCGGCTGGCCGGCGCTGGGTTTCGCGGTGCAGCCGGACATTGGCCACCGTCTCCAGCCAGACCCGTACCGCCGGATTGAGGGCCGCGAAGTCGGGTAACTCCTGGCCGTTGAGGAAGTTGCCTTTGACGTACCCCACGCCCCGCTCCACGCGCCCTTTCTCGTTGCCTTTGGCGACGTTACAGGCCACGACATCGAAGCCGTAGTGACGGGCGAAATCCACATAGCGGGGATTGAAGCGCGGCGGTTCGCCGCGCACATGCGCCAGCACCGCCGTGCGCAGATTATCGACCATTACCCGCCGGGGCACGCCCAGGGCGTTGAAGGCATTGATGTGCGCGGCCAGGAAGTGCTCCATGGTCTGGGCCAGAGTGAACTCCACATAGAGTTGCCGGCTGTAGGCCAAGACCATGACGAAGAAGGACAGGCGGCGGCGGGTCGCACCGACGGCGATGGTGCCCCATTCGCCCCAGTCGACCTGCGCCACCTCGCCGGGGGCAAAGGCCAGCGTCAGGAACGCCTCGCGCGGGCGCGGGCGAATGGTGTGTACATAGTCCTTGACGATGCTGATCCCACCGTCATACCCGGCCTGGCGCAGGCGCTGGAAGACCTGCTGGGCACTGAGCGGATGGGCATCGAGCCAACCAACGATGCGCCCTTTGAAGGGATCGAGCTTACTGGGGCGTGCCGTCGCGATCCGCTGCTCATAGGGGCGCGTCCGCCAGTACCGCACGGTCTTGACGTTCAGCCCCAGGTCGCGGGCCACTTGCCGCGCACTCAGGTGCTGGGCGAAGCCGTCGCGAATCGCACACCAGGTGGCGTACTCGATCATGACCGCCCCTCCAAGACCGCGTGCAGTCGCTTGAGGTGGATGCTGGTCGGGACCGTTCCGGGGAGACTGAGCACCTGATAGAGCGGCGGATCAAAGGCGATCAGGTCCAGGGTGATCAGTTCGCACCGCGCCTGCGCCAGTCGTGGTGCCGGCAACCGCAGGCGCTGTGACAGGGTGGTGTCACTGTAATAGCTCAGGCCATGGACATCGGCGACGCTGAGCAGAAACAGATACAGCGCCCAGGCGCACACGTCAGCCCGCTCGATATAGTGCTCACGCACCAGACGATGATCGAGCCAACTGACATGCTCGGGTAGCTGGCGCAGCCGGTCCGGGTTCAAGACCCGTTTGATGATGGTCATGCTCGCTTCCTCCGCGGATATCGTGGCCCAGTTGTATCAACCGGGTCAGCGCGGTGGCGATGTCCTCTTGTAACGCACTGTCCCACAGATGGGCGAGTAACAATCCCCCGGCAAAGCCGGGGGCTTTCGTTAGTGAGCCGCTCAAAGCGGCTGCGGGGTCGCTAACGCGGCCCCGCGGTTCTTGTGCCACCTAAAGGTGGCAGGTCAGCTCCAGAGGTTTAGCTGGTCGATTCGCTGGTCCTCTTGCTCTTGGGTTCGGATGTACTGGCGGATCGTCGCCTCGTCCCGACCGACGGTCGAGACGAAATAGCCACGCGCCCAGAAGTGCTGGCCGACGAAATTGCGCTTGCGCTCGCCGTACACCCGCGCCAGATGGATCGCGCTCTTCCCTTTGATGTAGCCGATCACCTGCGAAACCGCGTACTTGGGCGGAATGGCGATGAGCATGTGCACATGGTCGGGCATCAGGTGTCCCTCGAGGATGCGGCTCTCCTTCTGCTGCGCCAGGTTGCGGAACACCTCGCCGAGGTGTTGTCGCAGCTGCGTATACAATGTCTTGCGTCGGCATTTCGGGATAAAGACCACATGGTATTTGCACTCCCATTTGGAGTGGCTTAGGCTTTCGGACTCGTCCACCGGGATTCTCCGTCGTCGTAGGCTTGGCGGCTCACGACGCGGAGTTTCCTGGATGGACTCCCGGAAATGTCAAACTTTTTCGGTCCCCCGGCAAAGCCGGGGGATTTCCCAACTAATTAAGCAAATCAGGACAGCAGGTTGACTAGCCAAGACATCTTGTAACGGTGACCCCAAGACATCTTGTAACGGTGTGCCCACATGCTCCTGTAACGGCGGCTGCGGGGCGGCGTCCGGCGCGTGACCAGTAACCGGCGTGGCGGACCCGGACGCGGCCGATGCCGGGACCGGCATGGACGCCGTGCGTGGAACCGGGGAGGCGGCCACGGGCGGGTTGGTAGCAGCGACCGGCGCACCGGCGGTCCGTTGGCTGTAGCCAGGATGAGCCTGCCGCCACGCCTGCACCCGGGCGACCGCGGCGGGACCCCGGTGATAGTGGCGATTCTCATTCTTGGATAGCCACTTGGCTTGACTGGCGCGCTTACTGGCCGCCCGGCACGGGGGCTGCGAACAATACCGCTGGTGATGGGCATTGCGCGCGCCCGCAGTAAAGTCCTCGCCGCAATTCGCACACGTCCGCCGTCGTTCCCGCCCCATGATGCGTCTCTCGCCAGATCACCGATCCAGCTATGACACACGCGCGGAAGAACACCGAAGAAGAGCCCAACAGAGAAGAAAATACCAGCCTGATTAGGCTATTTCCGCGAGACATCATACCAAAGGGGCGGGGTCGTCCCGCCCCCTTGGCGTGATAGTCGTTGTCGTAATCGTTGTCGAATCCGATTACGACAAAGACAACGACAACGACAACGATAAAGATCGTGTCCGTTGTTCAAGGTTTTTGGTAGCGTAATTTCTGGAAATCGCCTTATCTTTTAACCAGAAAGAAGACGGGGAAGAAGAGCCAGTTTCACGTCGGCCAGTTCAGACCGGTTTCAGGTCGGCCGCGACACGCATGAGCGCGCCAAGACCCAGGGGATGGGGCGGTCGCCGCCGGACCTCATGCCGGCCCTGCGCAGTATCAACGCGGGGTTCCGGACCCAGATGACCCGACAGATCAATTGGAGTCTGCAACAGATTGCCAGGGAAAGCGAGGCGCAGGCCCACGCACTGGTCACCGCGGTCGTGATCCAGCACTTGGAGCCGGTCCGGCAGCAACTCAGAATGTGGCGGGGCTTGGCCCTGGCCGCCCTGATCGGCCTGGGTGTGCTTGGGGGCGCCATCGCCAGCCAGCTTACCTGACGCCCGGGGAGCGCGTGGCCTGTTGCCGGCGATGCAGGCGGCTGGCGAGCAGAGGCTGGTTGAGCGCACGCTGGCCGACCACCAAGCGTTACGCGCCCTGATCACTGCCGACGGGCCCGCAACCCCTGGCCGCTTTCGCCCAGTTGCTCGCCGATCACATCCGGTTTGAGGAGACCGAACTCTTCGAGACCGCCCAGCGGATCCTGGGGGCGGAGGCGCTGGCGGCCATTCAGGACCTCCATGGCCAAGAACCCGCGCCCGCGTGTCGGCCGCGGGATCTGAGCGCAACACTGGTCGTATACTCGCGGCAATCGCAGGAGAGGGCATCCACAGCAGTGGCTACCCCCGGTTCTGCCCAATCGGCGCTTGCCTGATCGCCACCGCTGTCGCGGGTTGCGACAATCCGCGCCAGGATCATTCCCGATGGCAACACGCTCGCTCCACGACAAACCCTTCTCGCTGGCCTGCGAGGAAAACCAGGCCCCCATTCTCGCGGTCATCGGTCCGCTGTTCGCCAAGGCCCACCGGGTCTTGGAGATCGGCAGCGGCACGGGCCAACATGCAGTTTACTTCGCTACCCGGCTGCCTCACCTGATCTGGCAGACCAGCGATGTGGCGGCCCAGTTGCCGGGCATCCGGTTATGGTTGGCCGAGGCGCAACGGGCCAACCTGCCGGAGCCCCTGAACCTGGACGTCACCGGCGACTGGCCGGCAGGTCCGTTCGACGGCGTCTTCAGCGCCAACACCGCCCACATCATGGGGCTGCCGGAGGTCGGCCGGATGTTCCTCGGCGTCGGTCAGATCTTGGCGCCTGGTGCACCCTTCGCACTCTATGGCCCGTTCAGCGATGGCGGACGGCATACGAGCGAGAGCAATGCCCGCTTCGATGCATCGCTCAAGGCCCGGGACCCGCGGATGGGGGTGCGGGACTTGGACGATCTGCGGGCGTTGGCGGCTCGGGCGGGTTTGGAATTGCGCGCCGATCACGCGATGCCGGTCAACAATCGGACGCTGGTTTGGTGCCGGTGCCACTCGGCAGGATCGCGAACGAACCCGGCCACGCGGCCTGAGGCGTGAGGTCTGAGCAACGCGGCCAAGCGCGATGCAGGCGCCTCGGGCCAACCGACGGCTTTGCTCCGATTGCCGGCGCGGGCCGATACGTCACCGGGGGCGTTCGTGGTCGCCCGCGTCCATCCAGCGTCGGGTCAGCGCGCGATAATTCCAAGCAAGTTGCGGACGCGTTTCCATGGACTTAGGCTCACCGGAGCATCGCGGCCGCGTCGGTCGAAGAAGAATCCGGTTGAAGATCCGCCGTCGAGGTTGAGGGCGCGATCGACCCTCCAAGGAATCAGGGCACCGGTTGAGGCAAGACAGTCCGCGAGGTCGGCGAGGGTGAGCGGGCTCAGGGTGGCACCCAAGACCCAGTGCCCATGCGCATCCGTCGCGATAAAGGTCCGGCGGTTGGGATCGGACGCGGACAGACCCCGCACCGCCCGCGCGCCTTCCACGAGATAGGGACCGCTCTGAAGTAACGCGACGATGTCCGGGTGATCCCGAAACTGGGCCCGCCGCACGAGGTGGATACCCTGGCCGTCGCTGTAGACGACACCGCTCAAGAGCTTCGCGGTTTCGAACCGGTTGATCCGACGGCCGTCGGCGATGACCAGTCCGGCTGGCCGCAGGTCCGGTTGGAAGAATCCTCCGTTGACCCCCGCGACGCAACGTTCTGCCCGAAAGCCATCTTCCAGGGTCGGATAGACGGGCTCGGCACCGGCCCCGAGATCGACGACCTTCAGGCGGAACGCCGGCGAGGTGAAGAAGGCGAGGTGCGCCGTGACGTGCCGACCTTCGGAGGGACGGACCGCCGACCGCTCGACGTACGACAGGTCCGTGGTGATGTCCTGCCGGTCCGATTCGCCCTTGGGCATCCAGTCCGTCGCGCAGGCGCTCGCGGCGACCATCAGGCAGGCCCAGAGAAGAACGCGGGGCGAAGTCAAACCCGCAGGCCGGTAGGCGGTGGACTTGGAGGCGTCGGCGAGCATGGCCCGAGCATGCGGGGGCTTGACCTGGTGGTCAACCACGGTGATCTCGATCCAGGCGAAGCCGGCTGGCCGATGAATCGGCGATGCGCACCATGCGAGTTGCCCAGCAGGACACCCGAATCGAACCCGTGGCCGGCCTTGAAGCCCGAGCGGAGTCTTGAGGTCCGCAACATTCGAACCGAAAGATCGCGGCCCATCCCCGACAGTCGGCGGCTTCCCCGGAAGAGAGAATTCTCCCAAACGTGTTCACGCGAGCAAGGGGGGCAGCGAAGGGTTGGTGGCCGACCGCCGGGCACATGCGGGGGTGAACATCGGGGGCGAAGTGCACTGAGCGGCCAAGTGCGGACCTCGGGCCTGTATATTCCAGTGGCGGCTTCGGCACGGATTGGGGACAGTGGGAGAATCCTGGGGCACATTATCACAGGTTCGGCCGCTAGCGCCGGTACGCTCCGGGATGGCAGGCAGACCGTGAAAACCGTTGTCCGTCCCTGTCCGTCCCCGATTTCTCCCTGCGGCGTAGAAGGGCGAGTCCGGTGCGAGCTACGCCTTTGCCGCCCCTGTTGGCCGTGAGGCAGTCACTTTTCGGCCCGAGTGCACGGCCAGTACGTTCTGCACGAAGCGTATGCCTGTCGTTCGTGCACTGAATGCGGTAATCAGATATTGGCAAAAGAACACAGCCGCCGATATCAGAATGCGCGTCGCATCGATGCCGATGAAGTACATGGCAACAGGCAGCACAGGCACCAGCAATAGCGACATTGTCGCGATGTCGCGGAACAGCAGATAGTTCTTGTGGCTGTCTGCGACCGAAGGGTCAGAATCGACCTGTTTGTATAAGCCGTACCATTTGGCGTTCTGGTCGCGCCGGTCCGTTGGAAACTCTCCAACGTTCTTCTTCAATTTCGTAAGGTCAATGCGGTGATCCGCCAGCGCGTACACGGAGAACGCGCGCGATCCGGGAAGCGGGAAGTTAAATCGCCAGAAGACCAGGATAGCCTTGTGGTCAGCCGAAATCAGTGACGACAGGATCAAGACCGGAATTGGCAGTAGGACGGTGAGGCTGGTTCGGACGGCCGCGATGGCAGTCGGCGTTAAGTCTTGGATCGCCGGATCGAAAGCGAGTACCAGAAGAACAAGAACGTCCAGGACGAGCGTCGCTACGAGCCATGCAAGATTGCGGCCTTTCAACGTCTTGCTGCTGTAGTCTTTGGTATCTCTCATGCGTTGTTCTCGGTTATAGATGTCGAAGTTTCCGAATTCATCGACGACGAATTGAATCCAACCATCACGCCGGGTCGTCAATACATGCCGCTGCTTGCCTGGCGTTCTGACCGAAACGCCGCTCGGCCAGTGATCGACCACGCGCTGGCGGTACATCTGCGTAATGTGCTGCATGTCGTGGACGATCTTTAAGATCATATGCCCGGGCACGTCACTTCACCTTGCCCTGCAAGACCAGCCCTTTTAACGTGTCACTTTTGATCTGCCGTGGCGGCGGCGAGCAACTTGGCGGTCGAGACATGCGGTTGGCCTTTGAAGCGCGTCCGAGCGGGAGCCGGTTTTTTCGGGCCGCGGGGTGATTTCCGATAATGCTTGAAGTTCACTAACTGTGCGATGGTGAGCATCAGCCGACCGAATTCTTCGGGACTACTCTGCGCAAAGATGGCCCAGTCCTGCTCCGGAACTGCGATGTCTAAACCATTCATCGTGGTTGCGATTTCCGCCGCAACGTAATATTCAGAGAGGGTGCGATCCGTCTCCTCCGCCGGATGGGCGGCACGCAACGCGGCCATGACAAAGGCATAGAGGTTGAACGCGACCAGCGCCAAACAGAACCCGAACAACGCGGCGTGGGGATACCCTAAGGTTTGAATTTCCGAATGGAGGTGCTGTTCCAGTTTTTGAAAAGCGGTTTCGATGCCCCAGCGCGTCCGATACAGCTCGGCAATGGTCATCGCGTCGGCGACCGACGCGGGTAGATTGGTCAAGATCGTCAGCGTCAAATCGCCATCGCGTGTCGGATGAGACAGTTTCACGACAATGCGACGCAGCGTCCATGGCTGACCGTCCTTAGCGGTCAGCTGCACCGCTTGCTCGTAGACTTTCCCACGCTCAACGCGGCCCCTAAAATTGATGCTTTCCAATGGCTTAGTAATGAGATTGGCGTGTTGCCGGACAATGAAGTAGGCCTGGCGATCATGAATTTCGGCGAGAAAACCATGCACACAGAAATTGCGGTCGGCAACCCACACATCATTGGCCTCAATAGTGTGAACGATCGACCCTAAGAGCGCGCGTTCCTGCGTGTGGCCATCGGCGCAGGGAAACACGTTGGTGGCCATCCCGACCTGTGGATCGAAGACCACTAATGATTTACCGGGCAAGGCTCCCGCGGCGGTCTCGCGCAGTACACCCAAGCGGTGCTCGGTGGCCGCCAGACAATTGCCATCCAAGTACTTCAGCCGATAACCGGGCAGCCGCGAGGGATGCGCACCCCCCATCTCCTCAATGACGACCTTGAGATCATTCGCGAGATCACGGACGAGCGCTTGCGAGGTCGTGAGTTCGAGCCCTTTCAATTTCGCATAGACGGAGACAATGGACACCGCGATGTCTGAACGCCGGTACGCGGCATTCACGCTGGGTTGGGTGCGACAGACGACTTGCAGCATCAATCCCACCAGTGAGGAGAACAGCAGGGTGCGCGTATACTGCTGATCGCGTGTCGCCTCAAACCAGGCGTCCAGTTTCTCAGGATTGAACAGGCGTTCGAGCGTCGCACGCACCATCACGGTGACGGGGGCATCCTGGACAAATTTTTGGAGGATCTCGCCAAACATGGGTAACAGGCTCAATGTCAAACGGTATAAAACTATATTTTACAATACTTTAGGCCACCTTAAAAGGGCTGCCTGCAAGACTTGAAGGTCGTGCTCGCCGACGATGAGTTGGACGGCCGGCAGGCCGTCGTCGGACATCCCCAGCGCCAACTGAATGAGTTGCAGCAGATCGTGCCCGCTGGGGGAAGCGGAATGACCGGGAGGATGGCTATGCCATTCGCCGATGTAGCTGACCATGCCAGCGGTGCGTGTGCTGGCATCCTTGACGGCTTCAGCCAGCCCGGCAACGCCGCGCTCGAAGGAATCTCGACTGGCTTTACTGTCGGGTGGCGCCGGCAGGCCGGCAACGATCATCACGGCTTTGATGTTGAAGTCGTAGTAACCGAGCAACACGCCGCCGGTCTCGTTGGGGAAGCCGCGACGACGCAGTTCCCGCAGTTGTTGCTCGACGCCATCGTCGATGAAGACGTCAAGGTCGTCGAGCGAGATACGCCTCTCCGGCACAACCGGGACATCATGCACGGTGATGGCGCCGCGCACTGGGTCTCGTTGCCACGCGCGTATGAGGGCGTCCTTGTTGGTCGTCGCGGCCTGGACCTGTTCGGCCAGTGTGCTTGCCTGGCCCATGATGCGCGAATACGGCATTACCGCCGAGATGTCGCGGCAACTCGCGCCGCTCCAGAACGTGTTGTCGTGACCGCTGAGGTGCGTTCTGCCCCAATCCTCCTGAATCAGGGCGCGGTAATATTGGGCTTCGAGCGTGCGCAGGCGGTGCGCGCGTCCGCCATCCTCTGCAAGCAGCACTGCCGCGTTGCCGTCGGGCGTGATGAACACCGAGCAATGGCGCGGCAGCGTATCGTTCACACTGGCCGTACGCGGATATTCGAGCGTTGTCGAGGCATCGACGACGAGACTCGCAGCAACAAGTGCGCGCGCGACAGACTCCTGCGAAAGATCGGTGGCATCAGCGACGATCGGCACAACTTCGGTCGCGCCTTGCGTTGCAGCAGCATGTAAGCCGGCAACGACCGTCGCTTTCGTCTCGCCGATGTGCTGAGTGTAGGCGGCGTGCCTTGAGAGGTTGTGGGGCTTGATGTGATCCTTGTCGATGACCGTCCAGCGCCCCCAACCGCTGCGGCCCCACAGATTGAGCAATGCACTGCCGAGCGATCCGGCACCGACCAGGACGGCCGTCGGACCTTCGTCGAAGATGCCCGACTGGCGCCTCGCGGCCGCAGCATCGTTCTGCACCAGCACGTCCATGGGCAAGACGGGCTGGTCTTGCCACGCCGTCGAGGGCTGCTGATTCATCACGTCCTTGAAGTAACGCCCTTGGTGTATCAGCAGCGCGCCGGCGGCTACGCCGAGTTCAAGTGCGCCGATCGGCGCGAGGAACGCCCGGTGCGTGATGCCGTCGGGTTCCGCGTCGGCGCTCCGTTTGATCGGGATATGAATCAAGATGACCGTGGCCTTGTCATCGGCCGAAGCGTCGGCGCCAGCTTCGCCAACGCCGTCTTGTAGCTTTGCTCGCAGGGGCGTGATGAGATCCACATCGCGTTGCGTTAGCAGGTCCGCCAACTGCCCGAGGGTGGCGGGATCACGCTCAACGAAGCCGTGCACGATAGGCGGCAGCGTCAACTCGATATGAGTAAAGGTCTTTGCCTGCGGCGCACCTTTCGAGATCGGTTGCAGAAAGCAAGTGAATCCCTGATCGGGACGTTCTTCCTGCCGCAATACCATGAAGCGCAGCGCCGGGTTCTTGCGCAGTTCGGCCAGATTCCACGGCAGGACCAGTTCGTATTTGCTAGCGAAGAACAGGTGCTCAACCGGTTGGTCAGCCGGGTGCAGCTCGTTACGAGAACTCTGTTCCAGCCACCACTGAATGCGGCGCAAGAACGCCGCAGGTGTCCAGGTGCGCAACACGGCGGCAGGCGGGTCGAAGTACAGGCATAAACTGGCCGGCGTACCTTGTACGCCCTGATTTTGGTGTATCAGAATCGGGAAATCCTGACGCAGCGCCAGGACTTCGATCAGCCGCTTGGGGTCGTTTGGGACGCACAGCGCCAAGCGCTCACGGTAGCGGATGCCGGCTGGATTCTTGGGCGGTATGCCATCGCACTCGACTTCGACGATCAAGCATTCGATTGCTGCCGCGCCATCTAAGGGATGCTGCAGAAGCCGGAGCAACGAGTAGTCGCGTTGCCGCTGGACGGCATTGAGCAACGCGCGCGCACGCGGAATTGTCAGTGCGTCGGCGTTTCCGACCTCTGTGGCATTTGCCAGTTCGTGGTAGGCATCGGTCATCAGCCAGCTCGCGGAGGCCTCGACGCCAAGATAGCCGGCGCGCCGATAGTTGCCGAGCGCTTCCAGGTTACGCCGCCGCTGCCGACCTCGAAGATGATCGGCTCGGGCTTGTTGGCGTTCGGCTCCTCCATTGTGACCAGGAACTTGCGCCCGCCGACTTCCTTCAAGTAGCGCTCATACGCCTTGCGGGCCTGGATATGCGGCGGTTGGGTCTGCTCATACGAGGCCTTGACCTCCGGGATCGCCTTGCTGCAACTGACGACGTAGGCATCGGACTTGCCCATCAGCAGCAGATCCTTCACCAGCGGCGTGGGGACCGTTTCGTCCTTGCCCTTATCCTCATTCAATGCGCGATAGCTGCAATGATGCGGGATATTGAACAGGTCCCACGCCAGGCGATCCTCGTTCTTGTGGTAGCGCGTCGTGCTCACGATGTCTTCCAGATCACCGTATTCCGCGTCGCCGATCTCCAGATAGTCGTAGGTAGAGCCGCCGGCATTGAAGCGCACGTTGAACACCAAGGCGGCGCTGTTACGGATGATGTCGCCGTCGTCACAGTGCTTGATGAAAGGGGAGTGGCAGAAGAACTCGACGCCGTCCTTCGCCTGCGTGAAGCCGGGCACGATCGTGCCGGCATCGATAAAGAGGTGATCGCGCGCCGACGCCGATTCACCACGAGCTTTCAGCAGCGGCTCCAGCCAATCGGCCAATGCCTGCGGCTTCGAAAAGACGAGGATGTCCTTGCCCTGCAGCAGACGGTGCCGCGCCTCTTGACGAAGCAGAACGTATTCCTCTTTCTGATGATCATTGTCCGCTTCTTCAAGCAGCATCGCCGCGGGCATCCACAACTCTCGAATCTTGATCCGACCGTCGCCTTGGTACTTCTTTGCGTGCTGCAACTCGAAAAACTCGGTGCTGCCTTGGATGTGATCGAGATCGGCGTGCGTGAATGCGACGACATCGAAGTAGTCGCGGTTGGCGGCCTTCAGGTCTTCCTTCAGCCGAGCCTTCAGGTCGATGTCCGGTGTGTCAGCGTCTTCCGCCTTGTCGCGGTGGCAGAAGTCGAACAGAACGCGACGCCCCCTCGATAGGACGATTTGGGTCGTGTCGCCGTTACCGACCGGATAGAAGATGACCTGATGTACGTCTGCCACAGCACTTCCGCCTCTGATTGGGACTGGGAGGCAGGGTCTCGGAGTTAGCACTCTGCCTGATAGAGTGCTAACACTATATCTGGGGTCAGTCATGTGGTCAAGACGCAAGATATAGTTGTCAACTGCCGTTTGTCCCTTTTTTGGGGCGCCTACTGGAAGGTCCATAGGGGCCGTCCCGGCGTGCCGCCGTCGGGCGCGCGGTCTGCGCCCCGCGCCTCGTGCCGAGTCGCGGCCATCCGGGTTTGATCCCTGACGCCTTCGGCCCTCGCGGGCCCGGCGCACCGCTTGGCAAGGGGCAGGGCAGTGGGGCGGTCTGTAAGCGTCCTGTCCAACCGCTCCACCTGTCCGGGGCGGCTACGGGCCTGGCCGGGGTACCAGCGGCAGCAACTCGTCGATGCGGCCGTAGGGCCAGGAGGGGAGTTTCTCCAAGGTGTCCTTGAGCCAGGCATTGGGGGTCGAGGCCGTTGAGACTGGGGGTGGTGGCCCGCGAACTCTGGGTGGCTGCGGCTCGCCGCCTGGCGCGCTCGGAGCCGACAAACAGCCAGTTCTTTCTCAGGGCGATGGGACGGATGGCATTTTCGGCGGGTTTGTTGTCGATGGGCAGGGCGCCGTCGGCGTGGTAGAACTGCAGCGCCGCCCAGCGATTGAGGCTGTAGTAGATTGCGCGCGCGAGCGGGCTGCCCGCGGCGGTGCGTACGTAGTGGGCCTGAAGGTGCGCGGCGGCCTTGGCCTGGCGCAGCGCCAGGCGCCTCAATGGGTTTGGCGCGGGCATGCGGCTCTCTGGGATTTTGGCAGCGACTAAAGTTTATCAAAAACAATTTGATAGAGTAACTCGACCAGAAAAATCCGGCTCTATCGGTGGTGGCCAGAAAGAGCGTAAGCCTTTGATGTGAGGATTCTGGAGATCAACTGAAGGTTCCGGAAAATTCGAATCCCCTGCGCTTCACATAGGGGTCGTAAGCGAGCCCGCATGGCCAAGTCAGCCCTGGCGAGCGGCGCCGCGCGCACGCTCATCATCGCCGAGCCCGGACTGCACCTTCCGAAGGTCCTGCCGCAAACGTTGCGCCTCCAGGATCAGGGCCTTCTTCTCCTCGGTCAGCGCAGTTTCCCGGGCCCTGGCCTCAGCCACGGCCGCCTGATGCTCGGCGAGGCGGCTGAGCCAGTGCTGGGTATCCGCGTCGCGCGCCTGCTGTTCGGCCTGGACCGTGGCCGTGAGCGCGGCGAGCTGGCCGTCACGCTCGGACACCGCGCCGCGCAACTGTTCCGCCAACACCTGCGCGGCTTCAAGGTCCGCCCGCGCCTGTGCCGCCGCGTCCCTGGCGACCGCCTCCGCGCGCTCCAGCAATTCGGCCCGCGCCGTCGCGACCTCCTGTTCCACCTGGAGCCGGGCGATGCGCTCCTGAGCCGCTTTGAGGCTTTCAGCGGACGCCGCGGCAACCCGTTCGGCATGCTCGCGCTGACGGGACTGTTCCTCGCCCTGCGCGCGGGACTGTGCCAGGGCCTCGGTGGTTTCCAAGAGGGCTTCGGTCCGGGCGGCGAGCGTGTTGCTGGCCAGGTCCAGAGCGTCCTGGGTTTCCCGCAGCGTCGCGCTCTGGCGGTCGATCTCGGCGGCCAGGCGTTCGATCTCGGTCCTAGCCGCGTCGTGTTCCTGAGTAACCGCTGCGACCTGGGAATCCAGTCCCGAGACCTGGGCCTCAAGCGCCGTCTTGGCGTCGTGCCATTGCTCACCAGCCAGCCGGCACGCCTGGTCCCAGACCGCGACCACTTGCGTGCGCAGCGCCTCGGGAATCCCGGGGATCTGAAAGCGCCGGGCGGCCTCGTCGAGCCAGTCGTCGATCCCGGCGCCGATCGCCTGCTGGGACCCTTTGCCGTCCAGCCCCTCGCGCACGGCGGCAATCGTCGGGCGCTTGCCGATAGCGGCGAGGGCACAGGCGACCTCGAAGGCACGTCGGCGGGTCGCGCCGTGGGCGCTCATGGCGATTCCGGTGGGCGGTCGAACGCGCCAGCGGGGCCGATGCCAACGCGTTCGACGATCGAACTCACCGCTCCGCGGACCGACCATGCGCCCGTCCAGTCCTCCCCCGGACGATGGACCAGGCGATCGAGCCAAAGACGGATGACTTCACCGTCCGGGTTCCGATCGATCCCTAGGACCCGCGCCACGATGGGTGCCGAACGCCCGGAGCGGCGAATGGTGACTGACCCTTCACCAATGACAACCTCGATATCACGCATCATCTCCCCCTACGCCGCCAGTCGGTCGCGGACCTCATGGGTCCGGCATCCCATCAGCCCCGCCAAATCCTCGACGAACCGCCCCAACAGGGTATCCAGGTGCAGGAACTCCACGTCGTCCAGCGCCGGGGTCCCCCAGTCCAACCCGGCGTTGATGGCATCACGCTTGTGCGCGACCATCTGCCCCTGGTAGTCGTCGATCGACCCCCGCAGGTGGACGAACTCCGTCGTCACGGGCCGGGTCTGCTGGGGCCGCAGGACCCGGCCCTCGGCCTGGTCCTCGGTCTTGGCGGTCCAGGAGCGGGTGAGGAACAGCACCCGGTCGGCCTCCGGGATATTCAGCCCCTTCTGCGCGACCCCCAGACTCGCCAACAGCACCGGGGCGGAGCCGGCGCGAAAGCGCGTGTTCAGTTCCCGCACCCGCTCCGCGATGGGCTTGCCGCCATGGATGGTGACGTGCGCGATCCCGCGGCGGTCCAAGGTCCGTCCGATGACCTCCAGCAACTCCGGCCATTCGGCATAGGCAATGACCTTGTGGCCGCCTTCCACCAGACGCGCCAGCCGATCCACCCCATACCGCTGTTTGCTGGTCAGTCCGCCGTCGTAGACGAACGGGGACTTGTCCGAGTGGCGTTGCGGGATCGCCGCCGCGATCTGCACCGCCTGGATGCGCGCGAGCAGGGCGATCAGGTTGCGTTCGCGAGAATTGGTCTGGCCCTTCAGGTACCACTGGCGGAAGTCCTCGGCGACCCGCAGGTAGTGGGCCAGGTGGGCAGGGTCCCAGTCCAGCGTGGTCACGCGGTGCTCCGGCACCGGGATCTGGAAGTGCCGTGCCACCTCCGGCTCCTGGGCCACGCGCCGCTTGACGTGGTGGGCCAGCGCCGCCCGGTAGGCTGACAGATTGCGCAGCTTCGGCACCTCCCGCTTGGCGCCGGTGGTCATGTCGTCCTTGAACTCGTTCGTCACCCATTCCAGGGTGACGAACTGCTCGCGCACCCGGTCGACCCCGGGCACACAGTCGCGGGTCGACTGCCGCAGCGCCGGGTCCAGATACCAACGGTGCATTCCGTACACCTGAGCGGCCGTCGCGTCGCCACCGGTGAAGGCGAGCACGGAGAAGGCATCGCGCGGGTAGTTGCCGAGCGGGGTCCCGGACAGCACATACCGCCGTTTGGCCGCCAGCATCCGCAAGGCTGCGCTTTGGGCGGTCCCCTTGTTGCGCAACAGGTCCCCCTCGTCGGCGACCAGGCAGCCGATCCGGTGCCGCAACCGGCTTGCGTAGGTCCGGCGCTGGTGGGCGCCGTGGATCGGCCCCCGCAGCCGGTGATAGCTGATCACGTTGATCCGCCGCAGCCGATTGAGGTCCCGCGGGCCCTGGATCACCTGCCAGTCCTCGGCCGGGATCGGCAGCCTGGCCAGCTCGGTGCGCAACTCGTCGATCAGGTACGCCTCGGTGCAGATCAGCCCGGCGGTGCAGCCGGACAGCAGGATCAGCCCGGCCGCCAGCCGCGCCTTGCCGAGCCCGACCGCCCAGGCGGCGATGGCGCCGCGGGTCATCGACAATTCCAGCAGGTCCTCGAACTGGTAGTCCCAGGACAGGAACCCATCCAGGCCCAGCACCTGCCCACGGCGACGCAGTTCGGCCGCCCGCTCGGGGAAGGCCGTCAGGCGTCCGGGATGGACCGTCTCCCACCGATCCTGCGACGGTCCGGTGACGACGGCAAAGCGGCGGTTGAGCGCCTCCTCCGATACCGCGAAGTCACGCCCGCTGACCCGGTACCGGTAGGACCCGGCGCCGTCGGGCGCGAAGGCGACCTCTGCCCCCGCCTTGATGACTGGCGATCCCCAGGTGTCGGCGTCCACCAGGTGCGTGGTGCGCGCCTTGCCGACAAGCGCGCCAGCCGGGCCGTGCGCCATGTCGGCCTTGACCAGGACGGTATGCCGGAAGGAGGTGCGCTCGATGTGCAGCCGACGGGTGCGTCTATGCACGTACCGCAACAGCCCGGGATCGACCTCCAGGTCGGCGCCCGCGGTGCGGATCAGGTCGCACAGGGCCTCGATCGACGCCAACGGGTCTTCCTGGGTCAGATGAACCTCGATATCCAGTGCGCCCTGGCCGGTGTACTTCACCCCCTTCGGGTAGCGGTGGCCGTCGATGACCGGGGCGGTGAGCCGCTCGCGCAGGACCGCGTTGCGGACTTTCGCTTCCATCAACCCGCAGGCAAAGCCCAGGGTCAGCTTGCGCCCGGAGTGACCGAGCCGGACCCTGGGGTTATTCGTGACCGGCCGGGTGATGGTCGGCCCCTCGTCGATGATCCCCGTTTCGCGCAGCCGGGGATTCAGGTCCCGCGTGGTGCGGCACGAAAGACTTAAGTCCGGCGCCTGGGTCAGCGCGTCGTCCAGGGTCTCGACGCGGATCACGGTGCCGGGCGCCCGTGGGTCCTTGGAAAAGAACAGGACGGACACCCGCACCTCGGCCCCCTGCTCGCGGAAGCACCAGGCGGGGGCGTGGAACGTGGCCACCAGTCGCGGCCAGGCCCCGAGGTCGGCCAGCACGGCGTCGGCGTAGGACCGGGGAAGGATGGCCGCGACGAGGTCGGCCGCCGCCAGCGCCTGCTGCACGGCGTAGGCGTGCGACAGGGCCGCAGTATCCGGCCCGAAGCGCCCGTAGCCCGTCGTCGGGCCGGCAACCAGGGTCGGGGCCTCCAGGTGGAGCGAGAAGGGCGGGTTGATCAGGGCGACCGCGAAACCCGTCGGGTCGATCTGTTCCATGCCCACCGTCGAGAAGTGGCACTGGAACCCGGCAACCCTAGCGGCTTCACCGAGCGCCGTCACGCTGGGACCGTGAACATCGGTCCCGGTCAGTGTGTGACGGTCCGGATCGGCGAACTGAAGCAGGGCGCCGGTGCCACAACTGGTGTCGATCAGCGGCACCCAGACGCCGGGACCGTCTCTGGACAGGGCCCGCTCCACGGCGGGGGCGACCATGCGCCAGATCCAGGTGGCGAGGGCGTCCGGGGTGAAGAATTGGCCAAGGTGCGCCAGGCGGGCCGCGTGCAGTCCTGCGAGCGACCCCGGGCGTTGCGCCAGGCTCCCAAGCGAGGCACGGCCGCGCAGGGCG
>CAYYAY010000087.1:0-20964 GCA_964470155.1 uncultured Lamprocystis sp. | reverse complement strand
TCGGCGACCTCGCCTGGGCGGCCGGCGACATGCAGGCACGCGGCTTCCTGATCGGCGCCACCGCCGGACGGACCACGCTGGCCGGCGAAGGGCTCCAGCACCAGGACGGCCACAGCCACCTGATGGCCGCGACCATTCCCAACTGCGTGTCCTACGACCCGACCTATGCCTACGAGTTGGCGGTGATCGTCCAGGACGGACTGCGCCGGATGTTCCAGGACCAGGAGCGGTGCTTCTACTACATCACCGCGATGAACGAAAATTATCCCCAGCCGGCCATGCCGGAGGGTGTCGCGGAGGGTATCCTCAAAGGGATGTATCGTATCCAGGCAGGTGAGACGCGCGCCCATCGGGTCCAGTTGCTGGGCGCCGGCACCATCCTGCGCGAGGTGCAGGCCGCCGCCGCGTTGCTGGCTCAGGACTTCGACGTGGGTGCCGATGTCTGGAGCGTCACCAGTTTCAACGAACTGCGGCGCGAAGGCATCGACGCGGAACGCTGGAACATGCTCCACCCGGACCAGGAGCGGCGTGTCACTTATGTGGAATCGCAACTGGCCGCGACCAGCGGCCCGATCATCGCCGCCACCGATTATATGCGCGCCTACGCCGACCAGATCCGCCCCTACTGCCCGCGCCGCTATGCCGTGCTCGGGACCGACGGTTACGGGCGCAGCGACCTGCGCAGTCAGTTGCGCAAGTTCTTCGAGGTGAATCGTTACTATGTGGTCGTAGCCGCACTCAAGGCTCTGGCGGACGAGGGCGAGATTCCCGCGGCCACGGTCGCGCAGGCGATCACGAAATACCGTATCGATCCGGACAAGCCCAACCCGGCGACGGTCTGAAGTGCCCGACAACACAGGTTTTGGAGAACATCGCGTGGCAACTGTCGAAACGATCCTGCTGCCCGACGTCGGGGACTTCGCGGACGTCGAAATCATCGAGATCCTGGTCGCCCCCGGCGACCGGATCAGCGCCGAACAACCCATGCTCTCACTGGAGAGCGACAAGGCGACCATGGAGGTTCCCGCACCGCGCGCCGGCGTGGTCAAAGAATTGCTGGTCAAGCTCGGAGACAAAGTCAGCTCGGGCCGCCCGCTGCTGATGCTGGAGACCGAGGGCGAGTCGACGGCCCCGACCCCGGTCGCGAAACCGGCTCCGGCCGCACCGGCTGCGCTCACCGCGGCGGCAGCGGCCGCCCCCGCGGCGGCCCCGGCGCATGCCGGTGCCGCTGAAACGCTCTCGGTCGTGCTGCCGGACATCGGTGACTTCACCGATGTCCCGGTGATCGAAGTCCTGGTGAAACCCGGTGATCAGATCGCGGTGGATCAATCCCTCGTGACCTTGGAAACCGACAAGGCGACCATGGAGGTCCCCTCCCCCTACGCCGGTCTGGTGGAGAGTGTCGCGGTCAAGATCGGGGACAAGCTGACGCAGGGCGATCTGATCCTGACGTTGCGGGGCGAGGCCGCGGCGCCGCCAAACACGGGGACACCGGCATCGCAACCGACCCCGGCGGCACCCGCTGTCCCTGCCCCCGGCGAGCCCGAACCGTGCCCGGCGCCGGTGCCCGCGCGCCCGGAAGACCCGGCCGTGATGGGATCAAAGCCCCACGCCAGCCCTGGGATACGTCGCTTCGCCCGCGAGCTGGGCGTCGATCTGCGCCTGGTCACCGGCTCCGGACCCAAGGCGCGGATCTTGCGCGAGGATGTACAGGGCTATGTCAAGGGTGCACTGGCGGTTGTTGCGTCGCCCCTGGCGGCAGCGGCTGTACCCGGTGCCGGTACCCTGCCCTTCGGCCTGACGGCCGCCGCCGAGGTGGACTTCGCCAAGTTCGGTCCGGTCGAGGTTCAGGAACTCCAGCGCATCAAAAAACTCAGCGGCCGGCACCTGCACCGCTGCTGGCTCTCCATCCCCCATGTCACGCAGTTCGAGGACGCGGACATCACCGACCTGGAGGACTTCCGTAAAGCACAGAAAGATGCCGCCGAGCAGGCCGGCGTCCGGCTCAGCATCCTGCCGCTGCTGCTCAAGGTCGCGGCCGTGGCGCTCAACCAGATGCCCAAGGTCAAGTCATCGCTGAGCACCGACGGCGAATCGCTGATCCTCAAGCAGTACACCCACATCGGCGTCGCCGTGGACACGCCCAACGGACTGGTGGTCCCGGTGGTGCGCGACGTGGACAAGAAAGGCATCTTCGAACTGGCGCGGGAACTCGGCGAGCTGGGCAAGAAAGCGCGTGACGGCAAACTGGCGCCCACCGAGATGCAGGGCGGCTGCTTCACCATCTCCAGCCTGGGGGGCATCGGCGGCACCCACTTCACCCCCATCGTCAACGCCCCCGAGGTCGCCATCCTCGGAGTATCGCGGGCGGACATGAAACCGGTGTGGAACGGCAGCGAGTTCAGGCCCCGGCTGATGCTGCCGCTGTCGCTCTCCTATGACCACCGGGTCATCGACGGCGCCGAAGGCGCGCGTTTCACCACCCTGCTCTGCCATCTCCTGGCGGACATCCGGCGGCTGTTGCTCTGAGCACGTCAACCGGCGGCGGACCGAGCGTCGCCCGGGTGCGTTCCAAAGTGATGTCGTCACAGACGCGCGTAGGATGGGCAGAGCGAGAGCGATGCCCATTCGGCCAACGCGACGCTTGAGGATGGGCATCACCCTTGCTCTGCCGGGCTTAAGTCACCGAGGTGAAACAGCGGGTCGAAGGCGATGATTCGCCTTGATCGGTCAAATCCCGGAGAAGGAGACGCCTGATGGCCCTCGACGCGGACCTGTCATGATCAAAGAACTGAAACTCACCAACTGGAAGAGTTTTGCGCAAGCGACACTCTACATCGATCCTTTGACGATCCTGATCGGTAGTAATGCCAGCGGCAAATCCAATGCCCTGGATGCTCTGCTGTTTTTGAGTCGTGTCAGTCGTGGTATCGCCATCTTTCCGGCGATTGCCGGTGACCTCAATCTGCCCGCCTTGCGCGGTGGTATCGAATGGGTGTGCAGAAAACCGGAAAAGCTGTTTGGCTTGACCGTTCTCATCGACGACGAGACCACTCGACAGGAGTACCGGTATAGTCTGGCGGTTCAGGTGAACGGCACCAAGGCTGAGGTGTTTCAGGAAGAGTTGATTCTGCTTCACTATGGCCCGCGCAGCAAAACCCCCAGAGAGAAAAAGCTCCTGCACACCCGTGCGGAAGAGGCCAACAGCCCTGCCATCCCCACCTACTATTTTACCGGCACCCAAGGGCGGGGCAAGCGTGTCGATCTTGCTCGCAGTCAACTGATCCTCACCCAAACCGAGACCCTCCATAACGCCCAGCTAGACGTTCAGTACGGTGCCAGGAAAGTCATCGGCCAACTACAGGCCATTTTTGTCTTTGACCCGATCCCCAGCCATATGCGGGATTATTCCCCGCTGTCCGACAGACTCCTCAGTGATGGAGCCAACATCGCCGGTGTTTTGGCCGGATTGGAGCCGGAACGCAAGAGCGGCATTGAAAACTCCCTGACCCATTATCTGAAAGCACTGCCCGAGCGCGACATCAAACGCATCTGGACCGAGCCGGTGGGCAAATTCGGCACCGATGCCATGCTCTATTGTGAAGAGGGTTGGGAGCATCAACCGACCCATGAGGTCGACGCACGGGGCATGTCCGATGGCACGCTGCGCTATCTGGCCATCGTGACCGCACTGTTGACCCGTGAACCGGGTAGCCTGCTGGTAATCGAGGAGGTGGATAACGGACTGCACCCTTCGCGTGCGCATTGTCTCGTCAACATGCTGCAAACGCTGGGGAAAGAGCGCAGCATCGACGTTCTGGCGACGACCCACAACCCCGCACTGCTCGATGCTGCGGGCGTATCCATGGTGCCATTCATGACCGTAGCGCACCGCGACGAAGCCACGGGATTCAGTCGTCTCACTCAATTGGAGGATATCGAGCAACTACCCAAGCTCATCGCTGGCGGGAGTCTGGGCGACTTGTCCAGGGAAGGATTGATTGAATCGGCCCTCAAACAGGAGGGCGGAAAGTGAAGCGGGTGTTGATTATCGACACCAGCATTCTCTGTGTCTGGCTGGAAGTCCCCGGAAAAGAGACGTGCGGGCCGGATCAGGATCGATGGGACAAGCGACGGGTTGATACCAAAATCAAAAGTGAACGGGTGCAGAGAACCACGTTCGTGTTGCCATTAGCCAGCATCATCGAAACCGGCAATCACATTGCCCAGGCCAGCCACAGCCGCAAGGAACGGGGCGAAGCCCTCGCCGAATTGATGCGTAACAGCGCCAATCAGCAGACACCTTGGGCCGCCTTTTCCGATCAGTCGGTATTGTGGTCGACCGAAAAGCTGAAAACGCTGGCCGAGACCTGGCCTCAACTGGCGGCGCAGAAACTCTCACTTGGTGATGCCACCATCAAAGATGTGGCCGAACATTACGCGAAAATGGGCTATGCGGTGGAAATCCTCACCGGTGATCAGGGGTTGAAAGCGTATGAGCCAATCACGCCAGCGGCCGTGCCGAGAAGGAGGCGTAGACGAGATGGCATCTCCGCAGATTTCGGCATGGAGAAGGAGGCTTGATCGTGATGTTCTGCGCCAATGATTTTCCGATTTCCGAATTGAATATGGAGAACTGGTCTGGGGCGATTATGACCTGTGCTTTCCGGTTTTCGACCTCTACCGGAATAACCTGGACCACCGCTACCTCATAGAGGCCGCGGCCTGATAACCACCAAGAGAACCCCGATACTGGACTCTATTTCGATTCTCGGGAGAAAACACATGGGCCTCGTTCATGCAAACCTGAACCTCAAGAATCCGCGCACCGGGGACGAGATGACGGTCCGCGCGATGGCCGACAGTGGGGCACTGTTGATGTGCATTCCCCAGCATGTGGCCCTGCAGCTCCACCTGGAGGAATTGGAGCGGCGTGAAGTGACACTGGCGGACGGCAACCGTCACCTCGTGCCCTATGTCGGCCCGCTGCAAATCCAGTTCAGTAATCGCCGCTGCTTCACGGGCGCCTTGGTGCTGGGAGACGAAGCGCTGCTGGGATCGGTGCCGATGGAGGACCTGGATGTACTCATCGATCCGGCCCGCCAGCGGCTCATCGTCAATCCCGAGAGCCCGAACATTGCCGTTGCTCCGGTTAAATCAAACAGACTGACGGTTGCCTGATGGCTACCAAAGAAGCGGTTGCTCGCCGATATCGAGGCCGAAGTCAAGCCGCAGATCATGCCGTTCTATTGCTGCGACGGACCCAACGGCGAGAAGGGCAAAAGGTCTTCACCCGCGCGAACCCGCTCGATTTCGCCTGGGACTGGTCCGGCAAGCACAAACGCAAACTCACCGCCGACCTGGACCAGGCGCTGGTACTGGTCGGGGCCTGCTTCGACGGCAGCGGCATCAACGCCTCCGACACGCTGAAGAACGCGAACTTCAAGCCGCATGTCGCCCTCAAACCGCTGTTGGATTGGCTGATCAGACAGGGTCCGGACCAACCCACCCGCGATGCCGCGACCCGCGCCGCCGTAATTTACAATGCCTGGGCGGCGACCCAAGCCGTCAAGCCCCGACAGGGCGAACTCTTTGCAAGTGAGGATTACGCATGATCGACTTGACTGAATGGATCAGCATCGATCCCGATATCCGCGGCGGCAAGCCCTGCATTCGCGGTACCCGCATCACGGTTTACGACATCCTGGAATACCTGGCAGGCGGCATGACCGAGGCGGATCTGCCGACAGATTTTCCGAGTCTCAAACCCGAACATGTGCGGGCCGTGCTGATGTTTGCAGCGCAGCGCGAGCGTCGTCTCGCGGTGAGCCTGCCTTGTGAAATGGCTGCTTGATGTTCAATGGTTACCCCATGATACCTGACCCGCTGACGCTTGATGCGGCAAGGCGTTTTCTCGATACGGTCGCGAGCCGTTATCCCTATCGCAGCCATTCGGCGCGAGGGGGTGCCCTGTGACACCTTATCCTGATTTGGATCTCGAAGCCATGCTGACCGATCTCGAATCGGATCGGGTCGAGCGCAAGGAGTCGTTTAAGGGCAAGGCGCCGGACACGGTGCGCGAGGCTGTCTGTGCCTTCGCCAACGATCTGGCTGGACACGGCGCGCCGGGCGTCGTGTTTATCGGCGCGCGCGATGACGGCACGCCAGTCGGACTGGATGTTTCGGACGAGTTCTTGCGGCAGTTGGCGGACATCAAGACCGACGGCAACATCGCGCCGCCGCCGACTCTGCTGGTGGAGAAGCGCCAGCTGCTTGGGCATCAGCTCGCGGTCATCACGGTGTGGCCTTGTGATACACCCCCAGTGCGTTGCCGGGGCCGGGTCCATGTGCGCTGGGGACCGCGGCGTGGACTGGCCAGCGCGCAGGATGAGCGCATCCTGAACGAACGCCGTCGGCATCGGGATCGCCCCTTCGATGTGCAGCCGGTCCCTTCGGCCACCATCGACGATCTCGACCGCCTGCGCTTCGAACAGGAGTATCTGCCATCCGCCGTTGCTGCGGACGTTCTGACGTCTAACGAGCGGAGCCTCGAGCAGCGCCTGGCTGCCACCAAGATGATTCTGTCCGATGTCGAGCCCATCCCGACGGTATTGGGTCTGCTCATCGTTGGCAAGAGTCCGATCGATTGGCTGTCCGGTGCCTATACCCAGTTTCTGCGCGTTGCCGGAGTCGATCTTGCCGACCCCGTACAAGATGATGCGGTCATCGATGGTACGGTCGCCGATCAGATTCGCCGCCTGGAGGACAAGCTGAATGCACATAACGTTCAGGGCGTGCGTTTCGGCGACCTGGTTCAGGAGTCGCGTGAGGTGGCTTACCCGCTTGACGCGCTGCGCCAATTGGCTCGCAACGCGCTGATGCACCGTACCTATGAGTCTACCCACTCGCCGGTTAGGGTCTATTGGTTCGACGATCGGATCGAGATCCACAATCCGGGCGGACCATTCGGCAGCGTGACGCCAGAGAACTTCGGCCTGCCTGGTGTGACCGATTATCGCAATCCGAATCTGGCGGAGGCGTTGCGGGCGCTCGGTTATGTCCAGCGGTTTGGCGCCGGTATCAGCATCGCCCGCCGCTTGCTTGGCGAACGGTTGCGTTTTGAGGTGCAGCCTGGTTTCGTCGCCGCCATCGTGAGGGCTGCCAGGTGATCAGCATCGCCTTCTTCAACAACAAGGGCGGCGTTGGCAAGACCTCGCTCGTCTACCACTTGGCCAGAATGTATGGTGAGCTGGATTATCGCGTCTTGGCGGCTGATCTCGATCCCCAGTCGAACCTTTCGATCATGGCCCTCAACGAGGAGCGATTGGAGGCGTTGTGGCCCGATGACGAACATCCGGAGACCATCTACGGGGCCGTGCAGCCCCTTTTTGGCGGGACCGGAGATATCCGCGATGCGCATATCGAACCGATTACGGAGCGCGTTGCGCTGCTGGTTGGCGATCTGGCGTTGGCGCGTCTCGAAGATGATTTGTCCACCGAGTGGCCTCGCTGTCTTGAGGGAAGAGAGCGTGCGTTTCGGGTGACTTCGGCCTTTTGGCGGCTGATCGAAAGGGCTGCATTGAGCTATGAGGCGGAGGTCTGTCTGATCGACGTTGGTCCCAACCTTGGCGCCATCAATCGCGCCGCCCTCATCGCGGCCAGTCATGTGGTCGTGCCGGTCGCGCCGGACCTGTTCTCGCTGCAAGGCTTGAAGAACCTGGGACCAGTCTTACGCCAATGGCGTGAAACCTGGCGCCAGTCCTATGTTAAATCACCCCTCAAAGGCGTGGCTTTACCCCAGGGTGAGATGACGCCGATCGGCTACGTACTGATGCAGCACGTCGAGCGTCTCGGGCGACCGACCAAGGCTTACGAACGGTGGCATGCGCGTATCCCAGGGGTTTATCGTGAGTCTGTGCTCGGCGAGGGTCGCTCGGTCTCGCCCGGTTCGACATCACCCGGCGATGACCAGATTACCCGCATCAAACACTATCGGAGTCTGATGCCCCTGGCGATGGATGCACGCAAGCCGATGTTCCTGCTCAAGCCCGCGGACGGTGCGATCGGTGCACATCAAACGAATGTTCAGCAGTGCTATGGGGACTTCCGGACGCTTGCCGAAGCAGTGGCGCGGCGCACCCGATTGCATTGGAGCGGCCAGCCATGAGACAGACCCTCGATACCGTCTGGCAACGCCGCGGCACCAGTTGGATCTGGGACGAGGAGGCGCGCAACCAGGTCTGCGCGGCCAGTGAGGTCTGGAGTCTGCGGCAACTCCTGCGTGCCGTGGGCCACTGGCCTGAAGACCTGCCGAGCAACGACAACAGCACCCTGGTGGTCGCGGGACTGGAGGGCTGTCTCGACCTGCTGACCCCAGCGAACGCCGAGGCCTGGCTGGGCGATGTCATCAAAGACGCCATCCTGTCGTTCCAGTCCCACTACGAGGGGGAGGTGGCCCTCATTTTTTGGCTGCCCTCTGGCCAGGGACGGATCAAGGTCAATCCGGCCACTGAGGCGGTCACCTGGCGCTGCTCTGCCCCGCACGGCCAAGAAGCCCTGGATTTCGGCCGCGTCCTGTGGGGCGAGGCCCTCGATTATCCGCAGGAGGTCTTACTGCGCGAGGGCGCCAAGGTGGTGTTGACCCACCGCATCGCTACCGCATCCCCACGACGCTACCTGATTGCAGACGAGGTGGGCCTGGGCAAGACCATCGAGACCGCGCTGATCCTGCGCGAACTGGCCAGCCGCGGGGAGCTGGTCCGGGCACTGATGGTGGTCCCCGCTGGATTGGTGAACAATTGGCATCGGGAACTCAACGAGGTCTTCAACCTGGACTTTGAGGTCTTCGGTTCCGCGGGCGATATCACCGACCGCAAGACCAACGCCTTTGCCAAACACGACCGGCTGATCGCCAGCATCGATACCCTGAAACGCCCCGCCCGGATCAAGCGACTGCTGGACGCCTCACGCTGGGACCTGGTGGTGTTCGATGAGGCGCACCATCTGGCACGACCGTTTGTATCAGGAGGCACTGTCCGATCCCGAACTCAAGCGCACCACAGTCGAACTGGAGGCCGCCCTGTCCAACTCGCGCGAGGCGCGGGCGGTGGTGTTCGATCTGTTCCAAGACCTTGAAGGCTTCAGCCTGGACGACTACAAGCCCTTTTCCGACGTCTCCTCAAGCCTGCAACGGCTGGCTCGGTTCCTGTACGCAGCGGTCGTGGATCGGGGACACCGGCTGGTCAAGGTCGATGACGAGACCTACGACTTAGTGAAAGACGACGGGACGCACCGCGTCAGGTTCACGCTGAATCGTGACCTTGCCACCGACCGGGACGACTTGGAACTGATGGGGCTGGATCACCCCTTGGTACAGGAGGAGCTTGGCCGCTGGCGGAGCCGGCCGCCTGAGGAGATCGGTATCGCGGTCGCGGGCGACCTGGACTCAACAGTGTTGTTGTCACTGTGGCTGGTCGAGACCTCCGCCGACAAAGGGACGCGTCGGATGTTCGTTCAGCCCATCGCCGTCAAGCCGGACGGCACCCGGGTCCCGGCGGTCGAGCGCCAGTGCGACGCATGGCTGCACGCCACCGCCGCCTTAGCGGCACTCCAACCGGATGAGCGGATCGACCTCTTCAGGCACACCGTCGAGCCGACGTTGCAACGGGAACTCAGGCACAAAGGCACGGCGAATGGCGATGGCAGCTACTCGGCGGAACTCATTGGTTACGTCGAGATCCGTGGTCAGCCGGACGTGCCCGAGCGCTGAATCCTCCCACCGCCGACGGCCCCCGACTCGCGGCACGGGGGCCGGCCCGTCGCGATTTTGAGCGCGGCGGGGCGGCGATCACAGATTCAGACGACACGGCACAGATTTCCGTCGGATTGCAGTGCATACTGTACTTATATGACGGTGCAGTGGTGCCTGCCGGGTCGCGGTGCAACCGGCGACGCGCCCACACCGTGCCCGGACCGACCCAGAAACCGGCTGCGGCTCGCCGGCCGCGCGATCGAGGACGTCCATGTCTCTGGCAGTTCACCCGACCGGTGTCCATGATGAATCCAACAGTCTGCTCAATGCGCCGGGCGGACGGCCGCCGCTGGCCATCGGGATTTCCGAAGACCGCACCTTGAGCGACGCGGCCGGGGCTTGCGTCGAACAGCAGTCGACACCGGCGGGCGCGAATCTGTTGCAGACCATTCTGCGGGCCATCCCCGACCTGATCTGGCTGAAGGACCTCAATGGTGTCTACCTCGCCTGCAACCCGACTTTCGAACGGTTTTTCGGTGCGGCGGAGGCCCGGATCATCGGCTGCACCGACTATGATTTCGTCGACCGGGAACTTGCCGACTTTTTCCGCGCTCACGACGTCCAGGCCCTGGCCGCCGGCGGACCGACCGTCAACACCGAATGGCTGACCTTCGCCGCGGATGGTTACCACGGCCTGTTCGAGACCATCAAGACGCCCCTGCGGGACACCGCGGGTGAACTGATCGGCGTGCTTGGAATTGCCCGCGACATCACCAAACTACGCGAGGCCGAGGACGCCTTGCGCGAGCGTGATGAGATGTTTCGCGCCATCGTCACCCAGGCGACCGACGGCATCATTCTGGTTGATGCGCAGACGACCCGTTTCGTCGAGTTCAATGATGCCGCCTGCGCGGCCCTGGGCTATACGCGGGATGAGTTTGCCCGCATGGGCATCTCGGATATCCAGGCTGAACACGACCCGGCGCGGGTGGCCGCCGAGATTCGCAAGATCCTGGAGACGGGCAGCGGGGATTTCGATACCCTGCATCGGCATAAGGACGGCAGTCTGCGTCATGCGCGGGTGAGCAACCAGGCCATCGAGTTCAAAGGGGGACGTTACCTGGCGGCGATCATCACCGACATTACCGAGTCCAAGTCGGCCGCCAGGGAGTTGGATCTGCACCGCCATCATCTGCAAACGCTGGTGCAGGAACGCACCGCCGAACTGGAGGTCGCCAATCAACGACTGCACAAGAGCGACCTGCGCCTGAAGGCATTGTTCGAACTGAGTCAGTCGGCGCCCGACCTGAATGAGCAGGAACTGCTGCAACGCGGCATCGATCTGGTGGTCCGCTTGACCGATAGTCCGATCGGCTACCTGCATTTCCTGGACCGGGATCAGGAGACGATCCGGCTCTGCGCCTGGTCGAGCCGGGCCAAAGACCAATGCACCGCAACCACCGCCGGTCATTATCCCATCAATGAAGCCGGCATTTGGGCCGATACGCTGCGCACCGGACAGCCGGTGATCCATAACGATTACCAGCAACTGGCGCAGTGCGCGGGCTATCCGCAGGGCCACACCCAGCTGATCCGACACCTGGGCGTGCCGGTCCGCGAGGATGGGCGGGTGCGGATGCTCATCGGGGTGGGCAACAAATCCAGCGACTACGATGCGAGCGATGCCCAGGAACTGCAACTGATCGCCGAGGATTTGTGGCGGATCATTGCCCGGCAGCGCACCGCCGGCGCCCTGGCCCAGGCCAAGGAAGCGGCGGAGACGGCGAACCGCGCCAAGAGCACCTTCCTGGCCAACATGAGCCACGAGATTCGCACCCCGATGAACGCCATCATCGGGTTGACCCATCTGCTGCGCTCCGAGATCACGGAGCCCAGGTCGCAGGCGCGGCTGGGGCAGATCGGCGAAGCCGCCGCACATCTGCTGTGGATCATCAACGACATTCTCGATCTGTCGAAAATCGAAGCCGGCCAGTTGATTCTGGAGGATGGTCAGTTCAATCCGCGCGAATTGCTTGAACACGCGATCGGCATACTGGCGGAACGCGCGACGGCCAAGGGTCTGGACCTGATCGCCGAGGTCGATCCCGCGGTGCCCCGGATCCTGCGCGGAGACTCCCTGCGGCTCGAGCAAATTCTGCTCAACTTCATCAGCAATGCGATCAAATTCTCCGAGCAGGGCCTGATCCGGGTCGGTGCCGATTTGGCGGATGACCAGGACCAGCGCATCCTGCTGCGGCTCCGCGTCGAGGATCAGGGCATCGGTCTGGCCCAAGCGCAACAGGAGCATCTCTTCCAGGCCTTCGCCCAGGCCGATGATTCGACCACCCGCCGCTACGGCGGGACCGGCCTGGGACTGATCATCTGTCGGCGTTTGGCTGACCTCATGGGAGGGCAGGTCGGGGTCGACAGCGTTCCGGGCCGGGGCAGTACGTTCTGGCTGATCGTTCACACCGAGCCGGTTACCGGCGACGCTGAACTGACTCGGAGCACGGCACCACTGGCGCTGCAGTCCGGACAGCGTTCGGGTGAAACAGCAGAGGAAACGCTCGCGCGCTGCTACCCGGGGGCGCGCATCCTCCTCGCGGAGGACGACCCGGTCAATCGGGAGGTCACCGGTGAGTTACTCGGCGGCCTGGGTCTCATCGTCGATGGGGTCGCCACCGGTCAACAGGCGGTGGGGCGCGCCCTGACCGGCGGCTACGACCTGGTGTTGATGGACGTGCAGATGCCCGTCATGGACGGACTGGAAGCGACCCGGCGCATCCGCGCCGCCACGGCGGCGCGGCTGCCGATTCTGGCCATGACCGCCAACGCTTTCGATGATGACCGCCGCCGTTGCCTGGCCGCCGGCATGGACGATCACATCGGTAAGCCGGTCGAGCCCGAACGGCTCTATGCTGCGCTGCTGCGCTGGTTGCCGACACCTCCCACGCCGGGTGAGCCGTCGGCGCGGCCCACGGCAGTGCCAGTGCCGGTCGCGAGCGACCTGCGACAGCTCCTGTCCGCGATTCCGGGTCTCGACCTGGATGCCGGTTTGCAATGCGTGCGCGGCAAACTGGGCAGTTATGTTCGCCTGCTGAAGATGTTCGCGCAGGGCCACGGCGATGACGCGCTCCTGTTGCGCGGCTATCTGACCGCCGGCGACACGGCGCAAGTCCGCCATCTCGCGCACACGCTCAAAGGCCTGGCGCTCACCCTGGGTGCACGGGAGTTGCACCAGCGCGCTCTGGCCCTGGAACAAGCCCTGCGCGACGCGGCGTCGGATCCGGACGTGGCGGCGTGCATCGGCCTGGTTGATCAGGCGTTGGGTCCCCTCCTGGCCGCGATTGCAGGAATCGAAGGAACCGCATCAAGCCCCGCCGTCCCGCCGCCGCCCATGTGGAAGCGGGCCAAGACCGACGAGATCCTGATGCGGCTCGAGGCCCTGCTGGCCGATGACGACACCCAGGCCAGAAACCTGTGGCGTTCCGCGGAAGCACTGCTCCAGCCGGTGCTGGGGCCCGCCGCGGCCCGCCTGGGCGAGGAGATCGAGGCCTTTGAGTTCGATCAGGCACTCGCGACCCTGCGTCGGGTTGTTGGCTTGCCCGCAGTCCGCGACGACTAAGGCGATTGCCGGAACATCCAGCGGACCATGCCCGTCACCCGGACGCCGCAGCATCGACCGCTCAGGCTCGCCTGGTTAAGCCTTACGGTCGGTCTGCTGCTGACCGCACTGGCGACGCTCTACACCAGGACTGACGTCGCGGCGCTGAATCGCCGCGAACTCGCACTGATCGGCGAGGAGATCGCGGCCAAGATTCAGGCCAGGCTCCACACCCATGCCCAGATTCTGCGCAGCGGGGCGGCCTTCTTCGCCGGATCGACGGAGGTCACCCGGCAGGAGTGGCGACAGTTCATCGAACGCAGCAAGATCTATCTGAATCTCCCCGGCATTCAGGGTATCGGCTTCGCCCTGCTGATCCCGGCCGACCAACTCGCCGAGCATCTGGCGCAACTGCGTGCGCAGGGGTTCCCGGACTATCGGGTCTGGCCGCAGGGCGAGCGCAGCCTGTATTCATCTATCGTCTTCCTGGAGCCGTTCTCCGACCGGAATCTGCGCGCCTTCGGCTATGACATGCTCACGGAGCCGGTGCGGCGCGCGGCAATGGAGCAGGCACGGGACCAGGACGTCGCGGCGCTCTCCGGCAAGGTGCTGCTGGTGCAGGAGACCGATCAGGACGTCCAGGCCGGAACGCTCATGTATGTGCCGGTCTATCGACCCGAGCAGCCGACACTGACCGTCGATGAACGCCGTGCCGCACTGCTCGGCTGGGTCTACAGCCCCTATCGCATGAACGACTTGATGCACGGTGTGCTCGGCGGCTGGGACCTGCGGGAGACCAAGCGTATTCGCTTAAGCATCAATGACGGTGACCAGATCTCCCCCGCGACCCTGCTGTACGACAGCCAGCCGACTGAAGCGCAGGGCGCGGCAGTCGGCGCGGAGGAGTCCGTGCGCGTCCCGATCGACTTCAACGGCCATCGCTGGATCCTCAGCTTCTCGCACGCGCAGCCGCTGCTGCCCGCCCTCGCCGACCCGCGGGTCTTGCTGATCGCAACCAGCGGCACGGCCATCAGCCTGCTGCTGGCCGCGCTGGTCCTGGCGCTCATCAGCAGCCGTTCGCAGACCGTCCGGCTGGCGTCAGAGTTGCAGGCGCGGGAGGCGGTCAGTGCCGTGGCCCGGCTGGCGGTCTCGTCCGACTCGGCGGCGAGCTTCCGCGGCGCCCTGCCGCCCCTGCTGGCGGCCAGGCTCGGGTTCCCGATCGTCGCCATCGAGACCTATGACAGGGTGCGCGCGGAGATGATCTGCGCCGGCTCGGTCGGGATACCCGCCGCGGCCACTGCGGCTTTGCGTGTACCCGTCGGCGCGACCCTGTCGGGCCAGGTCGCCATGACCGGCAAGCCACTGGTGGAACTCGCCGCGGACACCAGGCCGGAATACGCGGACCAGGCGTTGAAAACAATCGGTGTGGTCACCTTCCTGTGCGCTCCCCTGACGCTCGGTGGGCGGACACTGGGGACCCTGTCGCTGGCGGATCAGCGCCACCGTCCGGACGCGCCGCAGCTGCTCGCGACGCTCCAGACCATTGCCGATACCCTGGCCGATGCCACCGCACGTCTGGAGGCGCTGGAAGCACTGCGCAAGAGTGAGGCCCTGCTGAACGAGGTGGGTCGGATGGCCGCGATCGGCGGCTGGGAATTCCATGTAGAGCGACGCGAACTGACCTGGACCGAGGCCGTCTACCGCATCCACGAAGTTGCAGAACATTATCACCCGACCCTCGACCAGGAGATCGCTTTCTATACGCCGGAGTCCCGCCCGGTCATTGCGGCGGCGGTGCAGCGGGCCATCGATCAGGGCCAGTCGTTCGACCTGGAACTGGCGATCACCACCGCGCACGGTCAGCTGCGCTGGGTCCATGTGATCGGTCGGGCCATGACCGAGCACAGCAAGACAGTGGCCGTCGCCGGTGTGTTCCAGGATATCACCGAGCGCAAGCAGAACGCGCTCGAACTGGAGCACCACCGGCATGATCTGGAGTCACTGGTGGCATCGCGGACCCTGGACCTGATGGAAGCACGTGACGCCGCGCAGGCGGCCAATCGAGCCAAGAGTGCCTTCCTGGCCAACATGAGCCACGAGTTGCGCACGCCGATGAACGCCATCATCGGTTTGACCCACCTGCTGACGCGGGAGATCACCGCCCCGCGGGCCCGCGAACGGCTGGTCAAGATCAGCGAGGCCGCGCAGCACCTGCTCGGCATTCTCAACGACATCCTGGACCTTGCCAAGATCGAGGCTGATCGCTTGTCGCTCGACCCGTCCGATTTCGCCTTGACTCCCGTCCTGGAGCACGCGGCCGACCTGGTGCGCGTGCAAGCCGCGGCGAAGGGGCTGCGGCTGACGATTGCGCTCGACCCCGCATGCCCGGACAGCTTGCACGGCGACCCGCTGCGCCTGGGTCAGATGGTCGCGAACTACCTGAGCAACGCGGTGAAGTTCTCGCTGCATGGTGAGGTCCAGGTGCGCGCCTGCCTGGCGGAGCAGGGTCCCGACGACTGCGTGCTGCGGATCGAGGTCGAAGATCAGGGTATCGGCCTGACCCCGGAACAGCAGGGACGGTTGTTCCAGCCGTTCGTACAGGCCGACAGCTCGACGACCCGCGAGTACGGCGGCACCGGCCTGGGACTCGTCATCGTGCAGCGCCTGGCGGCCCTGATGGGCGGCCAGGTGGGCGTCACGAGCACCCCCGGAGTCGGCAGCACCTTCTGGCTGACCGCGCGCCTCGGTCGCGTGATGCCCAGCGAGCGGCCGACACCGGTCGCGGCGGCAGCGTCCGGCGAGGCGGATCGGGCCTTGGTTCGCCTGGTGCTGGACCAGTTGGAGCGTCAATTGCCGACCGGTGAGGTCACTGAGACTTGGTCTGAGTTCGCGCCACTGATCGAGGCCACACTGGGACCAACAGCGGTTCGATTGGGGCAGGCGCTCTGCTGCCGCGACCTTGAGCAAACCCGGCACGCCCTGCGTCAGGCACAGGCGGCATTGAGTTCCCGGTCGGATTGAGCGGCGGCAGCCGGGTCAGGCGACTGCCGCCGGACGGGGCTGTTCCAGTGTGCGCACCAGGGGATACAGGTGCTCCGTTTCGCGCTGGATGCGCTCCAGGATCAGCCCGAAGACCTGATTGGTGTCCCGGACGAAGGCGTCATGATCGCCGATCCGCAATTCATGCCGTCGTTCATCAGCCCAATCTCTGACGTAGGCGGCGAAGATCCGCTTGATCTCCTGCGATCCGGACAGGAACCGGTTCGCGGTGTTGGTCATCGTGCGGTCCTGACTTTGGATCAGGCGACCGCAGAGCTGGGCATCGACATTCTCCATATGCTCCCGAACGCGGCTGACATACTCAAAAAAAAGATTGCGGGCACACTCTGTGTCACACATCGAGCGCTCGCGGATCAGATACAGAAAAACGTTCGATAATTCAGTAATTTTATGATTCTGTTCATGGCATACCGTGAAATCGGTCATCGCTGCTCCACCTTGTCACTAGAGACGATCGGGTCTGTCTGGTTTTTTTCATTGCGGGTCGATCACGGGGTGCTTCAGTGCCCGCGCGCCCATGACCCCTAATGCATCGTGCCGGGGCTCGGAGGACGTGATGTCCTATCCTACAGTTTACAAGCGATCGGCGCCGCTGGACACCGCCGCGCCGCCAGTGGACAGCGGTGTGGGCAGGGCCCGCAGCACCGCGGCCACGTCCGTGCTGAAGGCCCCCAGGACCGCGCTCATCGCGGCAATCAGTGCCGGCTGATCGGCCGGCGGGCGCAGGGGCCGGCGATAGGTGTTCTCGTGCACGGCCAGCGCCCGTTCGAGCAAGGGGTCGAGGACCGCCCAGCGCACCTTGAGCACGGCCTCGCCGCCGGGTGTGCCCTCAAAGGTCAGGATGTCCGCGGTGATCCTGAAGTCCAGCGGATACCGGACCTCACTTGGATACAGCAGAATTCGGCTGGTGCCGACCAGGTACGACAGGTTCTCGCTCCACACCCGCAGAAAGTCGTCCTGGATGGTCCCGCCCCAGCGATTGTATTCGTCCACGGCCAAACGGTTGTCGGCGTCCCGCGAAACGATCTGCGGCCGGTCGAGAAAGGCCGGAAAGGTCACCGGACCCAGCCCGATCGCGAGCGTTCCGCCGGTCATCGCGCGCTGCCCGGCGGTTGCCGGCAGCGGTGAGAGGGCAAAAAAGGTGGACGGCGGTGAACCGGCACAGCCGGTGACCGCCAGCATCCAGATGAGTGACCGGAGCCATCCCCGCGTGGACAACCCCCCCGGCCGCCGACCACCGGCACCGGCCGTTCGCGCGCGGGTCATCGCCCGCCTCCCTTGCCCTTGAGCAGCGCTTCCGGATGACGCTCCAGATAGTCGGCCAACAGCCTTACGGAACGCGCGGCAGCCGATAGCTCCTGGAACATACGCTGCATCTCGATATACATGGGGGCATTCTCCGACACGATCGCGTTGGCGGATTTGAGGGTCGCGGAGGTGTCCCGCAGGGCGGTACTGAGTTCCGGTGCGATCTGGGTATTGAGTCGCTCCGCGGTCTGTCGAAACGCCGCCAATGCAGCATCGGCCTCGACGATCGCCCCCCGCAACTCCTTGGAACTGATCAGCGCGTTGGCACCGGCCAGCGCCCCCGCCGCATCCTGGCCGAGTTGTTGGATCGGTAGTGCGTCCAGCTTATCGAGAATGCTGTTGGCCTTGGTGGTCAAGGCATCCAGCGGGGCCGGCACGGTCGGCAGCACCGCGTAGTCGCCATGCTTGCCCAGCGGCTGCGCCGGGGCGTTCGGGTGGAAGTCCAGATCCACATAGAGTTGGCCGGTCAGCAGACTGCTGGACTTGAGCTGGCCGCGCAGGCCGTTGGCGACCAGGCGCTCGACCACCCCCTGTTGATTGATCCGGTCGCGGTCGCCGCGCACCCCGATGCGCTCCGGTTCGACCTCGATCAAGACCGGGATTTGAAACTCGAAGTCCTCCGGATCGAAGGTCAACTGCACATCCAGCACCGCACCGATACTGATCCCGCGCAGCAGCACCGGGGCACCGACGTTCAAGCCGTTCACCGACCCCTGAAAGAACAGCAGATAGCGTTCCTTGTGGGCGTAGGTCTTGGCATGCGCCTCCTCGCGGCCTTGATAGAGATGGAAGATCTCATTGACCACGGCGGGTTCGCGCACCCCATCGATGGTATCCGGCGTATCGAAGGACACGCCGCCGATCAGCACCGACAGGAGCGACTGGGTGTCGACCTGAATCCCGTTCGCCGAGATGGAAAAATCCACCCCGCTCGCGTTCCAGAAGCGGGTATCGCGAGTCACCAGCCGATCATGAGGAGCCGAGACGAAGACCTCGATACTGACGGCCCGCCCGTCCGTATCCAGCGCATTACCGACCACCTGCCCCACCTGGATCTGACGGTAATAGACCGGTGAACCGATGTTGAGCGAGCCCAGCGTCGGCGAGCGCAACTGGAACCGCTTGCCCGGTTCGGACGTGGTGAACAGCGGCGGCTCCTCCAGACCCACGAAGCGGCGCTCGGCGTCCCCCTCGGCCACCGGGTCAATGGCGATAAAGGGTCCGGACAATAGCGTATCCAGACCGGAGACCCGGCTGGCGGTTACCCGCGGACGCTCGACCCAGAAGCGCGTGCCGCGGGTCAGGTAAGCGGCCGCGCCGTGCTTGAGCTGCGCGGTGACCACCACGCTCTTGAGGTCGTCGCTGACATCGATGCTGGTCACCTCACCGACATCCACATCCTTGAACTTGACCTTGGTCTTGCCGGCCTGCAGCCCGGCCGCGGTGGCGAACTGAATATAAATCGTCGGACCCTGCTCGGCGAAGGTCTTCAAGGCCAGCCAGCCGCCGATGATCAAGGCCACCAGCGGGATCAGCCAGACGATCGATACCCGGTCGCGGCGGATCGTGATCGCCTGCGGCAGCGCGGATTCGGTGTCGTTGTCAGGCTGGCCTGGTGCGGCCACGGGCGGCACCGGCCGCGGCACGGCCCCGTTCTCGGTCTCCGACATGATCCGACCCCCTCCCCTGCTCCCCGGTGTGTTCCAGGTTATCCCAGATCAGACGGGGATCAAATGACATGGCGGCAATCATGGTAATGACCACGACCGCGCAGAAAAAGATGGCGCCCGCTTCCGCTTCGATACTCGCCAGATTGCCCAACCGCACCAGTGCGACCAGGATGGTCACCACAAAGATGTCCACCATGGACCACCGGCCGATCGTTTCGGTGATCCGGTACAATCGGGTGCGCTCGCGCGGGCGCCACGGCGAGCGCACCTGCACCGAGACCAGCAGGAAAATCAGGATCAACAGCTTAAGCAACGGCACAAAGACACTGGCCAGGAACACCACCGCCGCCAGCGGCCACATCCCGTGCGTCAACAGAAACACGACACCGCTCAGTATCGTATCCGATTGGGTGCGTCCGAGCGATGTCACCGTCATGATCGGCAGCAGGTTGGCCGGAATGTAGAGGATCACGGCGGTCAGCACCAGCGCCCAGGTGCGCTGCATGCTCCGCGGTTTGCGATGATGCAGCACATCGGTGCAGCGCGGGCAGCGCGCGCGGCGCCCGTCGAACAGCGCGGCCCGTTGCGGGACCACCAGTTCACAGACATCGCAGCCGATGTAGTCTTCGCCCGGCTCCAGCGGACGGGAAACAGCGCTGCGCACCGGCACCCGCGACCACACCAGATCCGGGTCCAGCGCCGCCTGGGCCGCCGCGAGGACGAAGATCAGGGCGGCGAAGGCAAAGAGCGAGATGCCGGGGACGATCGTCGCCATCTCCGAGAGCTTCACCACGGCCACCAGGATGCCGAGCATGAACACATCCATCATGCCCCAGGGGGTCAGAGTACGCACATGGCGGAACAGGGTCGGCAGCCAGCCCGGCAACCGGTTGCCCGTCAGCGGCACCAGCACGATCAGCAGCAAGGACAATTGCAATCCGGGCGCCAGCACACTGGTAAAGGCCACCACCGCGGCGATCTCCCACTTGCCCTGGTCATACAGATCCAGTATCCCGGTGAACAGCGTGGTCTGGGTCATCTGACCCTGCATCGAGAACGACAGGAAGGGAAAACTATTGGCGATGATGAACAGCAGCAGCCCGGCGATCGTCAGCGCCAGCGTCCGGTTGAGACTATCCGGCCGGTCGCGGTGCAGAGCGCAGCCGCACCGAGCACAAGCACTGGAGCCGCCGGGCGGCAGCCGCGGATTGCGCTGGAGCAGACCGCATTCCTTACATTCGGTCAGGGTGTCGCGCATGGGGAAATGGATCGATGGCAACCTGCGGACGATGGGCGACGGGCGCGCACCAAATAAAGAAGATGCTCTCACAAAGACACGAAGACACGAAGAAGAAAAGATCTTCAACGCGACGGGGTGTGATCAACAGTGCTGGGGTCAGGCCTTGCGGTAGGATGGGCAGAGCGAGAGCGATGCCCATCCTCAAGCGTCGCGGTGGCCGGATGGGCATCGCTCTCGCTCTGCCCATCCGACGCGTTGAACGTCGCGCAGCGACCTTGTGGGAGCGGCGTCCCGCCGCGATGGGGGCGGGCGTGTCACCGCTGCGTTCGAG
>CAYYAY010000086.1:0-21898 GCA_964470155.1 uncultured Lamprocystis sp. | reverse complement strand
GCGCGGGCGCAGGTGACCAGCGCGCTGTCCGGGTTCCCCCGCGCTCGCGGGGATAGGCCCCAGCCGGCTGACGATCGGCGGCGTGGTGCTGCGGTTCCCCCGCGCTCGCGGGGATAGGCCCGCGAGTGAATCGAGATGGGGTATCCATGTGGCGGTTCCCCCGCGCTCGCGGGGATAGGCCCTCGCCGACCGCATCGGCGTGCAGCGCCCGGATGGTTCCCCCGCGCTCGCGGGGATAGGCCGAGATGAACGTGAGTTGAACAGGCCCACCGTCAGGTTCCCCCGCGCTCGCGGGGATAGGCCCGGGATTAGAACGCGCTCCCGAATAGCGCTACAGGTTCCCCCGCGCTCGCGGGGATAGGCCCTTGTTGCAAAGAAGGGGCGTTACCCCAGTGATGGTTCCCCCGCGCTCGCGGGGATAGGCCCTTGGTCGACCACCGGTCTTCCGGCCCGGCAATGGTTCCCCCGCGCTCGCGGGGATAGGCCCGTAAAGGTTAAAGCGACCCATGCCGCGTACCAGGTTCCCCCGCGCGCGCGGGGATAGGCCCGCGCGCTATTGATTGTGCCCCTGGATGCGCTGGGGTCCCCCGCGCTCGCGGGGATAGGCCCCTTTTTCGCCTCCCGCGTGCATGTACGTCCGCGGTTCCCCCGCGCTCGCGGGGATAGGCCCGACTCATCCTTGCCTGGGGCGATGCTGGCATCGGTTCCCCCGCGCTCGCGGGGATAGGCCGCAGTCACCGGCGGGTGGGGTATCGGCATTACCGGTTCCCCCGCGCTCGCGGGGATAGGCCCGTGCCGCCGAGATCCAGGGGCGCAGCGTCAGCGGTTCCCCCGCGCTCGCGGGGATAGGCCCCAATTGGCGTAGTCGGCCGCGTCCTGCCAGCGGGTTCCCCCGCGCTCGCGGGGATCTAGGCCGGTCCAGCCACTTTATCGCCCAAGCGACGGTTTTCCCGCGCTCGCGTGCCCGATGCGCTTGATGTCGCTTGTGACAAAGGTTCGCCGTCGTTCCGAACCTGGGCCAGCGAACGCTGATGCCCATGGCGCCCGCGGTCTGTCACCACATCGTCATCGTCCGAACATGTTCGTGCAATAGTTGCGAACTATCCTGCCTGTCTCTTGATCTGGTGTCTTTCGTCAGCCCCGAGGGTGTGAGATGGTTGCGTCCGCGTCTGCCCTGGCCGCCAAGCGTGGTGATCGCTTGTATGTGGAACTCGCCGCGAGCGAGGACGAGGTGCGCGAGGCTCAGGCCTTGCGGTACCAGGTCTTTGCGCAGGAGTTGGGTGCGCAACTGCATTCCGCCCGGGCTGGTCTTGACGTGGATGGCTTGGACCCCTACTGCCAACATCTGTTGGTGCGGGACTCCGGGACCGGGCAGGTGGTGGGCTGCACGCGCATCCTGACCGACGACCAGGCCGCCCGCCTGGGGCGGTTCTACTCCGCGAGCGAGTTCGATCTGGGTCCCATCCCCGGGTTGCCGGGCCGCAAGCTCGAGGTGGGGCGGACCTGTATCGCCGCCGCGCACCGCCAGGGGTCGGCCATCGCCGTGCTGTGGTCGGGGCTGGCCGGTTATGTGCAACTCCACGGCTTCGATTTTCTGTTCGGCTGCGCCAGTTTTCCCTTGGGTGAGGGGGATGTGCAGGCGGCGGCGATCATGAACCGGCTGCGTCGTCAGGCGCTGGCCCCGGAGTCGCTGCGGGTGACGCCGCGCGTGCCGTTGCTCACGACCTCAGTCGCCGAGACGATTCTCGACGCACCGCTGCCGGCCCTGTTGCGCGCCTATGTGCGGCTGGGCGCTCAGGTCTGCGGTGAGGCCTGTCGCGATCCGGATTTCCAGGTGGCCGATGTGCTGATGTTGCTGCGGATGGAGGATCTGAATCCGTCCTATGCGCGCCATTTCCTGGAACGGACGGCGGGGACCTAGTTGGGCGTTCCATCTTCTCTTGCAGGTCCGTGCGTGCGGCAAGGTACCATCCATAGCACTGGATTCCGGCCTCCTGCCGGAGTGAGGGTGCAACTTCAGGTGGATCGGGGTACTAGACACATGACGGCACGCGCTGGGATAGTCCGCTCGCTGTGGCGGGGTTTGCGCTTTCTTGAGCACGTGATCACCGGCGTGTTGATCCTGTGCGTGGTCGGTCTGATGTCGCGCGCGGGACGCCGGCCGGCGTGGCTGCCCGGGGTGGTGCAATGGTGGTACGGGCGGATGAGCCGGGCGCTGGGGGTGCGGGTGAACACCCTGGGCGCCGTCGCGGACCGCTGCCTCTTGGTGTGCAACCACGTCTCCTGGCTGGACCCGATGGTCTTGGGCGCCTCGGGACACATGGCGTTTTTGGCCAAGGCGGAGATCCGCGGCTGGCCCCTGATCGGTTGGATGTCCGATCTGGTCGGCACCCTGTTCATCGCGCGGGGCGCCCATCAGGTCGAGTCGGTGACCGCCCGGATCAGCGAGCGTATCGCGCGCGGCGAGACCTTGGTCATCTTTCCGGAGGGCACCACCAGCCGCGGCCTGGGGGTGCGCCGCTTCTACCCACGGCTGTTCGCCATTGCCCAGCAACCGGGGTTGGGGGTGCAGCCCGTGGCCATCCTGTATCACCGCGGGGCCGATCCGACGCCGGATCAGGACATCGCCTTCGTCGATGACGAGGCCCTGTTGACCAACCTGTGGCGCGTGCTGCGCCATCCCGGATTGGTCTGCGAGGTGCAGTTCCTGCCGCCCATTTGGCCGCGTGTCGAGGACCAGCGACGCGCGCTGTCGGCGCTTGCGCGGCGCCGGATCGTCATCGCCCTGGGCTTGCCGGAGGCGGCTGGTCTGGATGCGCCACCGCGTCCCGGTGCACGTGCCGGTGCGTCGCAGGCTGAAACGGCCGCCCGGATCAGTGCGGATTCTTCCCATGGATGAGCGCGCGTCGCATCCCCCCTTGCGGTTGACGGTGGTCACCGAGACCTACCCGCCCGAGATCAACGGTGTCGCCAATACCATGCGCCATCTGGTGGAGGGTTTCAGGGACCGCGGTCACCAGTTGCATCTGGTGCGTCCGCGCCAAGCGGGAGAGCGCGGCGGGCACCTTGCCGTGCCGATCGAACAGACCCTGGTGCCCGGGGTTCCGATCCCCGGTTACCGGGGGCTGCGCCTGGGATTGCCGGTCTATTGGCGGCTGCGCCGACTCTGGGGTCGCCAGCGGCCGGATCTGATCTACATCGCCACCCAGGGTCCGCTCGGACATGCGGCGCTGGCTGCCGCGGTCGCGTTGCGGGTCCCCGCCGTGACCGGATTTCACACCCAGTTTCAACAGTACAGCCGACATTACGGGCTGGGCTTTCTGACCCGGCAGATCACCAACACCTTGCGGCATTTTCACAACCGCTCGGACGCGACCCTGGTGCCGACGGCGGAATTGCGGGCGGAGCTGACCTCGGCCGGCTTTACCAACGTGCAGGTGTTCGGGCGCGGCGTGGATGTGACCTTATTCGCGCCGACCCGGCGGTTGGAGACGTTGCGCGCCTCCTGGGGCTGCGGCCCGGACGATCTGGCGGTGCTCTATGTCGGGCGGGTCGCCGCGGAAAAGAATCTGGAACTCGCACGCGAGACCTTCGCGGCCATCGAGTCGCGGCAACCGTCGGCGCGTTTCGTGCTGGTCGGTGACGGGCCGGCACTCGCCGGTTTGCACCGTGACTATCCCCGCTTCATCTGCACCGGGGCCAGGGTCGGCGAAGATCTGGCCGCCCACTACGCGAGCGGCGACCTGTTTCTGTTCCCCAGTCTGACCGAGACCTTCGGCAACGTGGTGACCGAGGCGATGGCGAGCGCGCTGCCGGTGGTCGCTTTCGATTATGCCGCGGCGCATGCGGCGATCGTGTCCGGCGTCAACGGGGTGACGGCGCCCATGGGGGACCGCGCGGGCTTCGTGGCCGCCGGGCTGAGTGCCATCCAGGATCGCGGCCGGCTGCGCGCAGTGGGCGAGGCCGCCCGCCGTACCGCGCTCCATATGAGTTGGGAGCGGGTGCTGGGCGGGGTGGAGCAACTGCTCTACGAGGTAATCCGCCGACGGCAAGGTGATTCGGAGTCGACGTCGGCCGCGGCAGCAGTTCCGGAGTGATTGCAGGACGCAAGCCGTTCCAGGATCAATGCCCGGTACTCTTGGTCGCGGCGTCGATGCGGTACACCAGGGCGGCGATGCGATAGCCGCTGCCCTCGCGTTCCAGTTCCAGATGGATCTCCCCGGCCGGTCTTGCGCCGCCGGCCCGTTGCAGGCCGAGGTTGGCTGCGAACCGGCGGTCGTCGTTACCCGGGTCCGGGCGCGCTGCGGTCAGCCGGAGCGTCCGGTTGAGTGTGACCGCGAAGAAATCGGCACCCGGGTCCCGCGCCCGCGTGTCTCCGCGATTGGTGATCTGTGCATCATCGGCCAGCAGCAGCAGGATGGCGGGGAGATCGCCGGCCGCGAAATGGCGCCGGAAGCGCTCGATCAGGTCTTCCGGACGCTGCACCGGCGCGACCCGCGGCAGTTGCGGCGCGACGACTCTGGTGATCCTGGTTCCCATGGCCGGCGGCGCGTCGGAGACCCACGCCTGCGCGGACGTTGCCGGTCCTGGATCAGCCGTGCCTTCAGGGAGCGCGCGGGCGTCACGCACCGGACGCTGCGGGGTTCCAAGGATCTGCCGAGTCACCCGCGGGCCCTGCTGCTCTAAGGGATTGGTTTCGGCCATCCGCAGGGTTTGCCGCGGCCCGCCAAGCGCGAATGCCAGCACGGCGGCCATCAGCAGGAGGGTGCTGCCGACCAGCCAGGCACGGGGGCGGGCGTCCGGTTCGCCGCCCCTGGTCCGAACTCCGAGCCCGGTGCTCCAGCGGTGCCGCACCCACCCCGTTTTCAGCAGTTCGCGGTCATAGTTGTATCGCATGATCGGGTCCTTCAGGCAGCGATAGGCCTGATTGAATCGCGCGGTGTCGGCCGCGCGGCTGTCGGCGGACCGGTCCGGGTGAAAGAGTCCGACCAGGGCGTGGTAATGCGCCGCGATGGACTCGGGGTCGGCCGTTCCGGGAAGTCCCAGCGTGCGGTAATGATCGGCATCCGGATGCAGCAGGACTTCGCGGATCAAGGCCATGAGCGCGGTCCGCAGGCGCTCCTGAGCGGTTCCCAGGCCGATGGCGGTGGCGGCGGCCTGACCGGGTGCCAGGGCGGCGCTCAAGGCGCTCACCAGCTGGTTGAAACAGGGCGGCAACGGCCGCCGGGGATCGCGCAGATGCGTATAGCGCTGTGGCGCTTCCCGGCAGGCGAGGGCGAGGACCAGCAGTGCTGCACCGGGCGTCGGGTCACTTCCGGCCTGAGCTGGCGTCTTGCGCCTGAACGCGCTCATGGGGCCGGTCGACGCGTGCGCTCGCCGGTCAGGACCCCGCGCCGGGATGCCGCGTCGGACCCGTCGTCCGGCCCGCGCCGATACTTGACCAGAATGGCACCCAGGATGTTGGCATTGGCGCCGCGCAACCGCCGCAGCGACCCGGTGAGCGCGCCGGCGCGGGTGGTCGAGGCGGCAACCACCATCAGGGTCGCCTGGGCCAGACCGGCCAGGATCAGGGCGTCCGCGAACCCCGCAACCGGCGGTCCATCGAGAATCACCCGGTCGAAACGCCGGGCGGCATCGCGGATCAGGTCGGTCATCCGGGCCGTGCCGAGCAGGGCCGCCGGCTGCGGCGGGGGTGGGCCGCTGCTGATCACGAAGAGTCCGGCCACCGTGGTGGCCTGCGCGACCGCGGCCGGGTCGGCGTCCTCGCGCAGGCAGTTGGCGAGTCCGCGCGTGTTGGGGAGATTGAAGGCGTGGTGGATCGATGGGCGGCGCAGGTCGCAGTCGATCAACAGAACCTTGCTGCCGGTCCGGGCGAAGGTGATGGCCGTGGCACCGGCGCAACTGGTCTTGCCCTCGCCGGCCGCGGCGCTGCAAAAATGGATGACCCGCGGGGCGGTACCGTCGTCCCCGGCGCGGTTGAGCGCGGTGCACAGCGACCGGTAGGCTGCGGCTACCGCGCCGCGGGGATCACGCAGCGGCAACCAGATGAGCGCGGCGCCGTGTGGGTCCTGGTGTCCCGCGGCCATCCAGGGGATGCGGCTCAATACCGGCGCCCCGACGCCGCGTTCGGTTGCGGCGCTGGTCTTGAGGGTGTCGTCCAGGGCCTCGCTGACGACCGCGAAGGCGATCCCGCCGCACAGGCCGACCGCGAGGGCGATGGCGAGGTTGTGCCACAGCAGCGGAGCAATGGGTGTGCGCGGGGGCTGGGCGGCATCGACGATGGCGATGGTGCCGGGCGCGCTGCCGGGGTTGGCCTCGATGGCTTTGAGGCGTTCGAGGAGCCCGGCATGGCGTTCGCGCTGGGTGTCGAGCGCGCGTAGCAGTTCCTGGTACCGGGCGGCGCTGGTTTGCAGGGCCAGAACCTCGGATTTGAGCGCGTCGATGCGCGCGGCCAGCCGCGTCTCCCGGCGCACTGTCGTCTCATAGGCGGCCCGCGCGGCGTCGCCGATGCCGGCGGACTCCTGTTCGATCTGCTGCTCGATCACGTCCAGTTGCTGCCTGAGCTGCTTCATCTTCGGGTAGTCGGGCTTATAGACCTGCAACTTCTCCTGATAGCGCGCGGACAATTCCGCCTGGCGTTCCTTGAGCGTTTGGATCAGCGGGTTCGCCAGGACCTCGGCGCTGCGCTCCGGCCCCTCCCGCGCCAACTGTTGGTGGTGCGCCTGCGCGGCGATGCGTGCGGCTTCGACGGCGGCCTGTTCCCGGCTCAGTTCACTCAGCCGGGTCATCAGGAACTGCACCTGGGCCTCCGGGTCGATGCCTTCCGCCGTGCTGGTCGCGGAAGCCAGGCGCCGCTCGGCCGCCGCGAGGTCGGCCTGAACTTGCCGGGACTGCTCCGCGAGGGCGGCCCGCGCGTCCGCGCGGGCCTGGTCGCCACGCTCGCGCGTGGCGCTGATGAAGCCCGCGGCGAGCGCATTGGCGACCGCCGCGGCCTCGTCGGGAACCGGGCTGTCGAATGCGATCCGCACCAGATGAGCGTCCTTGACCGGTGTCACCGTCAGGTTTTCCAAAAAGAGCGTTTCCAGATCGGCCGGTTGCGGGGATCGGCCGGTCCACAGACGGCCGACACCGGTCACCAGCGCAGTGAACACCGGCCGCGGTGTCGCGCGCAGCGCCAGTTGGTCGATCACCCGGCGGGCGAGCGCGCGGCTGCGCAGCAATGCATACTGGGTTCCGTAAAATGCCGATTGGCCGTCGGCGTTCGCGGGGGCGGTCGGGTCGACCTGGCCCGCGGCGGCCTGCTCGATCTGCAGCAACACCGAGGCCCGGTAGATGGGCGTGGCGAGGCGGGTCATCAGCAGTGCCAGGACGATTGCGGTCAGGGTGATCGCGGCGATGCTCCACCGCCGCCGGAGCACACCAGCCCAGTAACGGTGCAGGTCGGGTCCGTCGGGCCCGCCCGCGGTCGCGGCTGCGGTCAATGGGTAAGTCGGCCCGGGCGCGGAGTGGCTCAAGTCAGTTCCTGCTGCAACAGCATGGCGGCCTTGATCATCGTTCCGGCCGCAAGGAAGACCGGGGGTCGAGGCTTCAGGCGGTCGACCGCGCAGATTGGCGGGGCGCTGCCCGCGGGGCCTCTGGTGTATAGTCCCGCGCTTTCGGACCCGGTTCAAGGCCGCCGGCACCGGCGCACGACCAGCGAGAGAAGACCATGCCTCAGTACCGTTCACGCACCACCACCCACGGCCGCAACATGGCCGGCGCCCGCGCCCTGTGGCGCGCCACCGGCATGACCGACGGCGATTTCGACAAGCCGATCATCGCGGTCGCCAACTCGTTCACCCAGTTCGTCCCCGGTCATGTGCATTTGCAGGACCTGGGCCAACTGGTCGCGCGCGAGATCGAGCGGGCCGGCGGCGTCGCCAAGGAATTCAACACCATCGCGGTCGACGACGGGATCGCCATGGGCCATGGCGGTATGCTCTATTCACTGCCGTCGCGCGATATCATCGCCGACTCGGTGGAGTATATGGTCAACGCGCACTGCGCCGACGCCCTGGTGTGCATCTCCAACTGCGACAAGATTACGCCCGGGATGCTGATGGCGGCCTTGCGGCTCAACATCCCCACGGTGTTCGTGTCGGGCGGACCCATGGAGGCGGGCAAGGTCGCACTGGCCGGCAAGGGTGAGATCAAGCTCGATCTGGTGGATGCCATGGTCGCCGCGGCCGACGCCGGGGAGACCGATGCGGACGTCGCCGCCATCGAGCGCTCGGCCTGTCCCACCTGCGGGTCCTGCTCCGGCATGTTCACCGCCAACTCGATGAACTGTCTGACCGAGGCGCTGGGGTTGAGCCTGCCCGGCAACGGCAGTCTGCTCGCCACTCATGCCGATCGGGAACAGTTGTTCCTGGAGGCCGGGCGGCTGATCGTGGAGCTGGCGCGGCGCTGGTACGAGCAGGACGATGCCACGGCCCTGCCGCGCGGCATCGCGAGCTTCGCGGCGTTCGAGAACGCCATGAGCCTGGATATCGCCATGGGCGGTTCCACCAACACCGTCCTGCACCTGCTGGCGGCCGCCCACGAGGCCGGGGTGGCTTTCACGATGGCGGACATGGACGCCCTGAGCCGCCGGGTGCCGAATCTATGCAAAGTCGCGCCGTCCAGCCATCTTTACCATATGGAAGACGTGCACCGTGCCGGCGGAGTCATTGGTATCCTGGGTGAACTGGATCGGGCCGGGTTGCTCCACCGTGACGTGCCGACAGTGCACGCGCGCACCCTGGGCGAGGCGCTGGACACCTGGGATATCGCCCGCGACTCGGCCACGCAGACCGCAAGGACCCGTTTCCTGGCCGGCCCCGGCGGCATCCCCACCCAGGTCGCCTTCAGTCAGTCCAGCCGGTGGCCGGACCTGGATCTGGATCGGGCCGCCGGCTGCATTCGTAACCTGGAACATGCCTATTCACGCGACGGCGGGCTGGCCGTTCTCTTCGGCAATCTGGCCGAGCAGGGGTGCATCGTGAAGACCGCCGGGGTCGACGCGGCCAACCTGACCTTCCGCGGGCCGGCGCGCATTTGCGAGAGCCAGGAAGACGCCGTGACGGCCATCCTGACCGACCAGATCCACGCGGGCGACCTGGTCCTGATCCGCTACGAGGGCCCCAAGGGCGGTCCGGGGATGCAGGAGATGCTCTATCCCACCAGCTATCTGAAATCCAAGGGGCTCGGCAAGGCCTGCGCCCTGGTGACCGACGGGCGTTTCTCCGGCGGCACCTCCGGGCTCTCCATCGGGCATGTCTCACCGGAGGCGGCCGAAGGCGGGTTGATCGGCTTGGTGGAGAACGGCGACCTGATCGAGATCGACATCCCCAACCGGCGCATCGAGTTGCTGGTCGCCCCCGCGGTCATTGCCGCCCGCCGCGAGGCGATGACCGCCCGCGGTCGCGACGCCTGGCGACCGCTGCGGCGGCGACGCGAGGTGTCTGTCGCACTGCGCGCCTATGCCGCGCTCACCACCAGTGCGGCCCATGGGGCGGTGCGGGATCTGTCCCAACTGGGGTGAGAGGCGCTGGCCGGCGCGACCCGCTCTGTTTCATGGACCATCCCAGGCCAGGAAGCGGTCGGACTGGGCGAGCCCTTCATTCAACATGACTAGGGTTGGTAAATCATCGACCCGATCGCCTTGCTCCAGCATGACGCCTGCCGCGTCGGCCTTAAGCGCAAACCAACGACATGGAAGGCTACGGTATCATCTTAAAGACTGAGTTAACCAAGGGCGCGGACAGTCAGGATCGGGCGGGTGCGTGCACGGGAGGTTCCGCTGGCAGACGGTCGCCGAGTAGTGTCCAGGGGAAATGCATGCGACGCAGTCCTACATGTCGTGGGCAACCTGAAAAGGCCTGGTGCCTTTCCTGCAGGACCGCAGGGAATAAACTTGACACCCAGACCACTCTCGGCGTCGGCGCCTTCCTCTTTTTGACGTGGTTTCTCGTAGGCGCTGATAAAGAGGTTTATTTGGAGGTGCTAAAGCTTCTCGTCGTGTTCGTCGGCGGACTCGGAAGCGGCTACGGCATCAAGAGCCGCGCCGGAAAAGACGAGTAACCCGCGACCGTAACGAAGACGGAAGCCGAAGCAAGCGCTCACTATCTCGGGGCTTGCATGGCGCTCACGGTAGCATCCGCCAACACGGCTGATGTCGGGGGGCGCACAGTCTGAAGCCGTCCGCGGGAAACTCAGCCATTGCGCACATCCGCGCAGCAGCGGACATAAAAAAACCTCAGCCGGCACCGGTTGAGGTTCGTTTATTGGTGGAGGCGGCGGGAATCGAACCCGCGTCCGCAAGCCCTCTGCCGTTGGATGCTACATGCTTATCCTCTCTATTATTTTTAACCTTCCCGCGCCCGAAAGGCAGGACGCACGGTCGGCGATTCCGTTAGGTTTTAGCAGCTCAGGTCCGGACTCCCGTCGCCGCGATCCTATGTGTTGTTACCCCTGGAACCCAGCACCCACAGGCAAGTACTGGCCAGAGGCCCGCTGGGATTAAGCAGCGAGAGCGTAGTTGTCGTCGTTGGCAACTAGAATTTGCGGACGGTTTTACGAGGTACCCGCACCTCGGCATGCACCTCGAGTTTCGCGACCCACGTCGAAACCAAGTCGCCCCCTGGGTGTCCTCTTAGACTATAGGGGCTTGGAGGCTTTTAGGCAAGTCCGTCGGCGTGACTTTTACCCGTCGTTGTCGGGCCTTGATGATCGACCCGGCCAGTGCCCGTAAGTGGCGCACTGGAGATACTAATAGCCAAGGAAGGAGCATCAGCCATTCCGGAAGATGAACGCTCTCCGTGGGAGCGGCGTCCCGCCGCGATGCGGTGCCGCGGTGACCGCGAACGTTGCGGTGACGCGCCCGGCCCCATCGCGGCGGGACGCCGCTCCCACAGCGGTTTCACCCAAGCCCCGCTCGGTCTATCATCGTCGGCGGCCGGCCTCAGCCGGACTTGAACAGCCGCTCCTTCTCGCGCTGCCAGTCCTTGTCCTTCTCGCTGGCGCGTTTGTCGTGCAGTTTCTTGCCTTTGGCGAGTCCGATCTCCAGTTTAGCCCGACCGCGCTTCCAGTACATCGCGGTCGGCACCAGGGTGTAGCCGGCGCGCTCGGTCTGACCGATCAAGCGGTTGAGTTCGGAGCGCTTGAGCAGCAGTTTGCGGGTGCGGGTCGGATCCGGGCTGATGTGGGTGGACGCGGTCGGCAGCGGCGAGATGTGGGAGCCGATAAGGAAGGCCTCGGCGTGGAGGATTTTGACGTAGGCCTCCTTGATTTGCAGACGCCCCGCACGCAGGCTCTTGACCTCCCAGCCTTCGAGGGCCAGGCCGGCCTCGATGCGCTGCTCGATGTGATAGTCATGCCCCGCCTTGCGATTGAGTGCGATGGTGGAGCTGCCGTCGGTTTTTTTCTTGCCCTTGCTCATGCGCGCAGTTTACGGCAAGCTTTCGGTTGATTTCCACGTCTGATCCGGATAAATTGCCGGGCTCTATTTTTGGGAGATTCATGATGCGCCAGCCACTGATTGCCGGTAACTGGAAGATGAACGGGACCAAGGCCAGCGTCGAGCGGCTCTTGGCCGATGTCGTCGCTGGCGCTGGTGCCATCCAGCGTAGCGAAGTGGCGGTTTGTCCGCCCTATCCGTTCCTGCAGATGGCGGCGCAGGCGCTGGCCGGCAGCAGCGTCCGTCTGGGTGCGCAGAACCTCAGCACCGAGGCGAGCGGCGCTTTCACCGGCGAGGTCGCAGGCCCCATGCTGGCCGACTTCGGGTGCAAGTATGTCATCGTCGGCCACTCGGAGCGGCGGGCGATGTACGGTGAGGACGATGCGCTGGTCGCCAAGAAACTGGCCGCGGCGCACGCGGCTGGCCTGACGGCGATCCTGTGCGTGGGCGAGACCTTGGAAGAGCGTGAGCGCGGCGACATGGAACAGGTGGTTGGCGGCCAGATCGACGCGATCATCCGGATCAGCGGAATCGGCGCCTTTGATGTCCTTGAGGTGGCTTACGAGCCCGTGTGGGCGATCGGCACCGGGAAGACGGCAACGCCCGCCCAGGCCCAGGAAGTCCATGCCTTCATCCGCAACCGGCTGGCCGGCCACAGTGCGCCGATCGCGGCCAAGACGCGCATTCTGTACGGCGGCAGCATGAAGGCCAGCAATGCCCTTGAATTGCTGTCCCAGCCGGATATCGACGGCGGTCTGATCGGTGGTGCCGCACTGGTCGCCGCGGATTTCCTGGCGATCGCCAAGGCGGGCGATACCGCGGCGCAGTAGCACGCGGCGCTCTGACCGGTTGTTACACGACGCCGGTCAGATCATCGCCAACAGGATTATTTCCGAGCCCTGATGTTATGCAGACCATCCTGACCGTCGTTCAAGTGTTTCTGTCGCTCGGCCTGATCGGTCTGGTGCTGATTCAGCACGGGCGCGGCGCCGATGCCGGCGCGGCCTTCGGGGCAGGGGCTTCGGCGACTGTCTTCGGCGCGCGCGGCTCGGGTTCGTTCTTGTCGCGGGCGACGGCGATTATTGCGGCCCTCTTCTTCCTAACCAGCATGGCATTGGCGTATTATGCGGCGAAGAGCGGGAAGCCGGCGGGGTTGATGGAGTCGGTCGATGGGACCGTGGTCTCTGCTGAGACGTCTGTCCCGATTCCGGTCGAAAAGCCGACGCCCAAGCCGTCGGAGGTTCCGGTCGTGCCGGGCGTCGTTCCGGCAGCGGGTGGTTCGGATGTCCCGGCAATTCCGGGCAGCGTTGCACCGGTAACAGCGGCGCCGGTCGCCGATGTTCCACTGATCAAGGTGCCTGAGGCGGTCACGCCACCTGCACGGTCGCCTGTGCCGATCGAGGCACAGTCGTCGGGGGACGCGCCGCTGGTGCCGACGCCGAAAGTGGAAGCGACTCCGGGCGCGGTGCCCACGGCCCCGGTAAGTGACCCGGATGCGGCTCCGACAAAGTGATTTGACAGATCCGAGGTAAACCGTTTTTAGCCGACGTGGTGAAATTGGTAGACACGCTATCTTGAGGGGGTAGTGGCGTAAGCCGTGCCAGTTCGAGTCTGGCCGTCGGCACCATCAACCAAACGGCATGTCACGCGAGTGGCCTGCCGTTTTTTTTCGGTTTTCTAATCAGTTGAATGGCAATGCGTATCCCGCGCAGTTACTGTTGACTTGGTGCGCAATCGCACATTAGACTCGTCGGACAGAACCGTGAAGCGCGAGAACATAACAACCACGGTGCGGAGTGACAGTGCTCGATAACTATCTTCCCATCCTGATCTTCATCATCGTCGCCGTGCTCGTTGGTGCCGGGGCCATGCTGGCCGGCGTCGTGCTTGGTCCGCGTCGCCCATACGCCGAGAAGGACTCGCCCTACGAGTGCGGCTTCGCCGCCTTTGAAAGCGCGCGCATGAAGTTCGACGTGCGCTACTACCTGGTCGCCATCCTCTTTATTCTGTTCGACCTCGAGATCGCATTCCTATTTCCCTGGGCGATCGTGCTGGGCGATCTTGGGGTCTACGGATTGTGGGAGATGGTCATCTTCCTGGCGATCCTGGTCGTTGGTTTCGTCTATGAGTGGAAAAGGGGGGCGCTGGAATGGGAATAGAGGGCGTTCTCGAAAAAGGCTTCGTCACCACGACAGCCGACCAACTGATCAACTGGGCGCGCACCGGCTCGATGTGGCCGATGACCTTCGGGCTGGCCTGCTGTGCGGTCGAGATGATGCACGCCGGCGCGTCGCGCTACGATCTGGACCGCTTCGGCATCGTCTTCCGGCCAAGTCCGCGCCAATCCGACGTGATGATCGTCGCCGGCACCCTGGTCAACAAGATGGCCCCGGCCTTGCGCAAGGTCTATGACCAAATGGCGGAGCCGCGGTGGGTGATCTCCATGGGTTCCTGTGCCAATGGCGGTGGGTATTATCACTACTCGTACGCGGTGGTGCGGGGTTGCGACCGCATCGTGCCGGTGGATGTCTACGTTCCCGGTTGTCCGCCGACCGCCGAGGCCCTGTTGTACGGCATCCTCCAGCTCCAGAACAAGATACGCCGTACCAGTACCATCGCCCGCTGAGCCCGTCCGCTCGTACCGAGGACCCATGGCAACAGATACATCGATCCGTAACGGCAGATGCGGCGTCTTGGCGACGGCTCTGGCCGAGCACTTGGCCGACCATGCGTGCGAGACCCTGATCGCGTATGGCGAGGTGACTTTGGTCGTCCCGGTCGGGCAGTTGCTCCCGGTTTGCCGGATCTTGCATGATCACGCGGATTTCCGGTTCGAGCAGTTGATTGATGTCTGCGGGGTCGACTATGCGGCGTACGGCCAGGCCGAGTGGGAGACCGTGGAGGCGTCGAGCACGGGCTTCGGGCGCGGGGTCGATCGCGACCTCGACCTGGCGGTCGACGACCCGCAACGCTTCGCGGTGGTCTACCACCTGCTGTCCCTGGCGCATAACCGGCGGCTGCGGCTGCGGGTCTACGCGGGCGGCAGCGCGCCCGTGGTGGATTCCGTCCTGTCGGTGTGGGCGTCGGCGAACTGGTTCGAGCGCGAGGCGTTCGATCTTTTCGGTATCCTCTTTCGCGGCCATCCGGATCTGCGCCGGATTCTTACTGACTACGGCTTCATCGGACATCCCTTCCGCAAGGACTTTCCCATTTCCGGCCAGGTGGAGATGCGCTATGACCCGGTCCAGGGTCGCGTGGTCTACGAACCGGTGCAGATCGAACCGCGCGTGCTGGTGCCCAAAGTGATTCGTGAGGATAGCCGTTACGCCGCGCAGACGCCGGCGCCGGGGGTGGGCAATGCCTGAAATACGCAATTACACGCTGAACTTCGGTCCGCAGCACCCGGCGGCTCATGGTGTGCTGCGGCTGGTGCTCGAATTGGACGGTGAGGTGATCGAGCGCGCCGACCCCCACGTCGGCCTGCTGCACCGGGGAACCGAAAAGCTGGCCGAGACCAAGCCCTATAACCAAAGCATCGGCTACATGGATCGTCTAGACTATGTATCCATGATGTGTAATGAACATGGGTATGTGCGGGCTATCGAGAAACTGCTCGGCGTCGCGGTTCCGGAGCGCGCCCAGTACATCCGTACCATGTACGATGAGATCACCCGCATCCTGAATCATCTGATGTGGCTTGGCGCCCATGGTCTTGATATCGGCGCCATGTCCGTCTTTCTGTACTGCTTCCGTGAGCGTGAAGACCTGATGGACTGCTACGAGGCGGTCTCCGGAGCGCGCATGCACGCCACCTACTACCGTCCCGGTGGGGTCTATCGGGACCTGCCGGGGCTGATGCCGCAGTACCAGGCGGGCGGCACCAAGTGGCACAGCGGCAGGCACCAGGCCCAGCGCAACGACGCGCGCCAGGGTTCGCTGTTGGACTTCATCGAGGACTTCACCAACCGCTTTCCGGCCTGTGTGGACGAATACGAGACCCTGCTCACCGACAATCGCATCTGGAAGCAGCGCACGGTCGGGATCGGCGTGGTGTCTCCGGAGCGGGCGCTGCAACTGGGCTTCACCGGTCCGATGTTGCGCGGTTCCGGCGTGGAGTGGGATCTGCGCAAGAAGCAGCCCTATGCCGCCTATGCGCTGATGGATTTCGATATTCCGGTCGGGGTCAATGGCGACAGCTATGACCGCTATCTGGTCCGCGTCGAGGAGATGCGCCAATCCAACCGCATCATCCGTCAATGTGTGGATTGGTTGCGCACCCACCCCGGGCCGGTCGCGGTGGATGATCATAAGGTGATGCCGCCGCGCCGTGAGACCATGAAGGAAGACATGGAAGCTCTGATCCACCACTTCAAGTTGTTCACCGAGGGCTACTGCACCCCGCCCGGCGAGGTGTATGCCGCGGTGGAAGCGCCGAAGGGCGAATTTGGCTGCTACATCATCTCCGACGGTGCCAACAAGCCCTATCGTCTCAAGGTTCGGGCCCCCGGCTTCCCCCATTTGGCCGCGATGGACGAGATGGCCAGGGGCCATATGCTGGCGGACGTGGTGGCCCTGATCGGGTCGCTGGATATCGTGTTCGGGGAGATCGACCGCTGATGAGTTTCCGCAATGCCCCCTTAGGTGTGATTCACGATCGGGACAAGTCGACTCTGTTCACGGCCGAGATCCGTGCCGCGATCGACACCCATATCGCCAAATACCCGCCGGAGTGGAAGCAATCCGCCGTGATGCCGGCCCTGACGCTCGTTCAGGAGGCGAATGGCGGTTGGTTGACGCGCGAACTGATGGACGCTGTCGCCGTTTATCTGGATATGCCGGAGGTCGCCGTCTATGAGGTCGCGACCTTCTACAGCATGTACGATCAGACACCGACCGCGAAGCACAAAGTCTGTGTCTGCAACAGTATTTCCTGCATGCTGAATGGCTCCGAGGAATTGATTCATCACATCGAGCACAAGTATCAGGTCAAGCCGGGTCAGACCACCGCCGACGGCCGTTTCACGTTCAAGGAGGCGGAGTGCCTGGGAGCCTGCCGGGACGCACCGGCCGTGCTGATCGGCAAGACTTACCATGAGCGCCTGACGCCGGCTGCCTTGGACCTGTTGATCGAGGGGCTCGAGTAACCATCATGGCGGCACAACAAAACACGGTTTGCTTCCGCACGATGCAGCTGCCCGCGGCTGACCGCTTTACCCTGGCAGCCTATCGCAGTCTGGGCGGCTATGTGCAATGGGAGCGCATCCTGCGTGAGAAGCTGGACCCGGCGACCCTGATCGAGGAACTCAAGCTGTCCAACCTGCGCGGTCGCGGCGGCGCCGGCTTCCCGACCGGGCTGAAATGGAGTTTCATGCCGCGCAGCGCGCCGGGTCAAAAATACATCGTCTGTAATTCCGACGAGGGCGAGCCCGGCACCTGCAAAGACCGGGACATCCTGCGTTACAACCCCCACCAGTTGATCGAAGGGATGGCGATCGCCGGCTATTGCATCGGCGCCACGGTTGGTTACAACTATATCCGCGGTGAGTTCTACGAACCCATCGAGCGCTTCGAGGGCGCACTGCGGGAGGCCTATGCCGCCGGGTTGGTCGGTCGCGATATCCTGGGCTCCGGGGTGGACTTCGATCTGTACACTCACCTGGGCGCGGGAGCCTATATCTGCGGTGAGGAGACGGCGCTGCTGGAATCGCTCGAAGGCAAGAAAGGGCAGCCGCGTTACAAACCGCCCTTCCCGGCGCAGGCCGGTCTCTACGGCTGTCCGACGACGATCAACAATACGGAATCGCTGGCCTCGGTGCCGGTGATCCTGGAGAAGGGCGGCAAATGGTTCCTGGAGCAGGGGCGGCCCAATAACGGCGGGCTCAAGCTCTTTTCAATCACCGGGCATGTGAACAACCCGTGCAACGTCGAGGTCCCGCTCGGCACACCGTTCCGCGACCTGCTGGCGATGGCCGGCGGGGTCAAAGACGGGAAAGAGCTCAAGGCGGTGATCCCAGGCGGCTCCTCGGTGCCGGTGGTGCCGGGTGAGATCATGATGCAGACCGACATGGACTATGACAGCGTCGCCAAGGCGGGTTCGATGCTGGGCTCGGGGGCGGTGATCGTGATCGCGGCGGGCACCTGCATGGTGAAGGTCCTGGCCAACCTGTCCAACTTTTACATGCACGAATCCTGTGGTCAGTGTACCCCGTGCCGCGAGGGTACGGGCTGGTTGGCGCGGGTGGTGGGTCGCATTGCCGCCGGTCAGGGTCGCAACCCGGACCTGGACTTGCTGGAGAGTGTCGCCGGGCGTATCGGCGGGCGCACGATCTGTGCTTTGGGTGACGCTGCGGCCATGCCGGTGCAGAGTTTCCTCAAGCATTATCGGGCCGAGTTCGCGCACCTGATCGAGCACGGAGTCAGTCAGGCGGCCTGATCACGGCGAAGCGCGGTGGCAATCCCGGTTCCTGGCCGGGTCCTGAGGTTAGCGGGTGTTGCACCCGCGAGTGGTGAAGAAACGCGGGGCGCCCCGGCACGGTTGCGGAACGTCCCATACCCTTCGGAGTTGTGTCGCATTGGGGCACGGGTTCGCGTGACCCGGCGTGCGGCGCCGACTGAGAGACCGGAATGACGGATAAGCTTACCATCGAGATCGACGGTCGCGCCTGCGAGGCGGTGCCGGGCGAGATGATCATCGCGGTCGCGGACCGTGAGGGTATCGCGATCCCGCGTTTCTGCTATCACAAGAAGCTCTCCATCGCGGCCAACTGCCGGATGTGTCTGGTGGAAGTGGAGCAGAACGGACGTCCGTTCCCCAAGCCGGTGCCCGCCTGCGCCACTCCTGTCTGCCCTGGGTTGAAGGTGCTGACCCGCTCCCCCAAAGCCATTGAGGCACAGCAGGGGACCATGGAGTTTCTGCTGATCAACCATCCGCTGGACTGTCCGATCTGCGATCAGGGCGGCGAGTGTGAGTTACAGGACGTCGCCATGGGCTACGGAGGCGACCTGTCACGCTACAGTGAGGGTAAGCGCGTCGTCATGGACGAGGATTTCGGTCCCTTGATCGCCACCGAGATGACCCGGTGCATCCACTGCACCCGCTGCGTGCGCTTCGGGGCCGAGATTGCCGGGGTGCGTGAACTGGGAGCGACCGGGCGCGGTGAACACATGCGCATCGGGACCTATGTTGCCCATACCATTGCCCACGAGTTATCGGGCAATATTATCGACTTGTGTCCGGTGGGTGCGCTGACCTCCAAACCCTACCGCTTCACCGCGCGTGCCTGGGAACTGACCGAAGCGGACAGTATCGCTCCGCACGACGGGGTCGGCTCGAATGTGCGGCTTCATATTCGCCGCGGTCAGGTGATGCGCGTCCATCCCAGGGACAATGAGGCGGTCAACGAGACCTGGATCTCGGACCGCGATCGGTTCAGCTATGCGGGACTGCACGCGGCGGACCGGCTGACGCACCCGCTGGTGCGGCGTGACGGCGCCTGGGTCGCGGTTGAATGGACCGCGGCGCTGACGCTGGTGGCCGAGCGGCTCAAGGCGGCCGACGCCGCTCGAACCGGCTGGCTGATCGCGCCCAATGCGACCTTGGAGGAGATGTATCTGGCGCAGGCGCTCGCGCGTGCGCTGGGCTGCCCGAACATCGACCACCGTCTGCGGCAGCGTGACTTCCGCGGCGACAGCGCGGATCCGCTGCTGCCCTGGCTCGGGGTGCGTATCGAGGAACTGCAGTCGCGCGAGGGCGTCCTGCTGATCGGCAGCGATATCCGCCCGGAACAGCCGATGATTGCGCACCGCCTGCGCAAGGCGGTCCTGGCTGGCGGTCGGTTGGCCCTGGTCAACCCCTATCGACTCGACCTGACCCATCCCGCCACCCAATTGGTCGACCATCCCGACGGGATGGTTGACGCCTTGATCGGCATCGCCGGCGCGCTGGGCGCCAGGGTGACCGGGCCGCTACGCGATCGGATCGCCGGCGTCGCCCCGACACCGACGCAGCAGGCGGTTGCCGCGTCACTCAAGGCCGCCGGCGCCAACGACAAGGGTCTCATCCTGCTGGGTGCGCTGGCCGCCGCCCATCCGGACTTCACGGTGCTGAAAGCGCTGTCCTATGCCATTGCCGCGGCGAGCGGTTGCCAGGTGGGCTACCTGCCGACCGCGGCCAACAGCGTCGGCGCCGCGCTGGCCGGAGCCTTGCCGCAGGTGGGGCCGGGCGCCCGACCGGCTGGTCAGGTTGGTCTTCCGGTCGCTGAGATGCTGGCCGCGCCCTGTTCGACCTTGGTGCTCTGGGGGCTGGAGCCGGACCTGGACCTGGGTAATCCGGCTCAGGCCATGGCGGCGCTCGGTCGGGCGGACTGCGTGATCGCGGCCAGCGCCTTCCGCTCGCCCGCGCTGGAAGCGGTCGCGCAGGTGATGCTGCCCATCGGCGCCTTTACCGAGACCTCCGGCACCTATGTCAACGCCGACGGCGTCTGGCAGAGTTTCCAGGGCGCGGTCGCACCGCCGGGAGAGGCCCGGCCCGGTTGGAAGTTGCTGCGCGTTCTGGGGAACCTGCTGGCGCTTCCTGGTTTCGAGTACAGCGATACGGCGGCTGTCCGCGCCGAATTGGCGGCCTGCTGTGCGGGTGTCCAGCCCGACAATACCCCGGCGGGTGATCTGGGTGGGGTGTCACCGGTCGGGGCCGGGGCGGGACTGATGCGTATCGGCAATGTACCGATCTATGCGATCGATGGCTTGGTTCGCCGGTCACCCGCGCTCCAGCGCACCGCCGCCATGAGCGCCTTCAGTGTCTCGCTGCATCCGGAGCAGGCGTCCGCCCTGGGCCTGACGAGCGAGGATCGCGTGGAGATTCGACAAGGCGAGCTCGGGATACGCGCTCCGGTCATGTTGGATGATCGGATTCCCCTGGGCTGCGCGCGAATCCCGGCCGGGGTCGCGGGCAGCGAGTTGCTGGGCGACCAGATCGCCCCCGTCAGCATGACCAAGGCCTGAGGAGACGGAGCCAATGATCGAGCTTTGGAATTCGCTGCCGCTGGTGATCCAGATCTTGCTGAAGATCATCGCCATCGTGCTCCCGCTGATGGGCCTGGTGGCCTATTACACCCTGGCCGAGCGCAAGGTGATCGGCTATATGCAAGTGCGCATCGGGCCGAACCGGGTGGGGTGGCGCGGCCTGCTGCAGCCCATCGCGGACACGGTGAAGCTGATGGTGAAAGAGATCGTGCTGCCGGCGAAGGCCGACAAGACGCTCTTTTTCATTGCCCCGCTGATCTCACTGACGCCCGCGCTGGCGGCTTGGGCCGTGTTTCCATTCGATGCCGGGTTGGTGCTCGCCGACATCCATGCCGGTTTGCTCTATATTCTTGCCCTGACGTCCCTGGGGGTCTACGGGATCATCATCGCCGGTTGGGCCTCCAATTCGAAATATGCCTTACTCGGTGCCATGCGCTCGGCGGCGCAGATCGTCGCGTATGAGATCGCCATGGGCTTTGCGCTGGTGGGCGTGCTGGTCGCCGCGGGGAGCCTCAACCTGGGCGAGATCGTCGCTGCGCAAAGCGGGAACGTCTTCACCTGGTTCTGGCTGCCGCTGCTGCCCCTGTTTGGCGTCTACGTGATCTCTGGGGTGGCCGAGACGAATCGTGCCCCGTTCGACGTGGCCGAGGGTGAGTCGGAGATCGTTGCCGGGTTCCATGTGGAATACTCGGGTATGGCCTTCGCGGTGTTTTTCCTGGCCGAGTACGCCAACATGATCCTGATCTCCGCGTTGACGGCGATCCTGTTCATGGGTGGTTGGCTCTCGCCTGTGCCGCCGGCGTGGGCAGCCGGGGTCTTCCTGCTGGATGACGGCTTCCACTGGCTGTTGCTTAAGACCTTCTTCTTCATGTTCCTGTTCCTGTGGCTGCGCGCAACCTTTCCGCGTTACCGCTACGATCAGATCATGCGTCTGGGGTGGAAGGTCTTCATCCCGATTACGATCGTCTGGATTCTCGTGGTCGCCGTCGGCGTGGTCGCGAAAATGCCGCCTTGGTGGTCCGCTTGATGTCGCGGGGGAATGACCGATGCTGAAGACCGCGCGTGACTATGTGCAGAGTTTGCTCCTGTTCGAGTTGTTCAAAGGGATGCAGTTGACCGGTGCTTATCTTTTCAAGCGTAAGTTCACCGTTCAGTATCCGGAGGAGCGGGCGCCGATTTCGCCGCGGTTCCGGGGGCTGCATGCCTTGCGCCGCTACCCGAACGGTGAAGAGCGCTGCATCGCCTGTAAGCTGTGCGAGGCGACTTGCCCGGCCCTGGCGATCACGATCGAGGCCGAGCCGCGGGCCGATGGCTCGCGGCGCACCACGCGCTACGACATCGATTTGTTCAAGTGCATCTACTGCGGCTTCTGCGAGGAGTCCTGTCCGGTCGACTCGATCG
>CAYYAY010000085.1:0-23085 GCA_964470155.1 uncultured Lamprocystis sp. | reverse complement strand
GCAAGTCGTAGGTCGTTGTTTTTATTATAGCCTGCTACTTCGCCGGGAATTGCTGTCCTAACCATAACATAGGGGTCATTAAGATGAACTGGCGTTTACGGCTTTCCCAAGGGGGGCAGCAGAGGGGTTCGGAAAGAGCCTGGAGAGAGTTATCCAGGGGCTTGCCTAGAACCGCGCAAGACCTATCGAAATCCGGTGAAGCCAAGCGCGTGTCGGCTTGGCAGTTTCCAGAACCCGGAAACGTCAGCAGGATGAACATTGCAGAGTACGCACGCGCCACCCTGCTCTGCGGCCTAGCCCTATCCTTCGTTTTTGGGAGTGCCAGTAACTCATACGCCGGAACGCTCGTCGGATACATGTTGACAAACGCTAGAGGGCGGATCTTTTCGTTTGACACCGAATCAGCCAAAACAACCATCCTAAGCAGCACTGATATCAAATGGGTGCCCGGCATGGGAACGATTCCGGTTGATTCGGTCAATCACAAGGCATACATGCTAGGCAGCACCAACAGCGACGGTGGCTCTTCGAACACATATCTTTACGAAATAGATACAAAAAGCGAAAGTAACGAAAGTTACCGGAAGTTGCGCTACCCATACGTCGCAATCGGTGGAACCTCGTTTGACATCTATAAGAAGGACACCCTCATTGGACATAGCCTAACAGGCTCGATCGAGAGTATTTTTTCGTTTGACACGAAGACAGCCAAGACGACCGATCTAGTCACGACGGATATTACAATGGTACGCGCAGATATCAATGTTGATCCGGTCAATCATAAGGCATATCTGGTAGGCAGCAATAACCCCGACGCTGGTTCTACCAGTTGGTATCTTTACGAGATAGACATCAAGAATCGGAGTTACCGAAAGATATCCAACCCGCCTCTGGGAGAAGGTGGATTTTCGATTGATTTCTACAAGAAGGATACCCTCATCGGGTACATGTGGACAGGGTCCAGAGAGCAGATATTTTCGTATGACACCAAATCAGCTAAAACGAGTGTCTTAGTCACACTTGATTCCGAATGGTCGAGCGGAAAGATCGTTGTTGACCCTATCAATCACAAGGCGTACACGGTTGGTAACAGCAACCTTTACGAGATAGACATAAGGAATCGGAGTTACCGTAAGCTGCCCAACCCGCCGAAAAGAAAGGGCTTTTCCTCCTCGTTCGACGTAGCCTACACATACCTATATGTCGTAATCTCCGGAATTGATACCGACGGTTACACATTAGTGAAAAGGGCAACGACAATGGGTAACCGGAGTACAGTGATAAGAGTTTGCAAGGCCCGGCCATGCAAGACCGAGCGGGACAGTGATTGGACGGGAGCGCTGCCCCTGGAGGATCCGTCCGATCAAGAAGTTACCGACGCAATCGCCGCAGCGACCAAAGAGGCGACGGCAAGAGGCGGCGATGTCGTTGTAAACATCGATATGGATCTTGAGAACTATTCAATGGAATATCCTCTGCCCCCGCCCGCCAGGTGGCATGTCCAAACCAGATGGGCAGGAGGGATAGCAAATGTGGTTGCGCGGGCATTCAAATCAGCTAACCCGGACGGCAAACGAATCTTGTATGCCCATAGCGCCGGTGGGGATGCCGCTCGACGAAGCCTTGAGTTCGCATCCGCCGCTACAGATACGAAGGATAAGAAGCTGTTCGATAGCATCAATATTTTTAATGGCAGAACCAGCGTCCATAAACTTTCAAGCGCATTAGACAACACAGGATATAGTTGGTGGGAGACCAAGATATTCTTAAATGAGAATGATTGCCCGGCGCTCCCCGGTTCGCTGTCATATTATTCGTCTGCCGCAAGCAGGGCTGGTACAAGATGGGCCACGTTTTGGGGATATGACGTTCCGGTAGCCCCGTCTATATGCGCGGGCCACAACTACTTGACAAGAACTATTGGCAGCAATGTCAAGATCAAAATCAATCTCGGTGGTAAATTGGTGTGGAAAGATACAAACCACACTGTTGAGGACTTAATGAATATGGACTGGCGTAGCGAGGTCAATGCGCGCATGACCCCATAGCGGCGGAAAGGCGGGGGCCGACCAGAATGACACTAGGAAACTGTCCATTAACTGTTTCCCGATTTTCGCTTGGCATATACGATTCAGTGCTGGTTAAGGTCCTCCCAGCGGTGCGTCTCCCGCCGCAATCGCAGCCAGAGGATCAAAGGCGGGTTGGCAAAGGGGCTCGGCAGGTCGCTGATCGCGGGTGCAATCGACGCGCGCATCCGTTCTGCATCCGCCGGGGTCGGCGACCCCCAACTCGGGTGCGCCTTGGTGTCGCTCCATGGATTGACGATGCGAGCGATCGGACCTTGGGGGAGTCCTGCGAGAAAAAAGAACGCCTCGCACAGGTGAAAGACACTCTTCATCCCCAGCCCGAACTTACCGACGGCGGCAAGATCGGCCTCCTTGTGGCTCGTGCCGTAGCGCCTGATGCCATCCTCGTGCTTGGCCTCGCAGCGGCCGTTGTTGACCAGGAATAGGGCGCGGCCTTGGAGTAACGGGTGGACCGCGTCCGGGAATCCGGGGACCAAGCCGAGCACGACATGGGGGGCTTCGGCGTCGTCCGCGTTCTGGATCAGTTCTTTGAGGATCGGAACGCCCGGACGATATCGGTCGCCCAAATCGTTGCGCAGACGCCTGATCGGTTCGAGTGGGTCCTTGATGAAGCCGGTGATCTCTGGCACGGAGTCTCTCCTGTCGCGTCCTGAAATACCTTCCCGTTTCGGGCGTCCGTGTGCGAGTCTACAGCGTCCTGACGCTCAATTCGTGAGCCTGCGTCTCATTGTTAAACCTCCGCCCGGCAGCCGCGGTGAGATCGGCGCCTGCATCACCCGCGAAATCGCCATTCGCCTGCGCTTCCTCACCGACATGGGCCTGGACTACCTGACCCTGGAGCGCAGCGCCGAGACCCTCTCCGGCGGCAAGGCCCAGCGGGATGCCTCCTGTCAGTTATAACTTGCAAAGTGACGGCTTTCGTCCAAGACTGTAAGCTATGACTGACAGGATCCGCCTGCCTGATGAGCTTGGCGCGCAGATACGTGCACGGCGTCAAGCGCTCGGCTTGTCAAAAACTGATCTCGCGCAGCGTGCCGGCAAGGTGCGTGAAGTGATCTATCGCCTTGAGAGCGGGGAAGACATCACCCTCTCCTCGCTGATGGCGGTGCTGGCGGCGCTGGGTCTCGCCATGCGGCTGGAAAAAGCCGGTCTCCCGACCATGCAGGAGGTTGCTGACCGGTTCAAGCTGGACGAGGACGACGAGGATGCTGCCTGACAAAATCCCGCTGCTGGAGGTTGCCATCGGCGACAACTTCAGTGCCGGCCAGTTGCTGAAGCGTTCCCTCTACGAATTCCGGTATCTCTCGCCCGCGGTGCATCAGCCCTCCGTCGCCCTGCTGATGCCCGCCGACACGCGGCTCACCTGGCAGGATGGCGACTTGTTCCCGAGCATGGATCAGAACCTGCCTGAAGGCGACCTGTTCATGCGCATCCGGGCGCTGTTCCCGAAACAGCCGACCACGCCCATGCACTTGCTGGCGCTCATTGGCCGCAATGGGATCGGTCGTCTGGGCTACACCCTGCCGGAACATCCCCAGGCTCCGCCCGCGCCGCCGATCGCACGCGAAGAACTGCTGCAATTGCCTTTTACGCATCAGGTTTTCACTGAGCTGATCAGCGCCTATCTGAGCACGGGTGCCGGGATCGCCGGCGTACAGCCCAAGATTATGGTGCCTGATCGGGCCGCGATTCCGCTGCCATCGCTGATCGTCAAAGCGGCTGGACCAGCCTATCCAGAGCTGGCCGCCAACGAGTATCTTTGCTTGAGCGCCGCCAAGAAAGCCGGCATCAAGACGCCAAACCTCGCGCTTTCCGACGATGGCCAACTGCTGGTACTCGATCGATTCGACCTCATCGAATATGAGGACGGACGGATCGAACGGCTCGGGTTCGAGGACATCGCCGCACTTGCCGGCTTACGGGTCAGGGACACCCTGTCCGATCGCAAGTATCAGGGGAGCTATCAGGCGATCGCCGAACTGCTGAAACAACTGCAACTGCCCCGCGAGAACCTGTTTCGGTTCTTCGAGCAGGTCGCCTTTTCGGTGATGGTGCGCAATGGCGATGCCCATTTGAAGAACTTTGGGCTGCTGTATCGCTCGGCCAGCGATGCCTGGCTAGCGCCCATGTTCGATGTCGTCACCACCGCCATTTACCGCTATACCCGCTACGAAGGCGGTCCCGAACTGGAAGACAGGACCATGGCGCTGAAACTGCTGCGTGGTCGGCATCAAACCAAGGCCTATCCGACCAACGAAGCGCTCATGGCGTTCGGACAGGGCGTTTGCGGCGTTGCCAACCCAGCGGTTGTCGTTCAGAACATCGCCCAAGCCATGACCGAAACACTGCGGCAAGCCAAAAACGATGACCGCATCGCCTCAACGCTTCATGCGAAGATCAGTGCCGCGTGGGAAACCGGCTTGGCGTACGCCAGAACGGACACAAGGCCATCAGCCTGATCCAGACCACGCCAACCCTCCGTTTACGCTCAGCTTGTATAGCGTTCGCACCTGATATCCAGACGGACCTTCGTGTAGGGGCGGGTTTGAAACCCGCCCCTACGTCCGGTTATCACGTCCAAAAGCGATATCTGTTCCGCGATATGATTGAAGCACACGACCGCCATTCATGAACACCCACATCGTCAGCGCCAGCCGCCGCACCGACATTCCGGCCTTCTACGGCCAGTGGTTCATGCGCCGGGTACACGCCGGCTGGTGCGCCGTGCCCAATCCATTCAACAGCAAGCAGGTGTCGCGGGTCGCGTTGAGTCCGGAGCGGACCCTGCTGGTTTTCTGGACCCGCTGGGCTGCCCCCTTCCTGAAAGCAGTCGCGGAATTGAAGGGACGCGGCTATCGCTTTTACTTCCAGTACACCCTGGTCAACTATCCCGCGACCATCGATCCCCATTCACCGCCCCTGGACCGGGCGGTCGCGGCCTTTCGCCGCCTTGCCGAGGCCATCGGTCCTGAGCGGGTGGTCTGGCGTTATGATCCGATCCTGCTGTCCAGCACAACGGATCACGACTTTCATCTGGAGAACTTCGCGCGCATTGCAAAGGCGCTGAACGGCGCGACCCGACGGGTCGTGATCAGCCTCCTCGATCCCTATGCCAAGGCCGCCCGGCGGCTGGACCGCTTGGGAGAAGAACAGCCTGAGTTCCGGTACCGGGCTTACGCTGCCGCAGGGGACGAACCACTGATGCGACAACTGGCGCAGATCGCGCAAGCACATTCATTGCGCATTCAGAGCTGCGCCGAGACGATTGATCTGACCGCGGCCGGCATTGCGCCCGGCAAGTGTATTGACGACCAGTTGATCCGGGACGTCTTCGGGATCGCTGTCAGCCACACCAAGGACAAGGGACAACGCCAGGCCTGCGGTTGTGTCGAAAGCCGTGATATCGGTATGTACGACTCCTGTCTCTTCGGCTGCGCCTATTGCTACGCCACGCGCAGCTTCAAGGCTGCCGGGGCGCATCACGCGGCGCGCGATCCGGAATCGGCATCGATGATCAAGGCCGTTTCCGGCAGGTCAGCGACCGGAGTTCGGTAGGCGCGTCCGCAGCCGTGCCAGCTCCGCCTCGGCAGCACGGGCGCGGGCCTCGGCCGCCGCCGCGCGCTCGGCCTCGGCGTCAAGTTGGCGGACAGCGGTTGCGGCCTGCGACTTGGCCGCTTGGGCTTCCAACTTGGCCGCTGCGGCGGCTGACTTGGCCGCTGCGGCGGCTGACTTGGCGGTTTCAGCCTCCGACTTGGCGGCTTCAGCCTTCGACTTCGCCACTGCGGCCTCCAACTTCGCCACTTCGGCCTCCGACTGCGCCACTTCGGCCTTCGACCTCTCCATTTCGGCCTTCGACCTCTCCACCTCGGCCGCTGATTTAGCCGCATCAGCCTCCAACCTGGCCGCTTCAGCCGCGGCAATGGCGGCCTCCGCCGCGGTCGGCAGCAGTTGACCATCCGGCGTGGACCAACGAATCCAGCGGGTCTCGACACCGCCGTAACTGCCGTCCCACCAGCACAGATCGAGCCCTAGCAGTGGACTGGGTATCCGCCCCACGGTGCGCGGCAGCAACGGTCGGTAGCGCCCGTCCGTTAGTGTGAAGCCGGCGAAGTCCTCTGGATTCCAGGGGTCGTACCAGAAATACTCGGCGACCCGCAGACGGTCCTGGTAGATGCGCTTTTTCTCGGTCTTGTCGATGTGCGCGGTGCTCTCGGAGAGCAGTTCGACGATCAGGTCCGGCCCTTTCTCTTCATCCCAGACCACCCAACTCTTGCGTTCGCGGGGCGACACGCCGAGCACGACGAAAAAGTCCGGGCCGCGAAAGTCCTTGCCGCGCACTTGCTCGCTGCTGAAATAGAGAAACATGTTGCCGTTGACGAAACAGTCGCCGCGGGCGCGGGCCCAAGGGTCGATCGAGTGGATCAGGAGTTCCATCTGCAACCGGTGGCGCAAGGTCTCCATGGGCTCTCCGTCGTCGCAGGGCAGGTCGTCCTCGGTGGGCAGGCTCGGCATCCGCAGGGCAGTGTTGGACATTGCATGCTCCAGTGAGGTCCGGGCGCCGCGTCGGCGACCAAGTGTTCGCGCCAACGTTTAGCAAAGCAAGGGACGGGGGTCAAGCCTTCCCGCCATTGATCCCAAGCTGGAAGCTCTGGCTACGCATCCCGCCGACCGGGATTGCGATCAAGGCCGGCGGCAGCCGTGACCAAATTACCGGTGCAGACCGCGCGGTTGGTATGTCAATGCATCCTTAAGTCACTGAAAACGATATTACTCGTGAGCCGAGCACGGACGGATGGCCGGGTTTATGAGCAAGGCCCTCGGTGGCCCTACACCGCAGCGGCCGCGGGTCCAGGCGTTAAGGTATCTTTCAGCTTCCAAGGCGTATGATGCCTTATCCAATACCCCTAACTGCATCGACCCCGACCCCATGACCCGTTTGAGTGACATTCCGGTGCAGGCCGATCCAGGCGAAAGCCGGGGCAACGCGTCGCCCCTGGTGACAGCAGTTTTGCATAAGGTTGCGGACACCCTCGCGCAATTCCTTGAATCAAAACGCGCTACCGTCATCGACCTGCGAGCGATGCCGCAGATGGACGCGGCCACTTATCAGTCGCTTAAGCATGCGTTGTCCGCGGGCGAGGTGAGTGCCACGGTTGATAGCGATGTCACAGTTGAGATCAGAGAAACGCAATATCCTGGCGTTTGGTGGGTAACGCATCGCAACGAGCAGGGCGCTATCGTGACGGAGCTGATCGAAATCACGGAAGTTCCGGACATCCTGAAAACCCACGTTATCGATATGCGTGCCGGATTAGAACGTCTTCGACAGACGCTCGCGGAACCCTCACCGGTTTAGGGGATGGCGACGTCATCGACAGGACCTGTCCGGCCATCCAGGGACTGAGCCCGGCAGGCCTACGGCGGGGGTGGGCAGTCATCACCTCCGCGCAAAACACAAAATGCGGAGATACGACCATGAGCACCGATTTACCGAGCAGATCGGCTCACTCACACATGCAGGCGGATTCGAGCGACGACGTCACATTCAACGAAGCAACGGTGGAGCGGCTATTGCAGCTCGGCATCAGCCGGCGACGCTTCATGTCCTATTGCGCGGGACTGGCGTCGCTGCTTGCGCTGCCGCAATCGATGGTGCCGCGACTGGCACAGGCCGCCACGTCGACGACCTTGCCTGCGGTCGTCTACATGTCATTTCAGGAATGCACGGGCTGCCTGGAGTCCATGGTCAACTCGTTTGCCTTCAGCGGCGGCACGACCATCGAAAATCTGATTCTGAACATGATTTCGCTGGATTACCAGGAAACGCTGATGGCGGCGGCAGGCGATCAGGCCGAGGAACGACTCCTGTCGGTCACCGACCAGCCGGGTTATGTCTTGGTCGTGGATGGGTCCATTCCGGCCCGCTGGGATAGCGGCTATTTTATCAGTGGCGAACGCAGCGGCGTCGCCCGCTTTCGCGATGCCGCCAAGAATGCGGCTTTGATCGTCGCCGTCGGGACCTGTGCGAGTTTTGGCGGTCTGCCCAAGGCCGATCCCAATCCGACGGATGCACTTTCGATCGGCGATCTGATGGCTGACCTCGGAATTTCCAAGCCATTGATCAACGTCGCGGGGTGCCCGCCGATTCCCGAGGTGATTACCGGCGTCATTCTATACTACCTGAGTCAAGGGATGCCGACGCTTGACTCACTGCGCCGTCCCACCGTGTTCTATGGCGATACGGTTCATGAGGATTGCTATCGCAAAGAATCCTTTGAAGAGGGTCCGTTGGCACGGGCCTTCGACGATCCCAACTCCCGCAAGGGTAAGTGCCTGTATATGCTTGGGTGCAAAGGTCCGGTCACGCATAACGCCTGCTCACGTATCCGCTGGAACCAGGGCATCAGCTTCCCGATGCTGTCCGGACATGGGTGCATCGGGTGCTCAGAGCCGGATTTCTGGGATCGTCTCAACCGGAATAACGAAAAAGGGTTCTACATCCCGATCGCCGCAGGCTCGGGCCATAGTCGCGGCCTTCCGTGCGACACCTGTCATGACGATAACGGTGGTGATGACGACTAGAGCGACCGCCCGGGGCCATCCGTCGGATGGATCCCCTAGCATTCCCACCGCGACCACAAACAGACACGTAATGCCAGGAGAACGCGAATGGCTGCCACCCCCAACGTTATCATCGATCCCGTTACCCGCATCGAGGGTCATTTGCGCATCCAAGCGCATGCCGTGCCGGACGGCATGGGCGGCGGCACCATTACGGATCCCGGACTCAGCGCCAGTACGATGGTACGGGGGCTGGAGAAGATCCTCCACGGCCGCGACCCGCGCGATGCCTGGGCCTTCACGCAACGGATCTGCGGCGTCTGTACCGTCGTGCATGGGTTGACCTCGGTACGCGCGGTAGAGCACGCGATCGGTATCAAGGTGTCCAAGAATGCCGACTACATCCGCAACATGATGATCGGCGCACAGTATGTCCACGATCATGTGATGCATTTTTACCATCTCCACGCGCTGGACTGGGTGGATGTGGTCAGTGCGATGAAAGCGAATCCGACCAAGACCGCCGCCTTGGCCAGGATCAACAATGGCACTTATAAGCCGAACAATGGCGCGCTCCCGAACGCCGCCTATTTTCAGACGGTCCTGAATAAGCTGAACAACCTGGTGAGCCGGGGTCAGCTCGGCCTCTTCGCCAATGGGTATTGGGGTCACTCCGCGTACCAACTGAGCCCGGAAGAAAACCTGTTGCTCGTCTCCCACTATCTCGAGGCGCTGGCCTGGGCACGGGAGGTGGTCAAGCTGCATTCGGTCTTCGGCGGTAAGGATCCCCATCCCAATCTGGTGGTCGGCGGCATGCCCTGCACCCTCAGCAGCAACACCGGCACGGTCAATGATGAAAAGGGGGGCACCTCGCTCAACACCGAGGGGTTGGCGACGATCAAGACCGCCGTGGCGAGGATGAAGGCCTTTGTCGATCAGGTCTATCTGCCCGACGTGATCTTGGTGGCGAAGCGTTATAAGGAGTGGGCAAATTTTGGTGCAACCGCTGGTAATTTCTTGTGCTACGGCGAGTTCCCGGACCCGGCACTGGTGAAGCGGGAGTTCACTGATGGCGCGATCGACTATCCTGCCGGTTACATTATTCCCCAAGGCGTGATCTGGGCGGATGCGCCGACGACGCTGGTCCCCTTCGATGAGAAAATGGTGACCGAGAATGTCGCCCATGCCTGGTATTTGGGCTCGGATACGGGTGAGCATCCGTCCGTTGGCGAGACCGAGCTGTATTATGACGGGCCCTTGCCTGATCAAGGCCGTAATCCCGATGGCACGTCCAAATATATGCTTGATGAAAATGCCAGGTATTCCTGGATCAAGTCACCCCGTTACAACGGCCAGCCGATGGAAGTCGGGCCGCTGGCGCATATTTTGACGATGCACGCACGGGGCGGCACCGCGAACGCTCAACCCACGGACATGCTGGTCCGCAAATATGTGCAGCAATTCTGGATCAATCCAACGGCGAAGGGCGGCCTGGAGCTCACCTTCACGCAGCTGAATTCCACTCTGGGGCGAATCTTCTGTCGCATGCTGGAGACCAAGATTATCGCCGATCAGATCGCCGGTCGGGCGGCCGACACGGCGGCGGGTACCGCCGCCTATGCCGGATGGTATCAGCTCTATTACAACAACAAAGCGGGCGCCTATTGGAATCCCAACACCTTTACGCGCCTTCAACAGCCTGGTCTGTGGCCCGTGCCGGTGGGGTTCGGTTTCACCGAAGCACCGCGCGGGGCGCTGGGTCACTGGGTGAAGCTCAATCGTGTCTCAGGCCTGATCGATCACTACCAATGTGTCGTTGCCAGCCAATGGAACGCCGGACCGCGTGATCTCGTCGGCGCGCCCGGGCCTTATGAAGAGGCCTTGCGCGGCCATGTCCTGGCCGACCTCAAGCAGCCGCTGGAAGTGCTGCGGACGATTCACAGTTTTGACCCCTGCATCGGCTGCGCAGTCCATCTCGTCGACCCGGACGGCGAGCCGTTAGTCCAGGTGGACGTGAATCATGGCATCTGTTCGACGACCAGAGTGTCGGACATGCGTTGCGCGTAGCAGGATCACGCCCTGCCGCGCGGCGGCAGCGGCGCGAAATAGCCGACGACCAGGAGCAACACACCCACCGACAGGAAGGCGACGATGCGTGCCAGGGTGCCTGAACTGGACAGGTCCACCAGGAACAGTTTCAGCACCACCACGCCCATGAGCGCGGCGCCCGCGAACCAGGCCCGGCGTTGCGCCAGGTGGTGGCCCAGCACCATGCAGATCAGCCCGGCCAAGGCCCAGAGTACGGCCAGCCCTGCCTGAACGGTCTGGGAACCGAGCATGGCCGCGGGTGAGAAACCCACGCCCAGCCAGTGATAGGCGGTCCGGAACCAGGCGCTGTTGAGCCAGAGAAACAGGGTGAGTCCCAGTGCCCAGTGGGCGAAGGGCCAACGCCAGACCGGCCGCTCCGACGCCGCGGCGGCGTCGCCCGGAGCGACCCGATAGAGCCAATCGGTCAGCACCAGCAGGGCGAGCCCGCTACCCATATCCAGCGGGTTCAGCAGCGGCAAATAGGCCAAGGGGGCGGAGTCGCCCCGACTGACGAGACAGGACACCAGGACCCAACCCCAGAGGAAGCAGCCGACCGGCACCAGGGCCTGCTCCCGATACAGCCGCGGGTACGCCGACACCGGCCAGGGGAACCGCTCACCCAGGTGCCGCAAGACAAGCATCCCGGCCGCCGGGACCAGTCCCCAGGCCAGGGATGGCCAGGTGTCGGCACCTTGCATCCAGTGATCCAGCCGCCAGGCGGACTCCCAGGCAAGCAGGATCAGAACCAACCAGAACCCGGCCTGATGCAGCAAGTCGAGCAGCGCCGGTTCGCACACCGTCCCGTCCTCCTCCCGGCGGAGCAGATAGAGGTGACCCAGCAATCCCGCCCCCCACCCGGCCAGCGCCCAGCCCCTGAATGGATGGTCGAGCAACCAACCGGTCAACGGCAACAGCAGAAAGAGCAGCGGCAGCAGTGCGCGGGCCGGCCAACGCAGATCCGGCCAGGGGAGCGTCCAACGCAGCCGATCGGCGAGCAGCGCAGACGCGGTGCAACAGAGCGCCAACGCGGTGACCAGCGGCTGCGCCTGGCCCACCTGGTCGGCGATCTCGGTGATCCAGGCGCCGTACCACCACAGCAGCCCCCACCCCAGGAACGGCCGATACAGCAGCGTCTCCCAGGGAACCGCCTCCGGATGACGCTGAAGATGCCACGCGGTATAGACCCCGGCGAGTGCGACGCAGAGTGCGCCGACGAAAAGACCGTTCAGCAGGGGCAAATCCGCCGGCGCCTCCCAGACGGCCAGAAGCAAGGCCAGTGCCGCCCCGATCTGCAGCAGATAACCGAACAGGCGGGGCTCAAGCCGGCCCTGACGACCGCCCACCCATACCATGGCCGCACCTTCCAAAGCCCACAACCCCGCGGTCCAGCGGGCATCCAGGGCCAAGGGCACGATGAGCGTGGCGAAAACCACGCCGATGGCGAGGAAGACCTCGGTCAGCAGTCGCGGCACGGCGCCGCGGCGCACGAACCCGAGGCCGGCCAGACCGCTATAGAAGACCGCCGCGACAAACGCGCTCCAGGCCAGACCGTACTCATACCGCTGCACCAGCCCCGCCTGGAGCGCGAACCCCACCAGCGGCACACCGAACACCAGGCTCGCATCCACCTGGTCGCGCGACTCCGGCGGTTGGCGCCGCGCGAACAGCAGAGCCACGGCCACATACAGAACCGCAAAGGCGATCAGGAAGGGCTCGGTGTTGGCGAACTGGTCCGGCCGATAGAACCGGTAGCCCCACAAGGAGGCAATGACAAAGGTGAAAACGAAGCCCACCCGGTTCAGCGCTTGCCAGGGGCGGAACCAGGCAATCACCAGAATGCCGAGATTGAGCACCAGATAGTAGGAGAAGAGGCCGACATGGCTGTCCGTCCCCGCGGCGGTCAGCACCGGCGCCAGAAAGCCGCCGACCGCGCCGAGCACCGCCAGCACCTGGGCGTTCTGGAGCACGGCCAGGGCAGCGGCACCGACGGCCACCACCGCCAGGACCGCGAAGGCGGGGCCGGGCGGAATCAGGGCATAGAGCCGCAGCGCCGCGAACACCGTGAGATAGAACAACCCGACCCCGCCGCCCTGCAGCGCCAGCCCGTACAGCGGCCGCGACTGCCGTAGGCGCCAGCCGAGCGACAACAGCAGGAGTCCGCCGACCGCGACCGCACTCAAACGCAATTCGATTGGAAGCAAGGCGTGTTCGGCGGCGAGTTTGAGCAGAAAGGCAACGCCGAAGAACAACACCACCACGCCGGCCCGCACCATGAGGTTGCCGCCCAGGAGCCAGTCGCGGGCCACGCCCCACCAGAACTCGGCCACGCCGACAGCGGCATCGCGCGCTGTTTCGGCCTGGTCGGTGGGCCTGTCCCACTCGGCGCGGATGTCGATCTCCGGCGCGGCGGCGGTCACGGCGGTCGGGACCGCACGGAGCGGCGGCACGGACCGCGAAAACAGGAGTGTCGAATCAGGTTCGGCGGTCCGTTCAGTGGTCTGTTCAGTCGTCGGCCGCGGCGCCGGCAGGCTCTCGCGCCAGCGTCCGAGCGCACGCTCCAGGGCGGTCACCCGCCGCCGCAGATCGAGGATCAGACCAAGGGCAAGACCGGCAAGCGCGGAGGCGAACCAGTCACCGAACAGCGGCCCGCCGATCGCGATCCCAAGCAAGGCAAACAGGAGGGGCAGCATCGCGACTCACTCCAGTTCCGACAGACGGCACCAGCGGGCTGACGAAACGCAGGAAAAACCAACTAACCTAAAGTGTTGTCGGAACTAAAACGGTCACACCGACACTTGGCTGCACGCTGAACGGAAACAGTGCCCTCGCGTGCAGTATCAGACTACGGAGGACTTGACAAGTGCACCGGTATATAAGAAACTGTTGATGTACTGAAGCGAACGCGCTTCAGTGCACTCCTCCATCCTCCTTTGGTGGTAACTTTAAGGCGCGACTCAGGTCGCGCTTTTTTTTGGTGCGGCGCCGACCCGACACCTCAGGGAATATCAAACCGCAGAAACTCCATGCTGAACTGGCCGCGGCCCTGGGTCTGACTGCGCAGCGTCGTGGTATAGCCGAGCAGCGCGGCCAGCGGCGCCTCGGCACGAATCGCGGCGGTGCCGTCGGCGGTGTCGCCGGTGCGGGTTTCGAGGATCAGAGCGGCACGCGCCTGCAGGTCGCCCAGGACCGCCCCCAGGTTGGCCTCCGGGATAATGACCTCCAGCGCCATCACCGGCTGCATCAGCACCGGCTGAGCCTCCTCCAGCGCCTTGCGCAATGCCTTGCCGGCGGCTGCCGCCAGTGCCTCCGGGGTCGAGCCCGCGCCGAACAACTCGACCTCGCGGACCGCGACCGCTAGATCCATGAGCGCGGCGCCTTGCATAGGGCCTGATTCGAGCGCGCCGCGCAGACCCGATGCAATGGCCCGACGCTGCTCGTCACTCAGGACAGCGCCCTCGGGCAATACCCGTGGCGTCACATCCACGCGTGTACCGGCGCCGCGCGCCAGCGGTTCCACCACCAGCGCGACCCGCGCCATGAGGTCCAGGTGTTTGCTGTCGGGCAGCGGCGGCGTCGTAAACAAGGCGTCGGCCGCCGCGCCGCGACGAATGGTCTCGCGCACCGCCACGGCCGGGCGCCCGCTGCGCACCTGCACCCCGAACTCACGCCCCAACCGCTCCAGCACCATCTGCAGGTGCAGTTCGCCCATCCCCTTGAGCAGGCGCTGGCCGGTCTCAGGGTCCTCTTCCACGGCCAGGGTGGGATCCTCTTGGGTGACCTTGTCCAGGACCTCCAGCAGACGTTCCTCATCGGTCCCGGCGCCCGGTTCGATGGCCAGACCCAACACCGGGGCGCGCGCCTCGATCCGCTCCAGGCCAACCAGATGCCCGGGAGCACACAGGGTATCTCCGGTCGTGGCGAAGCGCAGACCGGCGATCAGGACGATCTGACCCGGCTCGGCCTGGTCGACCTTGGTCTTCTTGCCCGCGTCGACCTCGAACAGGCGGGCGGCCTGCTCATGGCGGGTCTGACCGTCCGGTCCGACGAATTCCACCGGATCGCCTGCTTTCAGAGTATTGCGATATATCCGGGCGAACACATGGCGCCGACCATCCCAGAGTTGCACCTTGAAGGCCAGGGCGACCAGGGGACCGTCCCCGCCCAACACCACTTCCTCGCTGCTGCCATCGGGGCGGCGGCCGATGGCGGGCGGACGGTCGGGGGGAGCCGGCAGGAAGTCGATCACCCCGTCCAGCACCGGCTGGACCCCGAGATTGCGCAAGGCACTGCCGCCGTAACAGGGAAACAAGCGCCCGGCCAGGGTCCCGCGGCGGATGGCGGCGCGCAGGATCGCGGGCTCCGGCGTCTCGCCGGCCAGCACCTGCTCGATCAAAGACTCATCGAACTCGGCGGCGGCCAGACCCAGGGCCTCCCGGTCGGCGGCCAGGTGCGCCCACAGGGCGTCTGGGCAAGGTTGCGTCTCCAGCAGCTCGCCCTGCTCGCCCATGAAACGAATCAGCGTCCGGTCGATCAAATGAACCACTGCCGGTGCGTCGGGCAGCGGGACCGTGATCGGCGCGGGTTCACCCTTGAGACGCTGCCTGATGGCCGCCAAAGCCTGCCGATAGTCGGCACCGGGACGATCCATTTTATTGATGAAAAAGAGCGCCGGCAGATTGAAGCGGGCCCGCTGGCGCCACACCGTTTCGGTCTGGGGTTCGACGGCACGCACCCCGTCCAGGACCAGGATGCAGCCGTCCTGCACCCGCATGGCACGCTCCACCTCGATGGTGAAGTCGACATGACCGGGGGTATCCACGACCTGGATCAGGTGTTCGCGCCACGGTGCCTTGGTGACCGCCGCGGTGATGGTGATGCCGTGACGCTGCTCCTCGGCCAGGTAATCCATGTGGGCGGCCCCATCATGAACTTCACCGATTTTGTAGGAAGCGCCGGTGTAAAACAGGATGCGCTCGGTCAGCGTGGTCTTGCCGGCATCCACATGGGCCGCGACCCCGATAGTGCGGACGTGCGACAATCGCGACAATTTCTTCATCATGCTTACGAGGAAAAAGAGTGAAAAAGCTGAATATAAACAAGTATAACGACCGGTATCGACCGCGCGCCCCGACACCCGCCCGGACGCGGGGCGGGCGCTGGCTGGCCGCCGCGGCGGCGCTGGGTCTCGGCTTCGGCCACGGCTGGGCGCCCGCGGTTCAGGCCGATACCTTCCGGCTGGCGCACCCGGGCGATAGCGTGATCGGCGTGCCCTTCTATGTAAAGAGCCGCAATCACGACACCCTGCTCGATATCGGTCGGCAGAACCAGTTGGGTTATCAGGACATGGACCAGGCGAACCCCAAGGTCGACATCTGGGTGCCGGGCGACGGCAGCGAGGTGTTGATTCCGACCTTCTTCGTGCTGCCCAACACCCCGCGCCGCGGTCTGGTACTGAACCGCCCGGAGATGCGCCTGTACTACTATCCACCCGACAACCCGGACGAAATCCAGAGCTACCCGATCAGCATCGGGCGTGAGGGCTGGAGCACGCCGCTCGGGACTTTCTCCATCACCAAGAAGGTCAAAGACCCGACCTGGACGCCGCCGGCCTCGATTCGGGCCGAGCACGCGGCCAGTGGAGACATCCTGCCGGCGGTGGTGCCTGCCGGTCCCGACAATCCGTTGGGGCAGTACGCGATGCGGCTGTCCGTTCCCGGCTATCTGATCCACGGCACCAACAAACCCTGGGGTCTGGGGATGCAGGTCAGCCATGGCTGTATCCGCATGAACAACGAGGGGATCGAGGAATTGTTCCCGCAGGTGAGCGAGGGCACGGCGGTGACGATCGTCGACCAGCCTTACAAGCTCGGCTGGCTGGGGAATGACCTCTATCTGGAGGTGCACATCGACAATGAGTCGAAACGGAAGGCGGCGCGCTCGGTGGTACCGGAGTCGGTGGCGAACGCGGATGGGCTGACGATGGATTGGCAGGCGGTGGAACGCGCGGTCAAGGAAAACACCGGCCTCCCGCAACTTGTGGGAAGCCGGCGCAGTTCAGCCGACAGGCTTCACTTGGACATGATCTTCTGATACATGCGGTCCAGGCGCTCGGTGTTCGCGTCGCAGCAGGCCTGGGCGCCCTTGGCGGCGTCCAGGGCTTGCTGAGCCATGTCACGAGCGGTGGAGTCGGTGCAGGCGCTCAGCAGGGAGGCGCCAATCAGGGCAGCGGCGGACAGGGAAGCGAGCTTGACGATCTTGGTCATCGGTAGAATCTCCAAAGGTTGAGCCAATCGGCTCTCTTTTTATACCACAGGTTCGGGTTTTTCCGAATCCCCCACACTGCATCCGTTACATCTGACGATGCGTGGCATGCCCGGTGGATCAAGATCCGATTGTACGCTCCTGGCCAACCGCGAGCGGTTTGACCGAAAGAGTCGGACCCGGTGTGCAAGCTTGCGTGAAAAACACGCGAACTGCAACAGCCGAGGGGGCGAAACCACGCGGAATTTCCGGAATCGCCCGGACGGCACGCCTGTTTGTAATGCAAACACGTTCACGTCAGGCATACTCAGGGCCAGCGGATGTCGCTGGAGCGCCGGGTTGCGCTCGGGCACAATCGTGGTCCACGCTGGGATTCAGGCCCGCGATCCAGGCAGGCCTTATAGTCGAGGTCCGATAATCTATGCGCCGTTACTATGGTCGTCCGCTGGACGACCCGTCGATGTCGCCGTTCCGCTGTGACGGCTACGTCGCGGAAGGCCGGATCCGCGACGACCGGGGTGAGTCGATCCCGCTCGCCGCCCTGCCGCCATTCCTGCGCGCCCTCCTGGTCACCGACGGGACCGTCACCAAGATCCTGGAAGCCTATTTTTGGGAACCCGTGGCCGTCGACACCCTGGAGCAACGCTTCGAGACAGCGCAGGCCGCGGTGCCCTGGATCGGTCTGACACCGGGCACCCGGTGCCTGGTCCGCGACGCCCGCCTGCGCGGGGTCCATAGCGGGCGCGCCTTTGCCGAGGCTTTGTCGCTGATCCGCACGGAACTGATTCCCGAAGACTTTCGCCGCCGCCTGATCGACCGCGAGATCGGCATCGGCGCACTGATCCGCGACAGCGGACTGGAGAGCTATCGGGAGGTCCTGGACGTCGGGATCGACCGCGACCCGGAAGGGGAGGTCGGCGAATCGGTATTCCGCACCTATCGGATCATTATCGGCGGTCACCCGGTGATCCTCATCACTGAACGCTTCGCACTGGCGTTGTTTCTAGGCGACACCGAACGCGCGCCGCTGGTTCAACGATCAAACACCCCGCGGCCGCCCGCCTGAACAGCGTGTTTACTGGATCACCAAGCACCCCGTTCAACCTGAAGTCGCGAGAAGACCACCCCCCGTCATTGCGGCAGGATGCCGGAATCCAGGGCCAGGGACGGTACCTCTCAGCAACAACGGACCCGCGGGATGAGACGCAACGCCCGACCAAGGTGCCCTTCGCCACGCACGGCCGCGCGCGCCCTGCCGTCGTGGCCCCCCGCGACACCATTCGTCTGAACGAGACCCCGGAAGGTGTCGACCTGGGCCTGCGCCCGGCCGGCCCGACGGCGCGCGCCCTGGCACTGGCCGTCGACGGCGGCATTCGACTCCTGATCTACCTGGCCCTCACCCCGCTGGCCGCCTTCGCCGGTCTCGGGGCCGGAATAATCCTGATCGCCGGCTTCCTGCTCGAATGGTGCTATCCGGTGATCTTCGAAGTCTGGACCGGGGCCACCCCCGGCAAACGCGCGCTGGGATTACTGGTGGTCCACGACGATGGTACCCCGGTGGGGCTGCCCGCGTCGCTGATCCGCAACCTCTTACGCGTCGTCGATTTTCTGCCGCTGTTTTACGGTGTCGGCCTGGTTTGCACCCTGGTCGACCGGGATTTTCGCCGACTCGGCGATCTGGCGGCCGGCACCCTGGTCGTCCATGCGGACGACCCCGCGGCCCTCGCCGCAGCCCTCGCCGCAGCCCTCGCCGCACAACGCGACACGCCCCCCCGACCGCCGCCCGCCGGCTTGACGCTGACCGCCGCGCAGGCGATCCTCGCCTTCGACGAACGGGCGGCGCGGCTGTCGGCGGCGCGGCGGATCGAACTCGCCGAAATCCTGCTCGCCCGGCTGCCCCCCGCCGCGGACGGCCGGACCTGGCCGAGTGGACCAGGCGCGGTTGCGCTGGTGGCCGGTTACGCAAGCTGGCTGACCAGGGGCCGCTGAACCATGCGACAACAACCCTTCGCAGCCGACCGAGCCGACCAATGGGAGGAATACCGTCAACTCCTCGACACCCTGGAACGCCGCGGTCGCCCCCGGACAGACCCGGCGCTGGTGCGTTTCCCGGTGCTTCACCGCCGCCTCTGCGCCGACTACGCGCTGGCGCGCGCCCGTCACTACAGCCCGGGGCTGATCGCCGAGCTGCACGCCCTGGTCAGGCGCGGCTACCGCTGTCTGTACCAGCGTCGGCCGGCGTTACTGGGGCCGACCCTGGCCTTCATGGCGGGCGGTTTTCCCCGCACCCTGCGCCATCATGCGCCGGTTTTCTGGCTGGCCGCGGCCCTGCTGTTCCTGCCGATGGCGCTCATGGGCGTTGCCTGCCATCAGGATGGTGAACTGATTTACAGCCTCATGGACAGCAGTGAGGTGACCGATCTGGAAGCACTGTACGACCCGGCGAACCGCAAGGTCGGGCGCGCCGCGCAGCGCCAGGCGGACACCGATTTTCAGATGTTCGGCTATTACGTGATGAACAACATCGGCATCGGGTTCCGCACCTTTGCCGGCGGGCTGCTGCTGGGGCTCGGCAGCGTGATCATTCTGCTGTTCAACGGGTTGGCGATCGGCGCCGCGGCCGGCCACCTGACCCGCCTGGGCTTCGAGTCGACCTTCTGGCCCTTTGTCAGCAGTCACGCCCCCTATGAGCTGACCGCCATCGCCATCAGCGGGGCGGCCGGACTCCTGCTCGGCCAGGCACTGCTCGCCCCCGGGCGCCGCACCCGTCTGGCGGCCCTGCGCGCCAATGCGCGGGACGCGGTGGTGCTGGCGGGCGGCGCCGCGCTGCTGCTGCTGCTGGCCGCGGTAGTGGAGGCCTTCTGGTCCGCCGGCGGCGCGCCGGCCGCGCCCAAGTACGGGGTCGGCGCCCTGGGCTGGATACTGGTGGCCGGCTATCTGAGCCTGGCCGGCCGGGGTGACCGACATGGAGCTTGACCGGGCCGCCGCCGTCCTGCGCCCGCGCCGCCCCTGGGAGGGCGTCGATCTGGGCTTCACCCTCGCGCGTCAGTGGTTCCCGACCCTCTGGCTGTTGTGGTGGCTGGGGACCCTGCCGCCGGCTCTCCTCGCACTGGCCCTGGTCGGCGGGCAGGCCGACTGGTGGCTCGTACTGGTCTGGTGGTTCAAGCCGCTCTATGAGGCCCCGCTGCTGTACTGGAGCAGCCGCGCACTGTTCGGCGAGCCGGTGGCGCTGCGCAATGCCGGTGTCATCTTCAGATCCGCCTGGACCCGCCGCCTGCTCCCTTATCTGCTCTGGCGCCGGCTGAGTGTCAGCCGCTCGTTCAATCTGCCCATCGTCCTGCTGGAAGGGCTGCACGGGGCGGCCGTACGCAGCCGCCGTCGGGTGCTGAGCGAGGGCGACGGAACCGCCGCCTGGTTGACCCTGATCTGCTATCACTTCGAAGCCATCCTCTGGGGCGGATTGCTGCTCGGCCTGTATTTCCTGATCCCCGCGGGCCTGCCGCACATCGACTTGGCGGCCGCGGTGACCGACGGGCAATCCTGGCCCTACCGGCTGAGCAGCGCGCTCTACCTGCTGGCCGCCTCGGTGATCGCCCCCTTCTATGTCTGTGCCGGCTTCGCGCTCTACATCGGCCGCCGCACCGAACTGGAAGCCTGGGATCTGGAACTCGCCTTTCGCCAGGCGCGAACCACCGGGTCGGCACCCCAAGCCGGAACCCCAGGCCAACAGGAGCGACGCCCCGCGCCTGGCGGACCCTTGACCATGGCCCTGGTCGGCACCCTGCTGATCGGCTCGGCGACGACCTGGCCGGGCGGCGGACTGCAGGCCGCGACGCCCGCGACCCCCTGGCCGGACGCTGCCGGGGCGCGGGCGATCATCGCCGAAGTCCTCGCCGACGAGACCTTCGGCCGCACCCGCGAACTTACCTTCTGGGCACCAATCACCGAACCGAATGCGATACCCGCCGAGACACCATCCTGGCTGCGGTGGCTGGGCGAGTTGGCGCTGCTCCTCGGACCGCTGTTCAAGTGGCTGCTGATCCTCTGCGCCGTCGCCGCGATCGCACTGCTGGCTCACCGCATCCTGCGCGATTGGCGGCCCGCGGCGCGACGGCGACGGCAGCCGTCGACGGTCATCCGCGCGGCGGCCCCGGCCGCGGACCCTCACCCAACCCCGGTCGACCTGGCGACCGCGGTGCGCGCCTGCCTCGCCGCCGGTGATGCACGCGGCGCCTTGGCGCTGCTTTATCGCGGCAGCATCGCGCACCTGTCGCGGTGCGCTGTCACGATCCCGGCGGGCGCCACCGAAGACGAGGTCCTGCGCCTGGCGGCCCATCATCTGGAGGCAGCGGAGTTGGCGCCGTTACAGCGCCTGACGCGCGATTGGGAGGCGCTGGCCTACGCGCGGCGGGCGCCGGACCCGGACCGGATCAGCGCGCACCTCGCCGCCTGGCTGCGCTGGACCGGCACGGTCGCGCCGCGACCGGACGGAGCCGACCATGGCGCCTGAACGACGCACCCTGGCGCTGGTGCTGACCGGTCTCCTCCTGATCGGCATGGCGGCCTTCACCGCCTGGTTTCTGACCAACTTCGAGCGCCGGACCCAGGAGATCCCGATCGGTGCCGCCGCTGCCGCCCGCCGCAATCCCATGCTCGCGGCCGAGCGCTTCCTTACCCGCCTGGGAATCCCGGTGGAAAGCAGTGCCGGGCGTGGTTTGCTGCGGCAACTCCCACCCGTCACCGACACCCTGGTCGTCAATGGCCTGGGGCCGCTCAGCACGGCACGCCAGGCGGCACTGCGCGCCTGGCTCCAGGATGGCGGCCGACTGGTGGTGGAAGCGGTCGACCTGTGGGACGATGCAGACGGCGACGCGGAGGCGTCGTCCGCTGATGCGGTTCCGGCCGCCGCGCCGGATCCGGACGACCTGCCCGGCGCCTTCGGGATCAGGCTGCGGGAGACCGCAGAGGACGCCGACGCGACCTCCGGCAAGGACCGGGATCAAATTCTGGCCAAGGCGCCCTGGCTACCGGGCGGCGAACCGCTGGACGTCGCCTTTCATCCGGACTGGTACCTGGAAGCCGCGGATGTCGCGGGTGCGACCGAGGTCATGGCCGGGGGGCGAACGCGCATGGTGCGACTGCCGGTCGGTGCGGGGATGCTCACGGTGTCCAGCGACCACCTGTTCCTCACCAATGACCGGATCGGGCGCCACGATCACGCCCTGTTTCTCGCCTATCTGGTCCAGCCGGCCCCCGGCGGCAAGGTCTGGCTGCTCTACGACAGCGCGGTTCCCTGGCTCGGGACCCTGCTGTGGGCCGCGGCACCGGCGGGCATCAGCGCGGCGGTGATTCTGGTTCTGGTGTGGGTCTGGTCGTTGGGCGCGCGGCTGGGACCGCTGGAGCAGGCCCCGGACCGGCGGCGCCGCGACCTGCTCGAACACCTGGATGCCGCCGGGGCCTTTCTGTGGCGTCATGGGCGCGCCGCCGGACTGGTCGAGGCGACACGGCGGCAGGTCTTCGCGGTCTGGCAACGGCGCCGCCCGGACCTGCACCAACTGGCCCAACACGACCAGATCGCCGGCATCGCCGAGGCGAGCGGATTGTTACCGCAACAGGTCAGTGACGCCCTGACGACTCAGGCCGATGACGCCCGTGGCTTTATCGAGCAGACCAAGGTCCTCAAGGCGCTTTGGCACCGGGCCCGGCCGCGGCGAGTGGTTAGTGGTTAGTGGTTATATCCCCGTCGTTGTTGGTTTTTCGTTTCTCGTTTTTCGTAACCCGATGTTCGATAATCTTTAACGAAAAACGAAAAACCGAAAACTCAAAACCGTTCTGTATAGCATTCGGACGTGATAACCGGACGTCGGGGCGGATTTCAAACCCGCCCCTACACCAAGGATCTGCCTGGATATCAGGTGAGAAGGCGATAGGCCCTATCAAGCAACAACAAACGGTCGACGCGCGCCGTCACTCGACATCCCGGCTTTCATTGATCTGTTCTTCTTCGCGTTCTTGGTGTCTTTGGGATTGATGCGGTTCGTTCCTCACCGCGTCCGACCCTGCGTGAGGCGTGCCCGCAGGGTCGCCA
>CAYYAY010000084.1:0-23105 GCA_964470155.1 uncultured Lamprocystis sp. | reverse complement strand
CGGCTCCGAGACCTACCGCCGATGCTAGTTACCGCGCCAGCTCCCGACCCTACCGCCGGCGCTTGCCAAACAACACCAAATCGCCTAGCGTCCAACACGACTCGCTGATCATAAAGCGTGAACCACGCCAGATCCGAAGTCCACCACTCCACGGGACGCTATCTGGCCTGGGAGTCGATCGCGGCGAACAAGCGGCGCACCTCATCGTCGGTGAACACATACGGCGGCTGGTGACGGACACGGACCCGGGTTGCCGCGATCGGGGTGTAGGCGTCCCATCCGAACCCTTGGGCGTGCGTAACCAGTTGACGCAGCGCCAACTGGTTACGCCTAACCGTGGAGGACCGCAGGTGACGGCCGTAGAGGAACCCCTCGACCGCTTCTTTGGTGATCGAGGCGTCCGGGTAGCCCTCCCGTCGGCAGTAGTCGGCGAATTGGCGCAGGACCCTTTCTTGGGTTTTGAACCTGTATCCGCCGGCGTGGCGGGTGGCGACTAGGTCGGCGACCAGGTCCGGCAGCGTCGTCTCAGGCATCGCGCTCACCCGCCCTGGCCTGTTCGATGATGTCTTCGACGTCCAACGCGCAATGCCGCAGCCGCTCGGTGTCGAACCGCAGGTAGTAGGCCTGGGTCGTGTCGCTGCAGGCGTGTCCCAACACAGCTGAGACCACCGGCATCGACGCGCCGTTGCCGATCATGGCCACGGCCAGCGCGCCGCGTAGAGAGTGCATCCCGCAGACCTGGCCCGGCCCGAACGCGATCCCGGCGCGGGCAGCGTGTCGCGACAGCCGGGAGGCGACCGACGAGGCACACCCGAACGTGTCGAACGGGTGACGGTGTTTAACGACACCTTCTGGCTGGCTGTTTCGGGGCGACCGCCTCGTATGTAGTCGATGATCGCCCAGCCGACGTCATCCAGCAGCGGCAGGCTTAATGGTCGGCCCGTCTTCCGCTGGACGATCGTGATCTGCTTGGCCCGCCAGTCCAGATCGCCCAGTTCGAGGTGACGTAGATCCGAGATCCGCAGGCCGAGCCGGGCGGTCGTCAAGATCATCGCGTAATCGCGTTTGCCGGTGGCCGAAACGCGGTCGATCGCGGCCAGCACCCGCCTGATCTCGTCCGCGGTCCACAGGTGCGGTTCGGATTCGTGGCGAACGTGCCTGTGCGGCGGCAGTCGATCCGCCAGACCCTGTGGTGTCTTGCCTGCGGCGGCAGAGAAGACCAAAAAGTCCGCCAGAGACGACCTCATGGATGCGATGGTCTTGCGCCGCAGACCACGTTGGCGTTGGCGCACAAAGAAGCCCGACAAGTCCCGCACGCCGAGCGCGGCTAGGTCGTCGGCGCCGACCTCGTTCAGGTAGCCCAAGAATCGGCTGACCGCCCTGTCCTTGGCGATCGTGGTCGCCTCGGCGTTGCTGCGCTCGCGGCACGAGGCACGGTAATCGTCCCGCAGCGGACGGAACTTCGCGGGACAGCCGTCCTTGAGCGCGATGACCGACCGGTCAACCTCGACCGTCCGACCAGCCAGCACGTCTGCCATCAACACCACCGGCCGACGGACCGCCTGGACATCCCTGTCCTTCACCGACTCCCTCAACGACCTCAACCTGACCCCGGTCTGGTTCGCGATGAAGTCGATGCACACCCGCTCGCTCGCCGTGTCCAGGCCGCGTCCGGCCAAGAAGGCCGCGAACCGGTCCAGCACGATCTGTTGGCGACGGACCGTGCCCTCAGCCCTCCCAGCCTCGCGCAACACCGCCAAGACACGGCTGACGGCGGCCCTGACATCTGCATCTCCCATGAGAATCACCTCTGCATTCGGAATTGGAATGAACAGAGAAGCGATCCTTCGCCGATACCGGCTGCGCCCGCCGCCATAGACGGTCAATCAACGCCGCCCCCACCGGCTGGCTTGACTCGCTGGGACGATGACGGCGACCGCCGAGATTATGCGGACGAAAACACTACCGACGCGGCCCCCGCCAGGCATAACACCCCGACAGGGCGCATAACCCCACCGTCCACCTAATGCCGATTATGCGGAATTCCGCATAAACGGCACACCTACGCCACCGACCTGGCCAACGCCGACGTCAACGTCTACGAACTGAAAAACCTCCTCGGCCACGCATCCCTGGCCACCTCCCAGCGCTACATCGACGACGCCGGCCAAGAGACGCGTGCCGCCGCCGCCCGCAACCCGCTCTACGACAAGTTGTAACGCAACGACGCGCCGCCCACCTCTACACCCTCAACTGTGAAGTGCCGCGAAAGGGCAACTGATCTCGCCCGTGGTGAGGGCGTGCTCGGCCCACTCGTGGGTGCGGACGACGATCATCGGCTACTTGGGTGGGTATGAGGCATCAGGGTGGTCTATCACCCTTTGGACGCGGAAGGGGTCATCTCGTGTTGGCCCGCGGGGCACCGAACCGCAACTGCCCCACACGATTGCCCCGGCGTGGCCTCCGGCGCCGCGGTCACCGCCAAATCGAGCCCGACCGCCGCGACCGCTGGGAACACCGGTCATCGTCACCACGCCGCCGCCCAGATCCTGCCGAGCACGTCCTCACCGTCAACGACCGAACCCCGCCCGCACGTGCTCAACGCGAACGCCCGTCAACACCGCGCACCTGGCGTCATGGGCCGGGGTATGCCCAGACCATCACGAATCGGCCGGCAAACGCCGCTCCGGCAAGACCCGCCACGGCGATAGGTGGCTCACAAACGCCTTGGGCACCGCCGCTATGGCCGCGGCCCGCACAAAGGACACCAGCTACCTCGGAGCCTGCTCCGACGTCTGGCTTCTCGCCTTGGAAAGAAGAAAGCCATTGTTGCGGTGGAACACTCAATCCTGGTCGCGGCCTGGCACATGCTCACCAACGACGCCGACCTCGGCGGCGACCACTTCGCCCGACGCGATCCCGAACAGGCCATGCGCCGTATCGTCCGCCAAGCCGACGACCTCGGATTCGCCGTCCGCTTCGACCCCATCCAAGCCGCCTGACCACCACCCGGCCAGGCAACCCGGACAACCCGGACATCACGTCAGGAGCCGCGACTCACCTTCTATTTTCGGACCAGATCCGAAAATGGGATGAGGCGGCGACGGAGCGTCCCAGAGGAATTCGCTGGTGGTCGTCATGCCCTTATGCGGTGTCGGCCGAGGCGAATCGGCCCGGAGAACGGGTTGTGGTCAGCGGCGTCGATGGCGAATTCGACCTGCTGCGGTGTGAGAGGGGTATTCACACCGATCTCCTCCATACCCGCCATCGCCGCCATCTGGGCGGGCTCCACGCCGAAGCTGTCAGCTATCTGGGCAAGGGTCGTCACAGGCGATCACGATAGAACAATTCCGACGCTGCGGCGGCCCGGCGTGCCGCTGCCCGGGTGTCGAGTTCCTTGAGCCGCTTGGCATCCTCGGCCTTCAAACTGCCGGACTGGTTACGCCAGCGGTGATAGGTAGCCAGTGTCAACCAGACCGGGGGCACGCCCCCGCGCACCTGGGACGGGAGCAAGTCCACTTCCCGGGCAGAAAGGCCACCGGAAGCTAACTACCTCGACCTGAAAAAGTCGGCTGCCGCTGAGCGGTCTGCGGTCGGCGAGTAGGCCGGTATCTGGTTGGGGCGGTGGGATGGCCCGCTGTGGGGTTGTTCATGCGGTGAGGGCGCTGATCTTGATGAGGTTGTGGGTGAGCACGCCGTGTCCGGTCCAGATCCGGGTGCCTTCGGTGCCGTCGATGCGGGTGCGGTCCCAGCCGTAGCCGCGTTTGAGGGCCGCCGCGGCACCACCAGCCCGGACAACTCCCGCGGCACATCCCCATCGCTGATCACAAGCAGTGAAGCTAACCAGCCGAACCCGATGTCGCACGCACCCTCCCCAGGACCCGGCCGATAGTTCGGTCAATAAGTCGGTCTTGATCCGATCCCCGGCCGGGCGCTGCAGCTTTGAGGGAGCCGCCACCAGGCACGCCATCCCGGCCGCGGTGATCGCCCGCGCCAACCCGAACCCGGTCGGGCCCGCTTCATAGGTCACCCGCACCGGGGCACGCAGCTGGCCTAGCGGCTCAAGACGTCAGGGTTCCGTCATCGCTTCCGGCGTACTTATTTCGTACGGTGTCAGGGATGCGCATCGACCAGATCCGCGCGGCGGCAACCAATCAGGCTGTGCCGCACGACGAGTGGCCTGCCACGGTGCGCCGCCGGCGACTGATCGTGTGCGTGGTCCTGGTTGCCGGCGCCGCGTTGATGGCCTATTCGCTGACACGTCCGCCCGGTGCCGCCTCGTTCTACTGGCTCACAATGATGCTGGCGGCCGTCTGGACGGTCGGCTCAATGCTGTCCGGTCCGCTGCACCTTGGCTGGACGACCTGGCGAACGACGGCACAGCGCCCGGTGCTGATCGGAGCCGTGAGCGGCCTGTGCGTGGGCGGGATCTTCCTGGCCGGCGGTCTGGTCGTGCGCAACATTCCGGCCGTCTCCGACCACGTCACCGCCGTTTTGGAGTACACCCGGCACGGACCGCTGGGACTGCTGGTGATCATCGCCATGGTCAACGGCGTCGCCGAGGAACTCTTCTTCCGCGGTGCGCTTTACACCGCCCTGGGCCGGTTCCATCCCGTGCTGATCTCCACCCTGCTCTATGCCGCCTCCACCTTGGCTACGGGTAATCCGATGCTGGCCTTCGCCGGGCTGATCCTGGGAACCGTGTGTGCCGTCCAGCGCCGAGCGACCGGCGGTGTGCTGGCACCGGTTCTCACCCATCTGGTGTGGGGCCTGTTGATGGTGCTCGTCCTGCCGCGGGTGTTCGGCCTGTAGGGCCCAAACATCAGTCCCGGAACGGAGAACCGGGGGCGGCTGTTCCCGACACCAGGGGCGAGTCGATCGGCGGGGTCTGGCAATTCACCGCGTTGTTCGGGTCGTTGCAGTCCACCGGATGGGTGGGGGCGACGGATGGGGCTGTGCTGGTGGTCGGGGCCAAGGGGACTTGATGGGCGCCCGCGATCATCACCGACTCGCCAGCCCCGTTCACCGCGATCACTGCGGTCGCGGTCAGTACCGCGCCCGCGGTCCACAAGCCCGCTCGGTGAATCATTCGCTTTGGCATGTCGTTACGCATCGAACGGCTCCTTTATAGTTATTAACATATAACTATATGACTATAACTAGGCGGCTATGATTTGTCCATGGACAGGCACCTGGCAGATCTTGCGGAGGCGACCCTCGGGATCGCGCGTGAAATGCGCCTTCGTATCGATGCCGACCCCGATCACCTGACCCTCGCGGAGTCACATGTGATGCGCTACATCGACCACCGTCCCGGCGTGACACCAAGCGACGTCGCCGCGTTCACCGGTCTGCACCGAAGCAACCTGAGCACCGTGCTGCGCACCTTGAACACGCGTGGATTGGTCGAACGTCGCGGTGATCCGGCTGACGCTCGGGCCGTGAACCTCTATCCCACCCGCCGTGCCACCGACAACCTCAAACGTCTTCGTCGCCAGTGGGCGGCGCAGCTTTCAGCAGCACTCGGCGGGGACACGCGGCACCTTGGCGATGCCGCCCAGCTGCTCAGCCGGCTTGAATCCGGACTCATCGCCGACCGCCTCGGTGACAACGGCGCGCAGCCAACGGCGTTCGGGGATTCCTGACAGCGGCTACTCGTCGGTGAACACCGCGGTGCGGCGTTGCTGGAACGCCTTGGCGCCCTCTTTGAAGTCGCGTGCCTTGAGCAGCCGCAGTTGGCCCTCGGTCTCGCGGACGAGCGCCGGATCGAGTTCGCCCAGCGTCGCGGCATTGATCGCCTGCTTGGTCAGCCGCAGCGCCACCGCCGGGCCCGTCGCCAGCTTGTCGATCACCGCCGCCACACCGGCTTCCAACCCCTCGGGCGGGTACACCGCAGTCACGAGCCCGTACTCCAGCGCCTCGGTGGCCGGGAGGCGTTCGGCCAGCAGCGCTAACTTCAGCGCGCGGGTTCGCCCGACGGACGCGGCCACCAGAGCTGTCGCGCCGCCGTCGGGCATCAGCCCGATCTTGGCGAAGGCCAGGAGGAAAAACGCTGTCTCTGAAGCCAATACGATGTCGCAGGCGAGTGCCAGCGATACCCCGACGCCGGCCGCGGGCCCCTGCACGACGGCCACCACCGGCTTGGGCAGGCTGGCGATCAGCGCCACTGCGCGGTTGACGGCGGCCAGCAACGGGTCGACCTCGCTGTCCCCATTGCGGGCCAACGCCTGATCCTCGGCGCCGATGCCAGCGCCGGCGCAGAACCCGCGGCCGGCGCCGCCGAGACGCACCACCCGCACCCGCGGGTCGGCCGCCGCGCGGTCCAACACGTCGCACAGCGTCTCGACCATCTCGGCGGTCAGCGAGTTGAGGCTGTCGGGACGGTTGAACGTGACCGACAGGACGTTGCCGTTGAGCGAGACGGACAGGTGGTCGGTGCCGGTGTAAGAGGTCATGGCCCAACACGGTACAAAGAGTTGACGCGTGTCGACGAAGGGCGGTAGTGAATGTCTGGACCTCTGGCGGGTTTGCGAGTCGTCGAATTGGCCGGCATCGGGCCCGGCCCGCACGCGGCGATGATCCTTGGCGACCTCGGCGCCGACGTGGTGCGTGTCGAGCGGCCCAAGGCCGGCCTCGGCGTCGCTCCCAGCAATGACTTTCTGTTGCGCAGCCGCCGCTCGGTGGTCGCCGACCTCAAGAAAGAGGAAGACCGCGACCTCGTTCTGAATCTCATCGCCAAGGCCGACCTCCTGATCGAGGGCTACCGGCCTGGCGTCACCGAACGGCTCGGCCTGGGCCCGGAAGACTGTGCCAAGGTCAACGAACGGCTGATCTACGCCCGGATGACCGGTTGGGGCCAGACCGGTCCGCGCAGCCAGCAGTCCGGCCACGACATGAACTACATCTCGCTCAACGGGGTGCTGCACGCCATCGGCCGGGCAGGCCAGGCCCCGGTCCCGCCGCTGAACCTCGTCGGCGACTTCGGCGGTGGGTCGATGTTCCTGCTCGTCGGCATCCTCTCCGCGCTCTACGAACGGGAGCGGTCCGGCAAGGGCCAGGTCATCGACGCCGCGATGGTCGAAGGATCGGCCGTATTGGCCCAGATGATGTTCGCCTTCCGGCACACCGGCATGTGGAACGACGTGCGCGGCACCAACATGCTCGACACCGGCGCGCCCTGGTACGACGTCTACGAATGCGCCGACGGCCGGCACGTCGCCGTCGGATCGATCGAGCCGCAGTTCTACGCCGAACTCATCGATAAACTCGAACTGGATCCTGCGACTCTGCCGCACCAGCAGGACATCAGCCGCTTCCCCGAGTTGCGCGCGATCCTCACCGAGGCCTTTCTCAAGCATGACCGCGACCACTGGGCCGCGGTGTTCAAGACGAGCGACGCCTGCGTCACCCCGATCCTGTCCTTCGCCGAGATCGAGACCGAACCGCACAACGTCGAACGCGGCAGCTTCTACAAGGAGGGCGACTCGATCTTTCCGATGCCGGCCCCCCGTTTCTCCCGGACCCAGCCCGGCAAACCCACCCCACCGCGGGTTCCGGGGGAGGACACCGCCGCGGTTTTGAGCGACTGGGTATAGTCCCCAACCAACCAGTAGGTAGGGGCTAGGCGCCCATTGATGCCCGGTGTACGCCGGGATGGGAAAGGAATCGACAGACGTGGAGATCAAAGACGCGGTTGCCGTCGTCACCGGTGGCGCTTCGGGTCTGGGCCTGGCCACTACCAAAGCACTGCTCGACGAGGGCGCCAAGGTGGTCATCCTCGACCTGCCCAGTTCCAAGGGTGAGGACGTGGCCAAGGAATTGGGTGACCGGGTGCGGTTCGCCGCCGCCGACGTCACCGACGAGGAGGCCGTGGCCAGAGCGTTCGACCTCGCCGAGACACTGGGCCCGGTGCGCATCGTGGTCAACTGCGCAGGCACCGGCGACGCGATCCGGGTGCTGGGCAAGGCCGGGGTCTACCCGCTGAGCAAGTTCGCCCGGATCGTCAACATCAACCTCGTCGGCACCTTCAACGTGCTGCGTCTGGGCGCCGAGCGGATGGTCAAGACCGAGTCGACCGGAGGGGAGCGCGGCGTCATCATCAACACCGCGTCCGTCGCCGCGTTCGACGGCCAGATCGGCCAGGCCGCCTACTCCGCCTCCAAGGGCGGTGTCGTGGGGATGACGCTGCCGATCGCCCGCGACCTGGCCGACAAGCAGATCCGCGTGATGACGATCGCCCCGGGGCTCTTCGACACCCCGCTGCTGGCCGGGCTGCCCGAACCGGCGAAGGCCTCACTAGGCGCGCAGGTCCCGCACCCGTCGCGGCTGGGCAACCCCAGTGAATACGGCGCACTGGCGGTGCATATCGTGGAGAACCCGATGCTCAACGGCGAGGTGATCCGTCTCGACGGCGCCATCCGCATGGCACCCCGCTGAGCGCTGGCGCGAAGCGAATTGGACCTGAATGATCCGGGTCGAGAAGCGAAAGTAGGAAAAAAGCATGGCGCTGAAGACAAAGTTCACCGAGACATTCGGCATCGAACACCCGATCGCCCAGGGCGGCATGCAGTGGGTGGGCCGCGCGGAACTCGTCGCGGCGGTGGCGAACTCGGGTGCTCTGGGTTTCTTGACCGCGCTGACGCAGCCGACCCCGGCCGATCTGGCCCGGGAGATCGACCGGACCCGCGAGATGACCGACAAGCCGTTCGGCGTCAACCTGACGATCCTGCCGGCCATCACCCCGCCGCCGTACGACGAATACCGCCAGGTCATTGTCGACGCCGGCATCAAAATCGTCGAGACCGCCGGCTCCAACCCTGCGCCGCACCTGCCGATGTTCCACGACAACGGCATCAAGGTGCTGCACAAGTGCACCTCGGTGCGCCATGCCATCAAGGCGCAGAACCTCGGCGTGGACGGCATCAGCATCGACGGCTTCGAGTGCGCCGGTCACCCCGGTGAGGACGACGTCCCGGGCCTGGTCCTGATCCCGGCCGCCGCCAAGGAGATCGAGATCCCGATGATCGCCTCCGGCGGCTTCGGCGACGCCCGCGGCCTGGTGGCGGCGCTGGCGCTGGGCGCCGACGGCGTCAACATGGGCACCCGGTTCATGTGCACCGTCGAGTCGCCGATCCACCAGAACATCAAGCAGGCCATCGTCGACGGCAACGAATTGGGCACCGAACTGATCTTCCGGAGCCTGCACAACACCGCCCGGGTCGCGTCCAACGCCGTGTCGCGCGAGGTCGTGGAGATCCTCAAGGGCGGCGGACAGTTCGGCGACGTGATGGAACTGGTAGCCGGATCACGTGGCCGCAAGGTGTTCGAGGACGGCGATCCCGATGCCGGCATCTGGACGGTCGGCACCGTGATGGGTCTGATCCACGACATCCCGACCTGCGGCGAGTTGGTCAGCCGGATGGTCACCGAGGCTGAAGAGATCATCACCGGGCGGTTGGCCGGTATGGTCACGTCCGACGCGAAGGTGCTCGCCTGAGCTCTAGACACGAAAGTGCCCGCCTGATTCAGGCGGGCACTTTTTCGTATTTGCGAGGGATGGCCGACGGCGCGGCACCACAAGACGCGGGGCCTCAAGGGGCCCGGTACTGCTACCTGAACTCAGGCAACGTCGACGAACTGTTCGGAGGTGTCACCCTCAACGAGATAGTCGCCGTGATACAGGGCTTCGAAGTCAACTTTGATGACATCAGCACTGGTGTCGTCGATCCACATGAAGCTGATCGTATGGGTCACGATTAAGGAATCTCTGGGTCACGTTTCGGAGTTTGGTGGCAATTCTTACCGGCGGGTTACGCACCCGCCGCCTACGTTGCACCCGCCGTGACGGCCCGACCACACTCGTCGGAGACCACATTGCTGGATAACGCAAAGGACGGCGCATTGCTTGCACGAATCGCCAGGCTGGCACTTCGCTCGCCGCGGCTGATACTGGCCGTCGCCGCCCTCTTGGCCGTCGTCACCGCCGTATTCGGCATTCCCGTCGCCAACCACCTGTCGTCGGGCGGTTTCCAGGATCCCGCCTCTGAATCCGCGCGCGCCGCGCGACTGGGCGGCGAGAAGTTCGGCCAGAGCGATCAGCAACTGCTGATCACCGTCAGCGACCCCGCCGGAATCGCGAGCGAGACAGCCAAGACGGTCGGCACCGACATCGCCGCCACCCTGGACGCCTCGCCGAACGTTCTCAACGTGACCTCGCCGTGGACTGCCGCGCCTGCGGCGGCCACCGAATTGACCAGCACCGACGGCACGACGGGTCTGGTGATCGCCACCATGGCCGGCGGCGAGAACAAGGCGCAGGGCTACGCGGCGGAACTGGCCGCGCAGATGGTCGGCGAGCGCGATGGGGTGACGGTCGCGGCCGGCGGAAGCTCGATGATCATCAGGCAGATCAACGAGCAGACCAAGCACGACCTGATCCGGATGGAGGCCATCGCGATCCCGCTCAGCTTCCTGGTGCTGGTGTGGGTGTTCGGCGGCTTGATCGCCGCGACCCTGCCACTACTGGTCGGCATGATGGCAATCCTGGGCGCGATGGCGGTGCTGCGGCTGATCACCCAGTTCACCGATGTGTCGATCTTCGCGCTGAACATCACCACCGCCCTCGGCCTGGCCCTGGCGATCGACTACACGCTGTTGATCGTCAGCCGCTACCGCGACGAGATTCGCGGCGGCGCAACGCCGGAGGCCGCCCTGATGCGAACGATGAGCACCGCCGGGCGAACGGTTCTGTTCTCGGCGGTGACGGTGGCGCTGTCACTGTCGGCGTTGATGGTGTTCCCGATGTACTTCCTGAAGTCTTTCGCCTACTCCGGCGTCGCCACCGTGGCATTCGCCGCTGCGGCAGCGATTTTCGTCACCCCGGCGGCGATCGTGGTGCTCGGTAACCGGCTCGATGCGCTGGACATTCGCCGCTGGCTGCGGCGGGCGCTGGGCCGGCCCGAGCCGGTGGCCAAGCCGGTCGAGCAGCTCTTCTGGTACCGCTCGACCAAAGCCGTGATGCGCCGGTCCGTCCCGATCGGCGCGGCCATCATCGCGGCGCTAGTGTTTCTCGGATTGCCCTTCCTGCGTATCGAATTCGGCAGCCCGGACGACCGCGTGCTGCCCAAGAGCGCGTCCGCCCACCAGGTCGGCGACCGGTTGCGCAACGATTTCCCGAGCAACCTCAACAACGGTCTGATCATGGTGATCCCGGACGCCGGCGACGCGGCCGGCGCCGAACTGGATCGCTACGCTGCCGACCTGTCCCGGGTGCCCGACGTGACACTGGTCTCCGCACCGGGCGGGACGTTCGTCAACGGTAACCTGGCGGGGCCGCCGTCGGCGCCCAACGCCGCCGCCGACGGCAGCGCGTTCCTGTCGGTGCGCAGCACCGCACCGCTCTACTCCGCGGCCTCCAAAACGCAACTCGATCGGCTGCACGCCGTGGCCGAACCCGCCGGGCGCGAGGTGCTCATCGCAGGCGGCACCCAGATGAACCGCGACATCGTCTCGGCCGTCACGTCGCGAATGCCGTTAGTGCTGACCCTGATCGGTGTCATCACCTTCGTATTGTTGTTCCTGCTCACCGGGAGCCTGGTGTTGCCGCTGAAAGCCATTGTGCTCAATGTGCTTTCGCTGTCGGCGGCGTTCGGCGCCCTGGTCTGGGTGTTCCAGGAGGGCCACCTGGGCGCGCTGGGCATCACGCCGACCGGAACCATGGAAGCCAATATCCCGGTGCTGATGTTCTGCGTCGCCTTTGGGCTCTCGATGGACTACGAGGTCTTCCTGCTGGCGCGGATACGCGAATTCTGGCTCAAGGCTGGAGCCGCAGGGCCGGCGACCTCAGGCTGGGTTCGCACCCGCGCCGACGCCGACGAGAGTGTGGCGCTGGGACTGGCTCGCACCGGCCGGGTGGTCACGGCCGCGGCGATGATCATGGCGATCGCCTTCGCTGCGCTGATCGCCGCGCAGGTTTCGTTCATGCGGATCTTCGGGCTGGGGCTGACCCTGGCCGTGCTGGTCGACGCCACTCTGGTCCGAATGGCCCTGCTGCCGGCGTTCATGCAGGTGATGGGCAGGTGGAACTGGTGGGCACCGGCTCCGCTGGTCCGGCTGCACGAACGCATCGGGCTGGTCGAGGAGCCCGTCGAACGGCGTCCGGCGCCGCCTGGCCCTCTGGTTACAGTGGGGAAGTGACTGCGACTCCCGACGCACCGGCCCGGGATCATCCGTTCTTCGCCCGACTGTGGACGGTGATGTCGGCCCACGAAACCCCGTTGCTGCGGCGGCTGCGCACCGAGAATCTCGCCGGGCTGTCGGGCCGGGTCCTCGAAGTCGGGGCCGGCACCGGCACGAATTTCGCGTTCTACCCCGACACCGTCACCCAGGTAGTCGCCGTGGAACCCGAGACGCGGCTGGCCCCGAAGGCACGCGAGGCAGCGGCAGCGGCACCGGTTCCGGTCAAGGTCATCGAGTCCACCATCGAAGCTCTCCCGAAGGTCGATCCGGACCACGAGCCGTTCGACGCCGTGGTCTGCTCGCTGGTGCTGTGCTCGGTCGCCGAGCCGGACAGCGTTCTGCGCGAGCTCAACACGTTGCTCAAGCCGGGCGGGGAGCTGCGTTACTTCGAGCACGTCGCCAGCGGCGGCTGGCGCGGCGGGTTGCAGCGGCTGGCCGATGCCACCCTCTGGCCGCGGATCTCCGGCAATTGCCACACCCACCGCGATACCGAACGGGCTATCACCGCGACCGGCTTCTCCATCGATCGGACGCGCCATCAGTGGACGTTCCCGAACTGGGTGCCACTGCCGGTGTCGGAGGTCGCGGTGGGCCGGGCGGTGAAGACCCGGTAGGTCCGCCTGTCAGCGCGCAGGCAGCAGTTCCGGCAGCCGCTGCAGCAGCGTCGGCAGCGCTGCCCCCGCGGTCTCCCGCAAGCTGACCGCAACCGAATCCGATAGCGGGGTGCGTTCGGGGTTGACCTCGATCACCGCCGCTCCGTTGGCCAGTGCCACCTCGGGCAGCGCCGCGGCGGGGTAGACCAGACCCGACGTGCCGACCACCACCACCAGATCGGCGGTCGCCACGGCTTCGACGGCAGCCTGCCACGGCTCATCGGGCAGCTGTTCGCCGAACCACACGATGCCCGGCCGGATCAGGCCACCGCATTCACACTGCAGCGGCGTCGCCTCGAGTTCCGGCTCGGTCATATCGGGCAGCGGGCCGTGATAGCGCGAACCGCAAGTGTCGCACCAGAATTCGGCTAGGCTGCCGTGCAGGTGGTGAACGGTCCGGCTGCCGGCTCGCTCGTGCAGATCGTCGACGTTCTGGGTGATGACGGTGACGTCGGCGTAGTCCTGCCACTTCGCCACCGCGCGGTGGCCGTCGTTGGGCTGCACTTCCTTGACCAGATGGTGGCGCCACAGATACCAGGCCCACACCCGCTCCGGGTGCTTGCGCCAGCCGTCGGTGCTGGAGATCTCGTACGGGTCGTATTTGGCCCACAGGCCGGTCTCGTCGTCGCGAAACGTCGGCACCCCACTCTCGGCGGAGATTCCCGCCCCGCTGAACACCGCAATTCGCACGCCCCTCAAGATAGCCGGTGGCACGACCGTGTCGGTGATACTGGTCGCATGGAATGGCTGCGGGTGGACAGCGCGTCGGGTACGCCGCTCTTCGACCAGCTGCGGACGGCGGTGATCGACGCGGTGCGGGACGGCCGGCTGGAGCCGGGCACTCGGCTACCCACCGTGCGCGACCTGGCCGGTCAACTCGGGCTCGCGGTCAATACCGTGGCCCGGGCCTACCGCGAACTCGAGACGGTCGGCATCGTCGAAACCCGCGGTCGTCAAGGGACTTTCGTGGCGCGTCGGGATCCCACCGATACCGCGATGGCGGCCGCCGCGCGGGTGTACGCCGACGCGGCCAGGTCCCTCGGTGTGGGCAGTTCCGAGGCGCGGCGCTATCTGGACGCCGAGTTCGGGGCTTAACCGAATTCGAGCAGCGCGTAGACGCCCCGGAACGGCTTCATCGGCCCGAATCCCCAGAACGCCGGGAAGGCCGTCTTGAACAGGAATCCCCGTCCGGACGGCATCGGGACGTCGCGGACGGCCTTGAGGCCGGGCACCGTGCCGACCAGGCCGCGCAACTCGTTGATCGACAGGCTGAACGGCATGGGCGGCACCCGGTAAGTCTTGGAGGCGCGGATACCCTTGGGCGCGACCTTCTTGATGATCGTCGGCGGCAGGTCGAAGAACATCTGACCGCCGGGAAAACGCTTGGCGCACTGGCGAATCAGATCCATGGCCTCGTCGGGCTGCAGATACATCAGCAGGCCCTCGGCGGTGATGTACACCCCGTTGCTCGCGTCGACCCGGTCCATCCAGCTGTAGTCCAGCGCCGACTGCCCGACGTTGGTGATCCGGTCGGAGCCCGGCAGCAGCCGCTCGCGCAGTTCGATGACCGGGGGAAGGTCGACCGACACCCAGCGGAACTGGGAATTCGGGACTGCTTTGTCCAGTCGCCAGAAGCTGGTCTGAAAGCCCTCGGCGAGCGCCACGATGGTGGCCTTGGGGTGGCTGCGCAGATAGTCGATGGTGCACCCGTCGGCGGCAAGCGAGCGCAGCGCCATTTCCTGCCCGCGTCGGCCGAACTTGGTGTAGTCGACTCCGTAGGTGTTGGTGAACGCGTCGCGCAGTTCGATGGCCATCGGATCGTCGAGGATGGCGTCGGGCAGGCTGGCCTGATGGGCCCGGCCGTTGAGGGTCATCAGCGCGGTCTCGGAGACGCCGGAGAGCGCCGCGGATTCGGCGTTGCGATCATTCATCGCCCCAATTTACCCGCGCAGCACTTTGCCCAGCGTCCGCAGGTTGCGGGTCGTGGTCGATGACTTATAGCGACGCTTGCCCATGGTCGTCCCGATCGCCGACGTCAGCGTCGCGCCCTTGGGCACCTGCCAGTAGAGCACCCCGTCGCCGCGGGCCACCGACTCGTCGCCGGCGGCCAGGGCGCACAGCTCGTCGAGAACGACCGGTTCGCTGACGAAGGTGACGTAGGAGTGGTGGCCTTCGACCTCCGGATCGAAGGGGTAGTTCTCGACGATGGCCCGCACCGTCTCGATGTCATAGACCAAAACCCATGCCTCGTAAACGAATCGCCGACGCAGTGCTGCCTCGGCGGTCGCGCGCACCGCCGTCGCGTCGCCGGAAGCGGTGAGAACCACATTGCCGGTCGCGAGGATCGTCACGACGTCGGTGAACCCGGTGTCGCGCATCGCTGTGGCCACATCGGCCATCTTCAGCGTCACCCCGCCGACGTTGACGCCGCGGAGAAAGGCTGCGTAGCGAGTCATCCGAGCAACGCTACGACGTAGGCTCGTGGGATGACGCGCCAGGTTTTCGACGACAAACTGCTGGCGTTGATCGCCGACAACTCCTTGGGTGTGCTGGCCACAATCAAACGCGATGGCCGGCCGCAGTTGTCCAACGTCACCTACCACTTCGATCCCCGCATCCTGACCATCGAGGTGTCCATCACCGAGGGCAGGGCCAAGACCCGCAACCTGCGCCGGGATCCGCGTGCCTCGATGTTCGTCAGCTCCGACGACGGCTGGTCTTATGCGGTGGCCGAAGGCGACGCGGTGCTCAGCGCACCGGCGGCCGACCCGGACGACGACGCAACCGAGTCGCTGGTGGCCCTGTACCGCAAGATCGCCGGCGAGCATCCCGATTGGGACGACTACCGCCGGGCGATGGTCGTCGATCGCCGGGTGCTGGTCCGACTGCCGGTCAGCCACCTGTACGGTATGCCGCCCGGTCTGCGCTGATATTTCCCCGTCCCAGAGCCGACAACGGGGCGCCGACAAGAGTCGGCGCCCGTTCTTGCCTTCTGATGTGGGATAATCTGCCGGTATGGCCAATTCGGAATCCGACCCGCAGGACGACACGAAGCGAAAGTTCCGTGAGGCACTGGAGCGCAAGAAGGCCACTTCGGCGGGCGCCGCGGCGCGCGCCGAAGGAGTGGGCAAGCAGTCGCAGGCGCACGGTCCGGCCGAGCAGCGCCGTACATTCCGCCGTAAGAGCGGAGGCTAGAAAGCGATCCACGGCCGGGCGCTGCGAGGGGGGTATCGCGCCCGGCCGTGGATCGCGGCCTTACGTGGTGATGGTTAGTGGTGCGTCGCCTTCTCCGCGCCCACACCGGTCAGCGAACGAACCTCCATCTCGGCGTTGAGTTCGAGGTCGCCGGTGTCGCGTGACGTCAGTGTCCCGACGATGCCGAGGATGAAAGCCAGCGGAATCGACACGATGCCCGGATTGGACAGCGGGAACCAGTGGAAGTCCGAGCCCGGCAGCATCGCGGTCTTGGAACCCGATACCGCGGGGGAGAAGACGATCAGAACGATGCAGCTGATCAGCCCGCCGTACATGCTCCACAGCGCGCCGCGGGTGTTGAACCGCTTCCAGTACAGCGAGTACAGGATGGTCGGCAGGTTGGCCGAGGCCGCCACCGCGAACGCCAGTGCCACCAGGAATGCCACGTTCTGACCGTTGGCCAGAATGCCCAATCCGATCGCGAGCACCCCCAGTACCACCGCGGTGATGCGCGACACCCTGACCTGTTCGTCCTCGGTGACCTTGTGGCTTTTCAGCACGCTGGCGTAGACGTCGTGGGCGAAGGACGCCGATGCCGTGATGGTCAGGCCGGCCACCACGGCGAGGATTGTCGCAAAGGCCACCGCGGAGATGACGCCGAGCAGGATCGTGCCACCGAGTTCAAAGGCGAGGAGCGGAGCGGCGGAGTTCTCCTTGCCGGGCGCCTTGAGGATGGTGTCCGGACCGACCAGTGCCGCTGCGCCGTAGCCGAGCGTCAAGGTGAACAGGTAGAAGGCGCCGATAAGGCCGATGGCCCAGACCACCGAACGACGGGCTTCTTTGGCGGTGGGCACGGTGTAGAAGCGCATCAGCACGTGCGGCAGGCCCGCGGTACCGAGGACTAGTGCGACGCCGAGGGACAGCAGGTCGATCTTCGAGGTAGTTGTCGTGCCGTACTTGGCGCCGGGGGCCAGCACGTCGCGCCCGGAGACGCCCTTGGTCGTGGCCTGGTGCACCATGTCCTGCGCCTTGCCCAGCAGCTCGGAGAAGTTCAGGCCGAATTTGGCCAGCACCAGAGCCGTCATGACGGCCGCGCCGGTGATCAGCAGCACCGCCTTGATGATCTGCACCCAGGTGGTGCCGGTCATGCCGCCGATGAGCACGTAGATGATCATCAGCACGCCGACGATGGTGATGACCAGGGACTGAGCGGCCCGGCCGTGAATATCGAGCAGCAGTGCGACCAGTCCACCTGCGCCGGCCATCTGGGCCAGCAGGTAGAACAGTGACACTGTCATCGTGGACAGGGCTGCAGCCAGTCGGACCGGCTTCTGCTTGAGCCGGAAGCTCAGCACGTCGGCCATGGTGAATTTGCCTGTGTTGCGAAGCAATTCGGCCACCAGAAGCAGTGCCACCAGCCAGGCGACCAGGAAGCCGATGGAGTACAGGAAGCCGTCGTAGCCGTAAACGGCGATCGCTCCGGCGATGCCCAGGAAGCTCGCTGCGGAGAGGTAGTCGCCGGCGATCGCGATGCCGTTCTGCCGGCCGGTGAACGCGTGGCCACCGGTGAAGTATTCGGCGGCATTGGTGTTGCGGCGGCCGACCCGGACCACGATGAACAGCGTGATGATGACGAATCCGACGAAGATGCCGATGTTGACGGCCGGATTCCCCAGTTGACCGGCAGCCAGGACGGTGACGCGGTTCACTGCTCGACCCAATGCATCTCGGCGCGGATCGCTGCGGCCCGCGGGTCGAGCTCGCGGTTGGCGAACCGGATGTACAGACCGGTGATGAGGAACGTCGTCAGGAACTGCCCAAGGCCGAGCAGCAGGCCGACATTGATGTTGCCCCAGACCTTGGTGGCCATGAAGTCGTGGGCGAAGGCACCCAGCAAGACGTAGCTGGCGTACCAGATGAGGAAGAACGCCGTCGTGGGAAAGACGAACCGGCGCAAGGTGCGCCGCAGATCCTGGAATTCGGGGCTGGCCTGAACGGCCAGATACTGCGAGCCGCTGGGATGGACCTCCCGCGGTTCGACTTCGGGTGTGGCCACGTCGACGACTCCTGACGCTCGGGGTGGAAGGTGTGCCCTGAGCGTAGAGAGAGCCACGTCTCACCCACAGGCCCTGCGGGCCGAGGTGACGAAGTGTGCGCCCAGCGGTGGGTGGGCGGCGCTGAACGGTCCGGCCTAACGGTCGCTTGGCGAGCCCGGCACCCGCTCGACGCCCATGCCGATCCGTTCGGGCAGGTGCATCCGGGCGAACACCCGTGAGACGTCGGGCGGGACGGTGCGCCGAGTCAGCCGGCTGACGGCCACCATCGTGATGAACGCCAGTGGCACGGTGACGGCGGCCGGATATCCGACGAGCGCCGACGGCCAACCGCCGGCGACGTCGTCCCCGACCCATCCGGTCACGGCCAGCAGGGTGGCGAGCGCCGATGTCGACGCGCCGACGGCCAGGCCGGCCACCGCGCCCGCCACGGTCAACCCGCGCCACCAGATGCCCAGAACCAGCAGCGGGCACAGCGTCGACGCGGCTACGGCGAACACCAATCCCACCCCGCGGGACAACTCGAACGACGATGCGGCCAGTGCCAGTGGAACGGGAAGCAACCCGCCAATCACCGCCGCGATTCGGAAATCCCGCACCCCGCCGCGCAGCAGGTCGGTGGAGGCCGCACCCGCGACACTCACCAGCAGACCCGACGACGTCGCCAGGAACGCGGCGATGGCTCCGGCGGCCACCAGGGCGCCCAGCAGTTGCCCGCCCAACCCTGCGATCGCCGCTGACGGCAGCAGCAGTACCGCGGCGTCGGCTTTGCCGGTGACGAGCAGTTGCGGCACGAAGATCCGGGCGAGTGCGGCCAGCAGGGTGGGGAACGCGTAAAACACTGCGAGCAGCGCGATCACGGTCAGTGCCGAGCGGCGGGCGGCCCGGCCGTCGGGATTGGTGTAGAAGCGGACCAGAACATGGGGAAGTCCCATCACGCCCAGGAACGTTGCAAGGATGATCGAAAGCACCTGATAGAGCGGATGTTTGCCGCCCACGCCCGTTCCGCTGCGGACCCACTCCGCCCCCGAGGCGGGTGCGCCGGCCACCACCGGGGTGTGCGCGCCAGCGGCTAGTGCCACCGTGCTTCCGGCCCCGAGGGTGTGCCGTCCCGTGGTGATCCCGATATCCCGCAAAGGCTTTCCGTCCAGGGTTCCGGTGATCGTGATGCCTGCCGGGTCGGTGACAGTGACGTCGACGGTGGTCTCGACCGCGACGGTCGTCGGTCGCGTCACGGTCGGCGGAAGCGGGCCGCCCAGATCGGCGTGGCGGGGCGTGGCCAGCAGGAGCATCGCCACGGCGGGCACAGCGATCGCGGTGAGTTTCAACCAGTACTGGAACGCCTGGACGAAGGTGACCGAACGCATCCCCCCGCCGACCACGTTGGCGATGACGATGGCGCTCACAGCGACCGGGCCGATCCAGGCCGGAACGCCCAGAAGCGTTTTCAGCGTCAGCCCGGCGCCCTGGTACTGCGGTACCAGATAGAGCACGCAGATGGTCAGCACGACGGCCATCGCGATCCGGCGCACCACGGCTGACTTGAGCCGGAACTCGGCGAAGTCCGGCACGGTGTAGGCGCCCGAGCGCCGCAGGGGGGCCGCGACGAACAGGAGCAGCCCCAGGTAGCCGGCGGTGAATCCCACCGGGTACCACAGCGCGTCGGCGCCGTACTTGGCGATCAGCCCGGCGACGCCGAGAAACGATGCGGCCGATAGGTATTCGCCGGAGATCGCGGCGGCGTTGAGGTGCGGGGGGACCGAACGCGACGCCACCAGAAAGTCGGACGTGGTGCGCGACACCCGCCAGCCCCAGGCACCGACGACGATCGTCGCCAGTGCGGCGGCGATGAGCGCCGCCGCGGTAAGCGCGCGGTTGTCGGTGGCGTTCAGCGTTCCTCCCCGGCCTCGACGATCCGGATGAAGTCGCTCTCACCCTGTTCGGCCAGCCGGACATAGAGCTGGCCGAGGCCGTACAGCACCGGGTAGATCAGCACGCCGAGCATCAGCCAGTTGGGCCGGACGCCGAACGGGCTCAGGTCGCTGAGGGCCGGAAAAATGCTGTCCGACAATGCAAGTGCCACAGCGCCGCCCACCACCAGTGCGGCGAGCCGCAGCGCCAGGCCGAGCTGGGCCCGGACCAGCCCGCGGACCAGGGCGTCGCCGACGTCGGTCTGCTCCTGCAACTCCACCCGGGTTCGCACCATCCGGGTGCCGCGGCGGTGCGACAGCACGACCCGCTGCCGCTGCGGCCGCGGCGACGTCATTCCCCGCCGCCCGGACGGAAGTGACGCATCGGGTCGCGGATCAGCCGGTCGCGAAGCTCGCGGGCCTGGCGGCGGCTGACCGGTAGTTCGACCGCCGGCGACGCCCCGTTGGCGCGCAGCCGGACCATCGTCGCGGTGCTCGACGACCGCAGCCCGGTGACCATCGCCAAGGCCACCAGATAGGAACGGTGCACCCGCTGGAAGCCGCGGCTTCGCCACCGTTCCTCCAGAAGGCTCAACGGGATTCGCACCAGATGCGACCCCGAGGAGGTGTGCAGCCGGGCATAGTCGCCCTCGGCCTCCACCCAGCCGACGCTGTCGCAGCGGACCAGCTGGGTCACTCCGCCGAGTTCCACCGGGATGACGTCGTCGCCGGCCGGCTCGGCGGGCCGCGGCGCGCCTTCGGCGGTTCGGCTGGCGCACACCCGTCGCACCGCTGCGTCGAGCCGCTCCTCGCGGATCGGCTTGAGGAGGTAATCCAGCGCACCGACCTCGAACGCCGCCACCGCCTGGTCGTCGTGGGCGGTGACGAAGACCAGCGCAGGCGGATGGGCGAAATTGGTCAGCACTCCGGCGAGTTCCAGGCCGGACAGTCCCGGCATGTTGATGTCGAGGAACACCGCGTCCAGATTCTGTTCGTTCAGCGTGCGCAGCGCGGCCGTGGCGTCGCCCACGCCGACGACCTCCGCGACGGCCGGGTGCCGGCCGAGCAGATAGACGAGTTCGTCCAGAGCGGGCGCTTCGTCGTCCACCGCCAGCACTCGCAGCTGTGCCGTCATCGCACCTCCGCCATGCCCATCAGGCTCGGATTCCCGCCCGGAACTTGGGCACTCTCATGATGACCTTCGTGCCCGCGTCGGGGGCGGTTTCAACCACCAGTCCGTAGTCGTTGCCGAACGCCCCCCGCAGGCGGTGATCGACATTGGTCAGTCCCACGTGCGCGGCCTGCTCGCCGTCGTCGAGCACGTCGCCGAGCCCGGAACGCAGGGCGTCGGGATCCATCCCGACGCCGTCATCCTCGACGCTGATCACACAATCCGTCCCCTCGTCGCGGGCGACGATCTCCACCGATCCGCGGGCGCGGCCGGCCAGCCCGTGCCGAACGGCGTTCTCCACCAGGGGCTGCAACGCCAGGAACGGCACGACGACGTTGAGCACCTCCGGTGCGATCCGCAGTGTCACCGACAGATTCGGGCCGAACCGGGCTCGCTCCAGGGTGAGGTAGCGGTCGATGTTGCGCAGTTCGTCGGACAACACCGTGTACGGCCCCGCGGAGCGGAACGAGTAGCGGGTGAAGTCGGCGAACTCGAGGATCAGCGTGCGCGCCCGGTCGGGGTCGGTGCGCACGAACGACGCGATCGTGTTGAGCGCGTTGTAGATGAAGTGCGGGCTGATCTGCGCCCGTAATGCCAGCACCTCGGCGCGGTCCAGCCGGGCCCGGGAAGCGTCGAGTTCGGCGAGCTGCAATTGGCCGGCGGCGTAGCGGGCGACTTCCCCGATCGCGCCGAGCATGCCGGGGGAGGGTTCGGCGGCATGGAGAGCGACCATCGCGCCCAGCACGATGCCGTCGTCGTCCAGCAGCGGCTGGGCCACCACCGCCGGGTTCTGCTCGCGCAGCAGCACCCGCCGCCGGCCGTCGATGGATTCCCGGGCGGCGCGCCGGCAGGCCTGCCGCGTCGCGTCGGTCCACACATCGGAGTCGGGCTCGGTCACCAGCGGCCGGCCGTCGGCGTCGTAGAGCGCCAGCCCGTCGGATCCGGTGAGGGCGCGCAGGTGCGGGGCGGCCTCCCCGGCCGAGTCGGCGTCCAGGCCGGTGCGCAGCGGGCGGGCGGCCAGCGACGCGGTGTGCAGCGCGGCGTGCACGGTGCGTTCCTCCGGGGTGGTCACCACCCGGCGGGTCAGCACGGTGAAAAGCCCCAGCGCCAGCGCCACCGCCGCCAAAGCCAGCGTCAGCGCCAGCGCGAGCCCGTCCGACATCGCACCTCCCGTCTCGGCGTGTTCGGCCTCATTGTGCTTGGCCCGCGAAGCCAAGGTGTCGCGCTCCTGGCTCTCTACCCAGCCCGATCTACGCGCTGAGGTCGAACGCCTCCGCGACAGACCAGATCCATCATCAGCCCACCGGCGAATTCCCGACCGGCAACCGGCATCCGACGCATCCCTGCGCCAGCGCCTCGAGATCGCGACACAGCGAAACCGACAGCTCGAAGCCGAGAACCGTCAGCTACGCGAGGCTCTCTTCCGTCGCCCTCGGTGAACAACGAGCCGCAGCGATCATCGGCAGCACTCCGCGACACGCCGAAAAGAAAATCTCGTGCCCCACCAGACCATGCTGACGGGCCTCGTCGACGACACTGACCACAACACTTCCGCCCAGGTCAGCCCCCCAGGAACCAGCCGAGCTAGAGATAGCCTCGGGCATGTGGGCCAGCGGTCCGTCGATGAGGTCGGCGAACACGGTTTCGATGATGGCGTGATGGCGTGATGGCGTGATGGCGTGATGGCGGTGGGTGATGTCGGCCTGCGCGGTGGGCAGGTCGGTGTTGGTCAAAAACGGGTGATGCCGCCACACCGGGAACAGGGCGTCGAGGTGGTTGGCGTCTTTGACTCGGAGGCAGGGCTCCTGTGGATCACCGCGAGGCGCGGAGCTAACCCGGATTTTTCGCGGAATACCGATGTAGCTGGGTGTTGATACGCGAAAGT
>CAYYAY010000083.1:0-23142 GCA_964470155.1 uncultured Lamprocystis sp. | reverse complement strand
CGGCCTCGATCAAGATTCCGGCCACTTGGGCTCGCCGGGTGCGTAGTCAGGCCATTCTGGCCTGACAGCGGCACGGCTGGAAGCCCTGACTACGCACGCCGCTGGCCGGGACTACGGTCAAGGCCGCCACCGCCATCCCCAGGATGATCACCGAGCAAACCCGACCGATGCCAAGCGCGTTGCAAAGGTTTTACCCGAGCGGTAAAGTCAGAGAATAACCGGCCGTCATGGGGTCGGTTTGACGAGGTATTTCAATGGCAAATCGAGAGGTTATTTGATGAAGATTCCATTGTTTGCGCTCGCCGGGATGCTCGTCGCCGCACCGGCCTTTGCCTGGCGCGACGTGACGCCGCAAGAACGCACGTCAATCGAGAGTACCCTCACCGCTCAGGGTTGTTCCGGCGGTGTCATGAAGTTCGATGATGACGATAAGACCTTCGAGGTCGACGACGCCCGCTGCAACGGCAGAAAGACCGACATCTATCTCAATCAGTCATTCCAGGTGGTCAGGATGACGCCGGACCGTTAAACCGCGCCCGGTGCAGTATCGGGTGTTGTTGGATGGGATCGGCCCCGGCAGACGCGCCGCTTGCTGCAGCCGACGCGGTTTAAAGTTTTATAAACTATAGACTTTAAACCGCGTCTCCACTATTGGTGAGGCCGCGATCGTAGGGTCCGCTGTGCGGACCGGCTCCCCCAAAGATCGCACGGTGGCGGGGCTTTAGAACAACACCCGACGCATAAAGCCCTCAATCCTGTGTTTCCGTCGCGTCCGGCTCCGCTGCCGGGGCGGCGCCCGCCGGTTCCTCGGTAATCGCCGGCCCCATCAGGATGGCGAGCGGGCGGGTATGCGGGCTCGCATCGAGCGCGATGATCAGTGCCGTGGTCAGCGGCACGGCCAGGAACATGCCGACGGTACCGAACAGCCAGCCCCAGACCAGCAGCGCGATGAATACCGCAAGCGTGGAGATGCCGAGCCCTTGACCCATGATCCGCGGCTCGATCACATTGCCGATCGCGGTGTTGATCACCAGGTAACCGGCGGCGACCAGCAGTGCCGTGGTCAAATCAACCTGCACCAGCGCCAGGAGGACCGCCGGGATCATCATCAGGATGTTGCCGACCACCGGCAGGAAGTTCAGGAAGAAGGCCAACACGGCCCACAGAATGGCGAAGTCGATCCCGAAAAACCACAGCAGGAGCCAGACGCAGACGGCGGTGGCGAGACTGGTCAGGGCCTTGATTTGCATGTAGCGGTTGATGTTGTCCAGCATCCGCTGCAGTCGTGCCTCGCCGTCCGGCGTGATGTGAAAGGCCGCCCGCAGCTTGGCCGCTATCGTCGGCACTTCGAGCAGGATAAAGATAACGGTGAGCAGCACCAGGAGCCCGGTCGCGAAGACCCCGCTGGCGCTGGACAACAACCGCGGCACCAAGGCCATGAGCTTGCTCGGGTCCATCAGATCCGTTGCTGCCGCGGCCGGGTTGTCGACACCGGTTCCCGCCATCATGCTGCCGAAGTTCTGGGCCAGCAGCGCGAAGCGTTCCTGATAACCCGGGAGGCTGTCCTTGAAGCCTTCGAGCGCCCCGGTCGTCACCAGCGCCAGCAGGCTGCCGATATCGAGCAGCACAAACGCGATCAGGAACAGGGCGCCCCATTTCGGCACGCCTTTGCGGCGCAGCCAGGCCAGCGCCGGGGTGGCGACGATCGCGATGAAGATGGCGAGCAGGATCGGCGTCAGCAGCGGCGCCGCGGTCTTCATCAAGGTAATGACCAGCGAAACGGCCCCGGCGATGATGAGGCCGCGGGCGGGCACAGAGAAGGTGGATAGGATATTCATGGCCGCACTGGCTCCTGCACTGGAGTGGAGCGAACTGGGTGGAGGTCAGACTGAAGCTGCCTTGGGGAACTCTCCGGCAGCCTGGGTGGTACGGAACATCAGCCAGAGACCCAACACCAGGGTGATCACCTCGGCGGCAAGCATCTGCAGCAGGGCCAACAAGCTCAACAGATCAACCGCGGAGACCCAACTGGCAGCCCCGCCGGCCGTCTGGATGGTGGCGACGCCCGCCTGGGGTGCGGCGAGGAAATAGAAGAGGAGTTGCCCCACTTCCAGCAGCATCACCACGATGGAGAACAAAACGCCCAGACTGCTCGCGAGCAAGCCCGTCCACACGGTCGCGAGGACCGCCGACTCGGTCGGACGCGACCGGGGATCGGCAATCCGCCTGCCCAGACCGGTATAGCGATAGAACCAGACGATCGTAAACAGGAGCACCAGCATATTCGCCAAGCTCAGCAGCCCGACGATCGGCAGGCCGCTGCGCGGGCCTGAGATACTGCCTGAAAACACAAAGATATAGAAGGTCACCACCAGGGGGATCGAGCCGAGTACCACCTGGAGCCAAAAACCGATCTTTCCCAAACGCGAAAAGGTCTTGGCCAGACCCTCGATCTTCGCGCCATGCAGACCCTCAACGATTCGCGTGAACATACTCATGACTGACACCTTGGCCGCGTCGCGGTCCGGCTGGGGGAGTGATGAAAGCAGTGCCGGGAGGCCCCGGTCGGGATCTTCCGAGCGGTGTCGGTGGAAGTTGGGCGAAGAACAAAAAAAAGAAACCCCGTAGTCCGGGAGCGGGCTACGGGGTAATCGCTTCCCCGGCTTGGCCGGCCGGGAATTAGGAGCCGCTGTCGGGGGGGATCAGCGGCTCCGAGCATTTCTGGCTTGGTTGATATGAGCGCTGTATTCCGACGAAGTTCCTCTGCTGTTGGTGCCGATTCGTCAGATTTTTTCGACCATTCGTCTGATCAATGCGCCTGATCCCAGTTCTCGCCGATGCCGATGTCCACCACCAGCGGGACGGCGAGGTCGGCGGCGCCTTCCATGGCGGCGCGGATGCGCGCGGCGGCGGTGCCGCGGGACTCCTCGGCGACTTCGAACACGAGTTCATCGTGAACCTGCATGATCATGCGTACCGCCGGGCGTTCGGTCTCGATCCAGTGGTCGACGGTGATCATGGCGCGTTTGATGATGTCGGCCGCGGTGCCCTGCATGGGGGCGTTGATGGCGGTGCGCTCGGCGGCGGCGCGGCGCGCCTGATTGCTGTGGCCGATCTCGGGTAGATGGAGACGGCGGCCGAAGACGGTCTCGACATAGCGGTCGGCGCGCGCCTGGGCGCGGATGCTGTCCATGAAGGTGCGCACCCCCGGATAGCGGCTGAAATAGAGGTCCACATAGTCCTGGGCGGCGGCGCGTTCGATGCCGAGCTGGCGGGCTAGGCCGAAGGCCGACATGCCGTAGATCAGTCCGAAGTTGATGGCCTTGGCCGAACGGCGTTGATCCGCGGTGACCTGGTCCGGGGGAATGCCCATCACCTCGGCGGCGGTTGCACGGTGGATGTCCTGGCCGCCGGCGAAGGCGGTGAGCAGGCGTTCATCGCCCGACAGGTGGGCCATGATGCGCAATTCGATCTGCGAGTAGTCGGCGGCCAGGATGTGATAGCCCGGCTCGGCGATGAAGGCGCGGCGGATGCGCCGGCCCTCCTCGGTGCGGATCGGAATGTTCTGCAGGTTGGGGTCGGTGGAGGAGAGTCGGCCGGTCGCCGCCACCGCCTGGTGATAGGAGGTGTGGACGCGGCCGGTGTAGGGGTCGATCTGCTGTGGGAGCTTGTCGGTATAGGTCGAGCGCAGCTTGGAGAGTCCGCGGTGTTCCAGGATCAGTTTGGGCAGTTCGTACCCGTCCGCCGCGAGTTGTTCCAGTACCTCCTCGCTGGTGGACGGGGCGCCGGTGGGGGTCTTGGCGATCACCGGGAGCTTGAGTTCGGTGAAGAAGATTTCGCCGATCTGTTTGGGTGAGCCCAAATTGAAACGGCGCCCGGCGTTCTCATAAGCGCGCAACTCGAGCGTGTGGATGCGCGCCGCCAGTTGGTGGCTCTGTTCGGCCAGCAGGTCGGGGTCGATGCGCACGCCGGTGCGCTCGATGCGCGACAGCACCGGGATCAGCGGGACTTCGATCTCCTGGTAGAGGGGCGCCAGGCGGCCGGTGCTTTCCAGCCGCGGCCACAGCGCCTGATGCAGGCGCAGGGTGATGTCGGCGTCCTCGGCCGCGTAGTGGGCGGCCGGCTCTAGGGGGATCTGGTCGAAGCTGAGCTGTTTGGCGCCCTTGCCGGCGATCTGCTCGAATTGGACGGTGTCATAGTCCAGGTATTTCTTGGCCAGCGCATCCATGTTGTGACGGGTGGCGGTGCTGTCGAGGACATAGCTCTCCAGCATGGTGTCATGGGCGATGCCCAGCAGGTTGACGCCGTGGCGGGCAAGGATGCTCATGTCGTATTTGAGGTTCTGGCCCACCTTCGGGCGGCGCGGGTCCTCCAGCAGCGGCTTGAGGCGGGCGAGGACCTGCTCGCGGGGTAACTGATCCGGTGCGCCGGGGTACACATGGGCGACCGGCACGTAAGCGGCGCGGCCCGGCGCGATGCAGAACGAGAGCCCGACCAGTTCGGCGCGCATGTAGTCGAGACCGGTGGTCTCGGTGTCGAAGGCGAAGAGGTCGGCGGTGGTGAGGCGCTCGATCCAGGCGTCCAGTGCCGCGGTGGTGAGGACGGTTTCATAGTCCGCGGCGGGTGCCGCCGGGCTCGGCGGCGCGTCAGGCGCGGTCCGCGCGGTGTCGTTCAGGTCGGCCAGGAGGCGGCGCGCGTCCAGCCGCTCATACCAGGTGCGCAAGGCGGCGATATCCGGGGCGGCGGGGACAAGGTCGGTGGGCGCCAGGTCCAGGGCGACATCGCGCTTGATGCTGGTCAGGCGCCGGGCGAGCGGCAGTTGGTCGAGCACTTGGCGCAGACTCTCGCCGACCTTGCCCGATACCCGGTCGGCGTTGGCGATGACGCCGTCCAGGTCGCCATAGTCTTGGAGCCATTTGACGGCGGTCTTCGGGCCGCACTTGGGCACACCAGGGATATTGTCGCTTGTATCGCCCACCAGGCTCAGATAGTCGATGATCCGCTCCGGGGGCACGCCGAACTTGGCGATGACCCCGGCGCGGTCGAGCAGGGTGTCGGTCATGGTGTTGACCAGGGTGATCCGCGCGTCGACCAGTTGTGCCAGATCCTTGTCCGCGGTGGAGATCAGGGTCGGGATGCCCTGCGCCGCCGCCTGGGTGGCCAGGGTGCCGATCACGTCGTCCGCCTCGACCCCGGGGATGACCAGCAGCGGCAGCCCCATGGCACTGACGACGGCCTGCAATGGTGCGATCTGGGCGCGCAGTTCATCCGGCATCGGCGGCCGATGGGCCTTGTAGGCGGGGAAGAACTGGTCGCGGAAGGTCTGGCCCGGGGCATCGAAGACCACGCCGATGAACTCCGGGCGCTGCGCCTCGATCAGCTTGCGCAGCATGGCGAGCACACCCACCACGGCGCCGGTGGGTTCGCCTCGGGCGTTGGTCAACTTGGGCAGGGCGTGGTAGGCGCGGAACAGATAGCCTGAACCGTCGATCAACAGCAGGGGATACTTGGCGGCCATGGACGCAGTCCTCGCGGGGTAAGATACAACGGTAGCATGGCGGTCGCGGGTTGGGCAGTCGCGCGCGTGACCAGCGTCCCGGCTGTTGCAGCGCGTCTGATCGGACAGGAGTCTTCCCGATGCACCCGCGCCAGGCGCCGCCGGCCTCGGCGATGGGCAAAAAAGACGATTATTCGCTGAATAGCAGAACTAGGCGACACTTCGCGCGTGATTGACGGCCTAACATCCATCCATAAGCTCAATCTCTGATCGTCGACTGTTTCCAGATGCGAAGTACCTGTCTCATCCTGGCGGCCTTGATGGCGTGCCCCGTCGCCGTCGCCGATCTCCCTGACGGTGCGCCGGCGGCCGCGGCGCCGGAGGGCACGCGTGTGCCCGCGGATGAGTTCTGGTCGGATGAGCCGCAATTGCTGATCACCGGTGTCACCCTGGACCCGGAGACGCGGCGGCTGACCATCAACGGCCAGAACTTCGGCGGCCACCGTCTGCCAACGGTGAAGCTGGATTCGCTCTTTCTGAGTTTGTCCCGATCCACCGATAACATGCTGGTCACCGACCCGCTGCCGCGGTCGCTGGATGGCGGCACGCATCTGGTGACGGTGGTGGCGGGTAACGACCGGACCCGCTTCGATGTCTACAGCCTGGTCGTCGGCCAGCCGTCCGCGACCGTCGCGACCGCGGCGCAGGTTCGGCCGAATCAGGTGCGGGTTCTGGATTCGACCGGAGACGTGGGTTGGCACACCGCGACCGCGGTGGGCAGTGACGGCAATCCGCTGGTTGCCTATCTCGATTACACCAACCGCGACCTGAAGGTCATCCAGTGCCAGGACCCGTCGTGCGGCAGCGCGAGCACGCATGCGCTCGATCGGGACGGCGACCAGGGCTGGTGCAACGCGCTGGTGGTGGGCGCCGACGGCCTGCCGCAGATCGCGTATTTCGACAATACCAACAAAGATTTGAAATTTGCGCGTTGCCAGGACCCGGAGTGCCGGATCTTTCAGCCGCAGGCGATCGATACCGAGGGCCAGGTCGGTCAGCATGCCTCACTCCTGCTGGGGAGCGATGGACTGCCGGTGATCAGCTATTACGACAAAACCCGCGGCGATCTGAAGGTGGCGCATTGTCGTGACCCGGACTGCACGGACGTCACTCACACGGTGGTCGACAGCGCGGGTAATGTGGGCTGGTACACGAGCATGGCCATCAGTGCCAAGGGCTACCCGATCATCAGCTACTTCGATGTGACGCGGCGTGACCTCAAGGTGGCGCATTGTGAAGATCCGGCCTGTACGTCCGCGACGGTCACGGTGCTGGATACCGGTGGGGTCGGTTTGGGAACCGGCATCATCGTGCCCGACGACGGACTGCCGTTCATCGTCTACTGGGATTTCTTCAACGACGACCTCAAGCTTGCGCGCTGCGCCAACCCGGAGTGCACCAAGGCCAATGTGCGGGTCCTCGACAGCACCGGAGCGGTCGGCTCCAATGCCGCCATCGCCCTGGGCCGCAACGGCCATCCCATCATCGCCTATCACGACCATACCAACAGTGACCTCAAGGTCGCCTATTGCGAGGATCCGCGCTGTGCCCGAGTGCGGATCTCCGCGCCGGACACCGAGGGGTCCGTGGGGTGGCATATCAGTATCGCCATCGGCGCCGATGGACTGCCGATCGTGAGCTATTACGACGAGACCAATGGGAATCTCAAATTCCTGCACTGCGGCAATCCGGCCTGTAGCGTGACGGATGACTAGTCGCTGAGGCCCAGGTCGTTCCACAACCGCAGCGTCGGGCCGGACTGATTCATGGTGTAGAAGTGCAGACCGGGCGCACCGCCGGCCAGCAGGTTGCGGCACAGGCGCAGGACCACTTCATGGCCGAAGGCGCGTAACGCGTCCAGATCGTCCCCGCAGCCTTCCAGCCGGCGCCGTGCCCAGCGCGGGATTTCGGCGCCGCAGGCATCGGAGAAGCGGGCCAGTTGGGTGTAGTTGGTGATCGGCATGATGCCCGGGATGATGGGGATCGCGACCCCTTGAGCGCGGGCATGGTCGACGAAGCCGAAGTAGGCATCGGCGTTGTAGAAGTATTGGGTGATGGCGGAGTCGGCCCCGGCCTGCACCTTGCGTTTGAAATGCTGCATGTCCTGTGCGGGGTTGGGAGATTGGGGGTGATACTCCGGATAGGCTGCCACCTCGATATGGAAGCGGGTGCCGCGCTCGGCGCGGATGAATTCGACGAGTTCGTTGGCGTAGCGGAACGCACCGGCGGTACCGGTCCCGGTGCCGGAAGGCAGATCGCCGCGCAGTGCGACGATGCGGTGGATGCCCTGCGTCTGGTAGCGATCGAGGATGGAGCGCACCTCGTTCGGGTCCGAGCCGATGCAGGCGAGGTGCGGGGCGGTGTCGATGCCCTGGCCGCGCAGCCAGGCGACGGTCTCGAAGGTCCCGTCGCGGGTGGAGCCGCCGGCACCGTAGGTAACCGAGAAATAGTCAGGACCAACGGCGTTGAGTTCCGCAATCGTGGTCTTGAGTTTTTCCATGCCCTCGGGGGTCTTGGGCGGGAAGAGTTCGAAGCTGAATGAAGGTCTGGAACCGGTTGGCGAGGACATGCGTGGGGAGCCTCCAGCCGCCGGCCGCCAGCCGCCGACTCGGGATCAGGGTAAAACCCTGAGCCACGAGTGACCGCGGGTGGCCGGAGGTTTAGCAAACGGTGGAGCCGGCCCCAGCCGCCGTCGACCGGGCCTTGCGACCCCCCGCTGGCGGCGGGCGGCGGGCGGCTTAGGACTTCAGTACCGATAGTGCTCGGGCTTGTAAGGCCCGTTCACCGGGATGCCGAGATAGTCAGCCTGGGTTTTGGTAAGTGTCGTCAGCTTGGCGCCGATCTTGCCCAAATGCAGCCGTGCAACCTCCTCGTCCAACTGCTTGGGCAGGATGTAGACCCCGATCGGATACTTCTCGGTGTGGGCGTAGATCTCGATCTGCGCCAACACCTGATTGGTGAAGCTGTTGGACATCACGAAACTCGGGTGGCCGGTGCCGCAACCCAGGTTCACCAGACGCCCTTCGGCCAGCAGGATGATGCGTTTGCCGTCCGGGAAGATGATGTGGTCGACCTGCGGCTTGATGTTCTCCCACTCGTACTTGGCGATGCCGGCGATATCGATCTCGTTGTCGAAGTGACCGATGTTGCAGACGATCGCCTGATCCTTCATGGCCGCCATGTGGTCGTGGGTGATGATGCCCAGGTTGCCGGTGGCGGTGACGAAAATGTCGGCGAGCGGAGCGGCCTCTTCCATGGTGACGACGCGGAAGCCTTCCATCGCGGCCTGCAGGGCGCAGATCGGGTCGATTTCCGAGATCCAGACGGTGGCGCCCAAACCGCGCAGCGACTGCGCGCTGCCCTTGCCCACGTCGCCGTAACCGCAGACCATGGCGATCTTGCCGGCGATCATCACGTCGGTGGCGCGCTTGATGCCGTCCACCAGCGACTCGCGGCAGCCGTAGAGGTTGTCGAACTTTGACTTTGTCACCGAGTCGTTGACGTTCATGGCGGGGAAGAGCAGGGTCCCGGCCTTTGCCATATCGTACAGACGGTGCACGCCGGTGGTGGTCTCCTCGGTCACGCCCTTGATTGCCTCGGCCAGATGATGCCAGTGGCGCGGATTGCGCTGGAAGGTGCGGGAGAGCACGCCGAGGATGGCGGTCCACTCCTCGTTATCGTCCGCGGTGGGAGTGGGGACGCGCCCGGCCTTTTCGAATTCCACGCCTTTGTGGACCAGCAGCGTCGCATCGCCGCCGTCGTCCAGGATCATGTTGGGGCCGCCGCCGTCCGGCCAGTTGACCACCTGTTCGGTGCACCACCAGTAGTCTTCCAGACTCTCGCCCTTCCAGGCGTAGACCGGAATGCCGGCCGCGGCGATGGCGGCGGCGGCGTGATCCTGGGTGGAGAAAATGTTGCAGGAAGCCCAGCGGACCTGGGCGCCCAGCTGGACCAGGGTCTCGATCAGCACCGCGGTCTGGATGGTCATGTGCAGGCTGCCGGTGATGCGCGCCCCGGTCAGCGGTTTGGACTGACCGTATTTCTTGCGCAGGGCCATCAGACCCGGCATCTCGGTCTCGGCGATACGCATTTCCTTACGGCCCCAATCGGCCAGGGACATGTCTGCAACTTTGTAGTCGGTGAACTCACTCATGGGTTTAAGCTCCAGTGTTAAACGTGAGTGAGCGCCGTTGCCGGAGTCGACCCGGCCGCCGAGCCTGGCCTGGGACTGTCGGTTCCCAGGTCGCAACGCTCCTCGGCGGCGAGGTGTTGAAAAAATGCTGCCACACAAGTGGACGCGAATCAGCGCAAATCAAGTCCGCGGGCGATCGGGCAGGCCGGCGGCGGCGACGGCCCGAGTCCGCTCGAGGCTTGCCGACCAGCGGATCCGACCGCATCACTCACTTTGTGTCTGTCTGCGCTCGCCCGCGGCTTAAATTCCGGCTGCCGCGCGCAGCGCCTCGGCCTTGTCGGTGCGCTCCCAGGAGAAACCCGGCTCGGTGCGTCCGAAGTGACCATAGGCGGCGGTGGTGCGGTACTTGATCAACTCGCGGTTGCCCAGATCGAGCATACGGATGATGCCGTAGGGCCGCAGATCGAAGTGTTCGCGGATCAGGTCGACGATCCGGTGTTCGCTGACATTGGCGGTGCCGAAGGTGTCGATCGAGACCGAGGTCGGCTCGGCTACGCCAATGGCGTAGGAGACCTGGATCTCGCACTTGTCGGCCAGGCCCGCGGCGACGATGTTCTTCGCGACATAACGCCCGGCGTAAGCCGCCGAGCGGTCGACCTTGGAGGGGTCCTTGCCCGAAAAGGCGCCGCCGCCGTGGCGGGCCATGCCGCCGTAAGTGTCGACGATGATCTTGCGTCCGGTGAGTCCGCAGTCGCCGACGGGGCCGCCGATGACGAACTTGCCGGTCGGGTTGATGTGGTATTGGGTGTCGCCCTTGAGCCAGCCGGTTTCGCTCAGTACGGGCTTGATGATCTCCTCCATGACGGCTTCGTGGAGCATTTCCTGGGTGACGTCGGGGCTATGCTGGGTCGAGAGCACGACGGCCTGCACCGCCACCGGCCGGCCATCCTGGTAGCGGAAAGTGACCTGTGACTTGGCGTCCGGACGCAGCCACGGGAGGGTGCCGTTCTTGCGTACCTCGGCCTGACGCTTGCACAGCCGATGCGCGTAGTCGATCGGCGCCGGCATCAACAGGTCGGTTTCGTTGGTTGCGTAGCCGAACATGAGCCCCTGGTCGCCGGCCCCCTGCGCTTCCTCGGTCTCCCGGTCCACACCCTGATTGATGTCCTTGGATTGCTCGCCGAGGGCGACGAGCACCCCACAGGTGTGACCGTCGAAGCCGACCTCCGAGTTGTCGTAGCCGATCTCGTTGACGACCTGACGCACGACGCGTTCATAGTCGATTTTCAGGTCGGCGTCGGTGAGGGTGATCTCACCGGCCAGCATGACGAAGCCTGTCTTCACCAGGGTTTCACAGGCGACCCGCGCCTTCGTGTGGTTGGGGTCGCGCCGGTAGATCTCGTCGAGCACCGCGTCGGAGATCTGGTCCGCCATCTTGTCGGGGTGGCCTTCGGAAACGGACTCGGAGGTGAAGATGTAATCTTTGCTCATGGACTTGATTTTGGTTTGTTCGGCCAAGTGTGGAAAACCCAGACGTTAAGGATAATGGTTCGTCGGGAGAGATCCTAGCCCCGCGACAGCAGTTCCGGATTTGGGTGGCCGCCGTCGGCAGCGATGCTGATCGTGGCTGCGCTGCTCCACCCGACGCAAGGTGCCCAGCGCCGGGCGCGGCGCGCGGCGGTACGGTGACGCTGGTTGCCATTTTGGCGCGTGGGTAGCTTATGCTTGTCGTCAAATCGGGCCGTCCGGGCGAGGCGGTCAGCCGGTACGCGCCCGGCTGACTGGGAGTTCAAGTGCATTTCACTCAAGAGATTATCGAGGGTCTGACCCAGGGCGTGGCGGTCTACCGGCCGACCCCGGATGGGCAGGATTTTTTGTTGACTTACCTCAATCCGGCGGCGGCCCGTCTGGTGCGCCGCGACCGTGCCGAACTGATCGGGCAGACGCTGGGCGAGGCCTTCCCCGGCGCGGCAGCCATGGGTTTGTTGGAGCTGTTGCGGCAGGTTCACGCCACCGGCGAGCCCGGGCTGCTCGAGGCCAGCCGGTATCAGGACGACCACCTGGACAGGTGGGCCGCCAACCGGGTGTTCCGCCTGGCCTCGGGCGAACTGGCGACGGTCTTCGAGGATCAGTCCTCACGGGTGGCCGCGGACCGCGCCCAGGTGTCCATTCGCAACCGCTATCGGTCGGTGTTCGAGAACAGCCTGATCGGCATTTTCACGGTGAATCGCGAGCGGGTGATCGAGGAGATCAACCAGCGCGCCTGTGAGATTTTCGGTCTCAACGTCGCGGAGGCGGTCGGCAGTTCGGTCGCGCTGTTCCATTGCTCCCCGGAACACTACCGGCGCTTCGGTGTCCAGTTCTTCGCCCAGGTCGACCAGGGCGGCGTGTTCAATATCCGCTATCCCCTGCGGCGCGCGGACGGCTCGGTGTTTCCGGCCGCGTTGTCGGGTAAGCCGCGGAACGGGCGCGATTTGACCGACGGGGTGGTCTGGGTGGTGGCCGATCTGTCCGAAGCGCAGGCGGTCGAGGCGGCGCTCCGGGAAAGCGAGGAACGTTACGCCCTGGCAGTGGCCGGGGCCAACGACGGTCTGTGGGACTGGAAAGTCCCCGAGGATCAGGTGTACTACTCGCCGCGCTGGAAAGCGATGCTGGGTTATGACGACGCGGAGCTTCCCAATCGCTTCGAGGAGTGGCGCACACGGGTGCACCCCGACGATCTGGCGGGTGCGCTGGCGGCCATCGATGCCCATCTGCAGGGCGCCGTCGATCACCTGGACATCGAGTTCAGGATGCGTCATAAGGACGGCACCTGGCGTTGGATCCTGGCGCGTGCCGCCTGCGTGCGCGATGCCGAGGGCCGGCCCCTGCGCATGGCCGGGTCCCACACGGATATCACCGAACGCAAGCGCGTGGCCGACCAGCTTCAGGAAAACGAGCGCCGCCTGCACGCGGTTTTCACCGCCGTGCAGACCGGGATCGCCATCATCGATCTGGAGGCGCGACGCGTCGTTGACGCCAACGACAAGGCGTCCGAAATCCTGAGGATCGACCGTCAGGCGCTGGTGGGTACACGCTGCTACGAGCATTTTTGCGCCGACCCCCGCGTCTGTCCCTTCCTGTCCGACCTGCACCAGCGCGGTCAGGACGAGATCAGCCTGCGGGGTCCGGACGGGCGCGCCATCACCGTGCTGAAGAGCGTGGTCGCGCTGAATCTGAGCGGTCGGCGCCTGCTGGTGGAGAGTTTCGTTGATATCACCGAGCGCAAGCTGGCCGAGCAGGACCTGCGGGCCGCCAAGGAGCAGGCCGAGCAGGCAGCCTTGGTCAAGAGCGAGTTCATGGCCAAGATGAGCCATGAAATCCGTACGCCCATGAACTCGATCATTGGCATGACCAAGCTCACCCTGGACAGCGAACTGGACACCGAGCAGCGGGAAAATCTGGAAATCGTCGAAGCCTCGGCGGAGGCCCTGCTATCGCTGATCGACGACGTGCTGGATTTCTCCAAGATCGAGGCTGGTCAGGTCGAGCTGGAAGCGGTGGACTTCGAACTGGCCGGGGTGGTCGAGGACGTGATGGACAGTTTCGGCTACCGTGCCGCCCAGAAGGGGATCGAACTGGTGCACCTGATCGAGCCTACGGTGCCGACCAGTCTGAGCGGGGATCCCAGCGGTCTGCGCCAGATTCTGGTCAATCTCATCGGCAACGCGCTCAAGTTCACCGAAACAGGCGAGGTCCTGCTCGAGGTGGTCGCGGAGACCCAGGATGTGCGGGGTCTGCTGTTGCGCTTCACGATTACCGACACCGGGGTCGGTGTGCCGGTGGACAAGCGCGCCGCGATCTTCGAGGCGTTTATTCAAGCTGATAACACGACACGTCGGCGCTATGAAGGCACCGGTCTGGGGCTGACCATCAGTCGCCAACTGGTGCGGATGATGGGTGGGGAGATCGGACTTGAGGGTCGTCCGGAGGGCGGCAGCCGGTTCTGGTTCACGGCGCGCTTCGGCTTGGCCGAGTCCCCGGCGCCGTCGACGGAGGGGGCTGTGGCGGTGCTCGCGGGGGCACATTGTCTGATCGTCGATGACAACCGCGCCAATCGGTTGGTGCTGGAGAAAACGCTGAGCACCTGGTCCTGCCGGGTCGCCGCGGTAACCGGCGGGCGCGAGGCAGTGGCGGAACTGGCGCGGGCCGCCGCGGCCGGCACACCCTATGACTTGGTGCTGCTGGACATGATGATGCCGGATCTGGACGGCGAAGAGACCGCCCGACTGATCCAGGCCGACCCCGCCAATGGCCAGCCGCGGGTCATCGTGCTCACCTCGGTCGGGCATCGCGGGGAGGCGCAGCGCCTGGCCGGTCAGGGCGTCGTCGGCTGTCTGCTCAAGCCCATCCGCCGTGCCCAACTCTTCGAAACGCTGACCCAGGCCATGCAGCGGACGCCCGGGGTCGGCACGCCGGGGGGCCGGGAACCACCGCCCGCCGTGCCCGCGCGGGCCGCACGCGATACCAGTCTCGCCGGGCTGCACGTCCTGCTGGCCGAGGACAAACCCTTCAACCAGCGTCTGGCGGTCCAGTTGCTGGCCCGGCGCGGCGTGTTGGTCACCACGGCGGACGACGGTCGGCAGGCGCTGGCGATTGCCGCGTCCGTGCCTTTCGATCTGATTCTGATGGATGTGCAGATGCCGGTCATGGACGGCTTTGATGCCACCCGCGCGATCCGGGAGCAAGAGACCGCGGCGGCCGTCGGTCAGTCGGGCCGGCCCCGGCGCCGCACCCCGATCATCGCAATGACCGCCCATGCGTTGAAGGGCGATCGGGAGCGCTGCCTGGCCGCCGGTATGGACGACTATCTGACCAAACCCATCGACGCCGAACGGCTCTGCGAGAAGGTCCGGCTATGGTCGGGGCGCGCGGACGGGGTGCCGTCGCCGGTGTCCGCGGGGATCGCGCCGCGCCCCGCGGGGACGGCGGGCGCGCCGATCCATCCGGACAGCGCGGTGGCACTCGCGCGGATCGCGGCCGCCTCCGGTGATGATCCGTCGGGACTCGCGGGACTGGTCGCGCTGTTCATCGAGGATGCCGAGCGGGATCTGGACGCCCTGCAAACGGCGGTCATGGCTGGCGATGCGAGCGCCGTCGTGCGGCTCGCACACTCGCTCAAGGGCATGATCCGCAACGTCGGATTGAGCGAGTTGGGGGAACTGTTCAGCCGTATCGAGGGGCTGGGCGGCGACGCCGACGGCGCGGCCGCGGTGGCGCAGGCGGCACGGTGTATCCACGACCTGCTTGCCGGGTTGCGCGCTTATCTGGCCGAGGTGCCGCCATGAAGATCCTGGTGGTTGAGGACCAGCGCTTCACCCGGCGGATGCTGGCCAGCTTTCTGACCAGCGCGGGCTATGCGGTGGCGGAAGCACAAGATGGCTGCGCGGCCATGGAGGTGCTGGCCCGCGAGCCGATCCGGTTCGTCATCACCGACTGGATGATGCCCTGTATGAGCGGGCTGGACCTGATCCGCGCCATCCGCGGGCGCAGTCTCGACCGCTGGGTCTACGTGATTCTGCTGACCGCCCGCGACGAGAAATCGGGCATTGTGGAGGCCCTGGACGCGGGCGCGGACGACTTCATTCACAAACCCTTCGACAACGAGGAACTGGCGGTGCGCATCCGCGCCGGACAGCGCATCATCGAACTCACCGAGCGGCTGGAACGGCTGGCGATGACCGACCCTCTCACCGGACTGCTGAATCGGCGCGGGCTGCAAGAAACGCTGATCCAATGTTGTCCGGCCGACGCACCGCTCGGATTCGCGGTGGCCGACATCGATCACTTCAAACGGGTCAACGATGCCCACGGGCACGATCGCGGCGATCTGGTGCTCAAGCAGATCGCCGGCCTGCTGCGCGGATTGTTCGAGCCTGACGGGATCGTCGCCCGGGTGGGCGGCGAAGAATTCTGGCTGGTGCTGCGCAACGGCGATCCGGCAGCGCTGTGCGGGCAGGTCGAGCGGGCGCGCGCGCGCGTCGCCGCGACCGCCCTGACCGATGAGGGACATGACACCTTGCGCCTGACCTTGAGCTTCGGTCTCACCGTGGTCCCCACCTTGCGGGGGCGTGATATCACGACGCTGTTCAAGATCGCCGACGGTGCCCTGTACCGGTCCAAGCAGGACGGGCGCAATCGTGTGACCTATGTCGCGCCCGATGCGTGTCCCTGAGGGTACCTGGTGCTTCGATGTTGTCGCCTGCGCACCTGATATCCGTACATGCGGTTGGCGTAGGGGCGGGTTTGAAACCCGCCCCGGCATCCGGTTCTTCGCGTTGGACGCCGATCAACCCTGGAAATACTGCTATGCTGATTCACACAGTCGGGGTAACGCATTGCGAGCCGGCGCCGACGCGTCGTGCCGGCCGATTCGATGCGGCCTGACTGCCAACCGCCTCCCGGGGTTTCCGGCGACGGCCGGTCCCAGTCGACCATAGGTGCAAGATATGACTTCCAGACCCCTATTGCTCGCGCTCGCCCTCTCGGCCTGCTGGGTTACGGCCAGCGCCGCGGACGCACCGATACCCGGCTTGCGCGAGGTGTTCGAGGCCCACGAAAAGGCACTCGACGCCCACGACCTGGCCGGTGTGATGAAGCTCTATGCCCCGGGTGAGACGACCGTGGTCATGGGCACGGTTCCCGCCGAGCGCTGGGTCGGCAGTGCGCAGATCGAGGAGGCGTACCGGAATTTCTTCGCGGACTTCGACGCCGGCTCAGTGAAGCGCAGTTGCCCGTGGTTGATCAGCGACAGCAGCGGCGATGTCGGCTGGCTTACGGCCACCTGCGATTACCAGGACGCGTTGAAGGGTGCCCCCCGCACCTTTGCACTGAATGTCTCGGTGGTCCTCCAGAAGCTGGACGGGGCCTGGAAGCTGCGCACCATGCACTACTCCAATCCGACGCCGCCTTAGTGACGAGTCGGAATATACCCCTCGTTGTTGGTTTTTCGTTTCTCGTTTTTCGTAACCCGATGTTCGATAGTCTTTAACGAAAAACGAAAAACCGAAAACTCAAAACCGTTCCGTATAAAGTTAAACAACGACAACGATCAAGATGCCGCGGGGTTGCCGAAAGGATTTGTTTCGCTTGTTGGTGAACGGTCCTTCAGAACGCAATCGCGAGGCCAACAATGTCCGCTGCGGAGAATCGATGATGATGAGCGATAAGCCTGCAACCGTGCCCGATCCCGACTTGGACCACCTCGACGAACCCGGTCGTCGGGACTTCCTGGTCGGCCTGGGTCGCTGGTCGAAGATCGCGATCGGGGTTGCGGTCTTTGGCGGCCTGGCCGGGAGCGGGACGGACGCCGCGGCCGGCTGGATCAATCGCCGCGGCGGCGGGGGCGGCTGGATCAACGGCGGTGGCGGCGGTGGCTGGATCAACGGCCGGGGTGGTCTTGGCGGCGGCAGTTGGATCAACCGGCGCTGAGCGACGCGGTTCGGACTCATCCGGGCTTGGTCCGGGTCGCCGATTTCGATGGTGCCGCCACGGCCATGATTGCCGTTGCGGCCACCGCGACCGCGCGGATTTCTCCATGATGGTCTACAAGATGGTCTACAACATCCCGGCGGTCCTGTTGCGGACCTTTCCCGATCGCCCGCTGATCGTGCGGGCCGCCGCCGCCGCGCAATTGCGGGCCGCATTGGGGGATCGGGTCCCCGACGGGGTGGCGGTCGTGCAGCTCACCGCCCTCAACGGCGACCTGGCAGCGCTCGCGGACTGGGGCGACGGGCTGGCGGTCGATCTGGTCATGGCGGATCCCGCGACTGAGCTGCCGTTACTCTACGGCTGCACGCCGTTGTTGGCCCGGCACCCGGTGCGGGTGACCATCCCCTGGTTGCCGGGTTTGGCCCGGGCCGTCAAGCTGGCCGTTTCGCTTGGCTTTCCGGTCCGTCTGGCCGGTCCTCAGCCGGCCGCGGCAGCGGTCGACGAGGCGCTGCAGGCGCTCGATCTGTTCCTGCATAACCCCACCGTGGCTCAGCCCGTGGAGCCCTTCTACGGCTTACTCGGCGGGTTCCTTCACGAAACGCCGGTCGACCTTTGGCAGCTGCTGGAGCGCGATCCGCAGCAAACCTGTATGCTGGACGAGCGCGGCGAGGTTCTGCCGGACCAGGGGCCGGCGTCCGTCACCGCGTTCCGCGCGGCCCTGCTGGCTGCCGGGGCCGAGTGTTGCGGGTGTCCCTGGTTCGCCTCCTGCGGCGGATACTTCAAGTGGCCCCGGATCGACTTTGCCTGCGACGGCGTCAAGCTGTTGTTCGCGGATCTGGCGTCCGCCGCCGCGCAACTGCGTCAGGCGCTGGCGGCCTATGACGCGCAGCGGGACGGACCCGGCGATGGGGCCTAGGGTCTGCTCGCTGATCTTGCTGCCGACGCTGCGGTGCAACGCCGATTGCGACTATTGTTTCGAGGACAAGGACGGGACCTGGCTGACGTTGGATCGCCTGCCGGTGCTGATCGGCAAAGTCCTGGATCAGCTCGTGGCCAAGGACATCGCCGAACTCCGGATTCACTGGCAGGGCGGTGAGGTCATGACGCTGCCGCCGTCCTGGTTCTCCCAGGCGCAGGGTCTGATCGACGCCGCTGCCGCCGCGCGCGGGCGGACCGTGACCCATGCCCTGCAAACCAACATGATCGGCTACAGTCCGGCCTGGGACGGCGTGATCCGCACGATGTTCGATAACCGCCTCAGCACCTCGCTGGACTATCCCAATCGGTACCGCCATCGGCGGGGACGGGACCCGGCCGAGTATGACCGCAGGTGGCAGCGTAACGTCCGCCTGGCCCGGTCCGTCGGGATCGAGGTGCAGGTCATCGCGGTGGCGAACCCGGCCACCCTGGAATTCGGCGCCGAACGGTTTTACCGCTATTTCGTCGACGAACTCGGGGTCGACAGCTTTCAGGTCAACACACCTTTTCCGGGCGGGCAATCCAATCCAGTCAAGCGTCTGCTCCCCCTGGAGACCGGGGCGCTGGTGCGTTTTTTCATCGAGTTGGCCGACCTCTGGCTGGAGCGCGGCGCTGCCGCGGGGGTGCGGATCGGACCCTTCGATGAATTGCTGCGCTATTTCAGCGGCGCTCCTGCGGTGCTGCCCTGCATCTGGACCGACGACTGCACCAATCATCTGCTCGCCATCGATCCGCACGGTCATGTGGCCCAATGCGACTGCTGGGTCACGAGTTACCCCGAGCACCGGTTCGGCAACCTGTTCGCCGCGACCGACCTGGGGACGCTGTTGGCCGAAAGTTCCGCCCGGAAGCGTTTGCGTCAACGCCCCGCCGGCTTGATGCAGGGCGACTGCATCGCCTGCGACTACCTGGCGCTCTGCCACGGCGGATGCCCGGTGCGCGCCTTCACCGTCGATGGCACCCTGTTCGCGAAGGACCCTTACTGCGCGCTCTATCGGGCGCTGTTCGCGCACATGAACGCCGCCGCGGTCCGCCGCGCCCGGCGGCCGCCGGAGCATCCGCAAGCGCAGATCGGGTGAACGGCGATCGTCAAGATCCCGCTTGACCCCATCGCGGCTGTAGGCCGCTCCCACGGGAGCCGATGGCAGCCCCGCGCGCACGGGGTTTGGAATCCCGATCAATTTGGTTACCATGGGGGACCTGGGTCGCCCGGCCCCGACCGCCACTTCACGAGTCCGGAGGATTGCCATGGCCTCACTGCAAACCCCAGTCTGCGACTTCGGCGCTGCCGCGCCTGATTTCTCACTTCCCGGCGTGGACGGCCGGATCTGGACCCGTGACCAGTGCGTCGGCGAACGCGGGTTGCTGGTGATGTTCATTTGCAATCATTGCCCTTACGTCAAAGCCGTGCGTGAGCGTATCGTGCGGGATGTACGGGAGCTGCAGGCGCTCGGCATCGGCTGTGTGGGGATCATGTCCAACGATCCGGTCGACTACCCGGAAGACGGGTTCGAGAACATGCGGCAGATCGCCGAGGCTTTCGGTTATCCCTTTCCCTACCTGTTCGACGAGACCCAGGCGGTTGCCCGTGCCTATGGCGCGGTGTGCACCCCGGATTTTTTCGGTTACAACGCGGACCTGGGTCTCCAGTACCGCGGCCGGCTCGACGAGAGCCGCAAAGAAGCCGCGCCCGCCGGGGTCCGGCGGGATCTGTTCGAGGCGATGCGGGAGGTCGCCGCAACCGGGCGCGGACCTGCCGATCAGATTCCCAGCATGGGCTGCTCGATCAAGTGGAAAACCTGAGGCGATGACGGTCGATCGCCCGAGGTCGATGCCGCTTCGACCCGCCCGCCGCGCTGATGCCAAGAGGCGCCATGATCTTTGTCAATATTGAATATTCTGATATCATGCATCGTCTTGTGCCGGCATAAGTTTGTTTTGATGTCCCGGATAGGTCCTTTCGGTCACAATACCGGGCCGCTGGAGAGGTCGCCATTGCGTCCACTCGGCGGTCGATCATCCCGATTTCGCCCGTGGGCCGCGAACGGGCAGGCCCGGCGTCGGTCGCGGCCCCCGGTTTCCCGCACCGCGCCACCCGCATTCGTGCCGTCGCCCCCGACCTGTCGGGTCGGGGGCGACGGGCCGCGCAATTTAATGAGTCAGCCAACAATGATCAGGAGGGGCCATGTCCTCACGCAGAGAACTCGCTAACGCCATCCGCGCGCTCAGTATGGATGCGGTCCAGAAGGCCAATTCCGGTCACCCCGGAGCACCCATGGGCATGGCGGATATCGCCGAGGTCCTGTGGAACGATTTCATGAAGCACAACCCCGGCAACCCGCACTGGGCTGACCGCGACCGCTTCGTGCTCTCCAACGGGCACGGCTCCATGCTGATTTACTCACTGCTGCACCTGACCGGTTACGGGCTCGGCATCGAGGATCTGAAACAGTTCCGCCAACTGCACTCCAAGACTCCCGGTCATCCGGAGTACGGTTATGCCCCCGGCGTGGAGACCACCACCGGCCCCCTGGGTCAGGGCATCACCAATGCGGTGGGGATGGCGTTGGCCGAAAAAATCCTGGCAGCCCAGTTCAATAAGCCGGGGCACACGATCGTCGATCACCACACCTACTGTTTCCTGGGTGACGGCTGTCTGATGGAAGGCCTCTCCCATGAGGCGTGCTCGCTGGCCGGTGCCTTGGGGCTCGGTAAGCTGATCGCGGTTTACGACGACAACAACATCTCCATCGACGGTGAGGTGCGCGGCCACGGCAACACCCCCGGCTGGTTCCTGGACAACACCCCCAAGCGCTTCGAGGCGTACGGCTGGCATGTCATCCCCAAGGTGGACGGGCACGACGCGGAAGCCGTGAAGGCGGCCATTGAAGAGGCCCGTGCGGTCGAGGATCGCCCCTCGCTCATCTGCTGCCAGACCATCATCGGCTTCGGCTCGCCCAACAAGCAGGGCAAGGAAGAATGCCACGGCGCGGCTTTGGGTGACGACGAGATCGCGCTGACCCGCGAGGTCCTGGGCTGGCCCCATGCGCCCTTCGAGATCCCGGCCGATGTTTATGCCGGCTGGTCCGCCAAGGAGACCGGTGCCAAGGCCGAGGCGCAGTGGAACGCCCGTTTCGAGGCCTATGCCGCCGCCCACCCGACGGAGGCTGCCGCATTCAAGCGCCGCATGGCCGGTGAACTGCCCGCTGCCTGGAGCGAGCAGGCCAATGCGTTTATCGCCGCCGTGGTCGAGAAGGCCGAGACCATTGCCTCACGCAAGGCCTCGCAGAACGCGCTGAACGGTTTTGGCCCGCTGCTGCCCGAGCTTCTGGGCGGTTCGGCCGACCTCGCCGGCTCCAATCTGACCCTGTGGAAGGGCTGCAAGGGCGTCGGCAAGACCGATGCGTCCGGTAACTATCTGTACTACGGTGTGCGCGAGTTCGGCATGTCGGCCATCATGAACGGCATCGCACTGCACGGCGGCTTCATCCCCTACGGCGCCACCTTCCTGATGTTCTCCGAGTACGCCCGCAATGCGTTGCGTATGGCGGCACTGATGAAGATTCCGACGATTTTCGTCTACACCCACGACTCCATCGGCCTGGGCGAAGATGGCCCGACGCATCAGCCGGTGGAGCAGATTCCGACCCTGCGCATGATCCCCAACATGAGCGTCTGGCGGCCCTGCGACGCCGTGGAGTCAGCGGTTTCCTGGAAGCTTGCCATCGAGCGGCGCAGCGGGCCCTCTTGCCTGATCTTCTCGCGTCAGAACCTGGCCCACATGGCGCGAACCCCGGACCAGGTGGCCGATATTGCCCGCGGCGGTTATGTGTTGCGCGATTGCGCCGGAGTCCCGGATGCCATCCTGATCGCCACCGGCTCCGAGGTCGAGTTGGCGCTCAAGGCAGCCGAGGCGATGACCGACACGAACGTCCGGGTCGTCTCCATGCCCAGCACCAACGCCTTCGACGCCCAGGATGCCGCCTACAAGGAGTCCGTACTGCCCAAGGCCGTGACCGCGCGGGTGGCCGTGGAGGCCGCGGTAACCGACGGCTGGTGGAAATATGTCGGCACCAACGGTGCCGTGGTCGGGATCGACCGCTTCGGCGAGTCCGCGCCGGCCGGTGCGCTGTTCAAGGAATTCGGTTTCACCGTAGACAATGTGGTTGCCACGGTCAGAGGCGTCCTCTAACCTTCCTCCCTTTGCGGCAGCGGGACTTGACCGCGCGATACACTCACTAAGCCCCGCCCATCGGCGGGGCACGATTTTTACCACTCCACAGGAGAGACTGCATGACAATCAAAGTTGGCATCAACGGCTTCGGCCGTATCGGGCGGATGGTGTTCCGCGCCATTTCCAAGGACTTCCCCGGCATCGAGGTCGTCGGCATCAACGACTTGCTGGACCCCGAATACCTGGCCTACATGCTCAAGTACGATTCGGTCCACGGTAATTTCCCCGGCGATATCGCGGTCGATGGTCACACCATGATCGTCAACGGCAAATCCATCCGCCTGACCGCGGAACGGGACCCGGCCAACCTGAAGTGGAACGAGATCGGTGCGGACCTCGTGATCGAGTCCACCGGCTTCTTCCTCACCGAAGAAAGCTGCCAGAAGCACATCGCCGCCGGCGCCAAGAAGGTGGTGCAGTCCGCCCCCTCCAAGGACAGCACCCCGATGTTCGTCTACGGCGTCAACCACAAGACCTACGCCGGTCAGGCCATCATCTCCGGCGCGTCCTGCACCACCAACTGCCTGGCGCCCGTCGCCAAGGTCCTGCATGACAACTGGGGGATCAAGCGCGGTCTGATGACCACGGTGCACGCCGCCACCGCCACCCAGAAGACCGTCGACGGCCCGTCCTCCAAGGACTGGCGCGGCGGCCGCGGCATCCTGGAGAATATCATCCCGTCCTCCACTGGTGCGGCCAAGGCCGTCGGCGTGGTACTGCCTGAACTCAACGGCAAGCTGACCGGCATGGCGTTGCGCGTCCCGACCTCCG
>CAYYAY010000082.1:0-25300 GCA_964470155.1 uncultured Lamprocystis sp. | reverse complement strand
GTTGTTGGTTTTTCGTTTCTCGTTTTTCGTAACCCAATGTTTGATAGTCCTTAACCAAAAACGAAAAACCGAAAACTCAAAACCGTTCCGTAGACCTTGAGCCTCGACCGGACCCCTGGGACGGTCGTTTTCGATCACCTGCACGCACACACTGGAGCAACCCGTATGAATACCGAACACCTCGCGCTGGTCTCCGACCTGGATCACCTGCCGGCCGAAGCCACCCGCCGCGGCGACGCCGCCGAGCAGCAGATCAGCCAGGCGATCCGCCGTCATGCCGAGAGCCCATGGCCGGCCCTGCTCAACCGCGGCGAGTATCGGCTGGTGCGCGACCACACGGCCGCGGAACTGACGCTCGGCTTCGAGCACCGCCGCGCGGCCCTCGCCATGGCCCTGGAAAGCCGACTGCAATCCATCCAGGAGGCCTGCAATCACGTCCTGGTCACCGGCAAGACCCATTTGCGCCAGCAACGGATCGACTACTTCGGCGAGGTTTACCGTCAGCTCGAGGCGCGCATGCAGCAGCTCGCCGACAGCTTCATCGCGGATGCCGATGCCCGCTACGCACGGATCGACGCGATTCGCAGCGAGCACCTGCGCACCCGTGAGCGCGAGCGCCAGGAAAAGAGCGCTCAGGACTTTCTCACGACCCTGGATCGGCTGATGGATGAGTTTCGCAGCATCATCAGCGAGGGGGTGGAGCGGCGCCAATAATCGCGCCGGCCGGGGACTTGCGCCGCGGTCTTGATCATCGTTCAGGCCGGCGGCGTTCGGTCCGCACAGCGGACCCTACGGCAAGGCCGCGCTCCGTAGGGTCCGCTGTGCGGACCAGCGACCCTGTCGGTGAGATGGCCGCGTTTATGACCAAGTTCGGTCCGCACAGCGGACCCTACGGCAAGGCCGCGATCCGTAGGGTCCGCTGTGCGGACCAACGACCTTCACCAAACCTGATACCGGGAGATCCTATGGTCCGCAAACCCGTCGTCATTGCCTACGACATCGTCAGCAACAAGCGCCGCCGACAGGTCGCCCGCTGCCTGCGCACCTGGCGCCTGGACGGCCAGTATTCGTTGTTCGAATGCCGCCTCACCGCGGTGGAGGCCGATGAACTCTTTATGCAACTGGTGGAACTCATCGACCCTGAGGAAGATGCCTTGCTGCTCGCCTGGATGGATAACACCCGTGCCTCGCGCCCCATTACGCGCTGTGCCCGTATCGGCTTTCAGGCGCCCACCCTTTATCTCGGCTGAGGCCCGCAACGCATGACCCTTCCGCTCAAACACTGGTATCTGATCGCCTATGACGTGCGCGACGCCAAGCGTCTGCGCAAGGTCCACTATTACCTGCGCAAACAGGCGCTGGCGGTGCAGAAATCGGTCTTCATCATCCACGCCGACCGGGAGACTCTGGCCGCCGTCCAGGACGGATTGCGCCGGCGGGTGGTGGAGCGTGACGACGATTTGCGCCTGTACGCCATCCCCGGTCCGGCGTCGCTCTGGGCCGCCGGCCAACAGGCGCAGCGGCTGGCCGGGCTTTATGGCGGCGATACCGACACCCAGAGCGCCCGTCCGAGCCGTCTGCGGCGCTGGTTCAAGGGCCTGTTCGCCCAGGAGGCCGCATGATCCTCGTCGTCGATCACCGTGACTGCACCCTGCGGCATGACAACGGCTGCGTGCGGGTGGAGCAGACGGGCGAGAAGCCGCGCCGTGCCCCCATCGCCCAGCTCGAACTGGTGGTGGTGTACGGCAACCCCCTGGCCGAGACCGCCCTGTGGCGGGCACTCGCCAGTGCCGGGGTGCCCACCGTCATGCTACCCGCGCGCGGCCAGTCGCCGGAGCGCAATGGCCCCGCCGTGCTCGCCGGCGGCATCGCCACGCAACTGCCGCTGCGCCGGCTCCAGCACGGCCGCGCCGCCGACCCTGCTGCCGCGCTGCATCTCGCCCGCTGGTTTCTGCGCCACAAGCTTCAGGGCTACGATCTGCCGCTGATCGCCCTGGCGGCACATCACGGCGCGGCCCCGGCGGTCTGCGCGGCCTTTCGCCAACGCCGCGACCAGGCCCTGACCGCGCTGGCCGCCGCCACCGATCTGGACACGGCGCTGGGCGTCGAGGGCCAGATCGCCCATGCCTGGTTCGGCCTGCTTGCCCAGGTTATCAACCCCGCCTGGAACTTTACCGGCCGCAACCGCCGCCCGCCGCGCGACCCGGTCAACGCCTTGCTGTCGCTGGGCTACACCCTGGTCGGCACCGAGATCCATCAGGGCGTCATGGCCCTGGGGCTGGACCCCTCGCTCGGATTCCTGCACCAGCCCGTTCCCGGCCGCGAGTCCATGGTGCTGGACCTCACCGAGATCTTCCGGTGTGGGGTGGACCATTTCGTCCTGGGATGGCTGACGCCCGCCGGGCCGCGGCAGACCGATTGGTACTACCGCGACACCGAAGGCTGTCGTCTCAGTAAGGCCGCCCGTCCCGGTTTCTTCGAAGCCTGGGCCTTGGTCCGCGGCCGCTGGCCCTATCCGCTGGGCGATGCCGCGGAGCCCGAATGGCCGCACGGCACCCTGCGCGAACAGATCCATGGCTGGATCGAACGCCTGCGTGCCGAGATGAAAGCCCTGGACCTTGGCCCAACCGCAGCCGCACCGGAGTGACGACCATGAAGACCAGTCTGCTCGACCAAGCCATGGCCCCGGACGCCCTCAACCAGGCCTGGCGTCGGCTCAAGACCGAGCACACCCCCTGGAGCCCCGCGATCCCCCGCGAGGAACTCCAGCACAATCTCATGCGTCATCTGCTGGAATGCCGCCAAGAAGTCCTGGACGGCGGCTACCGCCCGCTGCCGTTGCGCCAATTCCCCCTGCCGAAACCGGACGGTCGAATCCGCGTCATCACCGCCCAGTATCTCAAGGACAAGCTGGTCCAGCGGGCGATCCTCACCGTGCTGGAACCCCGCGCCGAGCGCCTCTTTCACGACGACAGCTACGCCTATCGGCCCGGCCGCAACGTCGAACAGGCCCTCGCCAAGGTCCGGGAACGCATCCGCATCGGTCAGGACTGGTTGGTGGATGCCGACATCGAAAAATTCTTCGACTCGATTCCGCATCGGCCCCTGCTCAGGGTGCTGGACGGCTTCATCGCCGATCGCGGCGCCATGCAACTCATCGCCCGCTGGCTCGACCAGGGCGCCCATGTGAAAAGCCTGCTCAGCACCCCGCGCGGTATTGCCCAGGGGGCCATCCTCTCACCACTCTTCTGCAACCTCTATCTGCACGGGTTCGACACCGCGCTCGACCGCGCCAAGTGTGGCTTTGTCCGGTTCGCGGACGATTTTCTCATCTTCGCCGTCACGGCCGAGCAAGCCGAAAAAGCCCGAGCCTTCGCCGCCCGCGAACTCGACCGCTTGGGACTGAGCATCCATCCGGAAAAAACCCGTGTCGTGCGCAGCAGTCCTGAGGTAATCTTCCTCGGCGAAACGCTGCCGGACCCCGGTGCGGTCTCTTTGAAGGCGCAAGGCCGCTCCGCCCCCCGGCGTGTTCCGGATCGGCACCCGCGCGGCAGGCGCTGATCCGCCGCGCGGGGCAGGGGGCAGAGCCCGAAAAATGCCTCCGTCTGACCCTAACTCGGAACAGCCGATTTGATACCTCCCGAAAACCGTTGTAAACTCTTGCTGCGGCTCCGGTTCTGGGACGTGCCAGGGTCCGACACCCATACCTGATGAAGAAGGTATTGAGACCACCTCGCTGCGCTCATCGCCCATATCATCCACGTCCGACACCCATACCTGATGAAGAAGGTATTGAGACCCCACCGCCGTTCTTCATTGGCCAGCTGCAAGGTCCGACACCCATACCTGATGAAGAAGGTATTGAGACAGCCCGAACAGGACACTCGCGCCGTGATAGATGGTCCGACACCCATACCTGATGAAGAAGGTATTGAGACGCAACAAGTAGGACGAGGAGGAGAAAACCGTCAAGTCCGACACCCATACCTGATGAAGAAGGTATTGAGACGACCGTAACAGCCTTCCTCGACAACCTCGACGGTCCGACACCCATACCTGATGAAGAAGGTATTGAGACGGTAATGCCTTTTCCTTTTGATTCCATAAAATCGTCCGACACCCATACCTGATGAAGAAGGTATTGAGACCGTGGTGTTCGGCAGGTGCGTCAGGGTGACGGTCCGACACCCATACCTGATGAAGAAGGTATTGAGACTGTAAAAAAGATCTTTCGATCTAACCTGAACAGTCCGACACCCATACCTGATGAAGAAGGTATTGAGACTGACCATGCGGTCTTCTTTCCAAGAAGCCCGCGTCCGACACCCATACCTGATGAAGAAGGTATTGAGACAATCCCTCTCTTCTTCTTTCCCCGTATCCAGGTCCGACACCCATACCTGATGAAGAAGGTATTGAGACAAAGAAACTAAACCAAAATTGGTATCGTTGCTGGTCCGACACCCATACCTGATGAAGAAGGTATTGAGACCTTCGAACTCGCAATAAGCGAACCGAGGTCGGGTCCGACACCCATACCTGATGAAGAAGGTATTGAGACTTCGTGGCAATAAGCACGACCGTAAAAGGAGTTTGTCCGACACCCATACCTGATGAAGAAGGTATTGAGACGTCCCCTCTTCTCTGACAACGACAATCTGTCCCGTCCGACACCCATACCTGATGAAGAAGGTATTGAGACCTCCCAATAAGAATGATTTGGTTTTCGCAGGTACGAAGCGTCCGACACCCATACCTGATGAAGAAGGTATTGAGACGAACTTGTCGGCGATGGTGTCGTAACCAGCGATGTCCGACACCCATACCTGATGAAGAAGGTATTGAGACACCGTTTGATCGCTTCGTATTCCTTCGCTTTTTGTCCGACACCCATACCTGATGAAGAAGGTATTGAGACTAACCGCACACCCCGATCCGACAGAAATTGCCGGTCCGACACCCATACCTGATGAAGAAGGTATTGAGACTTCCCAAATCCAGAACCTGCTCGACTTCCCCGTGTCCGACACCCATACCTGATGAAGAAGGTATTGAGACAGCGCATAAACACTCCCTTCGAGATTTAACTGAGTCCGACACCCATACCTGATGAAGAAGGTATTGAGACATAATCTTTCATCCTGTTCCACAGGAACACTCGTCCGACACCCATACCTGATGAAGAAGGTATTGAGACCCCTCTTCGGTTCCGGACCCGTGACCAGCTTCCGTCCGACACCCATACCTGATGAAGAAGGTATTGAGACATATCGAGTCACTTCATCCACTTCCTCTGGAAGGTCCGACACCCATACCTGATGAAGAAGGTATTGAGACTCTGGCAGAACTGGCATTCTTTCATTTTTCCGGGTCCGACACCCATACCTGATGAAGAAGGTATTGAGACGACCACTTCTGTAGACATCTTAAGGCCGTCACATAGTCCGACACCCATACCTGATGAAGAAGGTATTGAGACAGTGACGTTCTTGGTGGCATCGAACACCGCACGGTCCGACACCCATACCTGATGAAGAAGGTATTGAGACAAGACGAGGGTGAGTGCCTGGTTGTCCGCTCCGTCCGACACCCATACCTGATGAAGAAGGTATTGAGACCGCGATAGTTTCCGCATATTGCGGATTTTCAGTCCGACACCCATACCTGATGAAGAAGGTATTGAGACTGAGTCACCTCAAGCCTTTAAGGTTTTAGACCGTCCGACACCCATACCTGATGAAGAAGGTATTGAGACTTTCTATTCCGACTACGATCAGCCTGGGCGTGATAGTCCGACACCCATACCTGATGAAGAAGGTATTGAGACGCACCCTTCAGCTGGCGGAGTACCAGCTGGTCTGGTCCGACACCCATACCTGATGAAGAAGGTATTGAGACGAGAAAGACGATGCCTCCAGCCAGCGACATCCCGTCCGACACCCATACCTGATGAAGAAGGTATTGAGACATCCTAGAATAACCCACCCCAACAGTTTCATCGTCCGACACCCATACCTGATGAAGAAGGTATTGAGACCATCCTTGAGCATCGTAATGAGGGTAACCTGCGTCCGACACCCATACCTGATGAAGAAGGTATTGAGACTGTTTGTAAGGAAGATTTCGCCATTATTGTTGGTCCGACACCCATACCTGATGAAGAAGGTATTGAGACCCCTATAATCATCTTTGCATCCCGAATTTTTTTGTCCGACACCCATACCTGATGAAGAAAGTATTGAGACTCTACCTTATTTTCCAGATCAACAATCCGGTCAGTCCGACACCCATACCTGATGAAGAAGGTATTGAGACACTACCTCTCGGGACGTTACGCATACATGTGCGTCCGACACCCATACCTGATGAAGAAGGTATTGAGACCGCGAAACTGTGCTTCGTGTCGACTTCGACGATAGTCCGACACCCATACCCGATGAAGAAGGTATTGAGACGCTTCTACATACTCATTGCCTTTTGCACTATGTCCGACACCCATACCTGATGAAGAAGGTATTGAGACTGTCGAAGGACATTTTAAAGGATAGTTTTCCCAGTCCGACACCCATACCTGATGAAGAAGGTATTGAGACCCGGACAACCTGGGTGGTTTCCGAATGCGAAGAGTCCGACACCCATACCTGATGAAGAAGGTATTGAGACGCTTGAGCGCCCCGCTCCCCATCGACAACGCTCCGTCCGACACCCATACCTGATGAAGAAGGTATTGAGACGCAGTCAGGAGTGCCCATTGGATCAGCGCATAGTCCGACACCCATACCTGATGAAGAAGGTATTGAGACCGAACGCCCACCAGCCGTCCCCATCCCAGGACGGTCCGACACCCATACCTGATGAAGAAGGTATTGAGACGCGGCGGACCTGCACTACGGTCCAAGGCATTTGTCCGACACCCATACCTGATGAAGAAGGTATTGAGACTGAACGGAGCCGGAGCGTACCAGACGAGATTTGGTCCGACACCCATACCTGATGAAGAAGGTATTGAGACATTGACATTCGTCCCTCTCCGAAAGCAGAGTACTGTCCGACACCCATACCTGATGAAGAAGGTATTGAGACTCATGGTGGATGGTCGCAAGGACGTAGGCGTGTTGTCCGACACCCATACCTGATGAAGAAGGTATTGAGACGCATCAGTGCCAGTGAAATCGATAGCAGGTGTCGGTCCGACACCCATACCTGATGAAGAAGGTATTGAGACATGTCCCCGAGGCAATCTTACGACTTCCTGTTCCGTCCGACACCCATACCTGATGAAGAAGGTATTGAGACCTCGTTCTGTAGACCCTATTTGAATGACTAAACGTCCGACACCCATACCTGATGAAGAAGGTATTGAGACACAAGGCCGGCTCGTACTATCATCTCCCAGCTGTGTCCGACACCCATACCTGATGAAGAAGGTATTGAGACCCGACGATGACGATTGACTTTACTATGGAGACGTCCGACACCCATACCTGATGAAGAAGGTATTGAGACCTTTGAGGGATGATTTCATGGAAAAAGCGTCATGGTCCGACACCCATACCTGATGAAGAAGGTATTGAGACTCCGTGACCACCCCCTTCTTCGCGTCGTAAAAGGGTCCGACACCCATACCTGATGAAGAAGGTATTGAGACGAATCAGAGGGAGATGGTCTTCCCGGGCAAAGCGTCCGACACCCATACCTGATGAAGAAGGTATTGAGACCTGCCCACCTGGCACTCCCAGCTTGGCCCTCCTTGTCCGACACCCATACCTGATGAAGAAGGTATTGAGACGTTACAATGTCGCTTCCAAAAAGGTATAGCAGCGTCCGACACCCATACCTGATGAAGAAGGTATTGAGACGGTCGGGCTCGGGCTCATCCTGGAAGCGGAGGGGTCCGACACCCATACCTGATGAAGAAGGTATTGAGACTGCGGCCAGGGATTGCCTATCCCCGGTACCCACGTCCGACACCCATACCTGATGAAGAAGGTATTGAGACAAGGGCATCCAGAATCTTTTCGACAAGGACTTTCCGTCCGACACCCATACCTGATGAAGAAGGTATTGAGACCCGCCATGGAGGCATGGACGGCTACGACGGACAAGTCCGACACCCATACCTGATGAAGAAGGTATTGAGACGATCTCGCAAAGAAACTAAACCAAACTTGGTAGTCCGACACCCATACCTGATGAAGAAGGTATTGAGACCATTCAGACATTCAGCAATTGCTCTACATATGGTCCGACACCCATACCTGATGAAGAAGGTATTGAGACAGATTTAGAACCCGTTTTAGACTCATGTAAATGGTCCGACACCCATACCTGATGAAGAAGGTATTGAGACCCCCACCGCCGTTCGTTGGCCACCTGCAAGCACGTCCGACACCCATACCTGATGAAGAAGGTATTGAGACACGGGTTTTCCTCCCTTTCATCCTCTCGTATCGTCCGACACCCATACCTGATGAAGAAGGTATTGAGACATCCCCCCCGTGCGCAGTGTGGAGAACGTCCAGGTCCGACACCCATACCTGATGAAGAAGGTATTGAGACTTGGAGGCGCCGGCTAAAACGTGGGGTTAGGGGGTCCGACACCCATACCTGATGAAGAAGGTATTGAGACAGCGCAAACCAGGTTAACACCTGGCTGGCCCAAAAGTCCGACACCCATACCTGATGAAGAAGGTATTGAGACTTAGCTGTGAGTGCTACAAGGTAGTAGGCTTCAGTCCGACACCCATACCTGATGAAGAAGGTATTGAGACCCAGCAAGTACAATGCCATTACCGAGGGAGGTTAGTCCGACACCCATACCTGATGAAGAAGGTATTGAGACCGAATGCTCGTTGAAGGGACCATTAGTCGCCCGGTCCGACACCCATACCTGATGAAGAAGGTATTGAGACCGATGGCCTGGTCGCCGTCGGCGAACGTTGTCTCGTCCGACACCCATACCTGATGAAGAAGGTATTGAGACCACTCTGAGTGCATCATGGATCTCGCCCTCCAGGTCCGACACCCATACCTGATGAAGAAGGTATTGAGACGACCAGTTGGTTCCTGTAGGACCAGGGGTGTTGGTCCGACACCCATACCTGATGAAGAAGGTATTGAGACCCTCCGTTTGGGCTTGGAAAGAGAAATGGAGGGGTCCGACACCCATACCTGATGAAGAAGGTATTGAGACAACCGCCTTCAGGCGATTCATCACGACACCAGGTCCGACACCCATACCTGATGAAGAAGGTATTGAGACACAGGACCCCGAGTAAAGGGATAGCTGTCCCCGTCCGACACCCATACCTGATGAAGAAGGTATTGAGACTTGGTCGTCGCGCCGGTGGCCACGTGCAGGGTGTGTCTGACACCCATACCTGATGAAGAAGGTATTGAGACTGATCGCAACCAGCATGATTAGGGCGAGAATGGTCCGACACCCATACTTGATGAAGAAGGTATTGAGACCCAGAGGGACTGGACGATGGCGCAAGCGGCCTTGATCATGGTTCCGGCCGCGACCCTGACCAGTTCCAGAATTTCTTGACAGGATTAACAAGATTTACAAGATGGAAAACGAATAACATCTTGTAAATCTTGTTAATCCTGTCTAAATGTCTTGGGTTCGCGCGCGTTGTGCAGTTCGCGACTGCCCCCGTAAGACCTCATTCCTGCCGATCGCTCCAGCGGTGTCACCCAAGTCTCCTGCGGCGCGGATTGATCAATGCCCGCCAAGACCGGACGCGGAGCGCCCGCCCGGCATTCCCACGCGGAGCGTGGGAACGAGAAGCGCTCCAGCGTGGCAGCCAGAATACCTGGGCTGGACGGGGCATTTGCCCCGTCCGAAACGTTTTCCCCGAACCTGCCGGTTCCAATCAACGCTCGGCTACGAAGCATTCGCCACCAGTGTCCGTTCCTCATCGCATCCTACGGGAAGCTCGACTGATCAGCGGGCAATTGGTCACCGGGGACGACTACGGGGAACTCCAGCCGGCCCTCGGCATCCATCTGCTCGACTTCGATTGCCCCTAACATCGTCTCGGGCCATCATGCTAAACTTGAACAACTTATTGAACAAGTGCGATGCCATGAAAGTCGTCACCTACTCCTATGCACGCAATGCATTGAAATCCTTGCTGGATACGGTCGTGCGGGATGCGGACGTGGCCATCATCAGCCGGCGGGATGCCGAGGGTGATGCGGTGGTCATGTCTCTGGATCACTACAACAGCCTGATGGAGACCCTGCACCTGCTGTCGACCCCCGCCAACGCCGAGGCCTTGGCGCGCGCGATCCGGCAGGATCAGGCGGGCGAGGCGCAACCGCGGACCCTGATCGATGCGAACGGCGATTAACCATGCGCGGGATTCGTTTCGTCCCGGACGCCTGGGATGCTTATCTTTATTGGCAACAGCAGGATCGCAAGACGCTGAAGCGTATCAATCTCCTGATCAATGAGGCCGCCCGCGAGCCCTTCGCCGGGATCGGCAAACCCGAACCGCTGCGCGGCAATCTATCGGGCTACTGGTCGCGGCGCATTGACGACACCCATCGCTTGGTCTACCGTGCGACCGACACCGAGTTGGTCATCATCGCCTGTCGCTTTCATTACGACGGCTGAGCGTATCTGGCTTCCACGCTCCTGCGTGGGAACAAGTCCCGACGCTCCAGCGTCGCGTAACCCCACGGGCCGCTGGAGCGGCCGAACTGCATTCCCACGCTGGAGCGTCGGAACGAGACTACACACTCAATCCCGACGATCGTCCCGATGTGACGCCAACTCCTCGCGGACTACCCGGCGCAGCCTGTCCTCCATATGCTCGTCATCCATCGCACGATGCAGCGCCTGGTTGATCAGTGTCTCATAACTCTGCTTGCCGGCTTTGGCTTTGAAAAACGCGATCACCGCAGCGTCCAATCTGATGGAAACCTGCTCGGTTCCCAGTCGGTCACCGACGGCCGCTGCGAATTCCTCGCGACTGACATCCTCGAGCCCGACCCGGAGACGGGGTTCAGAGGTAGGAGAAGAAGTCTTCGATTTCATCGTTCTCTGCCTTGCGCATGGAAATGATGTGAATGGTATCGTCGGTTTCGGTGTGCGTAATGACAACGACAGCTGTTCCCAGAAGACCGGTTGTGTTGAAACGCTGTTCACCGTAACGATCGCGGGTATCCTCGTAGGTCACGGTCGGCCCGGCAAAGACCGACGCGGCATCGGCAAAATCCAGCGATTGCTTACGCCGGTTCGCTTGCCGCTTCTTGTCGTGCCAGGTAAATTCCATGTGGTGAGAAAATTGGCCACCATCCGATGAAAGTCGCCTCAGTTGGCCTGGAAGCCGGTGATCTCGCTGGCCCGCCCCCGGCCCTGCAGTGCGCGCAGGATGTCTTTGAGCGGTCGAGTGCGGGTCTCGCGCGGGACGCAGAAATAGTGTCGGCGCAGGTCGTCACGGTAGGCGTCGGACGGGCCGGTGGACAGCGGCTGCCACTCGGCGGCCGGCGCCATGGCGAAGGCGCCGTCGCTGCCGTAGGCGTAGGTCTTCCAGGCCCCCTTGAGGGTGCAGCGGATGCCTTCGTAGGAGACGTTGCGGGCGCCGCTCGGGGATTCGATGACCAGGGTGTAGCGCACCGCCTCGATCGGTTCGTCGATGCGCAGGTGCTTGCCGTCGATGAAGAATTTGAACGGCGACTCGGGTCCTTCCGGGGTGAAGGCGAGCAGGTCCTGATCACGCGGCCAGGGCGGCAGGGTGACGGCCGCTTCCTGCCGTTCGGCCCCTTGCTGGACGTTGCGGGGACGTATCGGCTCCGGGTCCAGCTTGAAGTTGTTGTCCGCGCCGGCGGGCGCGGCCCCGCACAGCAGGGGCGCGAGGATGAGACAGGCAGAGCGTCTGAATCTGTACCCGTCGTTGTTGGTTTTTCGTTTCTCGTTTTTCGTAACCCAATGTTTGATAGTTCTCAACCGAAAACGAAAAACCGCAAACTCAAAACCGTTTCGTATACATGGCATGGGCGTTGATCCTGGATAAAACGGTCAGCGTGCGTTGCAGGGTCGATAGTCCGCCAGACGGCCGTCCAGGACCGCGGTGAGGTTGGCGAACTCGTCCTTGAGACCGCCGCCGCCCTCGGCCATCACCCGTTCCATCGACTGGCGCACCGCCTGGGAGAGCGACCATCCCAGCGGCGGCTCGACCAGCGATTGTTCGATCCGCCCGCGCGCCGCCGGGTCACCCTGGGTGCGGGCCAGTTCGGCTTCGACCACGGCGGCCAGTGAGACCTCGATGACCGCGCCGCGCATGTCCCCTTCGACCAGCTTCGCGCTGCTGACCTCGGCGAGCCGCCCGCGCGCCGTCCGGCCGTTCAGGAGGGCGCGCACGGGGGAAGCGACCTCGCTCAGGAAGTCGTTGGCGGGTGGACCTTCGGGGCCTGGCCCGAACCCGGTGACCTGCGGGCGGCGTTGACAGACCGCGGGTGCCTGCGGGTCGTTACGGATCAGGATCAGGATCGGATAGAGGGTCGGGTTGTTGATCAGGTCCACTAGATCGACGATGGTGGTGGCGCCTGAATTCTCGAAATAGCCGCCGTCGACCAGGCGGATTTTCTGTTCGCCTTGCGCACCCGGGCCGCTGAGACTGCCGGCCGGGCTCAGGTAGGTGAAGCGTGCACTGGCCCCGGCGGCGGCGGACAGCCGGATGGTTTGGGTCTGGAAACCATCCGCGAGCAGATCCAGGGTGTCGGTGAAGTCGGTGAGCGCGATGTTGGAGGTGATTGCGCGCCGGCCCGAATCGACGATCGTGGTGTTCAGCAGCAGACCGGGGAGGCGGAACTTGTAGCCGTCGGCATAGAGTGCCGTGAAGGGTCGGGTCAACGGGTTGTCCGCCTCCGGCAGGGCCTGTTCGAATCCGAGTTCCAGGAAGCGCTGTCGGTCCGCCTCCGGGAAGGGATAGGGGATGAAGCGCTGCACCAGGTCCGGGAACAGCATGCCGGCCGCGACCGGTGACAGAAAGTCATGGCTCAGCGCCTGTTGCACCCTGGTCAGGGTGGTGTGTGCATCCGCCGCAGCGGCGCGGTTCTCCAGTTGTTGACGCTTGACCGCCGCATACACCGCGGCGCCGACGCTGCCGCCCGAGACGCTGCTGATGGCGAACAGGGATTGGCTGAAGGCGGGGATCTTGGCTTCCAGGGTCGCCAGGGTAGAGGCGGTCCAGTAGGCGGCGCGGATGCCGCCGCCCGCCGCGGCGACCAGGATGACCGGATCGCGTCCGTCGATTTGCCGCGGTGCCGGGTTGACCTCCCGCCAGGCCTGATAGTGGGCGGCGGCGGCGAGCCGTTGCAGGGCGGGGGCCTGGTCGGCGACGCGGATCCAGTGATTGTCGTTGAAGAATCCGAAGCCGACCGCGAGGACCAGAGCCAATGCGGTGCCGGCCGGCAGGCCATTGACGAGAAACGCGTAGGTGAGCACCAGACTGCCGAAGAGGGCAATGCCGGCGAGGCCGGCCAGCAGGATGGCCGGCGTGCCCAGGGTCTGGGGCAGGCTGACCGGCCAGACCACGAAGGCGGCGAGCAGGACGAAAACCATGACCTGACCGACTGACAGGATGACCAGCATCGAGCGGCGGTCGCGTGCTTCGCCGGGTTCGGTCAGCCCCCGTCCGCGCGCTGTTGCCTTCATGAACCAGTCGCGGCGTTTGTAGAAGAACCACCACAGGCCCGCGGCCAGCAGCAGAAAGAGGGCGCCCAACACCCAGGCCCCGGTTTGGGCACTGGTTTCGAGCCGCAGGAACCCGATGCCGATGGCCAGCGGCACCAGGGTGCCATAGACCCGCGGCAACCAGGTTCGGCCGAACCGGGAGCGCTGCCAGCGCAGTTGATCGCCATCGAGGGTGTGCGCGAGCAGGAGACGGGAGCTGTACCAGAGCCCCAGGCCCAGGAGCAGGGCACTCAACAGAAAGAACAGGTTGGACCAGGCGAAGCCGAACTCGGCGGACAGGCGCAGCAGGTCTTGCCCCTGACCGACATAGACGAACAGGACCGCGGCGCCGACCGTCGTGACCGTGGCATAGCCGCACAGCCACAGGACGCGCACGATGGAGTTCCAGATGAAGTTCCAGAGGGCGAGCAGCGGCGGCAGCGCTGCATCCGCGGCGGCGGAGGTTTCAGGGGCGCTTGGCGACATGACGGACCTCGCTGGAGTGAAGCTTGACAGGGATAGATTCCGGGTTCAGCGGTCGTCGGTCCGCACAGCGGACCCTACGGATCGCGTCGAACTGTAGGGTCCGCTGCGCGGACCGATCACAGCTCACGGTTTACAAGGTGTCGTTCGAGAAGGTGTCGCAGGCCGCCAGCCGGCCCTCGGCCAGACCGCGCTTGAACCAGCGCACCCGCTGTTGCGAACTGCCGTGGGTGAAGCTGTCCGGCGTCACGTAGCCGCGGGTCTGCCGTTGCAGGCGGTCATCGCCGATGGCGGAGGCGGCGTTCAGGCCTTCTTCCACGTCGCCCTGTTCGAGAATCTGCCGGGCGGCGTGGGCGCGGTTGGCCCAGACGCCGGCAAAGCAGTCGGCCTGGAGTTCCAGCCGCACGGAGAGCTGATTACCCTCGCGCCGGCCGGCGCGGCGGCGCAGCGCCTCGACCTGATCGGAAATACCGAGCAGGTTCTGGACGTGATGGCCCACCTCATGGGCGATCACATAGGCCTGGGCGAAGTCACCCGGGGCGCCGAAATCGTTGCGCAACTCGTCGTAGAACGCCAGGTCGATATAGACCTTGTGGTCGGCCGGGCAGTAAAAGGGACCCATCGCCGCCTCGCCGAGCCCGCACGCGGAGCGGGTGACGCCGGTGAACAGGACCAGTACCGGCTCGCTGTAGCGTTTGCCGGCCTCTTTGAAGACCGCGTTCCAGGTGTCCTCGGTGTCGGCCAGGACGACCGAGACGAATTCCTTCATTTCATCTTCCACGCCGGCCGAGGGGCCGCGGAACTGCGGGTCGCCGCCCGGCCCGGACTGGGCCATGGGGTCCTGGCGGGCGGTCGGGCCGGGCAGGTATTGACCGTCGCCGGTCAGCAGCACCGCGGGGTCGACGCCCAGCAGCATCAGCACGACCACCAGCACTAACCCGCCCAGACCGCCGCCGATCCCGACGGTGCGTCCGACGCGCAGCGGCCGCCGGCCGCCGCCGAAGGGATCGCCCCCCAGGCTGCCGTCGTCGCGGCGGTCTTCGATATGCTCGCTACGTCTGCCGGTTTTCCAGCGCATGCGTCCGTCCTCTGCAAGGATACGTGATTGCCCCATGATGGCGGATCATAGCATCCGGCGGGTGCTGCACTGAATTGACGGCCTCACCAACCAGTGTTATAATTATGTTATAACTCAAGGGGGTCGAGATGATCAAGCAACTCCGCAAAGTAGGCAATAGCAACGCGTTAATCCTCGATAAGCCGATTCTTGAGCTTCTCGGACTCGAGGAAGACGGCCAGGTTCAACTGACCATTCAGGATGGCCTCTTGATTGTCGCGCCGGCGAATCCCCGCCAATTGACGCCGGACGCCCTTCAGGACCATCTGGACTACGTTGTGAAGAAGCGACAGGGCGCTCTGCTGCGACTGGCGCAGTGATGGATGGCCTGATCTTCGTCGGGGTCGGCGATGCCATCAGCATCCATCGCCGAATGGTCGACGAGTTTGGCGGCGATTCGGGCTTGCGTGACCGGGGCTTGTTGGAGTCTGCCCTGGCGATGCCCAAGGCCATGTTCGGCGGCGACTACCTACACCTGGACCTGCCGCGCATGGCCGCCGCGTATCACTATCACCTGTGCGCGAATCATCCGTTCGTAGACGGCAACAAACGGGTTGCGGTGACAGTTGCCGAGGTCTTTCTGCGGGCCAATGGGTTGCAGTTGGAGGCCACCGACGACGAGATCGTTGAACTGACGCTTGGCGTGGCAAGCGGCACGACAGGCAAGCCTGAAGTCACGGACTTCTACCTGGGGCGCGTGCGCGAACGCTGATGCGGGTCGAGAAGGCAGCATCCCCATGGTCGGCGATCTCGGTCGGGGCGTGCACATGCAGGTGGGTATGGCGGTGGGTGTGCGGGTGCTGGTGCAGGGTCCCCGCGGCGAGTTGTCCGTCGGCGAGGAGCACGGCACGCTGCACCAACTGCTCCAGGACGCGGTGGTCGTGCGAGACGATCAGCATGGCCTGGGGCAAGGCGGACAGGTGGCCGATCAGCCGTTCCTGGGTGGTCTCGTCCAGGCCGGTGGTGGGCTCGTCCAGCAGCAGTACGGCGGGGTGCATGGCGAGGATGGTGGCCAGTGCAACCAGGCGTTTCTCGCCGCCGGAGAGGCGATGGGTGACGCGCTCGGCGTAGTCGGACAGACCCAGTGCCGCCAGGACCTGCTCGGCTTCGGCGCGCGCCTGGGCGGGGGTGCGGCCCAGGTTGAGCGGGCCGAAGGCGACATCTTCCAGCACCGTGGGGCAGAACAATTGGTCGTCCGAGTCCTGGAACAGGAGGCCGACCCGGGTGCGCACGTCGTGGAAGTCAGGCTCGGTCCGGCGCACCTGGCCGAAGGCGCGGACCTCGCCGGCGCTGGGGCGGGCCAGGCCGACCAGCAGGTGCAGCAGGGTGGTCTTGCCGGCGCCGTTGGGTCCGATCAGTGCCACCCGTTCGCCGGCCTGTAAGGTCAGATCGGCGCCGCGGAGCACCACGCGGTCGCCGTAGCCAAAGTGAACGGCGCGCAGTTCGAGCAGCGGCGGGTGCGGCGATCCGGTTTCGGTGTCCGTCAGCACAGCCGGTCCGCCGCGGTCAGTGCGGTTACCGTCACTCCCAGCGCCGCGGCGGCCCAGGTGTCGCCGCGCTTCCAGGTCGGCGTGTCCAGGAGATAGAGCCGGCCGTGGAAGCCGCGGCAGCGCATGGCGCCCATGATCCGTCGCGCGCGGGCCAGGCTGCGCACCAGGAGCATCCCGATCAGCCAGCCGTAGCTGTTCCAGGTATGGCGGTCGCTGCGCGGGCGGAAGGCGCGCACCCGCATGGCCTGATCCATGCGCTGGTATTCCTGATGCAGCAGGTGGATCTGGCGGACCGTGAACAAGAGCAGGTGCACCAGCTTCTCGGGCAGTCCCAGCCGCGCCAGGGCATGGCCGAAGACCACCGGTTCCAGGCTCCCCATCAGCGCGAGCAGGGTGATGACGACCCCATTGGCTTTGAGCAGGATGAGCAGCGCGTGCGCGGCGCCGTCGCGGCTGGCGGTCAGCGGACCCAGGGTCAGCAGCGGCTCGCCGGGGACGGTGAAGGGCAGGGTGAGGAGCAGAATCAGCATGAAGCCTTCCAGGGCCAGCAGCCGGCCACCCAGCATCCGCGGGCTCAGCCCCGCGGCGGCGGCCAGCGCGAGTGCGATCAGCCCGGCCGTCAGTGTGGTCCAGATCTGCGTGAGGCTCAGGGTCATCAGGGCGAACAGGCCCGCCGCGAGGAGTCGCAGGCGGGGGTCCCGCGCCGCCAGCCAGTCAGCGGCCGCCGCCCCGTCGGTGGGAAAGAGTACCGCGGTCAAGGTCGAGCCGCCGTTCGCCGGCTCCGCCACCAGAGGGCCAGACCCATGAGCCCGAGGATGTAGCCGAGGCCGCCCAGGATGTCGCGCAGCCGCGCCTGCTCCTGAAAGGCTTGCAACTCCTCGCGCAGCGGGCGCAGCTGCCGGGCGACCGCGCCTTCGATCGCGGCCGTGAGCAGCGGATCAAGGCCAGTCGATGCCGAGGTCTGGGGTGCCGTGGCGGGCGCGGTCGGGGCCGCCGCGGGCCGCTCGGCCGTGCCTGGATCGGTGGTCGGAAATGATCCGGTCAGGTCGGACGCGGGTATCCGCCATTCGGTGCGGTGGCCGTCGCCGGTCTCGGCGACAATCACCAGATCCATGGCGGCTTGGGCGCGGTAGCTGAAGCGGCCCGCGGCGTCCGGGGTCGGCTCGGCCAGGGTGCGGTTCTGCGCATCCAGGATGCGGATGCGGGCGCCGCCGGCTGCACCGCCGCCGGCGAAGTAGGCCAACCCGGTGATGAGCGGGCCTTCGGCGGCGGCGAAGACGCGCAGTTTGTGGGCCTGGGCGGGGGTGCTGAGGGCCAGACCAGGCAGGACCAGAATCGGTACGAGGTGCGAGAGAATCCGCCGGGGCGCCATGAAAACCTCGATTACGACAACGACAATAAGGAACATCAGCCATCCCGGACGATGAAAGTCCCCCGTGGGAGCGGCGTCCCGCCGCGATGGGCTTGGGCGCGTCCCCACCGGTAGGGGGGGCCGCGGGGTCCAACGCGGCGGGGGGCCCCGCCCCCCGGGGGGCGGGGCGCCGCGATGGGGCCGGGCGCGTAACCCGACCGTTCGGGGTGACCGCGGGATCCATCGCGGCGGGACGCCGCTCCCACGGGGTCGCTGCGCGACTTTCACGGTAAAGCCTCGACCTCCAGTGCGCGAGGCCCGGGCAGCAGGTCGGGTTCGACCCGTTGCAGGAACCGCAGCACGGTGCCGGTGATCAGTGCTTCCACCAGGGCCAGCGGCACATAGGTGATGATCAGCACCTGGGCGGCGGGGATGAAGGCCTGGCCGCTCAGGCCTAGGCTCAGGGCCAGCATGAGGGCAGTCAGCAGGACCCCGGCGGCGCCCGCCGCGGCGCCGATCCGGAACACCGGGCGCGCTGCGCGCCGCTGCCGTTCGCGGCGCAGCACCGGGCGCAACGCCAGCGCGCAGAGCAGGGCCGGCAGGGCCATGTTCAGGGTGTTGACGCCCAGTACCGCGAAGCCGCCGTAGCCGAAGAACACGGCTTGCAACACCAGGGCGACGAACAGGGCGGGCAGGGCGGTCCAGCCGAGCAGCAGGCCCATGAGCCCGTTCAGCAGCAGATGGACGCTGCTGGGACCTACCGGGACGCTGATCAGTGAGGAGACGAAGAAGGCGGCGGACAGGGCCGCCGCCGCGGGCAGGTGATCATAGTCGAGGCGTCGCAGGGCCAGCGTCAGCAGTCCGGCCGACGCAATGGCGCCGGTGATCAGTACCGGGGCGGACAGGACGCCGTCTGGGATGTGGGCCATGGATCACATATCCCGCGTGCGTACCCAGATCAGTGCGCCCTGTTCCACCGGAACCTCCTTGCCCTGCGGATTGGTCAGCGGGGCCGGCCCGTCCAGCAGGGCGGCGAAGCCCCACCAGCCGGCCTTGGGCATCGCATAGCTGAAGACGCCGTTGCTGTCGGCCTTGATGACCTGGGTGACGAAGGGGTCGGCCGGGGGCTTGACCGATCCGTCGTTGCGCCACTCGACCTCGACGGTCGCGAAGGGGACCGGTTTGCCGTCCTGCTTGACGATGCCGCTGAACAGATTGCCCGTCCACAGGCCGTAAGGGCGCACCAGGGGTTCGATTTCCACCGGCAGGCCGAGGGCGGTGTCCCAACCTTCTTCGGCGCCGAAGGCATCGACCACCACCTTGGTGTAGTGGACGATCATCTTGCCCTCGCCCGGCTCCCAGTAGGGCGCGGGTTCGACGAAGAACATATAGTCGCCCGGTTGCTTGATGCGGTACTCGGCGGTGTAGGCCGACTTCCCGTCGATCGCGACGCGTTTCAGCCCGGCTTTCAGGTCCTCGCGCCCGGCTGGACCCAGGACCCCGAACTGCACCGGTTCGGCCATCGCCATCGCCGGCCCGCGCTCCATCGGGTGGGTGAAGGTCAGTTCCAGACCGACCCGGGTGTTACCCTCTGCGGTGACGATTTCGGTCGATGGAATCAATTCCTGGAAGTGTGCCGCGGCCGGCGTGGCCGGCGTCAGACCGAGGGCGAGGACGCCCAGCAGAGCGGTTGCGAGACCAGGGCTGCGCGCGTGGGTGCCGGGCATAGCGGTTCTCCTGCGAGGGTTGCGAGTGCGCGTTCACGGACCTGAGGTCCGGGTTCGGCGGCATTGTATGACGAAAATGAAATTCATCATACTGGGTGCGCGGGCAGGAGTCTTGTTCTCTTGGCGTGGAGTTTGCTTGGTCCAGAGTCAAGCCTCCCGGGCGGACCAGCGCCCGCGCAGGGGTGCGCCGAAAAAGGCGAGGACGGTCAGGTGTTCCTCGATATCGAAGAAGGTGTGATCGCAGGCGGCGTGAACGTACATCAGGGTGCCGGGGCGCACCTCATGCTCGCTCGTCCCGACCCGCAGTCGGGCGCGTCCGCTGAGCACCAGATAGAGTTCGTCCTCCTCGTGCGCACTCGCCATATCACGAGAGCCGACCGGCAGATGGTAGATCGAGCAACTCAACGAGGGCGTGCGCAGGAACTCCCGCAGGGACAGCGCGCCCGGTGCGACCTGCGCCACCAGGTCGTCGAGTTGAAAGACCTCCCAATCGTCCGTTGGGGTTGTTGTCGGCGGCGTGTCACGCGTCATATCAGAGCTCCAGGGTGAATATACCCGTCGTTGTTGGTTTTTCGTTTCTTGTTTTTCGTAACCCAATGTTTGATAGTCCTTAACTAAAAACGAAAAACCGAAAACTCAAAACCGTTCCGCATAAATGCGATGTCGGGCCGCGTTCGACAGGGTGTCGGAGCGGCGCCGCGCTACTGTACCGTAGATGAGAAGGATTTGCGTTAACTGGTCGGCAGGTAGTAAGATGCGAATCGTTCGCATTAATTTCCGAGTCCCAACGTCGAAAATTCAGAGTCAATCATGGACACCGAGCCCAAGGGCTTTCCGCTGATGATGGCCGATGAGGGAGCGCCACTGCGTATCCTCGCCCTGCGCGGCGGTAAGGCGCTGTCGCTGCGCCTGACCGAACTGGGGCTCAATGTCGGCGCCGAGATCCAGGTGGTGCAGCGTCAGGGCGGCGGCCTGCTGGTCGCCCGCGGTGAGGCGCGCATCGCCTTGGGCGGCGGGATGGCCGCCAAGATTCTGGTCGCACCATTATAGTGCATCGTCGGGCTTGCGGTGCCTGCCGCGCCCATGACACCCGGCACAGCCTCGGAACAGGTTTGAGTTTTCGGTTTTTCGTTTTTCGTCAGGAACGATCAAACATCGGGTTACGAGAAACGAGAAACGAAAAACGAAAAACGAAAAACGAAAAACCAACAACGATAGGGTATAAGTCAGGTTCAAGATGTCGATCATGCTGAAAGAGATGAAAGCCGGCGACCAGGGCCGGGTGCAGGGCTTCGCCGCCGGCGGCCAGGCGTATCGGCGCAAGCTCCTGGCCATGGGGCTGACGCCGGGGGTCGAGTTCCAGGTGGTGCGGGTGGCGCCCATGGGTGATCCGGTGGAGGTGCGGGTGCGCGGGACCTCGGTGAGTCTGCGTAAAGACGAGGCGGCCACGCTGCATGTGGAGCGCATGCCATGAGCCGTATCGACACCACCAATGCCAGTCCGGTGCAGACCTTCACCATCGGTGTCGTCGGCAACCCGAACTGTGGTAAGACGACGCTGTTCAATGCCCTGACCGGCTCCCGTCAGCGGGTGGGCAACTGGCCCGGCGTGACGGTCGAGCGCAAGACCGGGGGCTATCGCTTCCAGGGAGCGGAGTTCACGCTGGTCGACTTGCCCGGGACCTATTCCCTGGATGTGACGGATCAGGAGGTTTCGCTGGATGAACGCATCGCCCGGGACTTCGTGCAGGCCCGTGAGGCGGACCTGATCCTCAATATCCTGGATGCCGCAAACCTCGAGCGCAATCTCTATCTCACCACCCAGTTGATCGAAACGGGCCGGCCGCTGGTGGTGGCGCTAAACATGATGGATGTGGCCCGCGAGAAGGGGCTGCGCATCGATACGGCCGGGCTGGCACGGCAACTCGGCTGTCCGGTGGTCCCGGTGTCGGCGGCCAGCGGGGAGGGGGTGGATGCGCTCAAGGCGGTGCTGTTGCAGGCCGCGGCGGCGCGGCCGGTGCCCAGCCTGGCGATCACCTTCGATCCGCTCATCGAGTCCGCGATTGCCGCCCTGTTGCCGCGGCTCACGTCGATCGCCGCGGCCGGCGGCGATGCGCCGCGCTGGCTGGCCGCCCGGCTATTGGAGGGTGACGATCTGGCGCGCCGCCTGGTGGGGGATGCGGTTGACGGCGAGACGGTCCGTGCCCTGCTGGGCGACCAGGCGGACGATGTGGACATCCTGCTCGCCGACGCCCGCTATGGGATCAGCCATGCCCTGACGCAGTCGACCGTGGTCCGCACCGGTCAGGCGTCGCGTAACCGGTCGGACGCCATCGACCGGGTGATGCTCAATCGCGCTCTGGGCATCCCGATCTTTTTGATCGTGATGTATCTGATGTTCATGTTCACCATCAACATCGGCGGGGCTTTCATCGACTTCTTCGACCAGGCGGCCGGGACCATCTTCGTGGACGGGACCGCCGCGGTGCTGACCCGGCTGGCGGCGCCCGAGTGGCTGATCGTGCTGCTTGCCAACGGCATCGGCGCCGGCATTCAGGTGGTCGCGACCTTCATCCCGATCATCGCCTTCCTGTATATCTTCATGTCGGCGCTGGAGGACTCCGGCTATATGGCGCGGGCGGCCTTCGTCATGGATCGCTTCATGCGCACCATCGGCCTGCCCGGCAAGGCCTTCGTGCCGCTCCTGGTCGGGTTCGGCTGCAATGTGCCGGCGATCATGGCCGCGCGCACGCTGGAGAACGTGCGCGATCGGATTCTGACGGTCCTCATGGCGCCCTTCATGTCGTGCGGAGCGCGCCTGCCGGTCTATGTCCTGTTCGCTGCCGCCTTCTTTCCCGCGGGTGGCCAGAATATCGTGTTCGGGCTCTATCTGATCGGCATCGCGGCGGCGGTGCTCACGGGTTTTGCGATGAAGCACACGCTGCTCAAGGGTGAGAGCACGCCCTTCGTGATGGAACTGCCGCCCTATCACCTGCCGACGCTCAAAGGCGTGATGATCCGCACCTGGGAGCGCACCCAGGGGTTCGTCGTGCGGGCGGGTCGGGTGATCGTGCCGATGGTGCTGATCCTCAATGTGCTCAACAGCATTGGGACCGACGGGACCTACGGCAACGAGGACAGCGAGAATTCGGTGCTGGCGGAGATCGGCCGCACCATCGCGCCGGCCTTCGCGCCTATGGGGCTCGATGCGGACAATTGGCCGGCGACGGTCGGCATCTTCACCGGGATACTGGCCAAGGAGGCGGTGGTGGGGACGCTCAACGCGACCTATTCGGCACTGGCCGCGACGGATGCGGGCGAGCCGGAAGAGCCCGCGCCCTTCAGTCTGACCGGCGGTCTGCAGGCGGCGCTGGCCACCATTCCGGCGAATCTGGGTGACGCGCTCGGCGCCTGGGGCGATCCCTTGGGATTAGTGGTCGGTGACCTGACTAATATGGAGGCGACGGCCGCGGCCCAGGAGGTCAGTACCGGCACCTTCGGCGCCATGGCGGCGCGTTTTGACGGGGCGGCCGGGGCCTTTGCCTACCTGCTGTTCATCCTGCTCTACGCGCCTTGCGTGGCGGCCATCGCGGCGGTCTATCGGGAGACCACACCCGGATGGGCCATCTTCACCGCGGCCTGGACCACGGGGCTCGGTTTCATCGCGGCGACGGTCTTCTATCAGGCCGCGATCTTCAACCGGGACCCGACCGCCGCGGCGCTCTGGATCGGGGGGATGCTCGGGACTTTCGCCGCGGTGTTGTTCACGCTGCGCTGGTGGGCGGACCGCGATCCGCGTCCGGCACGGTTGGCTCGGGCCGCCGCCTGAGGCGTCCGCGTTTCAAGCCGGCTGGAAGCCGGCTCCACGCACAACCGGAGATTCAAGATGATTCTTGCCGATCTCGCCGCCTACCTGGCCGAGCGCAAGCGCGCGCCATTGGTGGACATGGCGCTGCGCTTCGAGACCAGTGAGGACGCCCTGCGCGGGATGCTGGCAGCCTTGGGGCGCAAGGGTCGGGTGCGCCGCATTGCCAACGGCGCCGCCTGCTCCAGCGGGTGTTGCAAGTGCGACCAGGCCACTGTCGAGACCTACGCGTGGGTGGGTGACACCTCCCAGCCCGGCGTCGTCGGCAGCTCCACGGCCTGAGTCCGCCGGGCAGCGACCGAATGCGAACCGTCCTGGTCATCTTACCGACCGCCGGTGCCGGCTTGCCCGCCGACTGGACCTTCGCCCGCCGGTTGATCGAACAGGCGCTCGTCTGCGCCGGTGCTCGAGCTGCCGGTGTCCAATGAGTTTGCGAGTGGAGACCTCTCGTCATGGCCTTGTCCAACCTGACCGAAGATCACGTTTCGTATGCTCACGACCCGAGTGCCTGGGGACATACCCACGACTTCAGCAACGCGGCGCAGCGGCGCGCCGAGCAGCGCACCCGCTGGGTGGTGGGCCTGACACTGGCGGCGATGGCCGGCGAATTGATCGCCGGCTGGCTCACCGGCTCCATGGCCTTGCTCGCCGACGGCTGGCACATGGGCAGCCATGCCGCCGCGCTGGGGATTGCCGCCTACGCCTATGCTTTCGCGCGGCAGCACGAGGCTGATCCGCGGTTCACCTTCGGCACCGGTAAGGTGTCGTCACTGGCTGGTTATACCAGCGCCTTGCTGCTGGCCGGAGGCGCCCTGTGGATGCTGGGGGCCTCGCTGGGGCGACTGATCGACCCGCTGCCGATCCGCTATGGTGAAGCGCTCCGGGTGGCCGCACTGGGTCTGGCGGTCAACCTGCTGTCGGCCTGGCTCCTGGGCCAGGCCGGACCGGATCACAAGCACACGCACGGCCATGCGCATGACCATGATCATGCTCATACTCCTGCGGACCACGCGGAGCCTCGGCAGGACCATAACCTGCGGGCGGCCTATCTCCACGTCATCGCCGATGCCCTGACCTCGGTGCTGGCGATCGTCGCCTTGGGCCTGGGGATGGCTTACGGCTGGGCCTTCCTGGACCCGCTGATGGGGATCGTCGGTGCCGCGCTGATCAGTCGCTGGGCCTGGGGGCTGGCCCGCGACAGCGCGCGGGATTTGCTGGATGCCGGTGACCACGGCGTCATCGCCGATCAGGTGCGCGCCGCCATCGAATCCGACGCGGACAATCAGGTGGCCGATCTGCACATCTGGCGCGTCGGACCGGCCGGCCGCGCCTGTATCGTCTCCCTGGTCACCCATCAGCCACGCCCGGTCGAGCACTATCGGGCGTTGCTGGACTCGATACCCGGTCTGCTGCATGTGACCGTGGAGGTCAATCACTGTCGGTTGGCTGGGTGCGGCGCTAGATAGCGAACCTGCTCCCTGCTGGAGGTCGAGGCTTTACCGCGAAAGTCGCGTAGTGACCCTGTGGGAGCGGCGTCCCGCCGCGATGGGGGCGGGCGTGTCACCGCTGCGTTCGAGATCA
>CAYYAY010000081.1:0-25429 GCA_964470155.1 uncultured Lamprocystis sp. | reverse complement strand
GCTTCGCGTCCGGCGCCAAGACCGGACGCGGAGCGCCCGCCCGGCATTCCCACGCGGAGCGTGGGAACGAGAAGCCGCGCCGTCGGCGCTTCACTTAATGGCGTTGGCTTAGCGTCTGCGCAAGTCTCGCATTGTTCTTGCGCAACTGCGCGCCCGGGGTCACTGACCTCACGGATAAATCCGCAGGCCCCGGGTCTCATCCAGCCAGCGCGCCTCATCCGCCGCCAGACGCTGTTCCAGGTCGCCCGGCGTGGCGCACGGGTCATCCACCCACGCGCGCAGTAAAGGACCGCCGGCCAGCAGGTCGATCGCCAGACGTTCGGTTTCGTACTCGTAAGGGAAGACACGCCACAGTGGATAGTCCGGATAGTCCAGACGCAGCGACTTCAGCAGCAGCGCGGTCAGCCGGTAGGGCCGGAACTGATCGTGCCGGTACGCGGCGGTGTCGGTATGCAACTGGAGCCCGGAGCACAGGGTGCCGACATGCTTGTGGAAGGTGGGCTCGAACCAACAGGGCCGGATCAGCACACCCGCGGTCCAGGCGGGACAGAGTGACTCCATGCGCGCCAGGATGCGCTCGCAATCGATATCCGGGGCGCCGACCAGCTCCAGCGCGACCGTGGTCCCGCGCCCTTCCGAGAGCGTGGTTCCTTCCACCAGCACGGTGCCCGGAAAGCAGCGCGCCATGTTGAGACTGGAGGCGTTGGGGCTCGGGTTGACCCAGGCCAGTTCCGCCAGCGGCCAGCCATAACCCGGCGCCGCATCCGGCCGATAGCCGTCCATCGACACCACCCGCAGGTCCAGATCCCCGCCGCGTCTGGACACGAACCAGCGCGCCAACTCACCCAAGGTGAGCCCGTGCCGCATGATCAGCGGTCCGGCGCCGACGAAGCTCTCCCAGCCCGGCTCCAGGATGCTGCCCTCGACCGGCCGGCCCGCGGGATTGGGCCGATCCAACACCCACAGTGACTTGCCGGCCGCGGCACAGGCGTCGATCAGATACGCCAGGGTGGTCACATAGGTGTAGATGCGGGTGCCGATATCCTGGAGATCGACCAGGAGCACATCGAACTGCTCCAGCATCTCCGGGGTCGGGTAGCGCACGGCGCCGTAGAGACTGAAGACCGGAATGCCGTGCCGCGGGTCCGGAAAATCGGCGCTCTCCATCATGTTGTCCTGCTTGTCCCCGCGCATCCCGTGCTGCGGACCGAAGGCGGCGGTGATCCGCAGGTCACCCAGGGCCATCAGGGCGTCCAGACTATGACGGCCCCCGGCGGTGACCGAGGCGGGATGACCGAGCAGGGCCAGACGCCGGCCATGCAATGGTTGGCGCACTGCCGGGTCGGCAAGCAGACGATCGATTCCGAGCTGGATCATGGGCGGGCTGAGGTCGACAGGCAGGGGGTAACCGGGATCGGGGATTGTCACCGGTTCCAGGCAGCAACTCAATCCGCGCGGCACCTTGCCGCCGGAACTATGGGCTCAACCTGTCGCCAGATGCTTCTGCAGCCGATACAACAGGGTGTCGCGCGTGAGCCCCAGCAGCCGGGCGGCACGGCTCTTGTTGCCGCTGGCCAGCGCCAGGGCCTGGCGGATCAGTTCCGCCTCCAGCAGATTGAGATCGATCCCCTGGGGCGGCAGCTGGAAGTCGGCGACGGCCGGCGCGGGCGGCTCCCCGCTGACGAGTTCGCGCGGCAAATCGTCCGGCACCACCTGCCGGCCGGGAAACAGAATCACCAGTCGCTCACACAGATTGGCCAGTTCGCGCAGGTTGCCCGGCCACCCATGCCGACGCAACAGCCGCTCGGCGGCGGCGTTGAGTCGGCACGGGTTCAAACCGTGACGCGTCGCCGCGATACTCAGAAAATGGGCGGTCAGGAGCGGAATATCGAGCACCCGCTCGCGCAACGGCGGCACCTCGAGCGGGACCACACAGAGCCGCAGGTAGAGATCGCGGCGAAAGCGCCCGTCGGCCGCCGCGGTGCGCAGATCCAGGGCCGAGGCGGCGATCACCCGCGGGGCATCGGCGGCGGCGCGCTGGTCCGCGGCGGCGATGAGATGGAGCAACCGCGCCTGATCCGCGCCGGTCAGTTCACCGACCTCGTCCAGGTAAAGGGTGGCGCCCGGCCGGGCAACACCGGTGGTCGCCGCGCCGACGCACGTCACCAACGCACCATCGGGTGCGCCGGCACAATGAAATGAAACGAAGGGGGCCGGGGCGCGCGGGCTGAGCGCATGGATCTCGCGGGCCAGCGTCGCGCGCCCACTGCCCGGTTCGCCGCGCAGCAACACACCGACATCGGTCGCCGCCACCATCCGCGCGGCATTGCGCATCCGTTGAAACGCGGGGGAAACACCGATCATCGCGCACCTCGTGAGTCCGGACAGCTTGGGCGATGACCGGAACATCCTGTAGCGGATCGCGACGGATGTTCACCGGCCTTCATGCAGCGCCGACCAGCGCAGCGGCGGGCGACAAGACACGCGAGGTAGACCATGATTTGACAGTGATCGCCTTAGTTGGCCACATTGTATCCTTGAAACTGCAACGTCACCAAACCAAGGGCGATGACCAGGAGTCCGGCCATGACCTTGAAGCGGCGGTTTTGTCCCAAACCATAAAGGCGGCCGGCCAGGAAGCCGGTGCTCAGCAACGCCGGCAGGGTCCCGACGCCGAACAGCGCCAGATAGAGTGCACCGGCCGCGGCACCGCCCTGGGCCGGGGCGCTGATCAGCATGCCGTAGACCAGACCGCACGGCAGCCAGCCCCAGACTGCACCGAAGAGCAGCGCGCGCGGGAGGGTACGGACCGGCAGCAGGCGCCGACCCCAGGGCTCGAGGCCCTGCCACAGGGGCTCGCCGAGCCGCTCGAGCGCGGCCAGGCGCGGCAGCCAGCCGCCGATCGAGAGCCCGATGCCCACCACAATGACGGCCGCCAGCACCCGCAACCCGTCGTAGGCCCAGGCGTAGGTGCTCAGACCCAGCATCAGCGCGCCGAACCAGCCGAACAGGGCACCGGCGGCGGCATAGGAGAGGATGCGGCCCAGGTTATAGGCGAGCAGGAAGGCACCGAACCGCGCCGGCCGTTCACGCACGCAGACCGGCAACGAGAAACTCAATGCCCCGACAATACCGCCGCACATGCCCACGCAGTGCGGGGCACTCAGCAGACCGACCGCGAGGGCCAGCAGATAGGCGGTATTCATTCCCGTTCCACCAGGCAGCAGCCGAGCTGAGGAGTCGTTCCCTTGGAGTTTCTGAAGGCCAATCTGGACCTGGGCGTCATCGGCGTCCTCGGATTCATGAGTTTCCTGACCGTCGCATTCGTGATCGAGCGCTATCTGCATCTGGCGCGGATCGATCTGGCCGCCTATGAGCACCCGGAGGACCTGGAGCTCGACCTCACCCGCCACCTCACCGTGATCGCCAGCGTGGGCGCCAACGCCCCCTATGTCGGCCTGCTCGGAACCGTGCTCGGCATCCTCATCACCTTCTATGATATCGGCCACGGCGGCACCCTCGACACCGCCGCCGTCATGGTCGGCCTGGCCTTGGCGCTCAAGGCCACGGCCTTGGGCCTGCTGGTTGCCATTCCCTCGATCGTCTTCTACAACGCCTTGCTGCGCCGGGTCGAGGTTCTCAAGGTCCGCTGGGGCCGGCAACGGCGCGCCGCGGATGCCGCCATGGGCACCGATCCGTGATGAAAAAAATGGACCAGATCAACGTCATTCCCTTTATCGACATCATGTTGGTGTTGCTGGCGATCGTGCTGACCACCGCCACCTTCATCGTCGAGGGGCGCCTGCAGATCCGGCTGCCCACCGCCGCCAGCCAGGGCGCGCCCGAGTCCGTCGAGCCGCGCGAAATCGCCATCGACGCCGACGGCCAACTCTACTTCCAATCGCTGCCCTTGGGCGTGGGCGCACCTGGGCTCAATGCCCTGGCGCCGAAACTCGCCGAACTCGAAGCCGGAACCCCGATCGTCCTGCGGGTCGACGCCGCGACCCGCTTCGCCGCCTTCATCGCCGTGGTGGATCAGCTCAAGGCGCGGGGGCTGGAACGGCTGTCGATCCTCACCCGCCGACCGTGACCAGGAGCCACACCTGCCGGCACTGCCTCGCATTCGGCCTGCTCGCCTCCCTCCTGATCCACGCGGCGACCTGGCAGCTGGCCTGGCGGATCACGCCGCAGCCCCCGCCGCAACCGGCCATGACGGTCATTGATCTGGACCTGGCCGTCTTCGCGGACGCGCCCGGTGGCGCCAGTGCCGCCGGGACCGCTGAACCTGTCCTGATTGAACCGGCACCGTCCGACGCGGCCCGGACGCCGGAACAACCCGCGGTCGCCCCGCCGGCGCCGTCGGACCCGACCCCGGCAGTCGCGGCTGAGCCGCCGACACCGCCGGCCCGGCAACCCGCACCCGTCGCATCCGTCCAGCCGCCCCCGGTGCAGGCCATCAAGCCGCCGCCCCCGGCGCAACCCAAGCGGCGGCAGGAGCCCAAGCGCACCAAACCAAAGCCGGTGCAAGCGACCCCAATAGCGAAACCCAAACCGGAACCAAAGCCGAAACCGGAAGCCAGGTCAGCAGTCAAACCGGCCCCCGAGCCGCGGCAGCAACCGCCGGAATCCGCGCGGACCCGGACCAGCCCGCTTCAGGCCGCCACCCCCGCATCCACGCCGGCCCCGCACAAGCCGACGGCGCCGGCCGCCGCGAGCAGCGGCACCGGCACCCGGCCCACGTCCGCGGATGGGAGCACCGCCGGTGCCGGGGCGCGACCGGCCGCCGGTGCCACCAGCGCCGCCGCACGCGCTGCCGCGGAGCGCGCCTATCTCGCCGAACTCCAACGCGCCATCAGCCGCCATCAACGGTTTCCGGAAGAGGCCCGTCAACGCCGCAAGACCGGAGTCGCGACCGTCGCCTTCGTCGTCACGGCCGATGGCCGCATCACCCAGGCGCGGATTGCCAAGAGCTCCGGCGATGCGGACCTGGACCAGGCTGCCGTTGCGGCACTCAACCGGCTGGGCCGCTTCAAACCCATCCCGGCCGCGAGCGGCCGCGCCAGTTGGCCCATGCGGGTCCCCATCCGCTTCGATTTTCGGTGACGATCGGGGTGACTGGTTTTCCGCCCGACAGGCCGTATAGTGTCGCACCAAGAAGCCGCATCAGCATTTGGCGATCTACCGCTTGACGAGGAGCCCGACCATGGCCGCACCGAACCTTGAGCATATCCGCCCCCTCCAGGAGCAGCTCAACGCCCATCCGATCTACGCGGCCATCCGCGATCTCGCGGACCTGCGGGTCTTCATGCAGCACCACTGCTTCTCGGTCTGGGATTTCATGTCCCTGATCAAATACCTGCAGCGCCATGTCGCACCCGTTCAGGTACCCTGGAAGCCCATCGGCAACCCCAGCCTGCGTTATTTCATCAACCAATTGGTGCTGGAAGAAGAGTCGGACACCGCCCCGACGGCCGCCGGCGGCGTTCGCCATGCGAGCCATTTCGAGTTCTACTGCGAGGCCATGAACGAGATCGGCGCCGACGGCGACCTGCCCCGGCGCTTCCTCGCCCGGGTCGCCGAGCAGGGCCTGGACAAGGCGCTCTATTCCGATCTGGTGCCGCTGCCCGCCCGCTATTTCAGCGAGACCACCTTTTGCTTCATCAATGAGGACAAGCCCCATGTGGTGGCTGCCGCCCTTGCGGTGGGCCGCGAGCGCCTGATCCCCGGCATGTTCCGTGAGTTTCTGAAGGGCATGGCGTTGGGACCCGAGCAGGCCCCGGCCTTTCACTACTACCTGAACCGCCACATCCACCTGGACGAGGACTTCCACGGCCCCCTGTCCATGGACCTGCTGACCGCGCTGTGCGCCGATGACCCCCAGCGCCTGGAAGAAGCCGAGACCGCCGCGGAAGAGGCGATCTGTGCGCGCATCCGCTTCTGGGATGGCGTGTTGGACGCCATCGAGACGCGGCGAGCCGGCTGACCGGACAGCCGATGACTACCGTAAGGGTGTGATCGCCGCTGATGTGGTTTGTTGGGGCCGGACCTTTCGGTAGGATGGGCAGAGCGAGAGCGATGCCCATCAACAAGCGCCGCGGTGACCGGATGGGCATCGCTCCCGCTCTGCCCATCCTACGCGCGTCTGCGACCACATCGCTTTGGATCGCGCCCCGACCGTCATGACCTAAGCGCGGTTCCCCGGTCGTTGGGCCAGCGCCAGCCAGCCGGCAACCGGCAGGCCCCCCTCGTGGCGCAGCACCACCGGCTCCAACTGCCGAACGGCAAGGCCCGACCGCTGCGCCAGCGCCGCCAAATAGGCCTTTGAGTGGGCATACCGGCCATGATGCTGTAACCGATAGTCACCAGGCGCGTCCTCCCCAAGCGCTTCCACCGTAAAGCACAGCCAGCCGCCCGGGCGCAGTGCCCGGGCGGCGGCCGCCATGGTCTCCTCCAGTGCACCGAAGTAGACCAGGGTATCGGCCGAGACAATGAGGTCATAGCCGCCTGGATGTTGCTGCAGATAGGCGCAGAGCTCGGCCTGCTGCAGATCGTCGTAGAGGTTGCGCCCGCGCGCCTTGCCCAGCATCCCGTTGGAGAGGTCCACCCCCGTCAAGGTCCTGGCGAACGGTTTGAGCAGCGGCGCACACAAACCGGTACCGCAACCGGCATCGAGCACCGCCAGATCAGCCGCGGGCGCGCCCACGCAGGCCGCGACCGCCTCACCCACCAGCGTGGGAGCGCGGTATTCAAGCACGGCCAGCCGGGCGTCGAAGCTATTGGCGAAGTGATCGAAAACGCTCTGCACATAGGCGTCCGAGGCACGCTCCGGAACGTCTTGCCCGGTACAGGCGGCCAGGTAGTGCAGGGCTTTGGGGTTATCGGGCTCTTCGGCCAGCCACTCGCGGTAGATCGCAGCCGCTTCCTCGGGGTGCCCCGACCGGCAGCGGGCGTTGCCCAACAGTTCGCGTGTGAAGGCATTCTTCGGCTCGTGCGCCAGGGACTCGCAGGCCTGGGCGAACGCCTCATCGGTCCGCCCCTGTTTGAAGTAGAGACCAGCCAGGGCGTTCCTGGCCGCGATGAAGTCCGGGGTCAGTTCGATCGCGCGCAGCAGGCAGCGCTCCGCATCCGGATAGCGGCCGAGCGCCTTACAGAGCACTCCATAGTTGTGGAGCGTATCCGGGCGATCCGGGTCGACGGCGAGCGCCGCGCGATATTCCTGTTCGGCGTCTTCGAACCGCTGGTTATCGAGCAACAGATTGCCCAGGTTACTGCGAAATCCAGGATGATCCGGCATCAGCGCGACCGATCGACCCATCAGACGCAACGCATCCTCGTCGCACCCCTGATGGTGCGCCAGCACCCCCAGAAAATGCAGGGCGTCCGCATGGTCGGGCACCTGGGCCAGCACCCGCTTATACACCTCAAAGGCTTCCACGTGATGGCCGGCCTGGTGCAGACTCATCGCGAGACGCATGGCGTCATCGATGCTGAGCGGCTGGGTCAGGTCGATCTCGGACAGATCTTGAGTGGAATCCATGGCAGACAAGGGTCTCCGGTTCGCAGGGCGGCCCGAATCAACTCGGGAAACTGAGCATACGCTTAAGCTACCATAACCCGACCAGCCGAACGGAGGGCCTTGATCATCGTTGCGGCCGGCCGCGGACGGTCCGCACAGCAGACCCTAAGGTAAGGCCGCGATCCGTAGGGTCCGCTGTGCGGACCGACGACCGTGCAGATCGCGCGGTGGCCGGGTTTATGATCAAGGCCGAACAGCGTTGCGGCTCGCGACCCACCGCGCCAACGGAAACACCATGATTCAGATTTCCTACATCAGTTCCGCCACGGAGCCCATGCACACGGACGAGTTGCTGCGGCTGCTGCAATCCTGCCGCGAACACAACGCCGGCAACGGCGTAACCGGGATGCTGCTCTACGGCAACGCGACCTTCCTGCAAGTGCTGGAGGGCGACGAGCCGGTGATCGATGACCTGATCGAGCGCATCCGCCAAGACCCGCGCCACACCGACTTGCGGATCCTCTACCGCAAGACGATCGAACGGCGCGAATACTCGGACTGGAGCATGGGGTTCAAACGGGTCGCCGCCAAGGAGTTGCAGGGCGTCGAAGGACTGCGTGACTTCAGCGAACGGGACTTCAACCCCGACTATCTCATGCAGCACGATGCCATCGTGCAGAGCCTCATGAATCACTTTCGTAAGGAACGCTTCAAGACCATCGGTCAAAGTGAACTGGGAGTCGACGAAGAAGACCGCATGATCAATGTGCTCCACTTCATCATTCGCGGTGCGGTGCGCGTGCTGGCGATTTTGATGGTGGTGACCATCCTGTGGGGCGTGGCCGACGTGATCATGGTGCTCTACCACGAGGTGTTGCTGCCGTCGGTCGAGGAATTAGGCACGCACGACATCGTCGTCACCTTCGGGGCCTTCCTGGCGGTGTTGATCGCCATCGAAATCTTCATGAACATCACACTTTATCTGCGTGACGATGTGGTACACGTCAAGCTGGTGATCGCCACCGCGCTGATGGCGATCGCCCGGAAGGTCATCGTCTTCGATTTCGCCAAGATCGAGCCGATGTATGTCCTGGCGACCGCGGCGGTCATCCTGGCCCTGGGGCTCATCTACTGGCTGATGGACAGCGAAGTCACCTGGGGGCACGCGGGGCGGCGGCGGTGAGGCGGCTTTGGTCATCAACGCGGCCACCGCGCGATCTGTATGGTCGTCGGTCCGCGCAGCGGACCCTACGGAGCGCGGCCTTAGGTGATTTCCGGGAAACGATGTACCAAGGTGTAGGGGCGACTTTAGTCGCCCCTAAGGCGGTTTCCGTGAATCGGCATCCCGACTGCGCATGGGCAGAAAGCCTGTTGGGTTGTAGGGGCGAATGAATTCGCCCCTACACGGCGGTCGATGCTTTCCCGGAAATCACCGTAACCTCGGGTCCGCTGTGCGGACCGTCCGCGGCTGCCCGAGTGAAGTAAACTGTCCCCGGAATTCGCTGCCGTGCGTCGCAACGGGGGTTTCAGTGGACGCGGAGGACAATTGACTCAGGCCGGGCTGAAAAACGCGGGCGGCGGTGGGGCGGCCGCCGGTCCGGGATCGGATGCGCACCGTCGTCCGGCTGCCGGCCTGCTGGAGAGCCGCCGGCTGCTCCTGGGCGTCGGCGGCGTGCTGGGTCTGGCACTGGGGCTGGCGCTGGCCTGGTACTGGGAGCACCCGGCGTCGCTCGCGGCCTGGGCGCTGCTGCTGGCCGGGCTCGGTTGGGCGGGCGCCGACGTGCGCCCCCGCCAGATCGGCACCATCGGCCCGCCCACCGCGCCGGTCGCGCCGCATGGCCGGCGGGTCCGGGATGGGCCATTCGTCATGGTCGAACTGGCCGGCGGGACCTTTCTCATGGGCTCGCCGGACACCGACCCGCTGGCAAAAGATCGGGAGAAGCCGCTCCACCAGGTGCAGGTCAGCGCCTTGCGCATGGGCCTGACACCGGTCACCCGCGGCCAGTGGCGCGCGGTGATGGGGGATGACCGCGGCCTCGGCGGCGACGCGCACCCGGTGACCGGGGTGTCCTGGGAAGACGCCCTGCACTTCTGCAACCGCCTGTCCAAACAGCAGGGCTATCGCCCCTGCTACCGGCGGACCGGGCTTTGGCCCGAGCGACACTGGGTCTGCGATTGGCAGGCCGGGGGCTACCGGCTCCCCACGGAGGCGGAGTGGGAGTATGGCTGCCGGGCGGGGACCGGGACCCGCTGGTCCGGTGGAGACGACCCCGAGTCATTAGGCGATGCCGCCTGGTTCAAGCAGAACTCCGGCGGCTCGGCCCATCCCGTTGCAGAGAAAGGGCCCAACCCCTGGGGTCTGCACGACCTCCACGGCAACGTCTGGGAGTGGTGCTGGGACTGGTACGGCCCCTACCGACCCGACGACCCCATCGATCCCCGCGGTGCCGCGCAAGGCCGGCATCGGGTTGTGCGCGGCGGCTCGTTCGACAATTCGCCGGACTTCCTGCGCTCGGCGCGCCGGGGCGGCGGCCTACCCGAGAACCGGGACCAGATCCTGGGGTTCCGTTGCGTGCGCGGCCCGGTCCGCCAGCCTTGACAGATTGACATAGTGTCTTTTTCCCGGCAGTTTTTCGCGCCGGCAGCGTCATTTTGTCACTCCGCCATCCCTAAACCGCGCCCAGCGCGGTATGCGATGTTTTTGGATTGGCTCGGCCCCGGCAGACTCGACGATTGATGGCGTTGGCGCGGTTTAAAGTTTTGAAGAAACGGATGCTGCGGATCAGCGACGCATCCCCCGCCGCCGCGGTCTGTTGGAGAGTGAGTTGCATGGGAGCGCCGCGGGTGTCGGACCCTTGTTACAATTGGCAAGCAAATGTAGGCATCAGTGACGCCACGTTGCAACAAACGTTGAGAGGAAAACGAACAACAAAAAGACAAATTGTCAATGTATCAAGGCTGGCGGACCGGGCCGCGCACGCAACGGAACCCCCGGACCAGGCTCCGGAACACGGGCCGGTCGTCGAACCGGAACGCCGAGCGCAGGACGTCCGGCGGACTGACGAACGAGCCGCCGCGCACAACTCGTGTAACACCATCCACAGCGCCGGTCGGGTCGAGCGACGCTGCCGAGTCGTAGGGTCCAGACCAGTCCCGCACCCACTCCCAGAGGTTGCCGTGCATGTCGTGCAATCCGAAACGATTCGCGGCCTTGGACGCGACCGGATGGGCGCTGTTCCCGGCGTTGCCGTTAAACCAGGCATAGCGACCCAGCCGCGCTTGATCGGACCCGAATGACCAGGGGGCGCGGCTGCCGGCGCGGGCGGCGAACTCCCACTGGGCCTCGGTGGGCAGGTCGCCGCCGAGTGTGCGGCACAGGTCCGCGGCTTGCTGCCAGTCAATCGTGGCCACCGGCAGGTCGTCTGCCGCACCGGGGGTCGGGTCCTGCCCGACCCGGCGCACCTGAGCGTTGGTCACCTCGGTCCGGGTAATCTCAAAGGCCGAGAGGCTCACCCGGTGGGCGGGCTGCTCGTCGTCATACTTCAGCGCCAGCGCCTCCGGCGGGTCGGCCTTGGTCATCGTTCCGGCCAGCGCGTCGGTCCGCACAGCGGACCCTACGCTAAGGCCGCGATCCGTAGGGTCCGCTGTGCGGACCAGCGGCCTCGCTGTCGGCGAGATGGCCGGGACTATGATCAAGGCTGGCGGGTCGGTCGGGGCGGTGCCCTGGGTGAAGGTGCCGGGGCAGAGTCGGACCCAGGTCAGGCCGGTCGCGGGGTCCGGGGTGGCGAGCGGGGCGAAGTGCAGCTTGACCGCCCCCGCACCGGCGAGCCGCCGCAGTTCGGGGACCCGCGTCAGGTCCAGTACGCCGGTGCGTTCGGGCGCGGGTGGGCCGGTGCGCGGCTGACCAAGGTCCCGGAACAACCGGGCGGTGGCCCCATGGTCCGCCGCCACGATGGCCCAGGGGCCGGGCCAGTCCGCCGCCGCCGGTGCTGGATCGGCTCCGGACGGCAGCCACACCAGGAGTTGGGTCTGGCGGTCCAGCAGCGGGTGGCGCTGGGGGAGCCGGGCCAGCGCGCCGCGCCACTCCGTCGCGACCAGCACCAGGTCGGCGCTGCCCGAATCCAGGAGCTGGATGGCAAGCCGCCGGGCGTCGGGACTCTGCGGGTCCGCGGCGATGACCGCGAGCGAGCGGCTGGGCCAGGCCGGGTCGCAGGGTCGGACCGGCTCCGCCAGGACACCGCCGATGAACAGCAGCCCGCCGCTGCCCGGAGCGGGGACGACCGGGTTGTTGGCGGTCGGGGCGGCGCCGTCGGCGGACGGCGCCTCGCCCCAGCGCCAGGTGACGCGCACCGTCGCGCCCGCGGGGACACCGGTCAGCACCTCGGCCGACTTGGGGTGGCCGACCGCCAGGGTCCCGGCCGCGGTGCCGGTGCCGATCAACCGCAGGGTCTGGTCCTTGAGCGCCGGGTGGTCCAGCAGCGGCTCGGTGGCGACCAGCGCGATCCCCGGCGGGTACAGCGCGCGCAGGCCCGCGGTGACGACAGCCGCCAGAGCCAGACCGGCGAGCGCACCCAGCGCGAGCGCCGGGCGGGTCGGCGGGGCAAAGTGCAGCCGCCGCGCGAGTGGCCGGCCGCCCAGTCCAAGCCGGTAGAGTGCCTCCAGCAGGTCCGGGCGGTCCGCGTAGTCCTGCCAGCGCCAGGGGAGCCGGATCAGTTGGCCGTCGCGCCGGTCGGGGTCCGACTCGCCATTGGCGAGCACGGCGGCGGCCGGTGGCGCGGCCGGGTCCGCCGGGTGCGGGTCCGGCTCCTGCGCTGACGGAGGCGCCTGGTCCCAGGTGCACAGCTCCCCGAGGCGCTGCCGAATCTCGGTGCCGAGCCCCGACGCGGCCAGGTCGAGCAGGGCCTGGGCCGCCTCCGGACCCAGGAACAGCCGCAGCAGGGCGAGTTCCAGGTCCCAGCGGCGCTCGGGCTCAGTATCCGCCCAGGGCAGCAGGGGATTCTGTCGGTCGCGCTGGGCCTTCCCGGCCGCCTCGAAGCACCCGATCCACCAGTGGATCGCCTGCTGCGCCGGTGCGTCCGGCAGCAGCCGGCCGGTCAGCGGGTGGGTGCCCGCGCGCAGCAGGGCGTTGACCAGCCGGCGCCGCGCCGGCCCGTGCCAGACCAGTGCGTCGCCGTCCGCGTGGCGGCGCAGGTCGCCGATCCGCCAGGGGTCGAGCGCCAGACCCAGCCGGGTGCGCAGGCGCTGGGCGGCCGGCGCGTCGCAGCCGTCCGGGACCAGAGCACAGGCCCCGGCCCAGAGCACCAGGTCGCCATGCAGGGGCCGCGGACCGGCGCCGGGCGCCGTGGCGGGCGTGGTCTCCGGACCGGCGCCGAGCCAGGCCGTCAGGTCGCGGGGGGCGAGCGGCCGCAGCCGCCAGGGCGCCAGGGCGCGGGCCAGCGCGCCCCCGCCTGAGAAGTCGACCACCGCGACCCGCGGCCAGCGGGCGAGGTTGCGCAATTGGCGCGCCACCGGTGCCCGCCGGGCGGGCGACGCCAGGGCGCGCAGCAACCCGGCGCCGTCGGTGAGGATGGCGACCAACACCTGGTCGCGGCGGCCATCCTCGGCGGCCAGCGTGAAGGGGTCGCCCGGGCCCCACCAGAGCCGGTCCGGGGTGCCGGCGAAGCCGCCGATCCGCACGCCGAGTCCGCCGCGGCGCAGGCTGCCGCCGAGCTCCTCGACGAGCGCGGCGAGCTCCGGGGATTGACAGTGAGTGTCGTGCAGCAGCCAGACCTCGCGCGGGTACTTGGCGTGCCGGTAGCAGACCCGGGCCAGTCCCCCGGCGCGGGCGGTGACTGCGGCGGTGGCGCGCTCATCGACCCGGCGGGTGCGGTCGGCGGCGGTGAAACGGGCGATGCGCCAGGTCATGGCGCGCCGCTCGCGGGCCGGGGTCAGCAGGGTGTCACTGCCGCGGGCCGCGGGCAGCGGCTGCCAGCCGGGACCGCCGCGCACGGGCGGGAGCGGGTCGGGCTTCAGCCGACCGCGACGCCGGTGGCGCCTGGCCAAGAGCCCGGCCGCCAGGGCGCACAGCAGGCCCAGACCCGCGAGACCCGCGGGCCCCAGGCGCGGCGGGAGCGCGACATCGGCTGGTGTGACCAGGGCCTGCCAGAAGCGGATAGCGGACGCGGGCTCGCTGGGGAGCTCATCGTTCTGGCCGCCCCCGTCAGCGGGGCTGACCACTTGGTCGACGGGCGGGGTGACCTGGATGCCGGACACCGGCCCGCCCGACCACGGCTGCCAGACCAGCCAGAGTGCCGCCAAGGCGACGAGGACGGCGGCCACCGCGGCGAGCCACGGGGGTCGGCGTCGGCCGACGTCGGCCGCGGAGGTCTGTTCGGGGGGCTGGGCGGCGGAGGCGCCCGTGACGGTGCGCGATGGCACGTCCGCGCGGACGCCGGTGCCCCCGATGGCCGCTCCCGGGGCCCGCAGCCAGTCCGCGGCGGGGAGGTCGGGACACCAGAGGTCGAACAGCCAGTCGAAGGTCGCCTGGTGCTCCGGCCGCTTGACCAGCAGCAGGCCCAGGAAGCGCCGCAGTCCGTCCCGGTCCAGGCGCGGTGCACAGGCCAGCGCGTGCCGGGTGCGCACCACCTCCGCCGGACCCACCGGCACCCCTTCGGCGCGCAGTGCGGTGAATAGTTCGTCGAGACTCCCCCGCATCGGGGCCGCTCAGCGCAGGTTATCCAGGTCGGACTGGTCCTTGAGCAGGACCCCGAGCCCCGGCAGGTCCGCCAAGCCGCAGGCCCGCAGCCGGGACGCCGGTTCACCCCGGGCGCTCAAGATGCACAGCCAGGCCAGCAGCTCGGCCGTGGACGGCTTTTTCTCCTCGGCCAGCTCGCGCAGCCGCCAGAAACACGCCAGGGCCGCGTCCAGGGTCTCGGGGTCCAGGTTCGGAAAGTCGTCGGCATGGGCGCGCACCGCGTCCTTCACCAGGGCGTCGGTGATCTCGATGCGGTGGAAGATGCAGCGGCGCAGGAAGGCGTCGGGCAGGCGGCGCTCGTCGTTGCTGGTGACCACCAGGATCGGCGGCCGACCGGAGGCGGGCCGGATATCAACGCCGAGGAAGGGGTGGCGGAAGCAGTGCTGGTCCAACTCGTGGAGTAGGTCGTTGGGGAAGTCCCGCGGCGCCTTGTCGATCTCGTCGATCAGAAGGACGGCGTCGGTCTTCTCCAGATAGGCCAGCCACAGGGCACCCTTGGTGAGGAACCGGCTGCGCTCGCGCGCGCTCGCGGCGAGCAGGGGGTCACGCTCCGCGGGGCTGACGAGGGCGACCGGGGCCGGGTCGGGTGGTGCGGTCTCAGCCCCGGCCTCGGTCGCGGGGCGGCGGCTCTGGGCCCAATGCAGATAGCCCACGGCGTCGAAGTCGTAGCGCAGATCCTCGGCACTGGAGTTGGATTTGACCTGGAACTTGAAGACCGGGATCTTGAAATACCAAGCGAGGAACTCGGCCACCTGGGTCTTGCCGGTGCCGGGCTCCCCAGTGAGCAGCAGTGGGGCGCCCAGGTTCAGGGCCAGGTTGATGGCCATCCGCAGGTGCGACGAGGGGCGGTAATGCCTGGCCGCGGCCCGATGATCGTGCAGCGAGGGCGGCAGCCGACGCCGGCCGAGCTGCTCCTGGGCGGCGAGCCGCTGCGCCTCGTCCGCCTCGGGGTCGGGGACTGTGACCAGCTCGAACACGGGATCGTTTGGGGACATGGTCTGATTCCGGTGGGTGTGCATCGGCGAAACCCGTGACGGTCTTGGAAAGATTGGGCAAGTATTCGCTATAGATCGGGCCGAGGAACGAAGCCCAACCTGCGCGCGAACGCAAGGCGCTGAAATGTTGGGTTCGTTCCTCACCCCAACGGTCATGATCGGGGCGCTCGCCCCCGCCCATGAAAGTTGGGCTATGCTTAGGGGGCCGCGCCAAGGCCGCGAAGTTATAGGCACCCACGGGGGTGGTGCTTGACCGAGCGCCGGAGGCCCGGCCACCGCCGTACCCCTATCGTGTCTCATTGAGACCGCGAGGATTGTTCTTGTCTCTGCGCCCGCCCGACTTTCACGGCAACCTACGGCATTGCGATGTTTTCGGGTTCGGAGCGAATACTTTCACAATCTCTGACCGCTGTCTTGATCTCCTGAATGTCGCTGACGCGGCCCTGGAGTCCAAGGCTCCAGCCTTGGCTTCCAGGATTGTAGCCGTCGCATTTGATGTCCACAGTTACTTATCGCGTTCGACGCCACCATCAGAAGCGGACAGCCGCTCCTCGATCAGCGCGATCAACCGCTGCAAGGCGCCGCGGTTGGCCTCCACCACCCGGCGGCCGTGCTCGCCGATGTCGGCGCGCCGTGACGCATCCGTCAACCAATCGATCATGAGCGCGGCCAGGGCCGGCGCGTTGGCCACCTGCACCGCGGCACCTTCAGTCACCAGCAATTCAGTGATCGCCGCAAAGTTGAAGACATGGGGACCCATGGCTACCGGCACCCCGACCGCGGCGGCTTCCAGTGGATTGTGACCGCCGATCGGAACCAGGCTCCCGCCGATAAAGGCGGTATCGGCGGCGGCCAGGAAGATCGGGAGTTCCCCCATGCTGTCGCCGAGAAAAACCGCCGTCTCCGGCGGACAGGGCACCTGAGCGCTGCGCCGCGTCAGGGGGAAGCCGGCGCGTTGGATCAGCCCGGCCACCCGCTCGAACCGCTCGGGGTGGCGCGGCACCAGGACCAGCAGGGCCGCCGGGACCTGCGCCCGGATCTGCCGGTGCGCCGCCAGCATGAGTTCCTCCTCGCCCTCGTGGGTGCTCGCGGCGACCCAGACCGGGCGATCGGCGACGCCCCCCCCACCCCAACTCCGGCGTATCGCCTCGGACTGGTCTTGCAGGCTCGCCGCGGGACGCAGATCGAACTTGATGCTGCCGGTGACGACGACCCGTTGCGCCGCGGCACCCAGGTCGCGAAAACGCCGCGCGTCCGCCGCGGTCTGCGCCGCGATCAGCGTGAACCGCTCCAGGGTGTCCCGCGTCAGCCGCGCGAGTCGGGCGTAGCCGCGTGCCGAACGGGCGGACAGCCGCGCATTGGCCAGCACCGTGGGAATCCCGCGGGCAGCGCAGGCGGCCAGGGTGTTGGGCCAGATTTCGGTCTCCATGACGATCAGCAAACGCGGCTCGACCCGGTCCAGGAACCGCGCGATCACCTCCGGCAGATCGTAGGGTGTATAGCGGTGGGTCACGGCCGCGCCGAACAGATCCTGCACCCTGGCCGCACCGGTCGGGGTCGTCGTGGTCACCAGCACCGTCAGGGGTGGGTCCCGGCTGCGCAGGTGCTTGATCAGCGGCTGCGCGGCCTGGACCTCGCCCACCGAGACCGCATGGACCCAGACCGCCGCCGGCGCCGCCGCGGGCTCATCAAGCGCCAGGCGCTCGCTGATCCGTTGCCGATACGCCGGGGCTTGGAGGCTGCGCCAATAGAGCCGCAGCAAGGCCGCCGGCAGCAGCAGGCGCAGGATCAGGGTGTAGCGCCGCAAGGTCATGGGCGCGGAGTCCTGAGCAAGCCGGGTTGTTGACGGCCGCCCATCCGCACTGCGCCGCAAGACCTCAAGGCTTGACGCTGGTCAGACCGACACTCATCCAATCCTGCATCCCGCCGCGGTACCACTTGAGCTTCTCGACCGGATAGCCGTACTTGACCAAGGTCCGCAGGTTGGCGGTGGATTGCGGGCACCAGATGCCGTTGCAGAAGAGCACCAGTGTCTTGGCGTCGCCGAATGTCCATTGACCCCCATCGCCCAGGGTGGCGCCGAACTCGTCGGCCAGGATGTGCTTGAAGTTCTCGGCTTCGCCCGGGGTCTCGAAGGTGCCGTTGGTATCGATATTGATCTTGTTCCAGGGAATATTGACTGAACCCGGAATGGTGCCGCGCATCACCCAATCCGGCGTGCGCGAATCGACCACCAGGATACTCTCGTCGCCTTGACCGACGCGCTGGAGATAGTCGAGCAGTTCCAGTTCGCCGACGGTCTCGACTCCGGGAACCGCCACCATCGGCTGGACGCAGAAGGGCGGACAGCCGCGATCGGTTTTCTGGAAGAGCGGCGGCAGGTGGGCGTCGGGGTCATGTCCACGCTGGACCGTAACCGGCTGTCCGTTGTGCATCACCTGCACCGAGTCGAGCTTGGGCGTGATCTTGTTGCCCTCTGCCGCGGCGGGCTGAACAGCGGCGAACGCGGACAGAAGAGCGATGGCAAAGACGGCAGAGCGATTCATCTCAGGAAGCCTCCATCAGGAGCATAAGCGAATGGGGGTGCACGCGATCAGCGGCGCGACCGCGGGGCCGACGGGTGTTGCGCTTGCCATCGCATTACTTGGCGTGCACATAGGAGGGGAAGGTGGCGCCTTTCTGGCTGATCGCCTGCGCATAGCCGAGTTCGCCTTGTTGTTTGGCCTTGTTCGCCAGCTTGACCGCCGCGTCGAATTGGCCGGATTTCAACTGTTCCCCGGCATCCTTGATCATTTTCGCGGTGTCGCGCCATTCCCCGCCAACCGCGTCGGCTTTCCGGCGGGCCGCCTCGGCCGCGGCAATGGCCGTTTCGGCCTCGGCCGCACTAAACTTATTGGTGATGGCGGCGGTTGCCGGCGTGTCGGGTGCTGCCGGGGGCGCGGCGGTCGTTGCTGCGGGTGCCGCCGTCGCGGCCGGTTTGGCGGCAGCGGCCTGGGACAAGGCGTACTCGTCCTGCTTGCGCGCCCGCTCGGCAAGCTCGACCGCCTTGGTATACTGGCGCGACGGAATCAAGTCTTGCGCTTCCTCGATCAGCGCGGCGGTCTCGCTGACCAGGCCGGCGGCCAACACCTTCTCGCGAGCGCTCAAGGCTTGCGCAATGGCCTGCTGGGCGTCGGCCCGATGGGCGGCCCACAGGCTCGTCGCCGGCACGGCCAGCAACAGGGCGGCGGCCAGTGCGCCCGCGGAAAGACTGCGTATCTTCATTTTTTGGTTACTCCTCGTCTGACCTACTTGCGGGCACCGGGACCATTGAGTTCGAGGCCGTTATCCATGTAACTCATGAAATACTCCAGGTTGCGGTACTCCTCACTTTGTCCTTCGAACGCCTTGGCCCGGACTTGTTCGTTGCAGCCCTTGTAACGCCGGTGCAGGGTGGCGATCTCGCCCCACTTCGAGCGATAGACCGGGAAGTGGGTGGTGTGACCGAAAGCCGGGCTCAGGATCTCGGTGCGCAGGGTGGAGCCCGAATTGCCCATATGACAATGGGCACAGGAGAAATTGAACTGGCCGCGGCGGGCGAAATAAAACTCCTTGCCCTTCTCGTAAGCGGCCAGGGCGCGCGGGTCGTCGGCCGGGATCTCGACGTTGATGATCTGACCACGGGACTCGAAGGCCATATAGGCATTGATTTCCGCGAGCGGTCCGAGAAAGTAACCATAGGGCTTCTCGCCATTGGCCACCCGGCATTCGTTCACCAGCAGCGGCAGGGTGACCACCATGCCCCGCTCCTTGTCCCAGCGGGGGAATTTGCCGGCGATGCCCGGACCGTCCGGGAAGCAGTCCGCGTAGGTCTTGCCGTTGGCGAAGGGTGTTTCCCACAGGGTCTTGCCATTGTCGATGGCGGCCTCATAGGGCGGAAATTCTTCGATCGCCTCCCAGTTCTCGCGGCCCACCGGGTCGAGCGCATAGGCGCCGTTCTTGAAATCGTCCGGGGGGACGTGCGGGAAGCGCTGCTTGAAATAATTCTGGAAGACAGCCTGATCTTCTTGCGGGGTGCCGGCGACCGTCAGCGCTGAGCCCAGGGCGCACATCAGACCGAGGGCGGTCAACATCAGGTGGGGCTTATGCCCGTCGTTAATGGTTTTTCGTTGCGCGTTGTTTGTGACCTGATGCGTGACGAACGCTAACGAAAAACGAAAAACCGAAAACTGAAAACCGTTCCGTATATTCATGCGGGAGTGTCTCCGTTAATGCGCGCTCACAGGGTCCAGACATAGGCCACGACGTCGGCCAGTTCCTGCTGGGAGAGGATCGCGTGCCGACCGAACGGCGGCATAGCGGCCTCCGGGGCCTTGACGGTCGCGTCCCAAATCTGGATGGCCAGCGCTTCCTTGGTGGGGTAGCGCGTCTGCATGGCGATCAGCGCCGGGCCGATGGCGCCCGGACTCTCGCCGCCGATGATCAGATGACAGGCGATGCAATTGCCCTTGGAGCGATCCATGGCGATTGCCTTACCGGCGGCCGGATCGCCGCTCGTGAGGTCGATCTTGGGCATCTCGGACGCCACACCGACGGCGGTGATGGCCAGGGCACCCAGGATGAGCGCCGGTGCCCGCCGCCGGGATATCGAGGGGAACTTCATGGTTGGAACCTCCTGATCTGGATCTTTGTTGTTGCGCGTGACCGGGCGGCACTGGCTGCCGGTCCCCGATCATGCGATTCTTCGCCGCACCGCACGCCTGGTCGGATCGGAACCGCGCCCACGCACGCGCGTGTGCGGCTGATGCTAACACTTGCGACCGGTTATGGCACCCGCCGCTCGGCGGCGGGCCTGCGCGGTCGACCATCGCGTCCCGGCTGCCCCTGGGTGGTCGCCAACTGTACTCGCTGGAGGATTATCGCCATGTCTATCTCCCGTCGCGAATTCATGAGACTCATGGGCTTGGCCGGTGCGGCCGGGATGCTGCCCAGCTCGGTCTTCGCCGCCGCGCGCCAGCCCGGCGACCTCTATGAGGTCCCCAAGTTCGGCAACTGCACGCTGCTGCACATCACCGATACCCACGCCCAGCTCAATCCGATCTGGTTCCGTGAGCCCAACGTCAACCTGGGGCTTGGCGCCGCGCTGGGCAAGGCGCCGCATCTGGTCGGCAAGGCCTTTCTCAAACAGTTCAAGGTACAGCCGGGCGGGATCGAGGCCCATGCCTTTACCTTCCTCGATTTCGACAAGGGCGCCGCCAAGTTCGGGGCGGTTGGCGGTTTTGCGCATCTGAAAACCCTGGTTGACCGCTTGCGCAGCGAGCGCGGCGACGGCAACAGCCTGCTGCTGGATGGCGGCGACACCTGGCAGGGCTCCGGCACCGCCTATTGGACCCGCGGGCAGGATATGGTCGGTGCCTGCAATCTGCTCGGGGTCGACGTGATGACCGGCCATTGGGAGTTCACCTACCAGGATACCGAGGTCATCCGCAACATCGAGGCGTTCAAGGGCGACTTCGTGGCGCAGAATATCCAGGTCCGGGAGGAGGCGCTGTTCGACTACCGGTTCGCTGCCTTTCCCGGCTTCAATGAAGACTCGGGCCTGGCCTTCAAGCCCTATGTCATCAAACCGGTCGGCGGGGTGCGGGTGGCCGTCATCGGTCAGGCGTTCCCCTACACCCCCATCGCCAACCCCCAGCGCTTCATCCCGGATTGGACCTTCGGGATCGAGGACGGGCGGATGCAGGAGATCGTCGATAAGGTGCGCGCGGCGGAGAAACCGGATCTGGTCGTGGTTCTCTCCCATAACGGCATGGATGTCGATCTGAAGATGGCCTCACGGGTCAGCGGTATCGACTGCATTTTCGGCGGTCATACCCACGACGGCATCCCGGCGCCGACCCTGGTCGAGAACAAGGGCGGCAAGACGCTGGTCACCAACGCCGGCTCCAACGGCAAATTCCTTGGCGTGATGGACCTGGACGTGAAGGACGGCAAGCTGCGCGACTTCCGTTACCGCCTGCTCCCGGTCTTCTCCAACCTCATCAAGCCCGATCCGGAGATGGTGAAGTACATCGCGGGCGTGCGCGCGCCCCATCAGGACAAGCTGACCGAAAAGCTCGCGGTCGCCGAGCAGACCCTGTTCCGCCGCGGCAACTTCAACGGAACCTTCGATCAGGTCATCTGCGATGCGCTGATCAAGGTCAATGATGCACAAATCAGCCTCTCCCCCGGCTTCCGCTGGGGCACCACGGTGCTGCCGGGCCAGACCATCACGATGGACAACGTGATGGATCAGACCTGTATCACCTACCCCGAGACCTATCGCCGGGAGCTGTCCGGCACCGAGATCAAGGCCATCCTCGAAGATGTCTGCGACAACCTCTTCAATCCCGATCCCTATGTGCAGCAGGGCGGGGACATGGTGCGCGTCGGCGGACTGGACTATGTGTGCGAACCCGGTGCGGCCATGGGCAACCGCATCACCGACATGCAGTTGAACGACGGCACCAGGATCGAGGCCGACAAGCAGTACGTGGTCGCCGGCTGGGCGACCGTCGGCAGTCAATCACCCGGCGAGCCGATCTGGGATACGGTGGCCACTTACTTGCGGGATATTAAGACGGTCAAGATCGGTCGGCTCAATACACCCAAGCTCAAAGGTGTGAAGGGCAACCCCGGCATCGCCGATTATCCGTTGATTCTTTAGGGTGACCGGAAGGCCAATCCCGGCGACGCGGGTTGGACGGGGCAAGTACCCCGTCGCCGACTCCCAGATCTACCAAACCTGGCTGATCGCCGACAAGCTAGCGATTTCCTGCTCCACGCGCTGCCGGACCTGATCCTCCAAGCCTTGTCTGGCGCCCTCCGAATGGGCCTTCACCTTTTCCGCGACCTGGTCCTTGATGTCCTGGCGCAGGCCGGCGATCTTGTCATCCGTCAGGGCCCGGGCGATGATCCAGATGGGGGTGCCTTCCCAGAGTTCAGCCTGGCGCTTGGCCTCTTCCACGCCGTAATGCAGCGCCAGTGCACCGGCGACCAGGCCGATGATGGCGCCGATCAACAGCCCGATGGGGCCGGAGGCGATCAACGCCGTGCCGGCTCCGCCGCTGATGACGGCCGCCACGACGGCGACGATGGTCGTGGACAGCGCCAGCACGACCCCCGAGATCTCGCCGTAGACATCCGGATCGGCGATCCGCAACCCCGCGGCCAGGTCTAGCGACGGGCCGGTGCCGGCAAGATGCTGCCTGACGGTCAGCCGGCGCTCGCGATACCAGGCCTGCATCAGTTCGGTAGTATCGGCGGCGACGCCGGTCAGGACCTTGGCGATCTGCGTCTTCACGATCGCCTCGATCTGCGACTGAAAGTCCGCGGCCGCGGTCGCGATCCCGGCCTTCAGGGCGGCGACCGAGCCGCCGCGCTTGCGAAAGCCGTACAGGATGGGCGCGATCCGCTCGTCGAACAGACCGACCGCCACCCGCTCGGCGATCTGCTCGGCCGCCGCGTCCATGCGCCGCTCGATCAATGGGCCGATCCGGTTGCCGACAAAGCCCGGCAGTTCGGAGCGCAGGGCGCTCTGAGTCAGCAGGAGGCGTCGCTGGAGCGCCGGCACAATGGCCAGGCCCTGGGAGACCGTGACATAGGGTCGGTCGCTGTGGACCAGGCGGGGCGAGCGATGCCGCTGTTTCAGTTCTTCGGTGACAATGGCGGCGACGAAGGGCCAGGCGCTGCTGCCCCCGGTGAGGATCACACAGGCCAGGTCCTGGCCGCGCACCCGCGCGTCTGCCAGCCCCTCACGCAGGGTCTGGCGAAACCAATCCAGCAAGTCGAGCCCCTGGTCGAACGCCAACAAGTGCTCGCCCGCTTGCGGATTCATAGCCCGCAGATAGTCGGCGAAGGTCGCCGACGGCCGATAGTGTTGCGCCCGCGCCAGGAAGGTTTCCCAGGTGGCCCCGGTGAGGCGTCCGTACTCACCCACCGCCTTGCGAAAGACCGCGGTCCGGTCGAGCGCCATGGCCAACGAAAACTTCTCCTTCACCTCCCGGCAGCGCACCGCCAGCACGAAGAACTCGGCCGCCTCGCGGCGCATCGCCGCGACCGCGCCCGGGTTCTGCTCAATGAACCATTGGTAGAACAGGTCGTCGAACAGGCGCCCGCCCAGATGCATGTCGCCCCAGGAGTGCATGACCTCACCGCCGGCCATGAGCGCGAAATCGCAGGTGCCGCCGCCGAAGTCGACCACCAGCGCGCCGGTGAGTGCTTCGAGTGGCGTAATGTCTTTGCGCTGGATATGAAAATAGATGGCGCCCTTGGGCTCGTCCACCGTCTTGACGTCCCCGAAGCCCGCCTCCCGGCAGATCGCGCGCAGCGCGTCGCGATAACCGTCGGATGACTCGCTCGGTACCCCGAACAACACCTGACGCTGCAAGGGCGCGATGTCTTTGTTCTGCCGCCGGGCGACCTCCAGCAGGCCGACCAGGAAATCGCGGGCATAACGGCGCGTCTCGGCGCTGGCCGCCAGGTCCGGTTTGAACTGGGCGTGGATGCTGTAGCCGACCCGCGCGGGGCCCGCGTCGCCGAACTCTTCCAGCGCCACATCGCCGATCAGCGGGTCTTTGCCGTCCCGGTAGAGAATCGCGGTGGCGATGCCGTCGCGGCCGTCGCCGAAATCCACGCCCACCGGGTCCTCTTTGTCTCCCGGACACTTGGTGACGTAAGTATTGGACGTGCCGAAGTCCAGCGCGAGCACCGGTTTGGGCTGCTCCGATACCACCTGCAAAGCGTTACAAACGTTGTTTCCGGACAAGACCCTTCTCCAGCACGTTGCCGTTGACGATCACCGGCTCGTCTTCGACGATGACGGTGTCGCCCTCCTCGATCAGGCCGAACGGCCGGTAATGCTGCGCCAACTCCGGACTCCAGCGCAGCCGTAGGCGCACCGAGTCGTTCGCCTGCACGAAGCGCGGCGGGACCGACACGCCGTCCAGCCCCATCCGTCGTGCCTCCAGCAGTACCGACTCGGCGGCGGTCGGCAGACCCGCGGCGTCGCATCGATGCAATTCCTGGATCGCCCGCGCCAGATCCCTGTCCAGTGCCGCGGTTGGGGGCGTTTCGACTCGCCCGGCCGACAGACTGCAGAGCAATAGGGCCGAGCAATCGACCGCTTGCCGGATCAGGTCACGGACCGTCTTACGGTAAGCGCGGTCATCGTATTGAGTGCTGCCGCGGGTGAATGCCAACAAGGCCACCACACCCGCGTACACCAGGATGCGCCGCAACAAACCGACGCCCGCCAGCCGGCCCCAGATGGCGCCGAAACCGAGCGTCGCGGCGCCCAGCACGTCCGCCGTCCAGGCCGCACCCATCAGTGACTTGAGAGCGAACCGCAGGGCCTTGCTTTCGGCCAGCTTACCCACCGCGTACATCGCCGCCGCCGCGCCGCCGGGGGCACCGATGAGCATCCCCAAGCCGCGCAGCCCCAGCGTCAGATGCAACAGTCCACCGAGCAGCGTCATGCCCAGCAGGCTCCCCACCGCGGCGGCGACTGCCAGCCGCGGTACCGACAGGCCCCGACCAAGCGGCGGGGTCGGGAGACCCCAGGCGGGATTGAGGCTGAGCCAACTGCTGCGCAGGGCTTCGCGGGCACCCCCAGCGGTCGGCGGATGGGGCAAACCGTCCAGCACCGCGTCCGCGCTCAAGGCCGCGAACACCTCATCGCGGGCACCGGCAAGCGCCCGTTCCAGTTGCGCCGGCGTCGGCGGCTGCGCAGGGACCAGCACGGAGAAAAACCGGTCGACGGCGCGCTCGGCAATCCGCTCGCGCAGCCCCTGGTGATCCGCCATCCACCCACGCATCGCTTCTTCAAGGATGATTGCCATGATGACTCCTGAACGTCAAGGCTTCGGCCCTGACGTTATCGTTGGACGTTCGTCGGCGATCGGCATCCGCACCGAACACTGATTGTTCCAAATCCGACGCCGTCAGGCCAGGATGGCCCGACTACGCACTTTCACAGTAAGCCTCTGATTCAAAATCGCTTGCTCAGGTGCAGGGCCTTGGTCTTCGTTACGGCTGTAGGGTGGACTGCGCTGCGCTTGTCCACCCTCTCATAAACTATTCAAGTGAAGAAAAAATTGGTCATTCAATAACTTCCTCTCATAAACTATTCAAGTGAAGAAAAAATTGGTCATTCAATAACTTCCTCCC
>CAYYAY010000080.1:0-26803 GCA_964470155.1 uncultured Lamprocystis sp. | reverse complement strand
TCGCAATTCAACGGTCGGACGCTTGTTGAATCGAGGCTCGCCGGGAATTGCTGGCAAAATTTTCACCATCGATCGCAGCGATTTCACTACCTATCGGATCAAGCAAGGGCATCAGCATCTTCCATTCGAGATACTGACTTGAAACCGCCTAACCGCTCATCGCCCGGCGCAGCCAGAGTTCCAGTATCAACAACGGCCACACCTGATAGACCGAGAAGCAGCCGGGTCGCGCCTGATGTTCCACCAGCCCGCGCAACGCTGCGGCATCAAGCAGGCTACCGAGTCGACTGGACGGCGCGAGCAGCAGGTCGCGAGCCAGGTCCAGCGTCGCCTCTTTGGACCAGGCACTGGACGGCAGTCCAAACCCCATCTTGCGCCGATGCATCCATTCCGCCGGCAGGTAGCGGATCGCCAGATCCTTGAGGATACGCTTGGTTTCAGCCGGCGGCCGCCAGCAGGCGGACAGCGGCATCCCCTGCGCCAGCGCGGCGACGGCGCGATCGAGCAGTGGGCAGCGGACTTCCAGTGAGACCTGCATGCTCATGCGGTCGACCTTGGGCAGGACCGCCCCCGGCAAATAGGTCGCGGCGTCCAGGGCACGCATCCGATGCATCAGCGGCTGGCCGGGATCATTGAGCAGCACCCGCCAGTCCGCCAGGGAGTGCGCGACGGCGGCGGGCAGCCCACCGGTGAGTGCGCCGACCTGCTCGGGCTGAAAGATCAGCCACCGCGGGGACAGGTAGCCGTCCGCCGGGGTGGTGCCGCGCCGGGTGCGCACCGCACGCACCAGCCGCTGGACGCGACTGCCCTGCTCCATCAGCGTGTCGCGATAGCGTCCATAGCCGCCGAACAGTTCGTCGCCGCCGTCCCCGGAGAGGGCCACGGTGACCTGCCCGCGGGTGAAGCGCGACAGCAGGTAGGTCGGCAGACAGGAGGAATCGCCATTGGGTTCATCCAGCCGGTCGGCGATCTCGTGGACGAGTTGCAATGCATCCGGGCTCAGAATTTCCTCGTGGTGAGCGGTGCCGAGGTGCTGCGCCACTTCCCTGGCATACAGGTGCTCGGTCTCCGTGGTCCCGCCGAAACCGATGGAGAAGGTGCTCAAGGGCCGACCCAGATCTTGGGTGACCATCGCGGCCACCAACGCCGAATCCACACCGCCGGAGAGAAAGGCGCCCAGCGGCACGTCGCTCATCAGCCGCTTGCGCACCGCCTCCCGGACCCGTAAGCGCAGTTCTTCCTCGCGCTCGGCATAGGACGGTCCGCCCGCACCCCGCGGCTCGGTGGGTGTGAAACTGAAGTAGCGTTGCGGCTCGCGCACCCGAATGGTCCCGCCATCGGTGTCCACCACCAGGGTGGAACCAGGCAGGAGCTTGCGCACCGAGCGGTAGATACTGAAGGGCGCGGGGATGTACTGGAGCAACAGATAATAAGCCAACGCGTCCTGATCGATGGTAGCGTCGAACCCCGGCATCCGGGTGAGCGCCTGTAGCTCGGAGGCGAAGGCGAACCAGCCCGGCCCCTGGGCATAGTACAGCGGCTTTTTGCCGAAGGGGTCACGGGCCAGCAGCAGACGGCGGCTCGCGCGGTGCCAGACACCGAAAGCAAACATGCCATCAAACTGTGTCACCCGGGCAGGGTCGAAGGTCTCAAAGAGGTGCGGAATGACCTCGGTATCGGTATGCGAGTGAAAGCAGTGACCCTGAGCGACCAGGTCGTCACGCAACCCCTCGTAATTGTAGATCTCGCCGTTGAAGGTGACCTGCACCGATCCGTCCGCGTTGCCCATCGGCTGACGCCCCTCCGCGGAGAGGTCGATGATGGACAGCCGCCGATGGGCCAAGGCGCAACCGCCGTCCGGGTCGACCCAGACCCCCGCGGCGTCCGGCCCGCGATGCACCATGGAATCACGCACATCGGTCACGATGCGACGCAACGCATCGGCATCGAAGCCGCCGGACTCGGTCAAAATTCCTGCTATGCCGCACATGCCGTCACCGCATCTCCACGTGTTGTCTTGAGCGCCAGGTCGCCGCGGGTGAGGCGACTTCCGTCAAACGCGCATGGTAACGGGATTTCGGTGCCGCTGTATCAGGCAGCCGTGGGTCACCGTGCAAACCCATAGGTCTCCAGGGTCGCCGCTACCATCCGCTCCAGGCCGAACCGTTCCGCCACGAACGCGGGGCCGGCGCTGCCGAACCGGCGCCGCAATCCCGGATCGTCCAACAGCGACAGGAGCGCGGCGGCGAGCGCGGCCGTGTTCGGCTGCTCGACAAACAGACCGGTGACACCATGCAGCAGGGCCTCCCGCGCACCGCCGCCCCCGCACACCACCGCGGGTGTACCGACCGCCTGCGCCTCGATGACGACATTGGGCGTTCCTTCCCAGCGGGACGCCAGCAACAGCACGTCGAACGCGGACAATGCCAGGATGCTCTCTTTGGTCGGCGGGACCAGGCGCACGCGGTCTGCAAGGCCGGCCTGGGCGAGCTTTTCCTCCAGGTCGGACTGCAAGGGACCGGCACCGAACAAGAGCCCACGGATGTCATCACGCTCGGAGGTCAGACGGATCAGCGTATCGACCCAGAGGGCGGGGCGCTTCTCCCCCGAGAGGCGGAACATCCCGCCCACCAGCCTGGCCTGCTCGGGGATCCCGTAGCGCTGCCTGAACTCGGCGATCCGATCCGGCGCGGCGCGGGTCACCCCATCGCTGTCGAGCCCGTTGTAGATGATCCGGAATCTGGCACCTTCGAGCCCAAGCCAGGCCCCATAGTCGGCGGCCCCGCCATGACTGTTGTTGAGATAGACCGTCTCCGGACGAGTCGCCATGGCCCGGTAGGCGGGCCGCATGAATGGCTGCAGGATGTACGGAAAATGCACCGGACTGACATTGCGACCAGACAGCAGCACCCGCGGCACCCCGGCCATGAGTGCCGCCAGACCGGCACACACACAACTGTGGTCCAGCCAGGCGTGAACAACGGCTGGACGCAGTTCGCGGAAGGTGATGTAGAGGTTCGCGACCTCTTGTGCGATCTCCGGCGGGAATCGCTGCAGCAGGGGGCGAAGTTGTTGCGTCAAACGCGCAACCGGCTGGGACTCGTGGCGATCCCAGGCGTCCAGATTACTCATGGGCCCCTGCACTTCCTGGACGTCCGCCCCGGCGGTGACAAGTTGTTCGAAAAAGAAATCATTCCCAGGCGGCGAAAACAGGTGGGAGACGAGCACGGTCACATCCGCGGCCCCGCCGCGGCACAGGCCGAGAACGGTATTCACAATCTGGCGCTCGGCACCGCCCGCGACCAAAGTCGGGCAGGCCATGATGATACGGCCAGGGACGGGCGCATCCGGGGCCGGCAGTAAGTGATGCGTTGAGTCCAACAACCGCGTCAAGCGATAACGGGCGATCCCTTCCAGCAAGGCCGCTCGGCCCGGCATGACCGCGCCCACCCGGGATAGCACGATCAAGACCAACGACCAGAGTTTGCTGAGAACCTTGTACATCGCCATGAACAGGACCGACCGGGAACTCCAGCGATCGAGATCCCAGAACACCATGCTCCTGACGCCGCCACGCAACGCGGTGCGGATCATCCGCGCCGTGATGCTGTCACGACCGCCGATATAGACGATGCGCCGCGCCATCCGCGGCGGCAGACACCACGAAAAGTCCTCGGGCAAGAACGCGCCGACCCGACCGGCGGCCAGATCAGGGTCCAACGGGGGCGCAACGAGCACGCTGAGAACCCCTGGTTTTGCCAGGAGGGCTCGCAGTTGCGCGGTCGGCAACAAAAAGGGAATCGCCAGCGTCAGGTCGCCTTCACGATGCGCCGCGCACCATGACAGGGCAGCGGCGATGCGCGGATCGATCGGTGCTTCGCCCCCGCCCACCCCGGACGCGGCCAATTCAGTAAGTGATTCTAATGGCAGGATCTTTCCCCTTAGTGTTGTCGGGCTTGATGACCGCTCCAGCCACCCGGGTCGGTCGGCAAGGCCGAGCCGGAAAATCCAGTATCCGGCGGGATACCGCAATCCAGTGCCAAAAAGCACACTCGGCGCCGACCCGCATCGGCAAGCGTGTGCACAACGACCGGCCAGGATGGATCGCACAACAACCCTTGACGACGGCGCCGCGCCGCACTTGCCTGAGATGGTGGCGGGACGGATAATCAAGGCTTTGGTGCTACCGTTGGTCGATCGCAATGAACCCGTGAGTGAATCCGCCGCGAATCCACGACGGCTGGCGATACGGACCAACCCTCGCGCAAACGGTAATGGGAAAGGCTACCATAGAATACTTTGGATGTCATCGCTCCTACCCGGTGCGGCTGCAACCCCGAATGTGCAAACGGAATAACGCCGCGTCACTATTCTACTGGATCGCCTGGCTTATCGTCGTATCGGCCATCGGGCTGACGCTTTTCGGACCCGATAAAGTCGCCACCATCGATCCTGCATCCATCAGCAACGATCAGGGATTCGCCTATACGCTTCGTCTGCGCTGCGATAGCGTGATGCCGCTTTTTGTGCTCGCTAAAGGCGATGGTTTCGAGGCGCCGCATCGCTCCCGTCTGGAACTCTTCGAAGATGGACGTCCGCTCCGCGAGGCCCACGCCCGACACGCAGCGATCAGCGCCATCGGCCGCGGCCGCTACTCCCACTGGCACAAAATCCTGCTGTTCTCTTCAAGCGACGGCACATCACCGCCAACCGGCGTCCATATCTATAGTTATCGCGCACCACTGACTATCGCGCCCTGGTTCCAGGGACTCACGTTATTATGCGCATTTTTCATACTTTTTCACCGGCGCAGACGCCTGTTTTCCGCTCTGGTCTCGCCTGCGCTGCACCGCCTCGTGGTCCTGCTGAGCATGGCCACTGGATTGACCGTCACCGCATTGACGACGTATTCACTGTGGGGGGCTTGGCAACTGGTGGACTTACAGCCCGACAGCGCCCAATACCTTGCACCGGCAGCGACGGCGCTGTTCGCAGGAGACTGGAGCCACCTCGTGCGCCCGTTCGTTTATCCGACGCTTGTCTTTGCTGCGATCTGGTCAGGCGGCACACTCGATCACCTCATTGCATTGCACATTGCCGCGTATTTGCTCGGTGCCCCGCTGATCTATGCGATCGTCCTGCTGCCGGGACAGCTCGCGGCGCGCTCACTCGATCACTCACGGACAACATTCAATCGCGCGCTGAGCCACCTGCTTGCCGCGGCCGCTGTGGTCGTCTATTTTTCGCTTTCCGCCCTTTACCTTGCCTCGGTCTTCTATGTCGCACCGGAGATCTTCTCGTCCATTGCGGCACTCGCGGCCCTGTGGCTCTCCCTCAAGCTCATGCTCGACCGTCGACTGAAACGCACAAACCTGACCGCTTGCGCACTTGGCGCCGGACTCTGCGCCGCGGCGATCGTTGGGATGAAGCCCGCGCTCTTGGCGCTGGCCGGATTGACATTGCTGTTGGCTACCTGGGGCTTGTGGCAACAGCGGATGCGGTTTCAAAAAACCATGTTGATCGCGACCTGGGGAGCCATGATCGCCTTACCAGCCGCCGTCGTCGTCGGGGATCGCTACCTGGCGCAACACTACCATGACGCAGCCGCTCGACTGTTTGGACCAACGACGGTGTTTTGTAATAATGCGGATATCATAGACCAGGCGCTGGAGACTCCGAATTCCCGAGCCCGGCAACTGCTGGGCGATAGCGCGGCGCGCGATGTGGCACAGTTTCTCAAGGATGTACAAGAGGATGAGAGCTGGCCGCTCCTGGGATTCAACGGCGACCGCTGCATGTATACGCTCGCAGCACGGCGCATCGCATTGGAGCGTCGCTACTTCGGCCCGACCAGCGACGCCGTGGCGCGTACCTACCGTCAGTTGTCGATAGCAAGTATCGCTGATGCGCCTGAGCTATACGCGCGACGGATCGTGCGACAGTTAAAGCGCTTTCTGCTCGATCGGTCGGCGGACGACTGTTATCGCCACGACCAGCACCTGTGGTTGCCTGGAACCTTTGCGCCCGACTTGCCGCTGGTCCGGCGACTGATCGCGGAACTGGGCAGCGGAATCCGGGAGCACACGTTTCCTCATCCGCTCCCACTGGAGATGCTTTGCAGCGATCTTGCCAAGCGAATGACCACTGCTCACCTACCCCTGATTGTGCTTGCGCTCATCGGGGCAGCGCTCTGTTTTTTGGGGCGTCGGACGATGCCCCGGCGGCTTACTGCGCTGGCGCAGGCGGCGCTGATCAGCATCGGTTTCTGGCTGTCGGCCGCACCCATCGTAGCCCTGGTTCACACCTTCGATATCGTACGCTATATCACCGTAACTTTCCCGCTCTATGTGGCCATGCTGGCATCGACTTTGAGCTTTTGTTTGGCACTCGCCGTTTACGGATTCACTCGGGCAGTTGACTGGGGGCGCGGGCGACTGCCGGATTGGCGACGATTCCCCAAGCCACCTCCGGCGCTGCCGCCGGCACCGTGATCGGCGTTGCGGCAGCCGTCGCGGGTCGCGGCGCGGCGGATTGATGGTTGGAAGAATAACCAACACCCCGGATCCTATGCAGATACAATACTGAGAAACCTGAGTTCTTCGGATCGACCTGAAGCGATGACGAGTGTAATGGCAAACGATGACATACGGATCGCCGTTCTGGTTCCTTGTTACAACGAGGCGACCACGATCGCGGCCGTAGTACGGGACTTTGAGGCAGCGCTGCCGCAGGCGATTATTTACGTCTACGATAACAACTCGACCGACGGCAGTGCGGCCAAGGCCCGATCGGCAGGCGCGGTTGTTCGCCGGCAACCGCTGCAAGGCAAAGGACAGGTCGTCCAGCGCATGTTTGCGGACGTCGAGGCCGACGTTTATGTCTTGGTCGACGGCGACGACACCTATGACGCCGACGCCGCGCCTGGGCTCATCGAATGCTTGCTGCGGGAGCGTTTGGACATGGTGAACGCGGCGCGGGCGACCACCTCAGGGGACGCCTATCGCACCGGACATCGCTTTGGCAACTGGCTGCTGACGTCACTGGTCGGCGCGATGTTCGGGCATCGCTTCAACGACATGCTGTCTGGTTACCGCGTCTTCAGCCGGCGATTCGTCAAGAGCTTCCCGGCGCTGGCACAAGGTTTTGAGATCGAGACCGAACTGACGGTACACGCCCTCGAGTTGAATCTTCCGGTGGCCGAGGTACCAACCGCTTACAAGGAGCGTCCACCCGGTTCCACGAGTAAGCTGAATACCTTTTCGGACGGTGCGCGAATTTTGCTCACGATCGCGCGTCTGTTGAAGGCCGAGCGCCCCTTTGGCTTCTTCGCCACGATCGCCGGCGTTTTCGCGGCGATCGGTCTCCTGCTTGCCGTCCCGCTGCTTCAAACCTATTGGGAGACTGGTTTGGTACCGCGCTTTCCAACCGCGTTTCTGGTCGTTGGACTGATGGTGTTGTCGGCATTATCGCTCGCGAGCGGACTGATCCTGAATACCGTAACGCACGGTCGACGGGAACTGAAGCGACTGGCCTACCTGCAGTTGAAGTCGGTCGGGTATGATACGCAGTTCGGTGCCCATCCAGGCGCTTGCGACACCGGGCGAGGTCATATTGACAGGGTCTGAGTTTCGCGCTTTGGGACGCTTCACACTCGTCGGCACGACGGGTTTTGTGATTGATGCCGGGATCTTGACCCTGCTTGCGCAGGGCTTGGGCCTCAATATTTATGTCGCTCGCATCGTTTCGTTTGCAGGCGCGGTGTTGGCGACCTGGTCGCTGAATCGGGCCTTTGTGTTCACCGCTAAGGCAGCGGTACGATCACAGGCCGCGACCGTGACCGAACTGGTGCAATATCTTGTCGTGCAAAGTGGTGGCGCGGTTGTTAATCTGGCCTTATTCGCAGGCCAGATTATGGTGTGGCCCATGCTGCGGAATTACCCCGTGGTACCGCTGGCGGTGGCCTCAGTGCTGGCGCTGATCGTCAACTTCATCGGGATGCGGCTGTGGGTCTTCGGCGGAGTGAGAAAGCGGTCGGAATCGGCCTGAATCATTGCATCGTCGACCACGGTTGTTGCGCCTGGGAGGTTCCTTGACGAACATCGCCTTAGTGACTGGAGCCTCGGGTTTTATTGGCCCGAGTCTGTGCCGGCAGCTCAAGGCGGCCGGCTGGCAGGTCCGCGCGATCATGCGCCGACCCGTACCTGGACCTTGGGATGCGTCGGTCTTGATTGATCTCGGCCGGGAACCCGTGCCCCTGGAGACGCTCGCGGATATCGACTGCGTTTTCCACCTGGCAGGCAAGGCCCATGCGTTGGCGCAGGGACCCGGCGCCGACGAAGAATACCGACTGGCAAACTGCCGCAGCACGCTGGACCTGCTCGCTGCATCACGCGCTCAGGGAGTACGCGGGTTCGTCTATTTCAGCAGCGTCAAGGCCATCGGCGAAGGTGACGGCCCCGGCGGCGACCCTGGTTCCGAACCATCAGCCATGTCTCCCTACGGACGCTCGAAGCGTGCGGCCGAGGACGCGGTGCTGACCAGCGGGGCGGTACCGCACCCGGTGGTCTTGCGCCCGTCCCTGGTCTACGGTCCGCACCCTAAGGGCTATCTTGAACTGCTCATTCGGGCCGTGCGGGCCGGTTGGTTTCCGCCGCTGCCGGACTTGGGGAATGCGCGGTCCATGGTCCATCGTGACGACCTCGTCGAGGCGGCGCTGCGCTGTGCCATCGACCCCCGTGCACGGGGCCGTACCTATGTGGTCACCGATGGAACGCCATACAGCACGCGGCAAGTCTATGAGTTCATTTTGACGTCACTGGGGCGCCGGGTACCGGGCTGGACACTTCCGCCTGGCCTTCTGCGTCTGGCCGCGCGAGGCGGGGATGTACTGGGGCGGATGCGTGGCTACCGTTTCGTATTCGATTCCGAGGTGCTCGACAAGCTCATCGGGTCGGCGGTCTATGACGGCAGTCAAGTCTGCCGGGACTTAGGGTTCAGTCCCCAGCGGGGTCTTGGCGACAGCATGGCTGAGATCGTGGCGTCTACCCGGCCGGCTCCTTAGTCAAATGGCAAACGTTTCCCCGGATGTCGACACGCGCAGGAACCGCGCCTTGATGCGGTATTGGTTCCAGCGTTCGCGCTCGCGGGTGCTGGTGTTTCTGCATGATGTGCTGATGATCCCGGCGGCCTGGGCACTGACCTATTGGCTGCGTTTCAATCTCAGCACGGTACCGCCCGAGTTTATCGACCAGGCGGTGCGGATGTTGCCGCTGGTCGTGCTGGTCCTAGTGCCGGTTTACTGGGCCTTTGGTCTGTACCGCGGGGTTTGGCGCTACGCGTCGATGCACGATCTGGTGCGCATCGCGCTGGCCGTGCTGGTCGGGACGACGCTGCTGCTGTTCCTGCTGTTCGTGTTGAACCGGATGGCCTATGTCCCGCGGTCGATGCCGGTCCTGTTCGTGATCTTTCAGTTCTTGCTGCTCGCGGGGCCGCGGCTGCTGTACCGCTGGCTGAAAGATCGGCGCCTGGATTTCAGCGACGGCAAGCGGGTGCTGATCGTCGGCGCCGGGCGCGCCGGGGAGATGCTGGTACGGGACCTGTTACGGGACCGCAACGTCGGCTATGTGCCGGTGGCCTTCGTGGACGACAAGCCGCGGCGACTGGGTGGCGTGGTGCATGGGGTACCGATTCGCGGAACGACGAGCGAGATTCCGGCGGTGGTCGAACTCTACGGGATCGACGTGATCCTGCTGGCGACACCGAGCGCGTCGATGCGCGAAATGCGGCGTCTGGTCGATCTGTGTGAAGCGGCCGAGCGGCCATTCCGGACCGTGCCGCAGATTCGGGAACTAATGGCCGGACAGGTGGCGGTCAACCATCTGCGGCCGGTCTCGATCGAAGATCTGCTCGGGCGCAACCCGGTGACCCTGGATTGGGACGGCATTCGCGCCGGGCTGACGGGGCGGGTCGTACTGGTCAGCGGGGCCGGGGGCTCGATCGGCTCGGAGCTGTGCCGACAGCTCAAGCGTTGCAATCCGCGGCGGCTGATCTTGCTCGATCACAGCGAGTACAACCTCTACAGCATCGAGATGGACTTGCTGGACCGCCCCGATCCGCCGGTGCTGAGCCGGTACCTGGTGAACGTGACCAATGCCGCCGCGGTCGCTTTAGTGTTTGAGCGGGCGCGTCCGGACATCGTCTTTCACGCGGCGGCCTACAAGCATGTACCCTTGCTGGAAGACCAAATTCAGGCGGCCTTGCACAATAATGTCATCGGCACGCAGATCATGGCCGCGGCGGCCGATACCTGGGGTTGCGAGCGTTTCGTGCTGATCTCAACCGATAAGGCGGTGAACCCGTCCAACGTCATGGGGGCCTGCAAGCGGTTCGCGGAACTGATCTGCCGGGACATGAATCAGCGTTCCGCCTGCCGTTTCATGACCGTGCGCTTCGGCAATGTGCTGGGCTCGGCGGGAAGCGTGGTCCCCCGGTTCCAGCAGCAGATCGAGCGGGGCGGACCGGTCACCGTGACCCACCCGGAGATCGAACGCTTCTTTATGACGATTCCGGAGGCCTGCCAGTTGATCATGCAGGCGGCGGTGATCGGTGTCGGCGGGGAGATCTTCGTGCTCGACATGGGCGAGCCGGTGAAGATCCGCTATCTGGCCGAGCAGATGATCCGCCTGTCGGGCCGCGAACCGGACCGCGATATTCCGATCAAGTATATCGGCCTGCGCCCTGGGGAGAAATTGTTCGAGGAATTGTTCTACGCCTCGGAGGGCTTTGCCGATACACCGCATCCACGCATCCATGTCGTCCGGCAGGACGCCGATCCCAGCCCGTCGATGTTGCAGGCGGCACTGGACGACCTGCACGCGGCGCTCGTTGCGCGCGAAGACGAACCCTGTCTACGGGTGCTCGCGCGCGTGGTGCCGGATTGGCAACCGCAGGATCAGCCGCCGATCGAGGGTCCGGCAGAGATATAGCCGTCGTTGGTGGTTTCTCGTTTTTCGTTTTTCGTAACCTGATGCTTGATATCGGGTTTCGATTCGCTACGCAACCTGGGCGTACAAGGCCGCCAAGGGTTTGCAAGGCTTCGATCGCCACGCACGGGACCAATGCATCCTCGCGGGGATCAACAACTCGATTACGACAACGACGCCGAAGGCGTCTCCCTCACGGACTAGTTTCTCCTATTCGCGAACGACTCCTAAAGCGGGATCGGTGACCGGGCCATCGGGCCGAGGGTTGCCCGCAACAGGGCCGGATCGAACTGGTCGGTGACGACCGCGGCGCCGATCGCACGCAGCAGCACCAGACGCAGCCGGCCATCGAGAACCTTCTTGTCCACGGCCATCAGTTCCAGGAAACGCGCGGCCGAGAGGTCGGACGGCGGCGCGGTGGGAAGCCCCGCGCGGCCGATCAGCTCGCGCGTGCGGTGCAGCGCCGCGGCGCTCAGCCAGCCCAGACGCGCGGACAGGTCCGCGGCCATGCACATGCCGGCGCCGACCGCCTCGCCGTGGAGCCAGTTGCCGTAACCGGCGCCGGTCTCGATGGCATGCCCGAAGGTATGACCCAGATTCAGGAGCGCGCGCTCACCGGACTCCAGTTCATCCGCGGCCACCACCTGCGCCTTGTTCTCGCAGGAGCGGCGAATCGCCTCCGCCAGACTGTCCGGATCCCGGTCACGCAGTGCCCTGAGCTGCGTATCGAGCCAGTCGAAGAAGTCGGGGTCGCGGATCAGGCCGTATTTGATCACTTCCGCCAGGCCAGCCGAGAGTTCGCGGTCGGGCAAGGTGTTCAGCGTGGCGGTGTCCGCGATGACGGCCCGGGGCTGGTGGAAGGCTCCGATCATGTTCTTGCCCAGCGGGTGATTGATGCCGGTCTTGCCGCCGACCGAGGAGTCGACCTGGGCGAGCAGGGTGGTTGGGACCTGGATGAAGGCGACGCCGCGCTGGTAGCTGGCGGCGGCAAAACCGGCCATGTCACCGATCACGCCGCCGCCCAAGGCAATCAGGGTACAGTCGCGGCTGAAGCGCTCGGCCAGCAGCGCGTCATAAATGCGGTTCAGCTGGTCCTGCGTCTTGTAGACCTCGCCGTCGGGCAGGATCAGGGTACTGACGCGCAACCCGGTCAAGGCGGCGCGCACGTACTCCAGATACAGCGGGGCGACCGTCTCATTGGTTACCACCATCACCTGCCCGCCCTGGATATGTGGACGGTAGTGGTCCGCATCGGCAATCAGCCCGCTGCCGATGTAGATGGGATAGCTGCGCGCGCCAAGCGCAACGGTCAGTGTTGTCATTCTTCGGATTCGAGCCGACGGCGGATCTCTTTGACGACCGAGGCGGTGCCGCGCTTTTCGGTGGAGACGACCAGATCCGCGACTTGCCGATACAGCGGGTCGCGCTCTTCCATCAGCTCACGCAGGCGCTCCAGTGGATCATCGATTTGCAGCAACGGTCGCCCGCGGTCGCGGGAGGTCCGGCTGTGCTGTTGCTCCGGGGTGCAGTGCAGGTAGATCACCACACCGCGGGCGGCCAGGCTTTGCCGGGTATCGGCGTTGAGCACGGCACCGCCGCCGGTGGCAAGCACGATGCGCTCCTCCGCGACCAGATCCTCGATCACCTGGCGCTCTCGCGCACGGAACCCCTCCTCACCCTCGTATTCGAAGATGGTCGAGATGTCTACACCGGTGCGTCGCTGGATCTCATGATCGCTGTCCTTGAAGGTATAAGACAAGGATTCCGCGAGCTGTCGACCAACGGTACTTTTGCCGGCCCCCATGGGGCCCACGAGGAAAATGTTCTGCGCTCGTATCATCTCTACACATATGCCAGATTTTGACCCGATGGGCAAGGCTTAAGCGCAATGCCGGGCGATTCAGGACGCCCGCGCCACGGCCGCCGCAGGCTTTGCCGCCGTCCGTCCGGCCCTGAAGCGCGCGTTGTGAACGTATTTTAACGCAATATTTACGCCAGACTCCGCGTCGCGACCCCGACGGCTGCAACGATGACCGCGGTACTTATCGTCTGACCGCGGCTATCACGTGCAAGCCGATTTTCGCGGTCAATTGCGCACCATGTCTCCCCGCAGGATCTTGGGGGTTACGAAGATCAGGAGTTCGGTGTTGTTGTCCTGCCGCGCCTCGCGCTTGAACAGGCGCCCGAGCACCGGGACATCACCAAGCCAGGGCACCTGCTCCTTGTTGAAGGTCTTGTTCCGTTCGTAGACCCCGCCCAAGACCACGGTCTCGCCATTGTCGACCAGGACCGTCGTCTCCACTGAACGGGTATCGATCGGGGGTACACCGAGCACCTCGCGCGAAAAATCCGGGTTATCCTTGTTGACTTTCAGATCCATGATAATGCGATCGTCCGGAGTGATCTGCGGCGTGACGTCCAGCTGCAGCAAGGCTTCCTTGAACGAGGTGGTCGTGGCACCGCCGCCGCCGCCCGCACTTTCCTGATAGGGAATCTCCTGACCGACCTTGATCGTTGCCTGCTTGGCATCGGAGGTGATGACCCGGGGGCTGGAAATGATCTCGCCGCGGCCCTCGCGCTGCATGGCTGAGAGCTCCAGCTGGAGCAGGTAAGAACCGACCTTGCCGATCAGCAAATTGATGGCGCCGGAGGGGTCGACGGCGGGCAGACTGACCAGCAACGGGACAGTGTCGGCGGGACTCGCCATGGTCCCGACGCCGGCGAGCGCCGGATCGCGCGCATTATGCACCGACGCGGTTCCGAGCCATTGACCGGGAAGGCCGCCGGAAACCTCATTGAACTTTCCCTTATGAGGACCGTTGACATTTTCCTGCCAGCGCGTGTATCCAAAACGCACGCCCAAGTCACGGGAGAAATCATTGTTGGCGATCACGATGCGCGACTCGATCATCACCTGACGGACCGGGATGTCGAGGCGCCCCACGATGCGGCGGATGTCTTCCAGCTTGGCTGTCGTGTCCTGAACCAGGAGCGTGTTGGTGCGCGCATCCACCGATACCTTGCCGCGCTCGGAGAGCATGTTGCTGCCCTCGGACTTGAGCATGGCGGAGAGTTCCGCGGCCTTGGCGTAGTTGACCTGAATGAATTCGGACCGCAACGGAGCGAGTTCCTCGATCTGCTTTTGCGACTCCAGATCCAGTTTCTCCTGGGCCGCCAATTCCTGGCTCGGTGCCACCATGATCACGTTGCCGGTTTGCCGCATGGCCAGCCCCTTGGACTTGAGAATGATGTCCAGCGCCTGATCCCAGGGGACATTCTTGAGCCGCAACGTAATGTTGCCGCGGACCGTATCGCTTGCGACCAGATTGAGCCCGGTGAAATCGGCCAGCAACTGCAGGACGGCGCGCACCTCGATATCCTGGAAGTTCAGCGACAGCCGGTCGCCGGTGTAGACCACTTTCTGTTTCTCGAGCTGCTCTTTTTCCGCCGGCGTCAGGGCGCGGAATTCCAGGGTGAAGAGGTCGTCGGTCTGATAGGCCAGATAGTCATAATCGGTCCCGGTCTGGATATCGACCAGAACGTTACGGCCGCTTGGTTTCGCCTCGACCGCGACCACCGGGGTCGCAAAGTCGGTTACATCCAGACGCCGGAATAAACGCTGCGGGAGTGTGCTGTCATAGATGTCGACGAAGACATGCTTGGCCTGTTCCCGCACCGCCACCCGCGTCTGCGCGCTCGGGAGCTTGATGATCACCCGTCCCTCGCCGCCGTCACCGCGGCGGAAATCGATGTCACGCACCGCGCCGCCCGCCCCCGCGGAGCGCGCGGGTGACGGTGCCGGGCTCGCGGCCGGGCGCCGCGAACCGGCAGCCGGTCGCGGCGGCGCCGTGTCCGGGACCCCGGACACCGCCGCGGTCGGCGGCGGCGGGGGCGCCAAGTCACCGCCTTGGGTGTTGATTTTCAGAGTGACCCGATTGCCGTTGGCGCTGACCTCGTAGGGAACCGAGTCGTTCAGATTGACCACGACGCGCGTGCGATTGCTGGCCTCGACCGCCACCAGGCTGTGCACTGCCCCGACACCGATCGGGACGGCCTTGCGGTCGAGTTTACTGGTGACACCGTCGAAGTCGAGCGCGATGCGCGCCGGATTCTCGGTTGCGAAGGTCTGGGGCGCGGCAACTGGTCCGGAGAAGTCCAGTTGGATCTCGACCCGGTTGCCGGGGAGTGCGGCAAATTCGACGGCGCGCAGGTCGACCGCCCGTGCCGGAGCCGCGGTGAACAGGATCACCGTGACCAGCACCAGCCACGTCGGCCATCCGACCCGACTGACCAGGCATGGTCGTCCATGGCGAGACCGTCGGCACGCGTTCACGGGACCTGGGCTGTTCATCGCGGCTTGCCCTCCACGGGTTACTGGCTGAGCTGGACCGTCGCTTGGCGCTCACGCCATTCGCCGGGGCCTTCCGACACGATCTCGGTCAATTGGATCGCTTCGTCGCTGATGTTGATAATCTGACCATTGTTCATCCCCAAGTAGTTGCCGACCCGCACGCGGTGCAGTATGCCATTGGGTCCGCGGATCAGGCCCCACCGGGTCTGGTTCTGTTCCAAGGTGCCGACCATCCGCAAGGTGTCGAGCGCGAACCCCTCCAGTTCCTCTTTACGCCGCAGCGGGTCCGGCGCAAGGCTGTTGCCGGGCGCGGCGGTCGGCTGATCAGCGCCGCGCACGTCCACCACGAAGGGGTCCCGTCGATCGCCGGGCTCATAGACGAAGGTGTTGATCTGCTTGATGTCCGGGAGCGGCTCGATCGGACCCGGATCACGCGCTTTGACCTTCTGGACATAGTCCTCCAGATCACTCTTGTCCGCCCCGCCGCAGCCCGCGAACAGCACCGACAATAGCACGGGAATGAGTCGCCGCAGAAGCCGGGTACGCCGGAACCCGCGAGCGCGGGCGCCGCCCGCGATCGGGAGCGCCGCAAGAACCCGTCGCGGAAAGTGCGCAGGCGCTGTCATTTGGTCGCCGCCTCGTCCAGATACCGATAGGTTTTCACTTGGGCCTGCAGCAACAGCTTGGCGTCCGCCGTTCCCCGCTCGCCCCCGGGATTGGAAATCTTCACGTCATGGATGGTCACGATACGCGGCAGGGCGGCGAGACCGCTGATGAAGCGGCCGAACTCGTGATAATGCCCGGTGACGCGGATGTTGATCGGCAGTTCCGCGTAAAAGTCCTTCGATTGCTCGCCCTCGGGCTGAAACAGTTCGAACTCCAGCCCCGCGGCCAGCCCGGTCTGCGAGACATCGACCAGCAGCGCGGCAACCTCGGTCTTGTCCGGCAATTGGCGCAGCATGGCGCCGAAGGATTCTTTCATCTCTTCGAGCTGCTGCCGGTAGGCATCGAGATTGGCGGCCTTGCGTTGCTTGGTCTCGAAGGTCTGACGCAACTCCAGTTCCTTGGCGCGCTCCTGATCCAGGCGCAGGAGCTGGTTCTGCGTGTCCAGATAGTAAACGGCCCCGCCGATGGCGATACAGCCGATCAGGATCACGAGCGCCTTGATCGCCGGCGGCCATTCGCCGATATTGTTCAGGTCGAGTTCGTTGAGTGCGCGCAGGTCCATGGGGGCTTCTGGTGAGTCGGTTGAGTCGTGCCTGGTTGCGTCTTGATCGGCGGATCGTCTGAGTCACAGCATCACGTCGGGCTCGCCGCGTCGCCGGCCGCGGCTCCCGGTTGTATCTGGTCGAACGACAAGCGGAAATGACTGAGTCCGGTGCCGGTTTTGTCCTTGTTCTCGATCAGCAGGAGGCGCGGGTTACCGATCCAGGCGGACCCCTCGACACTGCGCATGAAGGCGGAGACACGCGCATTCGACTGCGCCCGGCCCTCGAGCACGACACTGCGGCCGGTCTGTTCCATCCGGGTCAGAAAAACGCCTTCGGGCATGGCATTGACCAGTTCGTCAAACAGTCTGACGACTTCCGGCCGGCTTTGTTGCAGTTGCTGGATGATATTCATGCGCGCCAGGAGATTGGCCTTGGTCTCTTCCAAGGTCTGGATCTCTTTGATCTGGCGATTGAGTTGACTGATCTGCTCGTCGAGGAATTGATTTCTCGCTTGTTGTACGCTGATCAAGACCTCGATCTGAAAATGTATCGCGGCGGCGACGACCAGCGCCAGTCCCAGGCTCACCCCGCCAACGATCGCGAAGTCGCGGCGGCGGCGCCGCCGTTCGGCCTCGCGCCAGGGAAGTAGATTGATACGCGCCATCAGTCGAATCCTCGCAGGGCCAAACCAACCGCGACCATCATGCCGGGCGCCTCACGCATGAGTTCCTGTCCCTTGATCCGGGGCGAGAGTGACATCTGGGTGAAAGGGTTCGCCACTATCGTCGGGAGGCCCAGGCGCTCCTCGACCAACTCATCGATCTTGCGGATACCGGCAGCCCCGCCGGCCAGGATGATCTGATCGACCCGGCTGAAGGTGGTTCCCGAGTAGAAGAACTGGAGCGCCCGACCGATCTGCTGCGCCAGGGCCTCTTTGAAGGGGCCCAGGACCTCCGTGTCGTAATTCTCGGCGACGTCGCCGTCGAGTATCTTCTGGGTGGCCTGATCGCGCGGCAGGCCGTAGCGGCGCTGCACCTCGTCGGTCAACTGCTGACCGCCGAAGTTCTGCTCGCGGGTGTAGACGACTTGCCCATCGTGGAGCACATGCAGGGTGGTGGTCGAGGCGCCCACGTCGGCGATGGCGACTGTCTGCTCCGCGCGCTCGTCGCCATGTTCGCCCATGATCAGCGCGCAGGCGTTCTCGATGGCGTAAGCCTCCACATCGACGACAGCGGCAATCAGACCGGCGGTCTCGAGGGCGCTCACCCGGTCGTCCACGTTCTCCCGGCGAGAGGCGGCCAGCAGCACGTCGACCATGTCCGCACTCGCCTGCGAACGTCCCAGAACGTCGAAATCGATGTTGACCTCTTCCAGGGGGTAGGGAATGTACTGATCCGCCTCCAACTGAATCTGTGTTTCCATCTCCGCGTCGGACAGCGCGGCGGACATCGAAATCACCTTGGTGATGACCGCGGAGCCGGAGACCGCGACCGCGGCCCGCTTGGTCTTGGTGCCGGAGCGCATCACGGCCCGCTGGATGCACTGGCCGACCGCGTCGGCATCGGCGATCTTCTTTTCCACCACCGCGTTGTTCGGCAGCGGCTCGATGGCGAAGGTCTCGACGCGATACAGGGCCGTGGTCGACCCGACGCTGTGCGACAACTCGATCAGTTTGATCGCGGTCGAGCTGATGTCGATGCCCAGCAGGGCCTTGCTCTTAGGTCGGAGACCGAACATGGGATTCTCTGTTAAGCTGGCGGTGCGCGCGTAAAGCCTACATCAAAACGACGGGATTTCCTGCGAAATATATCAAACCGCGCCGTCGCGGTGTCGCCGCCGTGCGCGGCGGCTAGGCGCCTTCGGGTCAATGGCGGCGCGATGAGCCCAGTCTGAGTCAGTCGAGGTGCGGGATGGCGGGACGAGACCGATCGCAAGCGTCGCGTGAGCGGATGGCCTACGAGGCCGCGCGCATCATGGTCGAACAGGGGGAGTCGGACTTCGATCGGGCGCGCCGCAAGGCGGCCGAACGCACCGGCATACTCGATCGTCGTGGTTGGCCGACCAAGGAGGCGATTGCGGATGCGCTCCTGACCCAACGCAGACTTTTTCAGGGTGATGCTCATGCGCGTGATGTCTTGCGGTTACGCTCCGATGCGCTCCAAGCGATGCGTACCTTCCGCTCGTTCAGTCCGCGCCTCGTTGGTCCAGTGTTGCGGGGGTCCGGCCAGGTGGACGCCGGGGTGCAACTCTGTCTGCACGCGGACTGTTCGGAAGACGTGGTGTTCGCACTCATGGAGCAACGCATTCCCTGGCAGCAGCACGAACATCTTTTTCGTTACGCTGGGGGCGAGCGTCGCGCCCACCCGGTGTTTCGGTTCGTAGCCGGAACCACGCCGATTGAGCTGATTGTGCTGCCGCGCGCCGCGCAACGCAACCCGCCGCTCGACCCGGTGACCGAGCGCCCCGAGCGGGGGGTCGACATCGCGGAGTTGGAGCGCTTGCTCAGCACCGACGACGGCGACGCGCCAAGCCAATCGACAAGATTAACAGAACTCATAAAATGAATAGACTTTCAGATGCAATGATCTAGCACCATCGGACAATTTCAACCACACTGATTACCACCGGAGTGACCTATGTCTAAAGCCCCCATGCGCGTTGCCGTTTCCGGCGCCGCCGGCCAGATCGCCTACAGCCTGCTGTTTCGCATCGCCTCCGGCGAAATGCTCGGCAAAGACCAGCCGGTCATCCTGCAACTGCTTGACCTGCCCCAGGCGCAGCAGGCCGCGCAAGGCGTGATGATGGAATTGGACGACTGCGCCTTCCCGCTGCTGGCCGACATGACGGCCACCGATGACCCCAATGTGGCCTTCAAGGATGCCGACGTCTGCCTGCTGGTGGGCGCCCGGCCGCGCACCAAGGGCATGGAGCGCGCCGACCTGCTGAGCGCCAACGGCGCCATTTTCACCGTGCAGGGCAAGGCGATTGCCGAAAACGCCAGGGAAGACGTGCGCGTGCTGGTGGTCGGCAATCCTTGCAATACCAACGCATTGATCGCCGCTGCGGCGGCCAGAAAGGTCGGTCGCACCAACCCCGACAACTATCATGCCATGTTGCGCCTGGATCACAACCGCGCCCTGTCGCAGCTCGCCGCCAAGATCGGCCGCGATGTGACATCCCTGAAGCAATTAGTGGTGTGGGGCAATCATTCACCGACGATGTTTGCCGACTACCGCTTCACCACGTCCAACGGCGAGAGCGTCAAAGACCTGATCAACGATCAGGCCTGGTATAACGACGTCTTCCTGCCGACCGTCGGCAAGCGCGGCGCCGCCATCATCGAAGCCCGCGGCCTGTCCTCCGCCGCATCGGCGGCCAATGCCGCCATCGACCACGTGCACGATTGGGTCCTCGGCGCCGATGGCTGGGTCACCATGGGCATTCCTTCGCATGGGGCTTACGGCATTCCGGAGGGGATCGTGTTCGGCCAACCCTGCGAATGCAAGGGCGGCGCCTTCAAGCTCATCGAAGGGCTGGAAATCGACGCCTACAGTCGCGAGAAAATCAATATCACGCTCAAGGAACTGACCGACGAGGCAGAGGCAATCAAGCACATGCTGTAGCGACGGGCCATCACCGATCGGCTGGGGCTAAGGAGAGCCCCAAGCGCGGTGGCACATGAGAGGCTCTGCAGGCCCGTCGCTCTTGATAACGAAATAGGCGCCCGAGGCGATGTTATCGAGCGGACACAGTACAAGAGATGCCAGGTTGACTAGCATCTCGAATGAATTTTTCCGCAGTGGCCACCTGGGAGGCGCGCAAGTGCGCGCCGCGGGAGGATCAGCGCGCGTACTTGCGGCGGAACTTGTCGACGCGACCAGCGGTATCGACGATCTTCTGCTTGCCGGTATAGAACGGGTGGCAGGCGGAACAAACTTCGACGTGCATGTCTTTGCCCAGCGTGGAGCGGGTCGCGAACTCGTTGCCGCAACTGCAGGCGACCTTGACGTCGGCGTATTTCGGGTGGATTCCTTCTTTCATGATGCCCTTTTGCGCCCAGTGCGGGCTCACTTATACTCTAGTAAACTCAGGATTGTAGCACTGTTAGCTACTGACCGCAACTTGGATTTCGCAGCATCGCAGCACAACAGGCGTCGGGGTGGTTTTTTGCGGGTGACGCCTACAGAAAGCGTGACACCAGGTTGTCGCCGAAGTCCCGACCCAGCGCGGTCGGCTCCAGACGATCACCGGTCATGCGCAGAAGTCCGTCCGCAACGGCGGCGGCCACGACCGGCGCGATCCGCGACCAGGGCAGCCCGGTGGTGGACGCGAACAACCCCCGTTCGAATCCCTGGGTGAGACGGAAAGCGTTGAGCGCGAACTCGCTGATCCGGTCCTCATGGCTGAGTTGCCGCCTACTGCTGATCAGGTCATCCGGGGCGGCGGCGAGGTAGGCCCGCGGGTGGCGGCGCTTGGCGGTGCGGCAGATGCGGCCCCCGGCGGCGTCGGTCAGCTTGCCGTGGGCACCGGCGCCGATTCCGAGATAGTCGCCGAAACGCCAATAGTTCAGATTGTGCCGACAGGCCCGCCCCGGCCGGGCATGGGCCGAGACCTCATAGTGCCGGTACCCGGCCGCTTGCAGCCGTTCACGCCCGGCCGCGGCCAGATCCGCGGCCAGATCCGCGTCCGGAAGCACCGGCGGCGCGGCCTGCATGGGGGTGTTGGGCTCCAGTGTGAGCTGGTAATAGGACACCTGCTCCGGACCCAGCGCCAGCACCGCATCCAGATCCGCTCGCGCCCCGGCCGGGGTCTGGCCCGGCAGCGCGAACATCAGATCCAGATTCAGGTTGTCGAAACCGGCGGCGCGGGCCGCATCGACTGCCGCACGCGCGGCGGCCGGGTCATGAATGCGGCCGAGCCGGGCCAGCATGGCACCGTCCAGGCTCTGGACCCCGATCGAGAGCCGGTTGACACCCGCGCGGCGATACGCGGCGAAGCGCGCGGCATCCGCGGCGCCCGGATTGGCCTCCAGGGTGATCTCGCAATCCGCCGTCAGGACCATCAACCCACGCACGCCATCCAAGAGCGCCTGGATCGCGGTCCCCGGAAACAGACTGGGGGTGCCGCCGCCGATGAAGATACTCAGCAACGGGCGCCGTGCCGCATGGTCGCGCAACGCCTGCTCGAGATCGGCGAGGAGCCGGACGACATAGTCGGCGAACGGCGGTTCGTCGCTCACGGCGTGTGAGTTGAAGTCGCAGTAGGGGCACTTGCGCAGGCACCAGGGCAGATGAACATAGAGTCCCAGCGGCGGCGCTTGCAGCAGCCGGGGCACATCCTCCCCGCGCGGGCCGGTGCTGCGGTCCGCGGTCATGCCTGATCGCGCGCTCGCAGATAGGCGAACGCGCTGATGTCGCTCCACGCCTTGGCCTGGGTGAGGTACTTCTGATAGGAGGCGTGGACCTTGGCCGCGAACACGTCCTGCTGCGCAAGACCGGCGATCGCCTCGTTCGCACGCGCACGCAGCGTGCGGATCACGTCATCGGGAAAGCACCGCAGTTCGACCTGATGCTTGGTGACGATGGTGCTCAGGGCCGCCGGATTGCGCGCCGTAAACTCGGCCAGCATGTCCTGATTGGCCACTTTACAAGCGTTCAGCACGATGGCGCGCAGGTCCGCGGGCAGGGCATCCAGTGCCTGCTTATTGATCAGAGCCTCAATGACGGTGCCTGGCTCATGCCAGCCAGGGTAGTAATAGTATTTGGCAGCCGCGTAGAGGCCGAGCGCCAGATCCGCATAAGGCCCCACCCACTCGGCTCCGTCGATGACCCCGGATTGCAGTGCCGTGAGCAATGCATCGGGCGGCAACTTGATGGGGGTCCCGCCGGCGCGCGCGAGGACCTCGCCACCCAGACCCGACAGGCCGAACTTGAGGCCCGACAGATCTGCGGCCGAACAAATTTCCTTGTTGAACCAGCCGCCCATAGTGACCCCGGTATTACCCGCGGCGGCCGGGACCAGCCCGAACGGCGCGTAGGCCTCGTCCCATAACGCCTGCCCGCCGCCATGATAAAGCCAGGCGTTGACCTCCTGCGCCGTCATGCCGAAGGGGATGTTGGAGAAGAACGGCATGGCCGCGCCCTTGCCCGGCCAGTAGAACGCACACCCATGCCCCATCTCGACCGTGCCGCGGCTGACCGCGGTGAAGACCTCGGTTGCCGGAACCAGCTCGCCGGCCCCATAGACCTGGACCTGAACCCGCCCGCCGCTCATTGCGCCGATCAGGGCCGCCAGTTGGCTGGCGCCGGTCCCCAAGCCCGGAAAATTCACTGGCCAGGTCGTGACCATCCGCCACCGGTGCCCGGTCTGGGCCTGGGCTACCCGCAGGTCCCCACCGGCCGCGCCGAGGGCGAGCGAACCGGCCGCGAACCCACTGATGAATTGCCGACGTCGCATACTGTGCTTAAGCCTATTTCCGCCAGAACTGGGGTGTAAACAGAATCAGCAGCGAGAAGACTTCGAGCCGCCCGAGCAGCATGGTGAAGCTCAGGACCCAGATCTCATAGTCGGTCAGGCTGCCGTAGTTGGTGGCCGGACCGACCTGGCCGAGACCGGGTCCGGCGTTGTTGATGCAGGCGATGACGGCGGTGAAGGCCGAGATGAAGTCGAGTCCGCCGAAGATCAGCAGGAAAGTCAGCGCGACGATACTCATGAAATAAAGAAAAATGAAGCCGAGGACGGCAAAAACCACGTTATTGGGAATGTGCATCCCGCCGATCCGGATCGGCGCAACCATCGTGGGGTGGATCAGACGACTCAGTTCCCGCGAGGATTGGCGCGTCAGAATCAAGGTGCGGATCATCTTGATGCCGCCGCCGGTGGACCCGGAGCTGGCGGTCACCGAAGAGAGAAAAAGCATCCAGAACGGGACGAAGATGGGCCAGAGGGCATAGTCGGTGCTGACGAATCCGCAATCGGTTGCGATGGACACCAGGTTAAAGCTGACATGGCGCAGGGCCGTCCAATAGCTCGTGTAAGTATCGACCATCCACAGATAGCCGGCGCAGCCGATACAACTCAGCATGAGGACCGCGAGCATTGCTTTGGCCTCAGCGTCGCGCCAATAGGCGCGCAGGCTACGCGCATGCCAGGCCGTGTAATGCGTGGCGAAGTTCAGCGCGCCGAGCACCATGAAAAAGATCAACACGGCCTCGATGGCCGGCGAGTTGAAGGCCCCGACACTCGCGTCCCGGGTGGAGAAGCCGCCCAGGCTCAGGGTGGCGAAGGCATGACAAATCGCATCGAACCAACCGGAACCCGCCAGCTTGAGCGCCAGAATACAGGCGATGGTGAGGCCCAGATAAACGGTCCAGAGAATGATGGCAGTGTCACCGATGCGGGCGGTCAGCTTGGTGTCCTTGATCGGCCCCGGCACTTCGGCACGCAGGAGTTGCATACCGCCGACGCCCAACAAGGGGAGGATGGCCACCGCCAGGACGATGATGCCCATGCCGCCCAGCCAGTTCAGTGTATGGCGCCACAGATTGACCGAAGGCGCCAGGATGTCGAGCCCGACCATCACCGTGGCCCCGGTGGTGGTGAGACCGGACATGGTCTCGAAATACGCGTCGGTAAATGACAGTTGCGAGTGCAGCAGCAGCGGGACCGTGGCGATAGCGGCCGTCAGGGTCCAAGCCATGGTGACCAGGATGAAGCCGTCACGCGCCTTGATTTCGGTGCGCCGGCGTCGCGTCAACCCCACCAGCAGCAAACCGGCGAGCACGCAGGCCCCCATGCTGACGCCGAAGGTAATCAAGGTGCCGTCCTGGTAATACAAGGCGGAAGCGATGGGCAGCAGATAGGTCAGGCTGAACACCATCAGCAGGCGCCCCAGAATATGGGTTACGGCCGACAGCGCACGCATCAGAAAAAGCCCAGCCCCACCTGAAAGTAGCGTTCGACCTTGGGCACCAGTTCCTTGCTGATCAGAAACAGGATCACATGGTCGCCGGATTCGATCATCGTATCGTGGTGGGCGATCAGCACCTGACGGCGGTCCGCCCCCCCGGCGACCGGCTCCGGACCGCGCACGATGGCGCCCACCGTCACCCCGTGGGGTAGGTCCAGTTGCTCGATCCGCCGCCCGACCACCTTACAGGTGGCGACGTCGCCATGCACCACCAGCTCCAGCGCTTCAGCAGCGCCGCGGCGCAAACTGTGCACCGCCGCCACATCGCCGCGGCGGACATGCGCCAGCAGTGAGCCGATGGAGATTTGGGCGGGTGAGATGGCGATATCGATGCGGTCCGCTTGCAGCAGGTCGGCATAGATCCGACGGTTGATCAGCGCCAGCACCCGGCGCGCACCCAACCGCTTGGCGAGCAGGGCGGACATGATGTTGTTTTCGTCGTCGTTGGTCAGGGCGAGGAACAGATCCATGTCCTCGATGCCCTCGGCGGCCAGCAGGTTTTCATCCGCGGCATCGCCCGCCAGCACCAGTGAGTGCTTCAGGGTACTGCCCAGATACTGGGCACGCGCCTCGTTGACCTCGATCACTTTGACCTGATAACGCGCCTCCGAGGCCAGGGCCACGCGTTCGCCGATGTTGCCGCCCCCGGCGATCAGGATGCGCCGGGTCGGCCGGTCGCGCCGCCGCAGTTCGCCGATGATCTGGCGGCTGTCGCGGGTGGCGGCCAGAAAGAAGACCTCGTCGCCGGCCTCGATCAGGGTGTCGCCGTCCGGAACGATGGCCTGATCGCGGCGGTAAATGGCGGCGATGCGCACGTCCACATGGGGAATGTGTTCGCGCAGGTCGGACACCGGGCGGCCGACCAGCGAGCCGCCGGGGATGGCGCGCACGGCGACCAGGCCCACCAGCCCGTCGGCGAACTCCAGCACCTGGAGCGCCTCGGGGAACTCCATCAGCTTGACGATATAGTCGGTGACGATCTGCTCGGGGCAGATACTGAAGTCCACCGCGAAGTTCTTCGCCTCCAGAAGCTGCGGATAGCGGGTATAGTCCGATGAGCGCAGACGGGCGATCTTGGTCGGCGTGCGAAACAGGGTGGCGGCAGTGCGGCAGGCACAGAGGTTGGTCTGATCGCTTTGCGTGACCGCGATCAACAGGTCCGCATCCGCCAGTCCGGCCCGCTCCAGAACCGAGGGCAGAGCCGCGTTGCCGGCCACGGTGCGCAGGTCCAGGCGTTCCTGCAAACGCGCCAGGCGCGACATATCGGCATCGACGATGGTGATTTCGTTGGCCTCGGAGACCAGACTTTCGGCCACCGATGAACCGACCTGACCGGCGCCGAGGATGACAATCTTCATAGTGAGGTTCGGGGACGAAAAGTGCGATGCGCCGACATGCTACAGCGTTGTATGGTGTCAGGCCAACGACCGCGAGGATTTCGGGCAGTGGCTGTCGGATGACCATCCACTGGTCATCTTGCCCGGCTTCGGCGTCGTGATAACAGTTGTCTACTTGGGAGTTGAAATGATGGGTTTTTCCGGAATCAGTTTCGGCGAATTGCTCCTGGTCCTGGTCGTTCTGCTACTCCTGTTCGGGTCCAAGAAGTTACCCCGAATCGCCTCAGACCTGGGTACCGCGCTGCATGACTTGCGCCGCTCACTGGCGGGCGGACGGGGTGACGACCACGATGAAGGTCCCGTCAAGGAGCAGACTCAAGACCGTTGAGTCATCAAGGCGGGTGTGAAACCCACCCGCCGCCTGGTTACCGCGTTCGACGCTGAATCTATACTCGTCATTGTTGGTTTCTCGTTTCTCGTTTTTCGTAACCTGATGTTTGATAAACACGAACGAAAAACCGAAAACTTAAAACCGTTCCGTATATGTGCGGCGATCAAGCGGGCCACCGGGCCGCTGTGCCGGATGACAAGCTGCGGCCCTGGATTTCAGGCTGTGCCCGCGCAGCGCAGCCGGGCTTCAGGCTCGCAGAGCCCAGCGCTCCAGCAGGTTCGGCGGGGGCGAATGCCAGGCCGGATCGGCGCCCAGGGGCAGCATGAGCGGCTCGAGTTGCTCCCAGACCTGCCGGGCCTGGCGCTTCGGCAAAAGTTTGGGCAGCAGTTCCCGCAGGTCATCGAGTTCGACACGCAGTTCGCCGACTGTTTTGGCCGCATCAATGCGCTCGACATGGTAAGCATCGACCGGGCACAAGGATTCGAGCAGGATGAGGCGCGCGTAATCCTTCGCTTTCTCCAGGTTGAAGGCGCATTCGGGGATGGCTTCCCCTTCCGGCTGG